>CAZIDY010000023.1:0-49993 GCA_964538505.1 uncultured Limnobacter sp. | reverse complement strand
TCGCCGCGCGCGAGCGCGGGCTTGAGCATGTTGCCGGCGTCCATCGCGCCTTCGGCCTTGCCGGCGCCGACCATCGTGTGCAGCTCGTCGATGAAGACGATCGTGCGCCCTTCCTCGGCGGCGAGCTCCTTGAGTACCGCCTTCAGGCGCTCCTCGAACTCGCCGCGGTACTTGGCGCCGGCGATCAGCGCGGCCATGTCGAGCGAGAGCACGCGCTTGTCCTTCAGCGTCTCGGGCACGGTGCCGTCGACGATGCGCTGCGCCAGCCCCTCGACGATCGCCGTCTTGCCGACGCCGGGCTCGCCGATCAGCACCGGGTTGTTCTTCGTGCGCCGCTGCAGGATCTGGATCGTGCGACGGATCTCCTCGTCGCGGCCGATCACCGGATCGAGCTTTCCTTCGCGCGCACGCTCGGTGAGGTCGATCGTGTATTTCTTCAGCGCCTCGCGCTGGCCTTCGGCCTCGGCGTTGTCGACGCTCGCGCCGCCGCGCACCGCGTCGATCGCCGCTTCGAGCGACTGTCGGGCGAGCCCCGCTTCCTTCGCGATGCGGCCCGCCTCGCCCTTGTCCTCCGTGAGCGCGAGCAGGAACATCTCGGTAGCGATGTACTGGTCGCCGCGCTTGAGCGCTTCCTTCTCCGAGAGGTTCAGCAGGTTGACGAGCTCGCGGCCGATCTGGATCTCGCCGCCGGTGCCCGAGACCTGCGGCAATCGCTTGATCGCCGCATCGGCGGCGGTCTTCAGCGTGCTGGCGCGCACGCCGGCGCGCTCGAGCAGCGTGCGGCCGGAGCCGTCGGGCTGGCCGGCGATCGCCGCGAGCACGTGCACGGGCTCGATGTACTGGTTGTCGTTGGCGATCGCCAGGCTCTGCGCGTCGGCGAGCGCCTGCTGGAACTGCGTGGTGAGTTTGTCCAGACGCATGGAATCCTCGAAATCGGCATGGCGGCGGCAGGCCGCGAAACTGACGCTGATGTGAGGGGCATCCGGGCCGTTTCAAGGGGCGGCCGACGGTAAACGAGCCCGGATCGCTATATTCGGTCGATCCTTCCTTCCTGGTCGAACATGTCCACGCTCTTCACTTCACTGCCGCTTCGCTCGCTGGTGCTTGCCAACCGCATCGTCGTCTCGCCGATGTGCCAGTACTCGGCCGTGGAGGGTCGTGCGCAGCCGTGGCACAGCGTGCACCTCGGGCACCTGGCGCTCGGCGGCGTCGGGCTGCTGCTGATCGAGGCCTCGGCGGTGGATCCCGCCGGGCGCATCACGCACGGCGACCTCGGCCTGTACGACGACGCCACCGAGGAAGCGCTCGCGCGTATGCTGGAAACGGTGCGCAGCGTCTCGCAGGTGCCGATCGGCATCCAGCTCGCGCACGCAGGGCGCAAGGCGTCGAGCGCGCGGCCCTGGGAGGGCGGCAGGTTGATCGACGTCGATGCGGGCGGCTGGCAGCGCGTCGCGCCGAGCGCGGTGCCGATTGCGGACGACGAAGCGGCGCCGCACGCGCTCGAGCGCGACGAGCTCGATGCGTTGAAGCTGCGCTTCGTCGAAGCGGTGCGCCGCGCCGACCGGCTCGGGCTCGATGCGGTCGAGGTGCACGGGGCGTACGGTTACCTGCTGCATCAGTTCCTGTCGCCGCTGGCGAACGTTCGCGACGACGAATACGGCGGCACGCTCGAGAACCGGATGCGCTGGCCGCTCGAGGTGATTGCGGCAATGCGCGCCGCGTGGCCCGCGCACAAGCCGCTCGGCGTGCGCATCTCGGCCACCGACTGGCGCGACGATCTGCCGGCCGAGCAGCGCTTCGACGTGCCGGATGCAATCGTGTTCACCCGCGCCTGCGCAGAGCTCGGCGTCGACTGGATCGACGTCTCGAGCGGCGGCGTCTCGCCGCTGCAGAAGGTGCGGCTCGAGCCCGGCTACCAGGTGCCGTTCGCCGACGCGATCCGGCGCGCGGTGCCCGGATTGCGCGTGATGGCGGTCGGACTGATCACCGAGCCGCGGCAGGCCGAGGAGATCGTCGCTTCCGGCAAGGCCGACCTGGTGGCGATGGCACGCGCGCTGCTCTACGACCCGCGATGGCCCTGGCACGCCGCTGCCGAGCTCGGCGCGAAGGTCGACGCACCTCGCCAGTACTGGCGCAGCGAGCCGCGCGAGCACCGCGGACTGTTCGGCGACACCACGCTCGGGCAGCGCTGACGATGCAGTCGTACTGAGCATGCCGTACTACCGGGCCGTCGTCCTCGACATGGACGGGCTGATGCTCGACACCGAGCGCATTGCCGTGGAGTGCTGGATCGAGTCGGCGCGCGTGTCGGGCTGGGAGATCTCGCGCGAGACCTGCCTGGCGATGGTCGGGCTCGATCATCGCGCATCGCGCCAGAAGCTGCTCGATGCCGGCGGGCGCAGCTTTCCGCTCGACGAGGTGTCGAAGCGCGGACGCGTGCGCTATCTCGAGCGGCTGCGCGGCGAGGGTGTGGTGCTGAAGCCCGGCATCGTCGAGCTGCTCGACTGGCTCGATGCGCTCGGCGTGCCGAAGGCGGTGGCGACGTCGACGATGTGCGAGCTCGCGCACGAGAAGCTCACGCTGGCGGGGTTGCGCGATCGCTTCTCGACGATCGTCTGCGGTGACCAGGTGCCGAAGACGAAGCCGGCGCCGGATGTGTACCTGGCGGCAACGGCGCAGTTGGGTTTCGATCCGCGTTCGTGCATCGCACTGGAGGATTCGGACACGGGGCTGCGCGCCGCGCACGGCGCGGGGCTGGCGTGCATCGTGGTGCCGGACATGATGCCGCCGCGAGCGGAGTACGCAGGGCTGGCGCACGCGGTGGTGGGGAGCCTGGTGGAGGCGCGGGGGGTGGTCGAAGGGTTGCTGGGCTGGAAGGCGTAGATCGGGACGGAGTCGCAGATTCGAGCAATGGTCAAACTGCTCGAGCGGCTCGGTCCGCGGCTTCCTTATCCGTACAGCAGCGGAATCAGCTCGCAATCCGATACCCGACCGCCGCCGCCGCGAGCGAGCCGAACAGATGCAGCGCGCTGTGCGCGAGCGCCCAGCCGAAAGCCCCGCGCGCAATCAATCCGAAAGACTCGATCGAGAACGTAGAAAAAGTGGTGAGCGCGCCGAGAAAACCGGTGATCGCGAACAGCCGCCACTCGGGCGCGAACTGCGGATGACGTGCGAACCACGCGACCGCGACTCCGACGAGCAGGCCGCCGAGGACATTCGAGAGCAGCGTGCCAAGCGGCAGCACGCGATCGGCGGTGTTCAGCCACAGGCCGAAAGCCCAGCGCAGCCAGGCGCCCAGCATGGCTCCGATGCCGACGGCGACGAAGCCGAGAACGCTGAAGTGCGGCACGATCAACGCAGCGGCGCGTGCGCGCTCACCATCGCGCTGCCGCCTCGTCGTCCGCTTCGCGCGCATCGACCCAGCGCTCGCCCTCGGCCGTCGATTCCTTCTTCCAGAACGGCGCCTGCGTCTTCAGATAGTCGATGATGAACTCGCAGGCGTCGAAGGCCTCGCCGCGATGCGCCGAAGTGACGACGACGAGCACGATGCGATCGCCCGGCTCGAGCGGCCCGTATCGGTGCACGACCAGCGTGTCGAAGACCTTCCAGCGGCTGCGCGCCTGCGCGCAGATGTCTTCGAGCGCGCGTTCGGTCATGCCCGGATAGTGCTCGAGCGTCATCGCGCCGACGCCGGCGCCTTCGTTGATGTCTCGTACCGTGCCGACGAAGGTGGCGACGGCACCGACCTTCAGGTTGCCGGCGCGCAGCGCATCGATTTCGACGCCGACGTCGAAGTCTTCGGCCTGGACTCGAACGGGCATGAAGGTTCCTCCCGTCAGGACGTATGCGACAGATCCGCGCGCATGCGCATCACACGCCACTGATGAAAACGTCGAGCGCAGCGACGATCTCGTGCCGGCGGTCGGCCAGCGAGACGACGTGCTCGCCGACCGCCTTCCGGGCGATGCCGGCGATCTCGCCGGTGCGCATCATGACGGATCGACCGTCGACCTCGAAGACGGGCATCAGCCGGGCGACCGGCAGGCGCTTCCGGTCGGTTTCGGCCAGCGGCACGACCACCCGCGTGGCGAGCGACTCGAGCAGATCGGACTGCACGTCGAGCAGGAACGGAAAGCGCTGCCGCGAGGAACCGTCGAGGTTGCGGTAGACGTGGAACTGCGCCATGAGTTGCGCCGGTGCTAGAACGCGCGCAACGAATCGGCGAAGCAACCGTTGCGCTCGATGTCTTCGTTGTAGGCATCGATGGCGGCGCGGTTCTCCGCAAGCCAGCGCTCGCGCGCGCAGCGCACGACCTCGGCGACGAGCGCGGACTCGATCGTCTGCGAAAGGTTGATGTCGAGCTCGCGCGCCTGCCGCAGCAGGTCGGCGTTGATCGTGACGTTGGTCGGGCGCTTCGGCGCCGAGACGTCGTAGAGAACACTGCGCTCGCGGACAACATGTTTCATGCGCATAAATTACGCGCACGAAGCGGCGCCTGTCAACCGCCGGTCACCGGCGGAAAGAACGCAACTTCGGCGCCGGCCCGCAGCGGCGTGTCGGACCGCGCCATCGCCTGATCGACCGCGATGCGGATCGAACGGTTCTCGCCGAGCGATTCGGCCCATGCGCCGCCGCGCTCGCGCAGCCAATGACGCAACTGGCCCGCGTTGGCGACGCCTTCGGGAAGCTCGACGGTTTCGCGCCCGGTGCCGAGCGCCTCGCGCAGTGCCGCGAAATAGAGAATGGTGACCGACATGTCAGTTCAGCAGCGCCGTGAACGGCAGGTAACGAACGACATCGCCGGGGGCGATCGGTTGCTGCGGAGGGGTGTCCACCAGGCCGTCGCCCCAGACGGTCGATGTCAGGACGGCGGAACTCTGGTTGGGGAACCGATCGAGTCCGCCTCGTTCGTTGATTCTAACCCTCAGGAACTCGCGGCGCCGACCGGGCTTCGGCCAGTCGAAATCGGCGCGCATCGCAACGGACCGCGGTGCCACGTCGACGACGCCCTGCAGGCGCAGCACGAAGGGGCGCACCATCAGCACGAAGGTCACGAAGCTCGACACCGGGTTTCCGGGCAGCCCGATGAAATGCGTGAAGTCGCCACCGCGTCGAACGCGCCCGTAGGCCAGCGGCTTGCCCGGCTTGATCGCGATCTGCCACATGCGCAGTTCGCCCTCGGCCTGCACGGCGGGCTTCACGTGATCCTCCTCGCCGACCGACACGCCGCCCGAGGTGACGATCAGGTCGCTGTCGCCCGCCGCACGACGCAGCGCCTCGCGCGTCGCTTCGAGCGTATCGGGCACGTTGCCGAGGTCGAGCACTTCGCAACCCAACCGACGCAGCAGCGCGACGAGCACGAAGCGATTGCTGTTGTAGATCGCACCGGGCGGAAGAGGCTCGCCGGGCATCGCGAGCTCGTCGCCGGTGAAGAAGCACGCGACCCGCACGCGCCGGTGCACGTCGAGCCGCGCGAGACCGACCGACGCGGCGAGCCCGGTGGCCTGCGGCGAGAGCCGCGTTCCCGCGGGCAGGATCACGCTGCCGGCGCGGATGTCCTCGCCGACGCGGCGGATCCATTCGCCGGGCTTCGGGCACTGCGTGAACTCGACGTTCCCGTCCCCGGCGCGCGCGTGCTCCTGCATGACCACCGCGTCGGCGCCATCGGGAATCAGGCCGCCGGTGAAGATCCGCGCGGCCTCGCCGGCAGCGAGCGGCCGCCCCACGTGCCCGGCAGGAATGCGCTGCGCGACCGGCAGGCGCACCGGCGTGGCCTCGCTCGCCTGCGCGAGATCGGCGCGACGCACCGCGTATCCGTCCATCTGCGTGTTGTCGTGCGCCGGAACGTCGAGCGTCGAACACAGGTCGACGGCCAGCACACGCCCCGCGGCATCGAAGGTGTCGAGCGATTCGAGTCCGTCTAGCGGAGCGGCGTTCTCGAGCAGTGCCGCGAGCGCGTCATCGAACGGCTGCAATGCGGGTTTCATGGATTCCTTCGAGATACGCGAGGATGAACTCGGCGATCGCGTCGGGGTCGTTGAGATCGAGCCGGGGCAGCGTGGTGGCTACCGACGCGTCGCTCGCCACCGCGACGATGTTCGGATCATCCGGGTACAGCGGCCCCTTGCCGAGCGCCGGCCGGTACACCTCGAGCTTCGGGATCGCCGCGCGCTTGTAGCCCTCGACGAGCACGAGATCGCACGGCGAGAATCTTCCGAGCTGCTCGTGCAGCGAAGGCTCGGCTTCGTCGCGCAGCTCGTGCATCAGCACCCAGCGCTGGTCGGAGGTGATCAGCACCTCGGAGGCGCCCGCCTCGCGATGCCGATACGAATCCTTGCCGGGCTTGTCGATGTCGAACAGGTGATGCGCGTGCTTGATCAGCGACACGCGCAGCCCACTCATCACGAAACGCGGGATGAGCTGCTCGATCAGCGTGGTCTTGCCCGAGCCGGACCAGCCGGCGAAGCCGAAGACTTTCATGTGTAATCGAGGATACCCGAGCCGACGGATTCAGGCGGCTGAGAAGATGCCGTCGTCGCGGCCGGCAGCAGCCGCCGGGGCTCGACCCGCGACCTCCGATTCAGGCGTCGACCCGCCAGCGACAATCGACGCTCGACGGCAGCGCGTCGCAGCGCTCGGCGATGTAGCGCTTGAGCCGATCGACATCGACCGGCATGCGCTCGAAGCGCTGCGGCAGCGCCTCGATGCCCTCGTATCCGGCCGGGCGCGGCGCTTCGATGCCGATCGCCTCGCGGATCGTCTCCGCAAACTTCGCCGGTTGTGCCGTCTCCAGGCAGATCATCGGCACGTCCGGCTCGCGCCAGCGGGGCGCGACATGCAGCCCGTCGGCCGTGTGCGGATCGACGACGACGCCGTGCCGTTCATGCACGGCGCGGATCGTCGCGAGACGGTCGGCGTGCGTGCTGCGTCCGGATGCGAAGCCGTACGACGGAAGCCGCGCGGCCTCGGCGCTGCCCGAGATGTCGAACTGCCCGTCGCGCTCGAGCGCCGACCACAGCTCACGCACGCGCGCGGCATCGCGATCGGCGAGGTCGAACACGAAGCGCTCGAAGTTCGACGCCTTCGAGATGTCCATCGACGGACTGCTCGTGTGATGCGTCTCGAGCGCGGCACGGGGGCGATACCGACCGGTGCGGATGAACTCGTCGAGCACGTCGTTCTCGTTGGTGGCGACAACGAGCCGGGAAACGGGCAGCCCCATCTGCCGCGCGATGTGGCCGGCAAGCACGTTGCCGAAGTTGCCCGACGGCACGGTGAACGAGACGCGCTCGTCGTTCGTGCGCGTGGCGGCGAAGAAGCCCTTGAAGTAGTAGACGATCTGCGCCGCGACGCGCGCCCAGTTGATCGAGTTCACGGTACCGATCGAATGGCGCCGCTTGAACAGCAGGTCGTTCGACACCGCCTTGACGAGATCCTGGCACTCGTCGAACACGCCTTCGATCGCGATGTTGAAGACGTTCGCGTCGGTGAGCGAGTACATCTGCGCGGTCTGGAACGCGCTCATGCGTCCGAGCGGCGACAGCATGAACACCTGGATGCCGGCCCGACCGCGCATCGCGTGCTCGGCCGCGCTGCCGGTGTCGCCCGAGGTGGCACCGAGAATGTTCAGCTCGCTCTTCTGCTCGCGCAGCACGTGCTCGAAGAGCGCGCCGAGCAACTGCATCGCGAGATCCTTGAACGCGAGCGTCGGCCCGTTCGACAGGCGCAGCAGGTTCAGACCCGGCTCGAGCTCGACGAGCGGCGTGATCTCCCCGGAGCCGAAGACCTCGGCCGTGTACGTGCGCTCGCACAGCATGCGCAGCTGCGCGGCCGGAAGGTCGTCCACATACAGGCGCAGGATCTCGAAGGCGAGTTCGGCGTAGGGCAGCGTGCGCCAGCGCGTGAGTGTGGCGTCGTCAATGCGCGGATAGCGATCGGGAACGACGAGCCCGCCGTCGGGCGCCAGCCCGCCGAGCAGGATCTCGGTGAAACGCGCCGGCTCCATGCCGCCGCGGGTGGACAGGTATTTCACTGGAGATCTTCGAGTCGGATGCGCACGACGCGCGAGAGCACCGTGGGGAGCGCCTCGATGCGTTCGATCGCGGCGACGATGCGCCGCTCGATCGTGCGGTGCGTGAGCAGGATGATGTCGGTCTGGTTCTCGCCTTCGGCCGGCTCGCGCTGCAGCGCCGCGTCGATCGAGATCTCGCCGTCGGCGAGGATGCGCGTGATGTCGGCGAGCACGCCGGGCCGGTCGGCGACGCGCAGGCGCAGGTAGTACGCCGTCCGCACCGCGTCGATCGGCAGCACCGGGAGATCGGACAGCGACTCGGCCTGGAAGGCCAGATGCGGCACGCGATTGCCGGGGTCGGAGGTGAACATCCGTGCGACGTCGACGAGATCGGCGACGACCGCGCTCGCCGTCGGCTCGGCGCCGGCACCCTTGCCGTAGTACATCGTGTGCCCGACGGCGTCGCCCTTGACCCAGACCGCGTTCATCGCGCCCTCGACGCTGGCGATGAGCCGCGACGACGGAATCAGCGTGGGATGCACGCGCAGCTCGAAGCCCTCGCCGTTGCCCTCTGCGCTCGCGCGTCGGCGCGCGATACCGAGCAGCTTGATCCGGTAGCCGAGCTGCTCGGCATAACGGATGTCTTCGGCCTGCAGCTGCGTGATGCCCTCGACGTGGCATTTGTCGAACTGCACCGGAACACCGAAGGCGATCGCCGACAGGATCGTGATCTTGTGCGCAGCGTCGATGCCTTCGATGTCGAAGGTGGGGTCGGCCTCGGCGTAGCCGAGCTTCTGCGCCTCGGCGAGCACGACGTCGAAGGCGAGCTTGCGCTCGCGCATCTCGGACAGGATGAAGTTCGTCGTGCCGTTGATGATGCCGGCGATCCACTCGATGCGGTTCGCCGTGAGCCCTTCGCGCAGCGCCTTGATGATCGGTATGCCACCGGCCACCGCCGCCTCGAAGGCGACCATGACGCCGCGACGCGACGCGGCCGCGAAGATCTCGTTGCCGTGCACGGCGAGCAGTGCCTTGTTCGCAGTGACGACGTGCTTGCCGCTGTCGATCGCCGCGAGCACGAGCTCGCGCGCGATGCCGTAGCCGCCGATCAGCTCGACGACGACGTCGATGTCGGGGTTGGCGATGACGCGGCGCGCATCGTCGACGACGTCGACACCCTCTCCCACCCTTTCGCGCGCGCGGGCAACGTCGAGATCGGCCACCTGCACGATCTGAATCGGGCGACCGGCGCGGCGGCGGATCTCGTCCTGGTTGCGGCGCAGGACGTCGAAGGTGCCGCCGCCCACCGTGCCGATGCCGAGCAGCCCGACGCGTACCGGGCGCAGTTTCGCGCCGGCCGCCGCAGGCGACGACGGATCATTCGCGGAAGCGGCGCTCACGCTGCAACCCGAATGAGGCCGTCCTTGCGGAACATCTCCTTGATGCCCCGCACCGCCTGGCGGATGCGCTGCTCGTTCTCGATCAGCGCGAAGCGAACGTGGTCGTCGCCGTATTCGCCGAATCCGATGCCGGGCGAGACCGCCACTTTGGCCTCGGCGAGCAGCTTCTTCGCGAAATCGAGCGAACCCATCGCACGATAAGGTTCCGGGATGCGCGCCCAGATATACATCGAGGCGCTCGGCACCTCGACCTCCCAGCCCGCCTCGTGCAGCGCACGCGCGAGCACCGTGCGACGCGTCTGGTACTTCAGGCGCGCCTCCTCGACGCAGTCCTGCGGTCCGTCGAGCGCCGCAATGGCCGCGACCTGGATCGGCGTGAAGGCGCCGTAGTCGTGATAGCTCTTCATGCGCGCGAGCGCGCCGACGAGTTCGGCGTTGCCCACCATGAAGCCGATGCGCCAGCCGGCCATGTTGTAGCTCTTGCTCATGGTGAAGAACTCGACGGCGACGTCACGCGCGCCGGGCACTTCCATGATGGACGGAGCGCGATAGCCATCGAACACGATGTCGGCGTAGGCAAGGTCGTGCACGGCGATGATGTCGTGCTCGCGCGCGAGCGCCACGACGCGCTCGAAGAACGCGAGGTCGACGCACTTCGCGGTAGGGTTGCTCGGAAAGCCGAGGATCATCATCTTCGGCTTCGGCGAGGTTTCGCGCACCGCGCGCTCGAGCTCCTCGAGGAAGTCGGTGCCGGGCGTCATCCGCACCGGCCGCGTCTCGGCGCCGGCGATGACCGCGCCGTAGATGTGAATCGGGTAGCTCGGGTTCGGCACCAGCACGGTATCGCCGCGATCGAGCGTGGCGAGCATCAGGTGCGCGATACCCTCCTTCGAGCCGATCGTGACGATCGCTTCCGTGGAGGGATCGATGTCGACGTCGTAGCGGCGCTTGTACCAGTCGGCGATCGCCTTGCGCAGGCGCGGGATCCCCTTGGAAACGGAGTAGCCGTGCGTGTGCGGACGCTGCGATGCCTCGACGAGCTTGTCGATGATGTGCTGCGGCGCCGGCCCGTCGGGATTCCCCATGCTGAGGTCGATGATGTCTTCGCCGCGGCGCCGCTCGGCCATCTTCAGCTCGCCCGTGATGTTGAACACGTACGGGGGCAGGCGCTGAATGCGAGAGAACTCGCGCTGGGACATGGGGCAACTCCGTTGAGCCAGAGAATGTAACATTTTCACTTGTTTCGGAGCGTTTTCCCCAATGAAGCTGCACATGCAGACGCCTGGAGAAACCAGGCTCTTCACGGCGTACGGAGACGGCTGGTTCGACGTGAACGGCGAACGCCACACCGGTTCGGTGCTCGTCGTTCCCGAGGCGGAGGTAATCGCGTGGGGCGTCGAGAGTTTCGACGCGCTCACCGAAGCCGATTTCGAGCGGCTGCTCGCGCTCGAGCCGGAGCTCGTGCTGTTCGGCACCGGCGTGCGTCAGCGCTTCCCGCACCCGAGGCTCACCGCGCCGCTGACGCGCGTACAGGTCGGAATCGAGGTGATGGACACCGGTGCCGCCTGCCGCACCTACAACATTCTCGCAGGAGAGGGCCGGCGCGCGCTGGCGGCGCTGCTGCCGACCGGTTGAGGCCTGTTGCCCGTGTGATATGTTCGGTTCGCGTCGACGCAGTACGTCGGATCTTCCGCAGCACGGAGCTTCGTTGAGCACTCAGGTCGGCAGTCCGGTTCCCGCTTTTCTCGCCGCCACCACCGGCGGCGAGATCGACTACCCGGCGGACCTCGCAGGGCGCAAGCTCGTCCTGTATTTCTACCCCAAGGACAACACGCCCGGCTGCACGCGGCAGGGTGCCGACTTCCGTGAGCTGCATGACGCCTTCGCCGACGCAAACGCCGTCGTGCTCGGCGTCTCGCGCGACAGCCTGAAGTCGCACGCGAACTTCAAGGCGAAGCTGCAGTTTCCCTTCGAGCTCGTGTCCGATGCCGACGAGACGCTGTGTCGGGCATTCGACGTGCTTCGCGAGAAGAACCTGTACGGCCGCAAGGTGCGAGGCATCGAGCGCTCGACCTTTGTCATCGATGCGGACGGCAGGCTCGTTCGCGAGTGGCGCGGCGTACGGGTGCCCGGGCACGTCGAGGAAGTGCTCGAGGTCGTGCGCTCGACCTGACGAACGACGAACGGAACGAATGCCGCTACCGAAACCCCCTGGCAAGCCCGCAACCCTCGTAGATCTCTCGAGTGCCGTCGAAGCGCGTGCGAAACGCACGCGAGGCAAGGCCGACGAGGATGAAGCGTTCGAAGCGCGAGACGAGCCCGCCGCAGTCGAACGCGATGAAACGCCACGAGGTCGCGTAGTGCCGATGCGTGGCCCGGCCCGCGAAGCGCAGGCATCGGAACCCGAGCCTGTCGAGGAACGGCCGCGTCGCGGTCGTGCGGCGGCCCCGCTCGCTGCCGTGCTGAAGCCGGCCGTGCAGCCTGCGCCGGCGGCGAAGCAGCCTCCCGCACCCGCGGAGCCGGCGGCAGCGCGGGCAGGGCAACGCGCGGCGCAAGCGGGGCAACGCGCGGCGCAAGCGAAGCAACCCGCAGCGCAAGCGAAGCAACCCGCAGCGCGAGCGGGGCAAGCTGAGGCGCAGACCGCGCAAGCTCCGGCGAAGACGGCACCCGCGGCTCTGCGTGCGCCGGAGTCGGCCGAGCCGGCGCATAAACCTGCGCGCCCGTCGCCGCGCGCCGCGAACGAAACGCGCGCGCGTGCACACGTCGCCGACGAGCTGCCCAGGCTCTTCGTGCTCGACACGAACGTGCTGATGCACGATCCGAGCAGCCTGTTCCGCTTCGACGAGCACGACCTGTACCTGCCGATGATGACGCTCGAGGAGCTCGACAACCACAAGAAGGGGATGTCGGAGGTCTCGCGCAACGCACGACAGGTGAGCCGCACGATCGACGAGCTGATCGAGGCCGCGGGTGAAACCGACATCGCCGACGGCGTTCCGCTCGCGGCACTCGGCCACCGCGACGCCGGCGGCCGACTGTTCTTCCAGACGCAGGCGATCGCGTCGATGCTGCCGTCGAGCCTGCCGATGGGCAAGGCCGACAACCAGATCCTCGGCGTCGTGCGTGCGCTGCAGGAGCGCCTGCACGACCGGCAGGTCGTGCTGCTGTCGAAAGACATCAACATGCGCATCAAGGCCCGCACGATGGGCCTGCCTGCCGAGGACTACTTCAACGACCAGGTCCTCGAGGACACCGATCTCCTCTACACCGGCATGCTGAAGCTGCCGGACGACTTCTGGGACAGGCACGGCAAGGGCATCGAGTCGTGGCAGCAGGGAGGCTCGACCTTCTACCGGATCACCGGGCCGCTCGTCACGGCGCTGCTGCTGAACCAGTTCGTCTGGTCCGAAGGCGAGATGCCGCTGGTCGCGAAGGTGCGCGAGATCGCGGGGCGCACCGCAGTGCTGCAGACACTGCGCGACTACGCCCACGCCAAGAACGCCGTCTGGGGCATCACCGCGCGCAACCGCGAGCAGAACTTCGCGCTGAACCTGCTGATGGACCCGGAGGTCGACTTCGTCACGCTGCTCGGCCAGGCGGGCACCGGCAAGACGCTGATCACGCTCGCCGCGGGCCTCGTGCAGGTGCTCGAATCGAAGCGCTACAGCGAGATCGTGATGACGCGCGCCACGGTACCCGTCGGCGAGGACATCGGCTACCTCCCCGGTACCGAGGAAGAGAAGATGCAGCCGTGGATGGGCGCACTCGAGGACAACCTCGAGGTGCTCAACCGAAGCGACCCGGCCGCCGGCGAATGGGGACGCGCGGCGACGAACGACCTGATCCGTTCACGCATCCGCGTGAAGTCGATGTCGTTCATGCGCGGACGCACCTTCACGAACCGCTACCTGATCGTCGACGAGGCGCAGAACCTCACGCCGAAGCAGATGAAGACGCTGGTGACGCGCGCGGGCCCGGGGACGAAGGTCGTCTGCATGGGGAACATCGCGCAGATCGATACGCCGTACCTCACGGAAGGGTCGTCGGGGCTGACGTACGTCGTCGACCGCTTCAAGGGATGGCCGCATGCGGGGCACGTGACGCTGCAGCGGGGGGAGAGGTCGCGGCTGGCGGATTTTGCGGCGGAGGTGCTTTAGGGGCTGGGGGTGCGTGCGGGTGGGCGCCGAGCGCCGAGCGCCGGGTGCCGAGCCCGGGGCGCCAGACGCAAGCCCGCAACAAGAGCGGGCAGGTAAACGTCGGCATCGTGCAGCGCCATCTCCAAATCAGATCTCGGCGACATCCGCTGCGGAAGTCCCGCGACGGAATGTTGCGTTTCCCCCCGTCGAATTCGTTCAACGGCCGAGAATGCAACGTGCGGTAGCGGGGTAGCGGTCACTCGAACAAAAGGCCGACCCTGTTGATCGGCGTGCGCACGAATCCGCGCCCTACCCGCTCGTGTAGTTCTCGAACTTGGTGTACTGACCGACGAAGGTCAGGCGCACCGTGCCGATGGGGCCGTTGCGCTGCTTGCCGATGATGATCTCGGCAATGCCCTTGTCGGTGGAGTCGGGGTTGTAGACCTCGTCCCGGTAGATGAAGACGATCACGTCTGCATCCTGCTCGATCGCGCCCGAGTTGTGACAGACGATGCCGTCTGCAAGCCAGGAGGCAGGACCGGGCACCGTGAGATCGAAAACCTCCTTCTCACCGACCGGTTCAATATCGACAACGGCATCCAGGTCGACACGATAGGGATCGACCGCGTCTCCTCCGACGTCCGTGGACGCTGCAGATTCCTCGAACGCGTATGCGAAGGCCTCAACCGGCTGCGCTACCGCCACTCGCATGCCCGCTGGAATCTCACCGAGCATCCTCCAGCCATCTTCGGTGAAGACACGATGTTCGGCCGTGGCACGCAGACGACGTCCGCCGGCAAGTCGAAGCTCGAGAATTCGACGCACACCAACCGACCAGACCCGATCGCTGCGCGCAGCAACGATCTTCTGGCTCTCCGTCATCGCCAGCACCTCGGGCTCGGTGCCGACGAGCTGCTCGATCGGAACACGACGCCCGTCTGCGAGCAGGACGAGCGTGTCGCCCGTGACGCACTCCCGTAGATCCGACATCACCGGCCGCTTGTTCGGCCGCTGCTCGAGTGAGCGATTCAGCTGCGACAGCGCGATCACCGGGCAGTCGAGCTCCTTCGCGAGCGCCTTCAGCGAACGCGAGATCTCGGAGATCTCGGTTGCACGGTTCTCGCCGCTGGAGGTGGCCGACATCAGCTGCAGGTAGTCGACGACGATCAAACCCAGCCGCCCGCACTGACGCGACAGGCGTCGTGCACGCGCGCGCAACTCGAGCGCATTCAGCGCCGGCGTCTCGTCGATGAACAGCTGCGCGTCCTGCATTTTCTGGATCGCGCTGGTGAGCCGCGGCCAGTCGTCGTCGACGAGGCGTCCGGTGCGCAGACGCTGCTGGTCGAGCCGACCCACCGAGCAGACGAGTCGCATCGCGAGTTGCGTCGCGCCCATCTCCATCGAGAACACCGCCACCGGCAGCCCCTGGTCGACGGCCACGTGCTCGGCGACGTTCAGCGCGAGGGCGGTTTTCCCCATCGACGGTCTTCCGGCAACGATCACCAGATCCCCCGGCTGCAGCCCCGAGGTCATCCGGTCGAGGTCGACGTAGCCCGTCGGCACGCCGGTAACGTCGTTCGGGTTGTTCTGGTTGTACAGCTCGTCGATACGCTCGACGACCTTGCCGAGCAGGTCGGGCAGCGGCTGGAAGCCGGTCTGGCCGCGCGCGCCGTCCTCGGAGATCTGGAAGACCTTCGACTCGGCTTCGTCGAGCAGCTGCCGCGTGTCCTTGCCGGACGGATTCAGCGCCGACGTGGAGATCTCGTCGGCGGTGGAGATCAGCCGGCGCAGCACCGCGCGGTCGCGCACGATCTCGGCGTAGCGGCGGATGTTCGCCGCCGACGGGATTTCCTGCGCGAGCGCGTTCAGGTAGACGAGGCCACCGGCGTCGTCGGCCTTGCCCGCATTCTTCAGCGCTTCGTAGACGGTGACGACGTCGGCCGGCTGGCTGCGTTCGATCAGCCGGCCGACCTGATGCCAGATCAGCCGGTGGTCGTAGCGGTAGAAGTCGTCTTCGCGCAGCAGGTCGGCGACGCGATCGAAGGCCGTGTTGTCGAGCAGCAGGCCGCCGAGCACGGCCTGCTCGGCCTCGATCGAATGCGGCGGGACGCGCAGCGCCGCGATCTGCGGATCGTCGGAGACTGCGCCCTGCGGGACCGCGGACATCTACGCGTGCTTCAGCCGATCGTTCGAGCCGCCGCCGGCTGCGTCAACCCGTCTCGCCGACCACCGATACGGTGATCTCGGCAACGACGTCGCTGTGCGGCGCCACCTCGACAGGGAACTCGCCGATCGTCTTCAGCGGCCCATCCGGCAGGCGGACCATGTTCTTCTCGATCGTCAGGCCCTCTTTCTTCAGGGCGTCGGCGATGTCGAAGTTCGTGACCGAGCCGAACAGGCGACCGTCGACGCCCGCCTTCTGCACGATGCGCACGTTGGTGCCGGACAGGCGCTCGCCGAGCGCGCGCGCGGCCTCGAGGCGCTCGTTCTGCACTTTCTCGAGCTCGGCCCGACGCGTCTCGAACTCCTCGATCGCCGCCGGCGTTGCGCGACGCGCCTTGCCGGTGGGAATCAGGTAGTTGCGCGCGAAGCCGTCGCGCACCTTGACCACGTCGCCGAGCTGTCCGAGGTTGACGACTTTCTCGAGCAGGATGATCTGCATGAGGGCTCCTGCACTCAGTGGTTGTCGGTGTACGGCAGCAGCGCCAGGAAGCGCGCACGCTTGATCGCGTCCTGCAGCTGGCGCTGATAACGCGCCTTCGTGCCGGTGAGCCGCGCCGGGATGATCTTGCCGGTGTCGGTGATGAAGTCCTTCAGCAGGTCGACGTCCTTGTAGTCGATCCACTCGATCTTCTCGGCCGTGAAGCGGCAGAACTTCTTGCGCTTGAAGAGCGCACTTTGCGCCGGACGGCGCGCTTTCCGGTCTTTCGAACCACGACGGAATGTTGCCATGGGAGATCCTCTGGTTGATCAGGCTCGCCGACCGCGGACTGCGGCGCGGGCGAACCGGGTTGTTCTGCTCAGGTATGCCCGGTTGCGAACTCGGTGACGTGCACGACGAGCGACTTCGATTGCCGGCGACGCGGTGCGAGGAAGCCGTCGATCGAGATCGATTCGCCGAGCTGCAGCCGATCGGCCCTTGCCGCGATTGCCCCTGCAAATCGCAACGCCACGTCGAACTCCAGCTGTCGCGGATGCCCGGCCTCGATCGTTTCCGACCGATGACTGAGCTTCGCACCGAGCATCGCGATTCCCGCCGGCGTGTAGCGCAGCGCTTCGCGCTCGGTGAGGGTACCGCTCAGCTGCACTCGGTTCTGCACGCCGCGATCTTGTCTCGATGTCCGCCTCGGTACTGCCTCAGTGCTTCTCTCAGTGCCTCTCTCGATTCGCTCGCGAGTGCACTCAGGACTGCGACTGCGGCTGCTGCTCCGGTTGCGGTTGCGACTGTTGTTGCTGCGGCGGCGGCGCGTCGGACGAAGCGGACTTGCGCGCATCTTCGCGCTGGATCTGCTTCCACATCGGCGACGGGCCGGTCTCGGCTTTCTTCATCGAGACGACGAGGTGTCGGAGCACGGCATCGTTGAAACGGAACGCGTGCTCGAGTTCGTCGAGCGCCGGCTGGCCGACCTCGATGTTCATCAGCACGTAGTGCGCCTTGGCCATCTTCTGGATCGGGTAGGCGAGCTGGCGCCGCCCCCAGTCTTCGACCCGATGGACCTTGCCCTGCTGGGCGTCGATCATCGCCTTGTACCGCTCGAGCATCGCGGGCACCTGCTCGCTCTGGTCGGGGTGGACGATGAGCACGATCTCGTAATGACGCATCGATTCTCCTGGTTCGGAGGCGCGCAACGCCGCAGGCCGGAGGCAGGACCTCCGCAGTTGGCCCTCAGTTTCCCTGAGTTGCCCTGGCGAGCCGGCTTCCCGAGGGAACCGGCGACGCTGCACGCTTCCTTGTGGACAAAGGCCGCCGGCGTCTTGCGTCGATGCGCCGTGCGGCAAGGAACCGATGATTATAGCTCAGTCGAGGTTGTAGTCGATCGTCGAGACGACACGCACCTTCTTGATGTGCGGCGTGCTCGCGTCGCGGTCGGAGATCGAGAACTGCCCTTGCGAAGCGCGACGGATGCTGCCGAGCCGGCTGCCCGAGTCCTCGGCGAACTTGGTCGCTGCCGCGCGGGCGTTGCGCGTCGCCTCCTCGAGCATCGACGGCTTGACGTCGTTCAGCCCGGTGAACAGGAACTGCGGCTCGGCGCCCTGATCCGAGCCGAGGACGATGCCCTCGGTACCGAGCTCGACGAGGCGGCTCATCGTCGCACGCACCCGCTCTACGTCTGGCGTGTACGCGGTGACCGTCGCGCGTCCGGTGTAGCGGAACTCGCCGCGCTGCGGGTCGCCCCATTCGCGCGCCTGTTTGTCAACGACATGCGGCGGCGACACGCTCAGTTGCTCGCGCGCGAAGCCGGCGCCGACGAGGAAGTCGACGATCCGCTGGCTCGTGCGGTCGAGGTCGCGATACAGGCCCGCAACGTCGTTGCCGGCGGCCGAGTGGGCAATCGGCCAGATCGCGAGATCGGCGGGAACCTCTCGTTCGGACAGTCCTTTTACCTCGACGCTGCGATCGAGCAGCCGGAAGTCGCGCACCGCGTTGGCGATCTGCCACGCGCCGAAGGCGAGCGCGAGGCCGAGCAGCACGCCGAGAAGGACAGCGGCGAGCGGCAGGCGGGAAGCCGGAACGGGGGTCGGCTGCGGCGTCTGATCAGGCATCGCCGGATGGTACCGGAGCGCAGGGGCGCAGCAGAGGGCGCTGCGGCTGCAAGAGCGCAGACGCGTACGTGGGCGCCCCGGCTGCAGGGCGCAAACGCACAGTGCGAGCGCTCAGCCTGCGTCGAACGCCCCCTGCTGGTCCCAGCCCTCCGACGCGCCGGCATACAGCGCCTCGAGGATCGCACGCTCGCGCCGTTCGATCGTTCGCAGGAAGTCGCTCGCGCCGCCGATCGCACGAAAGGCCTCGAAACCGCGCACGAGGAAGTCCTGCATCTGCGACAGGCCCGCCAGCCGCGCAGGCCTCGCCATCGACTTCAGCAGCCGGCCGATCATCGGATGACGCACGAGCCGGTCGAGTGACAGCCCGATCCGCTCGATCAGCGCGATCTGGTGCTCGCGCTCGGCGCGCGACCCGGCCCGACGATAGGCGTCGGCGTAGCGCGCCGCGGTGATGCGCGACACCTCCGGCTCGCGCAGCTCGCGCGCAAGCGCGAGATCGAGGCGCTCGGACAGCGCGTCGATCTCGATCGCGTCGGCGATCGTCTCGAGCGCCGCATCGGGCAGCAGGCGCACCATCATCGGCACCAGCCGCACGAGCTCGGCGTCGCGTCGGGAGAGGTCCTTGGTGCCGTACAGGTCGTCGAGGAAGAAGCGTGCCGCGCGCGCCGATCGCGGATCATCGAGCTGCGCGCGATGCGTGCGCGTGAGCCGCTGCGTCTGCCATTCCTTGACGGCGTGCGCCCACGCCCGGATCTGCGCGTCGCCGATGATCTCGCGGCGCAGGCGGGTCACTTCGGCGGCACTGCTCTCGAGTCGCTTGCCCGGTTCCATGGCGCGACAGTGTGCCCTGCCGCGGCGGCAAGCGGTACCGCCGGATTAGAGCCGGCGCTCTAGCCTCGACGCCTAGAATGGGTCGATGGTCACGAGGCGCAGCTTCCTGCAGCTCGGCATCGGCAGCGCCGCGCTGCTCGCCGGCTTCGGCATTGCGTCGCAGTACGTCGGCCGCCATGGCGCCGACGATCGTCGCGAGGTGCTGCGCGCAACGATCCCCGTCGTGCTCGACGGCATGCTGCCGGCAGCCGGCGAGGAACGCGCGCACGCGGTCGAGACGATCCTCGGCGAGGTCGAAACGGCGGTCGAAGGACTTGCCCCGGCAACGCAGGACGAGTTGCGCGCCCTCTTCCTCGCGCTCGCCGCCGCGCCGTCGCGCCTGCTGCTGGCCGGCCTCTCCGTGCCCTGGAACGAGGCCGAGTCCGATGCCGTGGCCGCGACGCTGCAGCGCTGGCGCACGCATCGCCTGTCGCTGCTGCAGCTTGCCTGGCACGCGCTGCACGACCTGATCCTCGGCACCGCATATGCCGACGAAGCGCGCTGGGCGGCGATCGGTTATCCGGGCCCGCCCGCGCTGTGAGGCCACGACGATTGCAGGAACCCGAGCGATGAGCTTTCCCGATCCGGTACGCGACGGGCTGCGCCGCGGTTGGTCGGTGCTCGACGCAGCCGCACCGCGGCTGCCCGAGGAGGCGCAGTTCGACGTCGTCATCGTCGGCAGCGGCGCCGGCGGCGGCACCACCGCCGAGATCCTCGCCCACGCGGGGCTGCGCATCCTGCTCGTCGAGGAGGGGCCGCTGCGCAGCTCGAGCGACTTCCGGATGCGCGAATCCGACGCCTATCCGCAGCTGTACCAGGAATCGGCGTCGCGCCGCACCCGGGACGGTGCCATTTCCATCCTGCAGGGGCGCTGCGTGGGCGGCTCGACGACGGTGAACTGGACGTCGAGCTTCCGCACACCGCCCTCCACGCTCGCGTTCTGGCGAGATCGCTTCGGCCTCGAGGGTTTCGACGAGGCGACGATGGCGCCGTGGTTCGAGCGCGCCGAGCAACGGCTGTCGGTGGCGTCCTGGGCAACGACGCCGAACGCGAACAACGATGTGCTGCGCCGGGGCGCCGAGCGCCTCGGCCTGCGCAGCACAGCGATCCCGCGCAACGTTCGCGGCTGCCTGAACCTCGGCTATTGCGGCGTCGGCTGCCCCACGAATGCGAAGCAGTCGATGCTGGTGACGACGATCCCGTCGGCGCTCGACGCCGGGGCCACGCTGTACGTGCGCGCACGCGCGACACGCTTGCTGATCGAGGATGGACGGGCCGTGGCGCTCGACGTCGACTGGCTCGACGAATCACGCACGCGATCGGGCCGGCGACGCACGCGCGTTCGTGCACCGCATTTCGTTCTCGCCGCCGGCGCGATCGCGACGCCTGCGCTGCTGATGCGCGCGGCGGCACCCGATCCGCATGGCCTGCTCGGCACGCGCACCTTCCTGCATCCGGTCGCCATCTCGTCGGCGGTCTTCGACGACGTGATCGGCGGCTGGGCAGGTGCGCCGCAGAGCGTTACGGTCGATCACTACCTCGAGAACGCCCCGGTCGACGGACCGATCGGCTACAAGCTCGAGACGCCGCCGATCCATCCGGTGCTGTTCGCGATCACGATGTCCGGCATCGGCGCCGAGCATCGACAGCGGATGCTCGACTTCTCGCGCACGCAGGCAACGATCGCGCTGATGCGCGACGGATTCCACGAAGAGTCGCCGGGCGGCCGCGTCGAGCTGCGCGACGACGGCTCGCCGGTGCTCGACTATCCGCTGAACGACTTCGTGCTCGAGGGCGCGCGCCGCGCGTTGCTCACGATGGCCGAGATCCAGTTCGCCGCCGGCGCGCGAACGGTGCTGCCGGGACACGAGCAGGCGACGCCGTATGGCAGCTGGCGCGAGGCACGCGAAGCGATCGCGGCGCTGCCGATGAAGCCGCTGCTCACGCGCATCGTCTCGGCGCACGTGATGGGCGGTTGTCGCATCGGCGCCGATGCGCAGCGCGGCGTCGTCGACACCGACGGCGTGCACTGGCAGCTGCGCAACGTCTCGGTGCACGACGGGTCGATCTTCCCGACCTCGATCGGCGCCAACCCGCAGCTGTCGATCTACGGCTTCTGCACACGGCTGGCGAGTGGCCTGGCACGCCGGCTGACCGGGCACGCCCCCGAGGAAGCACCCGCATGATGCAGCGACTGCTGGCCATCGTGGCCGCGCTGATCGGGCTTGGCATGGTCGCGGTCGCGCTCTGGCTGCATCGCAGCCACGACTGGAACCCCTTCGCCGCCTTCGCCTTCGCGCTGGCGATGCCCGTGGCGTACGTCGCCGGGCTGCTCGGCATGCAGTTCCTGATCGGCGCGTTCTTCCGTGCGCGCGAATCGGACGAGCGATACGGTCCTGGCGCCTCGCTTCGTGCGTGGGCGGTCGAGACCATCGCAGCGCTGCGCACCTTTTTCTGGGCGCAGGTCCGCTACGGCAGTACCCGCCTGCCGAGCACCGACGACGGCGCGCGCACGCCGATCCTGCTCGTGCACGGCTACATCTGCAACCGCGGGATCTGGCATCCGTTTGCACGCTGGCTCACCGCGCGCGACCATCCGGTCGACTCGGTGAACCTCGAGCCGGTGTTCGGCACGATCGACGACTACGCTGCGATCATTGCCGAAGGCGTGCGCCGGCTGCGCGAGCGCACCGGGCGCGACCGCGTCGCCATCGTCGCGCACAGCATGGGCGGCCTGGCCACGCGCGCGTACCTTGCACGAGATGGCGCCGCGTCCATCTGCGGCGTCGTCACGCTCGGATCGCCACACGCCGGGACGTGGCTCGCGCGATGGGGGCAAGGCGTCAACGTCGGGCAGATGCGTCCCGGCTCCGCATGGCTGTCTGCACTCGCCGGACGCGAAACGACGCAGACGGGCGCGCTGTTCACGACGATCTGGTCGCCGCACGACAACATCGTGGTGCCGCAGAAAGCCGCCCAGCGCCTGCCCGGCGCGACGGCCGTCGCGGTGCCCGGGCGCGGCCACCTGCAGCTCGCCTACGACGCCGAGGTCTGGCAGATCACCGTCGACGCGATCGATGCGCGTTGCGCCGCCTCCGGCACGCAGCAGGCGGCGCCGTTCAGAAGTGCAGGCCGCGCATCAGCTGCTGCAGCGCCGCCTGGTCGGGCGTAGGCTTCGGCGCAGCTTCCCCCGCAGCGGCCTTCGACTCCGGAAACATCCGGAACGACGTGTTCATGATGATCTGTGTCACCCGCGGCATCAGCGCGTTCATCACCTCGCCGGCGATGCCGAGCCGGGTCGCGATCCGCACCGGCCGGTAGACGATCGCCTGCGTGACGAGGTCGGCCGCCTCCTCGGGCGACAGCGTCGGCACGTTCCGGTACAGGCCGGTCGGCGCGATCATCGGCGTGCGAACCAGCGGCATCGCGATCGTCGTGAAGGTGATCCCCACGTCGGCGAACTCGCTCGCCGCACAACGCGTCCAGCCGTCGAGTGCCGCCTTCGACGCGACGTAGCCGGAGAAGCGCGGCGCATTCGTCAGCACGCCGATCGAGCTGATGTTCACGACGTGGCCGCTGCGCCGCTCGACCATCGAAGGCAGCAGACCCATCGTCAGGCGCACGGCGCCGAAGTAGTTCAGCTGCATCAGGCGCTCGAGGTCGTGGAAACGCCCGAAGGTGCTCTCGATGCTGCGCCGGATCGAATGGCCGGCGTTGTTGACGAGCACGTCGACGTGCCCCCAGTTGTCGAGCACCCACTGGATGAAGCGATCGCAGTCGGCCGCATCGGCCAGGTTGCAGGCGAAGGTGTGGATCTCGTGACCGTCGGCCTCGACCAGGCGCCGCGCCGCCTCGAGCTTCTCGGGGTCTCGCGCGCAGACGATCGTCGTCGCGCCGGCGGCCGCGACGCGCCGCGCGCTCGCCAGGCCGATTCCGGAGGAACCGCCGGTGATCAGAACGATCTTTCCGCCGACCTGCCCGCGCAGCGTGCGGTCGATCGAAAGTTCCGGATCGAGATGCCGCTCCCAGTAGTCCCACAGCACCCATGCGTAGTCCTCGAGCCGCGGACAGGCGATGCCGGTGCCTTCGAGCGCCGCCAGCGCCTCGCGTGCGTCGAAGCGCGTCGGGTAATTGACGAACTGCAGCACGTCGGGAGGCAGGCCGAGGTCGTTCAGGATCTCGTCGCGGATCCGGCGTACCGGCGCGAGTGCAAGCGCGCCGCGCCGGATGCTGCGCGGAATCAGGCCGATCAGCGCCGCGTTCACGCGCAGCGTCATCGACGGCGCGTGCGCGGCCTTCGCGAAGAGGTCGAGCACCTCGCCGACACGCAGCGGATGCGGGTCGACCAGGTGAAAGCACCTGCCGTCGAGCCCGCGCGCGTGCGCAATGTGGTCCATCGCGGCCACGACGAAGTCGACCGGGACGATGTTCAGGCGCCCACCCTCGATGCCGACCATCGGCATCCACTGCGGGACCAGCCGACGCAGTTTCTGCAGCGGCTTGAAGAAGTACATCGGCCCGTCGATCTTGTCGATCTCGCCGGTGCGCGAATCGCCGACGACCATCCCCGGACGGTAGATGCGAAACGGAACCCGGCACTCCTTGCGCACGATGCCTTCGGACGCGTGCTTCGTCGCGAAGTACGGATGCTCGAGCCCCTCGGCTTCGTCGAACATGTCCTCGCGGAACACCCCTTCGTACAGGCCGGCGGCGGCGATCGACGACACGTGGTGCAGGCAGCCCGCGCCGATCTCCGCGGCGAAGGCGACGACCCGGCGCGTTCCTTCGACGTTCACCTCGACCTGGCGCTGCGCATCGGCAGCGAGGTCGTAGACGGCGGCGAGATGGAAGCAATGGCGGATGCGGCCGCGCAGCGCCTCGCGCGTCTCCTCGGCGATGCCCAGGTTCTCCTGGGCAAGATCGCCTTCGACGGGCACGGCCCGCCGCGCATCGACCCCCCAGAACGCGTACAGGGAATCGAGCCGCTCGGCCGATGCGTCGCGCACGAGGAAATGAACGATCGCGCCGCGGCGCGCGAGCAGCCGTCGGACGAGTCGACGACCGATGAAGCCGGTGGCTCCGGTAACGAAATACTCCAACGCCTTTCTCCGTCGAATGCGCGGGCGATCATTGCATCGCCGAAGCCCTGCGGGCAAGCGGATCGCAAGGGTGTTGCGCGCCGATGTTGCCCGATGTTGCGTACCGGATGTTGCGTTTAGTGCGCGCGCTCTAGCGAAGCCGCCGTAGACTGCACGCCGACGGACCCGATGTCGGGTCGATCCTGGAGAAACCGGATGGCGAAGAAGCTGAAGACGCTGGCGAGCAAGGCAGACGGCAAGGCCGACATGAACCAGCTCGCGAAGACGATCCGCGACTCGGCGCAACAGATCTGGCTCGCCGGGCTCGGCGCCTTCTCGAAGGCACAGAACGAAGGCGGCAAGGTCTTCGACACGCTCGTGAAGGAAGGACTGAGTATCCAGCGGCGCACCCGCGCGGTCACCGAGGAGCGCATCGGCGCGGTCGGCGAGAAGATGACCCGCGCAGCGGGCGACCTCTCGAAGCAGGCGACGCAGTCGTGGGATCGCCTCGAGCAGGTCTTCGAGGACCGCGTCTCGCGCGCGCTCTCGCGGCTGGGCGTGCCGACCAGCCGCGAGATCGGCGATCTCGTCGCGCGCGTCGACGAGCTGAACGAGACCGTGCAGTCGATGATGGGGATCGCTCCGAAAAGGCCGGCCCGCAAGGCGAGCGCGGCGAAGGCGCCACGGACGCGCGCCACCGGCGCGGCGAAAAAGACGGCCGGCGCCACGAGGAAGACAGCTGCGAAGACGAACAGCGCGAACGGCGCGGCAAGGAAGGGCACGGCGAAGAAGACGGGCGCCACCGCTTCGTAACCGCGCAGTGATCGATGCCGGTTGAGCGCAACGCACCGACGCCCGCAGCCGCCGCGGCCTCGCAACACGGCCGCATCGGCCTTGCGCTGGCCGGCGGCGGATTCCTCGGCGCGGCCTGGGAGCTCGGCGCGCTGTGCGCGCTCTCCGAGGCGATCGAAGGCTTCGATCCGACGCGCCTCGACGTATACGTCGGGGTAAGCGCCGGCTCCTTCGTCGCCGCCGGTCTCGTCAACGGGATGTCCCCGCAGCGCATGGTGCAGTTGTTCATCGAGAGCGACGGGGACGACGCGACGCTCGAACCGTCGCGACTGCTGCGTCCCGCGCTCGGCGCCTGGCGCAAAGCAGCGCGCGGATTCCCCCGCACGGCGCTGCGTGCGCTGCGCGGCGTTCTGGACACCGGAATCCACCACCCGCAGGCAGCATTGTGGCGCGGCTTCGACGAGCTGCTGCGCGGGCTGCCCGACGGCTTCGTCGACGCCGCCCCCGCCGAGCGCGCGCTGGCGAGCATGCTGGGCGAACCCGGACGAACGAACGATTTCCGTCGAACGAGAGCGCCGCTGCGCATCGTCGTCACCGACGTCGACTCCGGCATGCCGGTTGCAATCGGTGCACCCGGACACGATCGCGTGCCGATTTCGCGCGCCGTCGTCGCATCGAGCGCGGTACCGGGGCTGTTCCCGCCGGTGCGCATCGGCGCACACCGCTATCTCGACGGCGTGCTGAACAAGACGCTGCATGCGTCGCTCGCGCTCGAGGCCGGCGCCGGGCTCGTCTTCTGCCTGAACCCGCTCGTTCCCTTCGACGGCTCGCGCGCCGGTTCGCGGCGCGTGTCGCGCTCGGGCGTCGGCGCCGTGCTCGCGCAGACGATGCGGGCGACGATCCGCTCGCGGATGACGGTGGGCCTCGAGAAATACCGCGTCACGCATCCCGACGCCGACCTCGTGCTGTTCGAGCCGCGCCGCGACGATGCCGAGATCTTCTTCGCCAACATCTTCAGCGTCGCCAGCCGTCGACGGCTGTGCGAACACGCGTACCGGACGACGCGCGCCGATCTGCTCGCGCGGCGCGACGAGCTCGAGCCGGTGCTGCGCCGGCACGGCCTGTCGATCGACGAAGCCGTACTGCGCGGCCGCACACCGCAACTGGTGCGCGATCCGTCGCCGGCACGCATACGCCCCGTCGATTCGCGCGCGAGCCTCGCGCTGCGCCGGCTGGGGCGCACGTTGCACGATCTCGAACGCTCGCTGATCGTCGCTCGCCTGAGCGGGACGGACGACATCGAAGAGCCAGGCGAGGCGCACGCCGCCGTGACGCAATGACGCGCAAGCCGCCCCGACGCACGCGTGAGCGGATCCTCGAAGCGTCGCTGCGGCTGTTCAATGCACACGGCGAGCCGAACGTGACGACGACGGCGATCGCCGGCGAGCTGGAGATCAGCTCCGGCAATCTCTACTACCACTTCGACAGCAAGAACGAGATCGTCGACACGCTGTTCGAGCAGTTCCAGCGCGAGATCGATCCGCTGCTCGACTCGCCGCTGGCCGGCGAGCCGCAGATCGAGGACGCCTGGCTGTTCCTGCATCTGCTGTTCGAGGCGATCTGGCGCTACCGCTTCGTCTATCGCGACCTGAACGACCTGCTGTCGCGCAACCGCCGGCTCGAAATGCGCTTCCAGCGGATCGTAGAGCGCAAGACGCGCGCATCGCTTGCGCTATGCCGTTCGCTCACCGTGCACGGCACCGGTTTCGCCGACGACGCGGCGATCGAGTCACTGGCCACCAACATGGTCGTCGTCCTGACGTACTGGCTGTCCTTCGAGTACGTACGGCATGCCCGTCGCTTCGCGAGCGCCGACCTGCCCTCGGAGGCGATGGCGCGCGGCGCCTTTCAGGTACTGTCGATGGTGGCGCCGTGGCTCGATGACGACGGGCGGGCACTGTTCGAGCGCCTCGCGGGCGAGTACCTGCGGTAGTCTGGGCGGGCCCTGATCGACGGAGAACGACGATGGCGCGATGGGCGGCTTTTCCCTATGCGGACGCGCGATACGAATACACGCCGGCGACGCTGAAGAAGCAGTGGTCGCGGCTGCACCGCGGCGACTGCGAGCCGTTTCCGAAGGACGACGAGGTGATCTCCGCGTGGATCGACTACCACGCGGGCCGCTTCGGCGACGCGATCGAACGCGGTCTCGCCGCCGGGCCGGCAGGCGTCTGCGTGGCGAACAAGGCCGCGTGCGTCCATGCGACATACCTGGAGATGTCGGCCCCGCGCAAGGCGAAGCTGCTGCAGGAGGCCGGCCAACGCGCCGAAGAACAACAGCAGCGCGAGCCGAAGAACGTCAACGCGTTCTACCTGTACGCCTTCGCGATCGGCCGCTATTCGCAGGGACTCTCGGTGGCGAAGGCGCTCGCGCAGGGCCTGGGCGGCAAGGTGCGCGACGCACTCGTGCGCACGATCGCGCTGCAGCCGAAGCACGCCGACGCGCACATCGCGCTCGGCGCCTTCCACGCCGAGGTGGTCGACAAGGTCGGCGCGACGATTGCCCGCGTCACCTACGGTGCAAAACGCGACGAAGCGTTTCGATTGTTCCGGCGCGCGCTCGAGCTGAATCCCGACTCGGCGATCGCGCGCATCGAGTTCGCCAACGCAATGGCGATGCTCGACGGCAAGAAGGCGCTGAAGGAGGCCGAGGCGCTGTACGCGCAGGCCGCCGAGTGCGAGCCGCTCGACGCGATGGAGCGCCTGGACGTCGAAGCCGCGCGGGAGGAGCTCGAGTGAACCTGCATTCGATGCTTTCGATGCGCGCCGCGCAGGGCCGACCGCTGCGCGTCGGTCTCGTCGGTGCCGGCAAGTTCGGCTCGATGTACCTGTCGCAGGCGCTGCGCACGCCCGGCATGCACGTGGTCGCGGTCGCCGATCGCTCGCCCGACCGGGCGCGCGCAACGCTTGCGCACGTCGGATGGCCGGCCGACCGGATCGCCGCGCGCGGATTCGCACAGGCGCTTCGCGAGGGCTCCACCCACGTGCTCGACGACGCGCTCGCGCTCGTCACCGCCGACGAGATCGAGATCGTCATCGACGCCACCGGCGACCCGGCAGCCGGCATCGCGCACGCGCTCGCGTGCTGCCGTCACGGCAAGCACATCGTCATGGTCAACGTGGAGGCCGACGCGCTCGCCGGTCCGCAGCTCGCACGGCAGGCGCGCGAGGCCGGTGTCGTCTATTCGCTGGCCTACGGAGACCAGCCGGCGCTGATCTGCGAGATGGTCGACTGGGCGCGCGCGGCGGGCTTCGAGGTGATCGGCGCAGGCAAGGGAACGAAGTACCTGCCGGAATACCATGCGTCGACGCCCGACACCGTATGGACCCACTACGGGATCGACGAGGACGACGCGCGTGCCGGCGGCATGAACGCGCAGATGTTCAACTCCTTCCTCGACGGAACGAAGTCGGCGATCGAGATGGCGGCGGTGGCCAACGCGACCGGCCTCGCCGCCCCCGCGAGCGGGCTGTCGTTCCCGCCCTGCGGCGTCGACGATCTCGCGCAGCGCATGTGCCCGCGTGCCGACGGCGGAGCGCTCGAGCGGCGCGGACAGGTCGAGGTCGTCTCCAGCCTCGAACGCGACGGCCGACCGGTATTCCGCGACCTGCGCTGGGGCGTATGGGCGAGCTTCGCCGCCGACACCGACTACGTGCGTCGCTGCTTTCGCGAATACGGCCTCGTCACCGACCGCAGCGGCAACTACAGCGCGATGTACAAGCCCTACCACCTGATCGGCCTCGAGCTGGGCATCAGCGTCGCATCGATCGGCCTGCGCGGCGAAGCAACCGGCGCACCGCGCGGCTGGCACGCCGACGTCGTCGCAACCGCCAAGCGCGCCCTGAAGGCTGGCGAACAGCTCGACGGCGAAGGCGGCTACACGGTGTACGGCCGGCTGATGCCAGCCGCCGATTCACGCGCGATCGAAGCACTACCCCTCGGACTCGCCCGCGGCGTCACACTCCTGCGCGACGTGCCCGCCGGCGAAGCCCTGCGCTGGAGCGACGTGCACTTCGA
Organism: uncultured Limnobacter sp.; assembly: GCA_964538505.1. GTDB lineage: Bacteria > Pseudomonadota > Gammaproteobacteria > Burkholderiales > Burkholderiaceae_E > Zeimonas. The sequence goes on along the minus strand of CAZIDY010000023.1, from coordinate 20,864 downwards.
TGCCGACGACGCAGCAGTGCGGGTGCGGCGCGAGATGGAGGCGGCGTTCTGATCAAGTCTCGTTGTACTGCTGGCACTCGTAGAAGATCCGCGCCGTGCAACGCCGGCAGATCTCCGGATCGAGCCGCGAGAAGATCTCCGCGATCGCGACGTGCTTCGTGTCGAAGATCCGATCCTCCCCGATCTCGTCGATCGCATCGCCACGGTCGAGAAAGGCCCGCACCTGCGCGCGCAGCCCGTACAGGTACAACGCGCCACCCATCTCGCGCCGGCGCCGCGCCTCGGCCACGAGCAGCTCGACGCCGGCCACGTCGATGAAGTTCACGTTGCGCATCAAAAGCAACAGATGCTTCTGCTCGCCGATCTCGCGCAGCGTCTCGAAATGCGCCTCGACGTGCGCAGCCGCGCCGAAATAGATCGAGCCTTCGATGCTGAGCAGCTTCGCCTGCGGACACTCGCGCCGCGTCGCATCGACGGGAACGAAATTACGCTCGGGCGTGAGCGGATCCGGCACGAGACTGCGGATCGTCGGTCGCGAGGTGCGGCTCAGGTAGACGACGAGCGCCATCGCAGTGCCGGTCAGCACGGCGACCTCGAGCCGCATCAGCAGCGTCGCAACGAGGGTCGTCAGCAGCACGATCCCCTCGGGGCGGCTGATGTGCAGCGTCGAGCGGATCCTTTCCACGTCGATCAGCGACACCGCCGCGAGCAGCAGCACGCCTGCCACCGCCGGTTCGGGCAGCCACGCGACCCACGGCGCGAACAGCAGCACGATCATCGCGAGGAAGATGCCGGCGAACACTGCCGAAATCGGCGTAACCGCGCCGGCGTCGAGATTCGGACCGGAACGATTCGCCGACGCGCCGACCGGGAACGCGGAGAACAGGCCGGCAGCGACGTTCGCCAGCCCCTGGCCGATGAACTCCTGGTTGCCGTCGATGCGCTGTCCGGTGCGCAGCGCGAGCGCACGCGCGATCGAGATCGACTGCGTCAGCGAGACGATCGCCACCGCTACGGCGACGCCGGAGAGCTCGCGCATTCCGTCGATACCCAGGTGCGGAAGCGCCAACGGCGGCAGCGAGCGCGGCACCGGATCGAGCATCGGGATCGCTGCCGCCTGCGTGCCGAGGACGAAGCGCAGCAGATGCGCGATCGCCGTGCCGGCCAGCATCGCGATCACGATGTTCGGCCAGCCCGGACGCCAGCGGCGCACGAGAACGCCGACGACGACGGTGGCAACCGACACCGCGAGCACCGCCGGGCGCCACTGGCCGGGATCTGCAATCACCGATCGCAGGACTTCCGAAAGCGACACACGCGCAGCAACCGGTGCGCCGGTCAGCGACCCGATCTGGCTGAGGATGATCAAGAGCCCGGCACCGGCCGTGAAGCCGACGATGACCGGCTGCGAGATGAAGTTCACGAGCAGCCCGAGGCGCAGCGCGCCCAGCACGAGCATGCAGACACCGGTGAGCACGGCCAGCGTTGCCGCCAGGCGCACGTACTCGTCGGAGCCGGGCAGCGCGAGCGACGCGAGCGCCGCGAAGGTCATCAGCGACAGCGCGTTCGTCGGGCCGGTCACCGTATGCAGCGACGAGCCGAACAGGGCCGCAATGATCGTCGGCACGATCGCCGCATACAGCCCATGCTCGGGCGGCAGTCCCGCGAGCGTCGCGAAGGCGAGCGCCTGCGGCAGCACGAGCAGCGCGCCGACCAGCCCCGCGACCGCATCGGCACGCAGGCTCGCCGGACCGACGCGCGGCCACCAGCGCAGCGCGGGCAACGCACGCAGCGCAAGCGGGCGCGGAATCATCAGGCGCGGCTCGAGCCGCGCAGGCGTGCGGCGAGCCGTTGCGCGAGCCGACCGTGTCGCTGTGTTCGCGTCCACGCGGCACGAGCGACGGCCTCGGGCTCGGCCCACACTGCAAGCCGCGCACGCGCGCGCGTGATCCCGGTGTAGACGAGTTCGCGCGTATTCAGCGGATGATCCGGCGGCGCGAGCACCAGCGCGACGGACTCGAACTCGGAGCCCTGCGCCTTGTGGACCGTCATTGCCCAGGCATCCTCGCAGAGGGGCATCTGCGCGACGGCGAACAGGCGCGGTGCACCGGGACCCGGGAAGGCGATGACGAGATCGTGACCCAGATCAACGCCGGTAGCTGCACCGGCTCCGCTACCGGAACCGGCATCGGCATCAGCGTCGTCTCCGTCGCCGGGGCGAAACATGCACACGCCGACGTCTCCGTTGAACAGGCCGAGCGCGGGCCGGTTCGCCGTCACGAGCACGAGCCGGCCCGGGTACCACTGCGCGAAGGACGAAGCCGCGATGCCGAATGCACGCGCGGCTGCATCGCGAACCGCCGAGGCGATCCGGCGATTGAGCGCAACGTTGCCGAGCAGCCCTTCGCGCAGTGCCGTCAACACACGATGACGGTCGCAGGCGGCGAGCACCTTCTCCGGTAACGCACGCGCGGCGATCGCTTCGCGCACCTCAGCCCAGGCGGCGAGCGCTTCGTCGACGATGACCGGCAACTCCGGCCTGCGCAGCGCGATCTCGTCCGGCCAGCCCGCCAGCGCGAACGACGGCGATGGCGCATCTGCGGTGCGCGATGCCGCCCCACCCATACTCCGTGCCGCGTCGCCGGCGTGCAGCGCCGCATCGCGCACCTGCACGGCAGCCGCAACGACGTGCGCGGCGTCCTTCTGACGATGGTTGCGCACGAGCTCCACGGTGGCGTCGCCCGCACTCGCACACAGGTCGGCGAACACCGCTCCGGCCTCGACCGACGCGAGCTGGTCGCGATCGCCGGCGAGCACCAGACGCGCTCCCGGGCCGATCGAGGCGACGAGCGCGGCCGCGAGCTCGATGTCGAGCATCGACGCCTCGTCGACCAGAACGAGGTCGTAGTCGAGCGGCAACTGCGGCGGGTCGACCGCTGCCCCCACGCGCAGGCCGAGCAGCCGGTGCACCGTCCTCCCCGCTTCGGGCAGCCGCGCGCGCAGCTCGCCGGAGGGATCGAGGCGGCCGAGCTGCTGCGACAGCGACTGTCCGAGCCGCGCTGCCGCCTTGCCGGTCGGCGCAGCGAAGGCGACACGCGCATCGGGCGCGAGCCGGGCAAAGGCGACCAGCAGCCGTGCCAGTGTCGTCGTCTTGCCCGTACCCGGCCCGCCCGAGAGCAGCGTGAGCCGGTGGCCGAGCACGCGCATCAGCGCCCTGCGCTGCGCGTCGTCCGCTTCTTCGGGTGCGAACAGCGAATCGACGACGTCTGCTGCGCGAGCATCGTCGCCCATCGGCGCCGGTACATCGAGCGCAGCGATCGTCGCGGCAAGCCGTTCCTCGGCGCGCCACAGCCGCTGCAGGTAGAGCGCATCTCCGTCGAGCACGAGCGGCGCTTCCCGCACGTCTTCGGCGCGGTCGACGACAGGGCTCGACGCAAGCACCGTGCGCTCGCCGGCATCGGACACTTCGACGCAGACGTTACCGGCGTCGGCCTGCATCCAGACGCGCTTCGCCCACTGCCCGACGAGCGCAACGTCGTCGATCCGGCCGCCCGTTCTCGCGTGCAAGCGGACGAGCGCGTCCGCGAAAGCGCCTGCGACGCGATCGCCGGGCTTTGCTGCCGTGTTCATCGTGCCTTCGCCCGTCCGCGGCGGGCGCCGTCGAGCAGACGGTCGAGCCGCGCGATCGTGCGCGCGCCCGGCCGACTCACGTGCACGCCGGGCACCGGTGCACGCGCGTCACCGGAAACGCCCAGCCCCGCGCCTCGAAGGAACACGTAGAACACGCCGCCGAAGGAGCGCTCGTAGTCGTAGCCCGGTAGCGTGCGGCGCAGCCAGCGATGCACGGCGAGCGCGTACAGGCTCGCCTGCAGCGGATACGCATGCGCACGCATCGACTCCGCGAGGGCCGCCTCTGCATAGTGCAACGCACCGTCGCCGAGATGATTGCTCTTCCAGTCGACGATGTACCAGCGGCCCTCGTGCTCGAAGACGAGATCGACGAAGCCGCGCAGGAAGCCGCTCCATCGATGCGTGCCGGCCCGAGCGTCGATCGCGAGCGCCCTGTCGATCGCGAGCGTCTCGTCGAGCGCGTCGACGAGTGCGCGATCGGAAACGTCGCGGGCGGCCAGGTGGAACTCCATCTCGCGCAGCTGGCGCATCCGCGGTACCGCTGGCAGCGTGAGCTGCGAGCCGTCCGGCGTACGCAACGGAACGTGCAGCACTTCGTCGAGCCAGTCGCACACCTCGCGCGCCTCCGAGCGTCGATACCCGCAGCGCCGCAGCCAGTGTGCGACCAGCGACTCGTCGAGCGGCCCGTCGAAGGCCGCCTGCTCGAGAATGCCGTGCAGGCAGACGCCCGCCTGCGCGCCCGCCGGAAAACGAAAGCGGATCGAGTCGCCCGAGCCTTCGCCCGTCGACGCCCGCGCGTCGGGCGGCGCATTCGCAGCGTCGTCGTCGAGGTCGACTGCGGCATCGCGCTCCGGATCGACGACGTCGACGTTGCGCCACGATTGCGAGGATGCGGCGTCGGTACCGACGAGCGTCGATGCAATCGCGCTGAAGCTCGTCGTGATCGACGCGGCGGGGATCGCCGTCTCCCAGGCACGCGCAACGAGCGTGCGCGGCGGATCGCCCGGCGACGGCAGGCTCTGCACATCGGCCGTTGCGGCATCGCCTCGCACGGGCGAGGGATGTTCCCCCGTCGACGCGCGACGCGCGACGCGCTGCGGCGGCGCGAGGCCGCGACAGCCAGCGAGCAGCGTCGGCGTATCAACGACAGCGAGCGCTCCGGGCTGCCGGGCCGCTGCGCGCGCCTGCCAGTGCGAGAGCGCCGCGCGCACGCCGTCGGCGTCGAGCGGGAACGAAGCGCCGCCCTCGCCCGCTCCCGCTGCCGCCCGCTCGTGCAGCAGCCACGCAAGCGACGCCTGCGCCGACGTGCTCGTCGATCCCCAGAACACGTAGCAGCGCTGCTCGGCGCGCGTCAGCGCGACGTACAGCGTGCGCAGCGCTTCGGCGTCGCGCTCGCGGGCCGCTTCGGCGCGCGCCTCCTCGTCCGCAGCGAGGTCGAGCACGGTACGCCACCGGCCGCGCTCGTCACGCTCGTGCCGCACGCAACAATCGGCGGGCTTCGCTGGCGGCCGCGTCCACGCGAACGGCAGGAAGACGACCGGGAACTCGAGACCCTTGCTCTTGTGCACGGTGAGGATGCGCACGAGGTTCTCGTCGCTCTCCAGCCGCAGCTCGCGCGTGTCGTCCTCGCCGTTCGCAGGCCGCGCACGCATCCGTGCCCAGACGCGCAGCGCCTCGTGAGGATTCTCCGCCGCGGTGGGGTCGTCGGCGAGCAGCGAGATCAGGTGCCCGACGTTCGTCAGTCGCCGCTCGCCGTCGACGAGACCGGCCAGTCGCGGACCGGTATCGAAAGCGTGCAACAGCGGCCGCAGCGATGCGATCGGCCCGTGTCGCTGCCAGCGCTGCCTCGCGTCGGCGAAGCGCGCGGCGATCACAAGCAACCGCGCCGGATCCGCTTCGAGCGCCGACAGCGCCGCGGCGTCGAAACCGAGCAGCGTCGTCGTCAACGCCGACCGCAGATGTTGCGGATCGGCAGCCTCATCGACGGCTGCAACGATACGCATCAGCTCCAGCGCCTCGAGCGTGTCGAGCACGCTGTCGCGCGAGATCTCGGCGGCGCCGATGCCCGCGCCGGCAAGCGCACGCTTGACGAGCGCACCCTGCGCGCGCGCCTGCACGAGCACGGCGATGTCCCTCGGCTGCAGCCTTCGGCCGTCGTAGTGCGCCGACGAAGCGAGCAGTCGCGCGATCTCGGCGACCGTCGCATCGATCGCCTGCCGGCGCGCCCGCGGCGCGGACAGCGGCCCGTCGGCGGCCTCGGCCTCGAGCGCGACCACCGTCATCGGCGCGCGCGCGCCGGCGCCTTGCGGATCGTCGGCATCGAAGACACGACGCTCGCGGCTGCCGACCGCGGCAGGCCGGAACCGGATGTCGTCGATGCGGAACGGATCGTCGACGTCGAACAGCGCGTTGACCGCCTCGACCAGCGCCGGGTGCGAACGCTGGTTCTCGCCCAGGCGATGCGTGTGCGCGGCACCCGAGCGCGCGGCGAGATACGAATGCACGTCGGCACCGCGAAACGAGTAGATCGCCTGTTTCGGATCGCCGACGAGCACGAGCACCGGCCGCTTCGCCTGCGCTTCGTCGGTTGCGTAGATACGCCACAGGATGTCCCACTGCAGCGGGTCGGTGTCCTGGCACTCGTCGACGAGCGCGACCGGATGCCGCTCGCGCAGCACGCGCGCGAGCGTCGGGCCGCTCGCGGGGTCGGCCAGCGCTTCGTGCACCAGACGCAGCAGGTCCTCGAAGGCGAGCGAGCTCGCCTGCGCGAGATCGGCAGTGCGCGTCTCGCGCAGCGACGCGACGATCTCCTTCGCCACTGCGCCGCGCACGCCGGCCAGCAAGGGTTCGATCTCGAGCAGCATGTCGCAGCAGCCGGGGATGGGCGAGTCGGGCGTCGCCGCGCTGAAGCGATGCGTCGCCAGATGCTCGACCGTCTCGTGCTTCAGCCGCGCCATCGGCGCGTCGCAGAACGCCTGCAGATCGACGAGCCAGCGTTCGCGATAGCGCATCCATTGACGCGGGACGTTCCCCGGTACATCCATCCAGGCGCGCAGATCGGCGGCGTCGGTACGCATCGCATCGACGAGCGCCTCGCGCGCGGCAAAGGCGCGTGCGGCAAGCGCTCGCCAGTCGCAGGCAGGCGACGCGACACGGGCGAGCGGAAGCGCGACGATCGCGCGCACGCTCTGCTCGATCGCCTGCGGGTCGAGGCCGGCGAGCGCGAAGAGCGCGAGACGCTCGGCCGCGGCCTCGGGACACTCGACTGAAGCCTCGAGCACTTCGCGCCGCCACCAGTCGGCGACGCGTCGGGAGATGCGATCGGCGTCGCCGACGCCGATCGGCAGGCCGCGCGCCACGCCGATCGACAGCGCGTGCTCGTCGATCACGCGCTGGCACCAGGCATGGATCGTGTGCACCGACATCTCGTCGACGCGCGCGAGTGCCACGCGCAGCAGATCGCGTGCGCGGCGTGCCGCCGCGTCGTCGAGCGTCTGCGCATAGGCGACGCAGAACGGCTCGTCGACAGCGCAGTCGCGAGCTTCGAGCCGATCGTCGAGCAGACGCTCGAGCTGGGCGATGCGCAGCCGGATGCGCTCGGCAAGCTCGGCGGCGGCGGCGTTGGTGAAGGTGACGACGAGCACGCGATCGAGGTCGAGCCCGTGCTCGACGAGCGCGCGCACGACGAGGCCGGCGATCGTCCACGTCTTGCCGGTACCCGCGTCGGCCTCGAGCAGCTGTACGCCGTCGAGGATGCCGGGCTCGAAGACCGGATGCGCGCTCACGGCTGCTCCCCGACGCCCGGCGCGAGCGACGTGTCGTCGAGCACCGGGCGATAGACCCGCTCGCACAACGGCAGCACGCGCTCGAAGTCGAGCTCGGCGTCACGATACAGCGCACGCATCGCAGGATGTTTCCGTTCCGGCTTCACGCGTCCCGCATCATCACCGACGAGCTTCGTCTGTGCGCGTTCGAGCGCCTGGCGCTCGCGCGACCCGCTGCGCTTGCCCGAGCTCTTCGCGGACTTGCCTTTCGCAAGCTCGCGCACATAGGACAGCCAGCTGCGCGGAAAGAGCGCGAGTGGCTGCGCAACGATGCGCTGCGACCAGGCGAGCGCATGCTCGAGCGCACGCAGCGGATCGGCACAGTGCAGCTCGACCGTTTCGTCGCGTGTGACCAGGCGCGCCGTCGCCGAGGCGTCGACCGCCTGCTGCCACAACGCGGTCCGCAGCCACGCATCGATCAGTGCCGTTGTCGAGAGCGGATAGGCCGACACGAAGAGCAGCCGCCCCTGCGTATCGAGCGCCGGCGCCGCCATCCGCAGCCGCAACTCGCCCACCCGTGCGACGACCGGTTCGCGCGCTGCCGGGCGCTCCAGCCGCGCGGACGGGGCGAGCACACGCCCGATCAGCGCTTCGGCGCAGGCGAGCGCCGAATCGGCATCGACCGCTCCGGCGAGGCCCGCCGGCGTCGCCGGCGCCCGTGCGAGTTCGTGCGCGATGCGCGCGCCGTCTTCGCCCGCAAGCAGGCGCTCGACACAGCGCTGCACGAGCCTTGCGTCGTCGGCCGATCGCGGCCACAGCGGCTCGTGCTCCTGCGGTTCGGCATCGTCGTCCTGCAGGACGAGGCCGAGCGATTCACCCAGCCAGGTTCGCGCCGGATCGGCGAGCGCGCGGCGCAGGCGCTCGATCGGCACGATGCCATCGACCGCCGGCGAGGTCGACGGCGGCGCCGATTGCGGTTCGAACGGAAAGAGCGGACCGATCTCCGTGGCGCGACTCGCGAGCGGCGCATTCGCGGCGCGAGCGGTTGCGAGCCACTCGCTCGCGCGGTCGGCGGACTCGCCTTCGAAATTGCGGCGCGAGAACGGATGCAACGGCTGCTCGACGAGCGCAGGCGACGTGACCGTCTCGCCGCGTCGCGCGCGGACGATCGACACCGGTCCGGGACGTGCTTCATCACCGACCCGCGCCGTCAGGTACGACAACAGCTCGACGACGAGCGGCGACGGGTTCAACTCGCTGTCGTCGCGCGGATCGCGACTGCGGCAGGAGACGACGAGGCGCTCGCGCGCGGCGAGCACCGCGTCGAGGAATGCGCCGCGGTCATCGTTGCGCACCAGTCGGTCGCCGAAGCGCGGCGCGTTGCGCATGAGGTCGATCTCGTCGCGGGCGCCGCGCCGCGGGAAAGCGCGCTCATCGAAACCGAACAGGCAGACGACGCGAAAAGGCACGCCGCGCAGGCTGCCGATCGGCACCGCGCTGACCGCCCCGCTCGCCATCGCCGCCGGCGCACCCTGTGCGATCGCATTCTCGAACGCCCGGGCGAAGGCCGCCGCATCGAGCACCGTTCCGGCGGCGTCGTCGCTCGTCGTCGCGATGCGCTCGATCGCCTCGCGCACGCGCTGCACCGATGCCGCCTGCGCGCGGGAGCGGGCAAAGAGCATTTCGACCGCGCCTCCGAGCGCGTCGCACCATTCGCGCGGCGGCCGCGCACGCGCACCGAGCGCACGCAGCCGGTCGAGCGCGTCGGCGAGCAGCAGCCACGCCTCGAGCAGCCGCGCACGGCTGCCCTGCATGCCGGGGATCGCGAGCAGGTCGCCGCACGCCTGCTCGCTGCCGATCGCCGCACCCAGCAACAGCCGATCGCTGGCCGCCTGCAGGTTGTGCTTCGGCGCACCGTCGTCGGCATCGAGGCCACGGCGGGCGCCGGCGCGGTCGAAGCTGTGAAGCAGCAGGTCGATCTCTGCCTCGTCGAGCGCAAGCGCGTCGGCGAGCGCCGGGTTGCGCAGCAGACGATCGAGCCGCGGCAGGTCGATCCCGTGCACCGCGGCGGCGACGATCGTTTCGACGGCGACGATCAGCGCGTCGGCGCCGCGCGCGCGACCGCTGACGACGAGCGGGATGCGCCGCGCGGCGGGAACGCTCTCGAACACGCCTTCGATCGCCGGCGCTGCGGCGTCGAGGTCGGCACAGAGCACGACGACATCGGCGGGCTCCAGCCCGGGCATCGTCGCGAAGCATTCGAGCAGCGTCTCGTGCAGGATCTCGGCCTCGCGCACGGCGCCGTGCGCACCGATCACGCGGATCGAGTCATCGATCGCGTGCAGCCTGCGCCACGGCGCATCGCTACGCAGGAACACCGCCGCATGCAGCGCCTGCAACGCCGTGCGCGGCGCGGCTTCGGCGTCGTCGTCGAAGGGATGCCGCTCGTCGCGCCCAGGCGCATGCGCCTGCGCGTCGAAACGCTCCTCCAGGTCGAGCAGCTGGGCGACGAAATCGCGGTGCGCGCGCCCCCAGCTTCCGAGCAGCGCGGGCTCGCCATCGTAGAGCCACGCTTCGTCGGGGCGCTGCGCGCGCACGCGCGCGAGCGACACCGGGTCGAGCAGATCGCTCCACAGCTCGCGGCACGGGTCGGGCGCGAAGAAGGAGACGTCGATGATCTGCGACAGGCGCCCGAAGAGCGCGAACTGCTCCGGAGAAAGATCGACCCGGCCGAAAACCGCGACACGCTGCCCGTCCAGCGCCCGAGCGAGCCATTCGGAGTCGGCTGCGCCGAGCACGCGAACGAAGGCGTCGTACGGGTGTTCGTCGCGCACGCCCGGCAGACGCTCGAGCAGCCGGTTCCAGATCCAGCGTTGCCAGCCTTCGTGCACGCCGAGCGGCGCACCGCCTTCGACCCATTGGCCCTTCTGCCAGCGCGCGAGCCAGTCGCGCCGGTACGCGAGATAGCGGTCGAAGGCCTGCGCGATCGAATCCGCTGCCGCCATTCTCGCGACCGAGCCACGCTCGCCGATGCGCCGGGACAGCAGCGCGAAGTCCTCCCCGGCAGGGAGCCCGTCGAGCAGCGCGAGCACGTGCCAGCGCACACGCTCCGGCTCGAACGGGGAATGCGCCGGCAGCCCTTCAAGCAGCGCGCGCATCGTGCTCCACAACCAGCGGCCGGCGAACTCCGGGCGCAGCTGCACGCTGACGCCGTGGCGCTGCGCATCGCGCCGCTGCAGCCAGCGGCCGACGCCTGCACTCGGTACGACGACGACCCGCTCGTCGAACGGGCCGGCGGCATCGAAGGAATCGAGCAGCGCGTCGGCGAGACGTTCGGGGCGATGGTCGAAGTGAATTCGAAGCAAGTGAAGGGTGAAGGGTGAAGGGGCTTCAGAAGGAGGAGTTGGGTTCTTTCAGGAACTGGAGCTCTTCGGGGGTGGATTCTCTTCCGAGGATCTCGTTGCGGTGGGGGAAGCGGCCGAAGCGTTCGATGATTTCGTGGTGGCGTTCAGCCCAGTACCAGGCGCCGGCGGTGAGCGGGTCTTCACGCAGCTGGCCGAACAGGCGCAACGATTCGTTCTGGTCGTCGAGCGATTCGGAATGCTCGAAAGGCATGTAGCAGAACCAGCGCAGCAACGGGTCGTAGCGCTCGTCCCAGCGCTTCTCGACGATGCGATGCGCCACGTCGAGCGCGCGCGCGTCGCCCGCAAACATGCGCGGCGTATCGCGGTGCACGTTGCGCGTGAACTGGTCGAGCACGACGACGAGCGCCGGAGCGGTATCCGGATCGTGGCCCCAGTCATCGCAGGCTCCGTCGATCGCTTCGTCGAGCAGCGCACCGAAGCGCCGCGCAATGGACGCGTCGAAGGCATCGTCCCTGGCGAACCACTGCCTGCGCACCGTGCCGGCTTCGCTGCCCTCCGGTCCGGCGAACCAGAAGTCGAGCACCTGTTGCGCACGTGCGCGTTCGGCCGGATCGATCGAGGTCATAGGTACTCCAGTCCGAGCATCCGCTCGATCTCGCCGGGTTCGGGCGTCTCGCCGACGAGCATTCCGTTGGGCAGCATCGCCAGCGTGAGCACGAGCCGCTCGAACTCCGGCGCGAAACCGTCGATGATCGCCTGCGGATCGGGACACACCGCCGCGTCCGCACGCACCGAGAACTGCACGCCGCCGTCGTAGGACAACACGGCGACCCCCAGGCCGATGTTGCCTGATTGCGGAACCCAGAACAGGATGCGTCCGACACGGGCGCCCGCGATGCGGATCGGCTCGCGCGGCCCGGGTACATTCGTCATCACCGCACTCGCCTTGTCGGCGAGGTAGCCGAGCACCGGCGTCTGCACCATCTCCGGCAGCGGACCCAGCACGGCGAGCAGCGTATACGCGAGCGCCGGCTGCCAGCCTTCCCGCATGGCGAGCATCCGCGCACGGATCTCGTGCACGCGAAGTACCGGGCTTTCGATGCCGATCGGCAGCACGACCGGGGCAAGACCGAAGCAGTTGCCGAGCGACGGTACGTCGTCCATCGCCCGCAGGTTCACCGGAACCATCGCGCGAAACTCGGCATCGGCTCCGAGGCTATCCCCCCGCCCGAGCAGGTAACGGCGGATCGCACCCGTCACGCAGGCGAGCACGACGTCGTTGACCGAAGCGCCGAGCGCGCGACAGACCGGCTTGAACTCGTCGAGCGGAAGCGGCTCGTTCCAGGCGACCCGCTTCGTTCCGCTCGGTTCGCCCTTCAGGCTCGTGTGCGTGTCGTCGGTCATCGCGAGGATCTCGAGCGAGTCCTCGGCCAGGCGCACCCCGGAACGCGCAACATCGAAGGCGTGCATGGGTTGCGCGAGCAGGCGCATCGACTCGGTCCACAGCATCGTGCCGAATCGAAGCGAAGACTGTGCGGCCCACGAGGCGGCGTCGATCACCGGCTGCCACGGCAGCGCGGCGTGCTCCTCGTCGTGCGGCGGCGGATCCGCTTCGTCGTCCGACAGCGACAGCAGCACGCGCACCAGCGCGATGCCGTCGGCGATGCAGTGGTGGATCCGAACGGCGAGCGCGGGCGGGGCCGCGGTGCGCTCGATGAAATGCATCTCCCACAGCGGGTGCGCGATGTCGAGCGGCCGCGCGGCGAAACGATCGACGTACGCGCGCAGCGCCGCGTCGCCCGTGCCGCGCAGCCGCACCTTGCGCAGGTGCCGGGACAGCTGGAACGCAGGGTCGTCGACCCACCAGTGGCCCGCCGCGTCGTCCTCGACGCGCTGGCGAAAGCGCTCGAAACGCAGCAGCCGCCGCTCGAGCAGGCGGCACAGCCCGGAGAACGCGAGCGGCTCGGCGAAGCCGAACAGACCGACGATGACCATGGGATTGCGCGCAGTGTCCATCCGCAGCCACGCACGATCGACACCCGACATCCGCTCGCGAGCCATTTCCCCCCTCGAACTCCTCCTCTGTTTATGATACTTGGGCACACCAACGAGGAGGAATCCATGGCCGACGACAGCCGACCGGACAACGACCTGAGCGAGCGCTTCCAGCGCGCCGTCGCCGAATCGAAGACGCTGTCGGAACGGCCCGACAACGCGACGCTGCTCAAGCTGTATGCGCTGTACAAGCAGGCAACCACGGGCGACGTCGGCGGCAACCGGCCGGGGTTCACCGACATCGTCGGACGCGCGAAGTGGGATGCGTGGAAGGAGCTCGGCGGAATCGGGCGCGACGAGGCGATGCAGCGCTACGTGGATGTCGTCGAGGGCTTGAAGGGCTGAGTCGGCTTTGGCGCGTGCAAAGGCGCGGGCCGGTTGGGGGCGGCGGCAGCGCCTTGCGCTTTTGGGTGTCGCTGCGCTGGCACCGGGGCGTTGCGTCGCACGGGCTCCCGCTGCAGCGGTCGGCGCTTCGCGCCGACTTCCCTGCGCTGCTCGCCTCGGGGTCGTGCGGCCGAACTCGCTGCGCGCGCTACGCGCGCTGCGCTCAAACAGGCGGCCGCAAGTCAGATTTTACGAAGCGCGCTTTGCGCGCCGACCCCGAGGCTGCGCTGCTCGGCGCCGCAGAGGTCGCTCCGCGCGACGCAACGCCCCGGTGCCAGCGCAGCGACACCCAAAAGCGCAAGGCGCTGCCGCCGCCCCCAACCGGCCCGCGCCTTTGCAGGGAGCCGTCGTGGCTTGCGCGAGGAGCAGCAGGCCGTCGTCGCCTGCATGGCGACCGGCTCGCGGATCGTCCCGCACACCACCAACGTTGCTTGAGCGGCAGGCGGCCGCGGGCTGTCGCTGCGGCGTCGGGCGCACAGCCGGTACGGCGCTTGGGCCGGACGCGTCCGGGGGCTGGCTTTGCGATGTGTGCGCTTCGGTCCGGGCGGTGCGCCGTGCGCGGCTCCCTCTGCGGCGCCGAGCAGCGCAGCCTCGGGGTCGGCGCGCGCAGCGCGCTTCGTAAAATCTGACTTGCGGCCGCCTGTCTGAGCGGAGCGCGCGCAGCGCGCGCAGCGAGTTCGGCCGCACGACCCCGAGGCGAGCAGCGCAGGAGAGTCGGTGCGAAGCACCGACCGCCGCGGCGGGAGCCGCGCACGGCGCACCGCCCGGACCGAAGCGCACACATCGCAAAGCCAGCCCCCGGACGCGTCCGGCCCAAGCGCCGTACCGGCTGTGCGCCCGACGCCGCAGCGACAGCCCGCGGCCGCCTGCCGCGAGCGCTCCGCCTCAAATCAGGCGGAACGCAGCGATCGCCACGAGCGTCGGGATCAACGCCGCCGCCAGCAACCCCAGCGCACCGATCCGCTCATGCTCGAAGCGCCCCTTCAGGATCGAATACCCCGCCGGGTTCGGCGCGTTCGCGATCACCGTAAGCCCCCCTCCGGTGACCGCCCCCGCCACCAGCGAATACTTGAACTCATCGGTGAGCCCCTCGACCAGCGAGCCCAGGTAGGTAAGCGCAGCGTTGTCGGTGATCGCCGTCAGCGCGGTCGCACCGTAGTACACGGCGGTCGGGCTCATGCTCTCGAGCAGCGGCTGCAGCCACCACTGCTGCTGGCCGCCGAGCACGACCAGCCCGGCCAGGAAGAACGCGACGAGCAGCGCCTCGCGCAGGATCAGCCGGTCCTGGTGGCGTTCGTAGGCCGAGGCGACACCGACGAAGAACAGGAACAGCGCCATGAAGACAACCGCGTGGTGCACGAACACGACGACGCCGAGCAGGAACAGCAGGTGCACCAGCGTGAGCTGCCAGGGAATCGGGTTGTCGTGCGTGACACGCGCCGCGGACAGCTGGCGCAGTTCGGAAGCGAAGAGCAGTGTTGCGCCGCCCGCGTTGACCAGGCACGCGAGCGCCATGCGCCAGCCGAAGTTCTGCAGCATGAACGGCAGCGTCCAGTCCCACTTGGCCGCCACCATCAGCACCGGCGGCGCGGCGAAGGGTGTCAGCGTACCGCCGATCGAGATATTGACGAACAGCACGCCGATCGTCGCGTACTTCAGACGGGTCGAGATCTGCTGCGAATAGATGCGGTCGCGCAGCAGCAATGCAGCCAGCGTCATCGCCGCCGGCTCGGTGATGAACGAGCCGAGCAGCGGCACCAGGAACAGCGCGAGGAAGTAGATCGCCATCACGCGCGGCATCGGCAGCAGCATCGCACCGCGCTCGACGGCGCCCAGCGCGAGCCGCAGGATCGGCCGGCTCGCGGCAACGACCATGATCACGAAGACGAACATCGGCTCGGTGAAGTTGCGCGATTCGATGTACTGCAGCGCCTCGGCGCCGCCGCCGACGAGTGCGACGTACAGCACGAGCACCATCGCCCAGAAGCCGAAGACGACCTCGACCTCGCTGAGCAGGTGCCAGATGCCGGCGTGCCTCGGATACCGGTGCGCAAGGCGCTCGACGAGCTTCCCGGAGAAGGTGTGGATCAGTGCGATCGCGAACAGCAGCGCGCCGCCCAGCTGGATCAGGGTCGGGTTCAGGTCGTTCTCCTCCGGGGCTCGCGGTTTCTAACCGAAATAGCGGTCGAAGTCGTCGTGCAGCCGCTCCTCGATCCGCGAGCGGAACAGCGAAAGCATGCCCCCGAGTCGCGCATCGAGCACGACGCGATCGCGCGAGACGGTGAGGCTTCCGTTGACGCCCGCGCGCGAGAAGTGCAGCTCGTTGCCGTTCCACTCGCTGCTCATCTCGAAGCTCTGCGCGAGATCGTCGGCAACGCGTTGCGCGGCGGCGCGCGCCTTCTTCAGTCCGAGCCGGTGCGATCTCTCGAGATGGATCCCGGGCACGCTCGGTTCCGCGGCTCGTTCTTCAGGCGGCGACCGGCGTGAGCAGCGCCCGACCTTCTGCCCACGCGACGAGGTTGTCGGCCGCGAGCATCGCCATCCCGACGCGGGAGCTGCGCGTGGCGCTGCCGATGTGGGGCGTGAGCACCGCGTTCGGCGCATCGAGCAGTGCCGGGTTCAGTTTCGGCTCGTTCTCGTAGACGTCGAGGCCCGCCGCGCCGAGCGGCCCCTCGCGCAGCGCGCGCGCAAGCGCCGCGTCGTCGACGATGCCCCCGCGCGCGATGTTCACCAGCACCGCGCCCGGCTTCATCGACGCGAGCTCGCGTGCGCCGATCAGGTGATGCGTCTCGGGCGTGTACGGTACGACGAGCATCACGTGGTCGGCGCTGTGCAGCAGCTCGTCGAGCTCGACGCGGCGTGCGCCGAGTTCGGCCTCGTTCGGCGCGCGCGAGCGGTTGTGGTAGAGCAGCTGCATCGAGAAGCCGCGCGCGCGGCGCGCGATCGCCGAACCGATGCGACCCATGCCGACGATGCCGAGCGTCGTTCCGTGCACGTCGGCGCCGAGGAACTGGTCGAAGGCCCAACTGTTCCACCGCCCTTCGCGCAGGTAGCGCCCGGTTTCCGACAGGCGCCGCGCCGCCGCCATCAGCAGCGCCCAGCCGAGGTCGGCGGTGGCTTCGGTGAGCACGTCGGGCGTGTTGGTAACGCCGATGCCGCGCTCTGCGCAGGCGGCGACGTCGATGTGGTTGTATCCCACCGTGCCGGTGGCGACGATCCTGAGCTCCGGGCACGCGTCGAGCAGCTCGCGATCGACACGGTCGGAGCCGACGACGAACAGCGCCTCACGGTCGGCCGCGCGCCGCAGCAGCTCCCCGCGCGGCCACAGCGCATCTTCGGCGTTGCCCTCGAGCTCGAAATGCGGCCGCAGCCGCTCGATGACCTCGGGAAAGATCTTTCGCGTGACGAGAAGTCTGGGCCGTCGGCTCATCCGCAGTACTCCGGTCGCACCGGTCGGGCGCGATTATAGCGACGCATCGTCGATCTGGAAGACGCGGCGCAGGTAGTTCACGTAGGCCTCGTCCTCGCACATGTTCTTCGCCGGCGTGTCCGAGATCTTCGCCACCGGTTGTCCGTTGCAGCGGACCATCTTGATGACGATCTGCAGCGCCGGATAGCCGAGGTCGTTGGTGAGGTTGGTGCCGATGCCGAAGGCGATCCGCACGCGATCGCGGAAACGCCGGTAGAGCTCGGCCATCAGCGGGAACGTGAGCGCGTCGGAGAAGACGAGCGTCTTCGTCTTCGGGTCGACGCGATTGGCCTCGTAGTGCGCGATCAACCGTTCTGCCCACTGGAACGGATCGCCCGAGTCGTGCCGGGCACCATCGAAGAGCTTGCAGAAATACATGTCGAAGTCGCGCAGGAAGGCCGACATCCCGTAGACGTCGGACAGCGCGATACCCAGGTCGCCCCGGTATTCGCGTGCCCACATCTCGAAACCGAAGACCTGTGTATCGCGCAGTCGCGGTCCGAGCGCCTGGCAGGCCTGCAGGTACTCGTGCGCCATCGTGCCCAACGGGGTGAGGCCGTGCTTCATCGCGAAATGCACGTTCGACGTGCCGGCGAAGATCGGCCCGAGCCGCTCGCGGCAGGTGACGAGCACCTCCTCGTGCCAGGGGCGCGAGAAACGTCGCCGGGTGCCGTAGTCGGCGATGCGCACGCCGGCGAGGTCGGGCTGCCCGACGATCGAGCCGATCTTGCCTTCCAGGCGACGGCGCCCTTCGGCGAAGTCGGGCGTGTCTACGTTGGCGCGGAAATACAGCTCGTTGACGATCGCCAGCACCGGCACCTCGAACAGGATCGTGTGCAGCCACGGCCCGCGGATCTCGATGTCGATCTCGCCGTTGTCCTTCGGCGACGGCTCGATCGAGATGTACTTCTCGTTCATCTGGAACAGGCCGAGGAAATCGACGAAGTCGCTCTTGATGAAGCGCATCGCGCGCAGATAAGCGAGCTCTTCCTCGCGAAAGCGCAGCGAGCACAGGTGGCGTACTTCGTTGCGGATCGCGCCGACGTAGGGTCGCAGGTCGATCCCCTCGGTGCGGCACCGGAAGCGGTACTCGACCTGTGCGCCCGGAAAATGATGCAGGACGACCTGCATCATCGTGAACTTGTACAGATCGGTGTCGAGCAGCGAATCGATGATCATCTGGGGCCGGCCGTCCCGCACCGGCGGGCTCGTGGCGCGCCGTCCGGCCGACGGCACAGATCCGATCATAAGCGATCGAAATCGACGACTCGGGAGCCGGCGCCGCCCGAGCGCCCGGATTCCGCGCGCAGCCGACCGCCCTGCAGCGCGGCCCGCGCGGCCGGATCGCCGCGCACGTAGCCGGCGATCATGCGCAGCGCGCCGCTCCAGTAGCGCTCGAGCGCGTCGCGCGCCGCCACGTCGCGACCGAGCACCGCCGACAGCGTGTGCCGGTTCGACAGGCTGAAGTAGCCGAGGCTGGCGATCGCCACGTACAGCTCGATCTCGTCGATGTCGTCGCGGAAGACGCCCTTGCGCGCGCCGTCGGCGAGCATGTCCGACAGCATCTGCGCGATCGGCGATACGAGCTCGCCGAGCCGCGCCGATCGACGAAGGTGGCGCGCGCGATACAGGTTCTCGGTGTTGAGCAGGCTGATGAACTCGGGGTGCTCCAGGTAGTAGCG
The DNA here is from genome assembly GCA_964538505.1 of uncultured Limnobacter sp. GTDB lineage: Bacteria > Pseudomonadota > Gammaproteobacteria > Burkholderiales > Burkholderiaceae_E > Zeimonas. The sequence goes on along the minus strand of CAZIDY010000023.1, from coordinate 2,515 downwards.
CCAGACGAATCGGCAGAACTGCTCGAGCGCCTTCCACGGGTCGTCGCGGTCGAGCTGCACGCTGCGTTCGGCGTCGCGCAGTTGGGCGTAGGCCTGCTCGAGCACGGCGCGGAACAGGCCATCCTTGCTGCCGAAGTAGTAATAGACCATGCGCTCGCTCGAGCGCGCGCGTCGTGCGATGCGCTCGCCGCGCGCTCCGGCGAAGCCGTGCCGCGCGAACTCGGCGCTCGCCGCCTTCAGGATGCGCGCGCGCGTCGCTTCGGCATCGCGCCGACGCGGCGACGCGTCGGCCACGCCCCCGATCGTCGCCATCGGTTGCTCAAGCCTCGACGATCGCCGGCACTTCGGTCGCCGGCGGCGTGTTGCGGCTGCGCGTGCAGCGGACGATGCCGTCGATCACGACCATCCCGACGCCGGGAATGTCGCCGAGGCGAACGCTGTCGAGCAGGTCGCGGCCGGCCGAATGCTGTGCACGGTCGAGAAAGACGAAGTCGGCCGGTCGCCCGACCTCGATCAGCCCCTGCTCGAGGCCGCGCATGCGCGCGGTGTTGCCGGTGGCGAAGCCGAAGCAGATCTCGGCCGGGATCTCCGCCATGCTCGACAGCAGCGCGATCATGCGAAGAATGCCGAGCGGCTGCACGCCCGAGCCGGCCGGCGCATCGGTGCCAAGGATGATCCGGTGCGGGCAGCGCAATTCGATCGCATGACGCGCCGTGAGGATCGCGATGCGCTCGTTGCCGTTGTGCACGAGCTCCATCGCGCGCGGGCTGCGCTCGCACAGCTTGCACACCGCCTGGTACGACAGCGCAGTGTGCCCGCCGTTGATGTGGCCGATGACGTCGGCATCGGCTTCCAGCACGACGTCCTCGTCGATGAGCCCGGAGCCGGGAATCGACGGGCCGCCGGTGTGGATCGTGCTCTGGATGCCGTGCCTGCGCGCCCACGCAACCATCCGTGCGGCCTCGTCGCCGGCCTTCACCGAGCCGAGCCCGACCTCGCCGAGCAGATGCACGCCGGCGGCGGCCATCTCGGCGAAGTCCGACTCCTCCATCCCCTTCTCGAGCACCGGTGCACCGGCGAGCACCTTCACGCCGCCGGCCAGGCCCGCGGCGCGCATGCCGTCGAAGGCGCGCTGCGCGGTGATCGCGAGCGCCTTCACGCCGACGACGTCCTTCGGGCGCCCGGGAAGGTGCACCTCGCCGGCGGAGATCATCGTCGTCACGCCACCGTTCAGGCACGATTCGATCCAGCCGATCTGGTTCTGGCGCGGCGTCCAGTCGCCGAAGACCGGATGCACGTGCGAGTCGATGAGCCCGGGCGCGAGCGCGGTGCCGCGCGCGTCGATCGTCGTCTTCGCGCCGGCGGTGTCGCAGTCTTGTACGCGGCCGATCGCGACGATGCGGCCGTCGTCGACGACGACGGTGTCGGCGTCGAGGATCGGCCGGTCGATGTCTCCCGAGAGCAGCAGCCCGACGTTGCGAACGACGACTTTCCCGGATTTCTGCACTGCCGCGGTGACGGCCATGTTGCCTCCCTCCTCGATGCGCGGCGCGATGCGGATGACGCTCGCACCGTTTGCCGCGCGGTTCAAACCGCCAGGTACTGCCGACGGACGTCCTCGTCCGCATCGAGCGTCGCCATCGCTCCGGCAAAACGCACCTGTCCCTTCTCGAGCACGTACGCGCGATCGGATACTGCCGACGCGAACGCGACGTTCTGCTCGGACAGCAGCACCGACAACCCGTGCTTCTTCAGCTCGACGATCATGTCGGCCATCTGCTCGACGATGACCGGTGCGACGCCTTCGGACGGCTCGTCGAGCAGCACCAGCCGCGGGTTGCCCATCAGCGTTCGTGCCACGCTGAGCATCTGCTGCTCGCCGCCGCTCATGCGCGCACCCAGCCGATCGGGCATCGTGCCGAGGTTCGGGAACAGTGCGAACAGCCGCTCGGTCGTCCACGACGGCGCGCCGGCGCGCGGCGGACGACGACCCACGTCGAGGTTCTCGAGCACGGTGAGGTCGGTGAAGATGCGTCGGTCTTCCGGCACATAGCCGATACCGGCGCGTGCGATGCGAAACGAGTCGAGTCGCTCGATGCGCTGGCCATCGAAGGCGATCTCGCCGGTACGCGCGCCGATCAGCCCCATGATCGACTTCATCGTCGTGCTCTTGCCGGCGCCGTTGCGGCCCATCAGCGCGACGACCTCGCCGGCACCGACCTCGAGGTCGACGTCGAAGAGCACGTGCGCGCGCCCGTACCAGGCGTTGAGCCGTCGCACCGAGAGCAGCGGCGCGTTCATCGCGTCGGCTCCGCGGCGTGCGCTGCGTGCGCATCGGAACGCACGCCCTGCACGAGGCGGCCGCTGCCGAAATAGACCTCTCGCACCTGCTCGTTCGCGCGGATCTCCTCCGGCGTTCCGTCGGCGATCAACCTGCCGCGCGCGAGCACCATGATGCGATCGGCGTGCGCGAACACGACGTCCATGCTGTGCTCGGTGAAGAGCACGCCGATGT
>CAZIDY010000022.1:0-53197 GCA_964538505.1 uncultured Limnobacter sp. | reverse complement strand
GACCTGGTTCGATCGCAGCTCCTTTCGTGTCTTTGAACGCGAAGCCGTATCAGACCAGTCGGGTGCATACATTGCGGCGACGACGGCGCGGCCGTCGCTCGCAGAACCGACCGGGTCCACCGCCTTCAGGTAGTGCCGAAGAACCAGGTCATGCCGCCACGCCTCAATCGCCACCAGCTACCCGATTCGATCGGGATTCCGCTCGACGAACTCGCGCGGCGTGATCACGCGTCCACGCATTCCGGCACTCCGGAGCAGCCGTCGTTCGCCGGTGACGAGAAGGAGGTCGTCGCGCATCGCGAGGAGGTCCCACAGGAACTGATCGCCGGGATCGGGCGCCCGCGCTGTTGCTGCGATCGGTTCCAGCACGATGGCGTGCTGCACGAGTTCGATGAGGATTTCGTCGAGCTCGTTATCGGTCAGTCTGTGCAGCTTTCGCAGCGCCGGGCGCCTCGGGACGGCACGGTACTCGGCGATCAGCGGTCCGGACAGCACGAAGGGAAAGGCGGCGGCCAGCATTCCGTCGAGGATCTGCGACACCGGCGAATCGGCCTGCGAGGTGAGCAGGCCGGCAACCACCACGTTCGTGTCGACGATGACGGCGATGCGCGTCATCGTTTCCGGCGGCTCGCATCCACTTCGGCTCTTGCCGTCTTCATGGCCTCGGGCTCGCTCAGCGCGGCTCGCGAGCGCGCGCGTCGAACGAGCTCGCGTGCGCGCTCGCGCGACTTGATGCCGTAGAACTCCAGACTCTCGTCGATCAGCTCGCCGATCGTCTTGTTTCTCTGGACCGAGGCTTCCTTCAACGCGCGGTAACGCTCTTCGGAAAGCGTGATCGTGATGCGGCTCATCACATAACCAGCTTGGTGTTTTAACACCAACATGTTATCGCATCTGCGCACGGGGTAGTTCTTTCGAACTACCCCGCCCCGCCGCCGCATCCTCCTTCCGCACCCGCGCGGTAACACCGCAGAAGGATGTTCGCGCGCTTCGCCGATCCCTAGAGTCGTCAGCCAGGGAGAAAGCGAAATGGCTGCCACAGTCTTCGAAGGTGCTCGGGCGCGTCAGGGCCTGTCGGTGCTGATCTTCAGCACCTTCGCCTTCACCGTGTGTTTCATGGTCTGGATGATGTTCGGCGTGATCGGCATCCCGATCCGCGACGCGCTCGACCTGAACGCCACGCAGTTCGGCCTGCTGATGGCCACGCCGGTGCTCACCGGCTCGCTGATCCGCGTGCCGCTGGGCATCTGGACCGATCGCTACGGCGGCCGCATCGTGATGACGGTGCTGATGGCGGCAACGGTGCCGGCGATCTGGCTGATGGCCTATGCCACCGAGTTCTGGCAGTTCCTCGTGATCGGCCTGTTCGTCGGCCTGGCCGGCGGTTCGTTCTCGGTCGGCACGCCGTACGTGGCGCGCTGGTTTCCGCGCAATCGCCAGGGCTTCGCGATGGGCGTATACGGCGCCGGCAACTCGGGCGCGGCGGTGAACAAGTTCGTCGCACCGGCGCTCGTCGTCGCTTTCGGCTGGACGATGGTGCCGCAGGTGTACGCGGTGATCCTGCTCGTGACGCTGGTGCTGTTCTGGATGTTCACGTACAGCGATCCGGCGCACCTCGTGCCGGGTGACGCGCGCTTCGTCGACCAGCTGAAGCTGCTGCGCGATCCGCGCGTGCTCAAGTACTGCCAGTACTACAGCATCGTCTTCGGCGGCTACGTGGCGCTCAGCCTGTGGATGGTGCAGTACTACGTCGGCGAGTACGGGCTCGACATCCGCGTAGCTGCGCTGCTCGCGGCCTGCTTCTCGTTGCCAGGTGGCGTGCTGCGCGCGATCGGCGGGTGGCTGTCGGACCGCTACGGCGCGCACTCGGTCACCTGGTGGGTGATGTGGGTGAGCTGGATCTGCCTGTTCCTGCTCAGCTATCCGCAGACCGAGTTCGCCGTGCGCACGATCGACGGCGTGCGCAGCTTTTCGCTCGGGCTGAACGTCTGGGGCTTCACCGCGCTGATGTTCGTGCTCGGCGTCGCCTGGGCCTTCGGCAAGGCGAGCGTTTTCAAATACATCAGCGACGAGTACCCGACGAACATCGGCGCGGTCTCGGGCGTGGTCGGACTGGCCGGCGGACTGGGCGGCTTCGTGCTGCCGATCCTCTTCGGCGCGCTGGTCGACCTCACCGGCGTGCGCTCGAGCGCCTTCATGCTGATGTACGGCGTCGTCTGGGTGTCGCTGATCTGGATGTACTTCACCGAGGTGCGACGCACCGAGCTGATGGGTCCGCACCCCGCGGCCGCACGCGGCTGAAGCACATGCGCCGCCCGCTGCGAACGTCGAAACCGGCTCCCCACGGAGAATCGAGATGACTGCTTCCACCGCTGCCGGCGCCGCACGTGCGCGCCCGGGCAGACTGCTCACGATCTGGACTCCCGAGGACAAGGCGTTCTGGGAGCGCGAGGGCGAGGCGATCGCCAAGCTCAATCTGTGGATCTCGGTGCCCGCGCTCTTTCTCGCCTTCGCCGTCTGGCAGCTGTGGAGCGTCGTCGCGGTCAGCCTGCCGGCGCTCGGTTTCCGCTATTCGACGAACCAGCTGTTCTGGCTGGCGGCAGCGCCTGCGCTCTCGGGCGCGACGCTGCGCATCTTCTATTCGTTCATGGTGCCGCTGGTCGGCGGGCGGCGCTGGACGGCGATCTCGACCGCGTCGCTGTTGATTCCCGCGATCGGCATCGGTTACGCGGTGCAGGATCCGACGACGAGCTATCCGACGATGCTCACGCTGGCGCTGCTGTGCGGGCTGGGCGGCGGCAACTTCAGCTCGAGCATGGCGAACATCAGCTTCTTCTTTCCGAAGGAGCGCAAGGGCTCGGCGCTCGGCGTCAATGCCGGGCTCGGCAACCTCGGCGTGTCGGTCGTGCAGTTCCTCGCGCCGCTCGTCGTTGCAGCCGGAGTCTTCGGCGTATTCGGCGGCGAGCCGCAGACGATCGTGAGGAACGGCACCGAAGTCACCGTCTGGACGCAGAACGCCGCCTTCGTCTGGGTGCCGTGGATTGCGATCGCTGCGATCGCTTCGTGGTTCTTCATGAACGACATCTCCGAGGCGAAGGCGTCGTTCGCTGCGCAGGCGGCGATCTTCCGGCGCAAGCACAACTGGCTGATGTGCGTGCTGTACCTGGGCACCTTCGGTTCGTTCATCGGATTCGCCGCCGGCTTCCCGCTGCTGATCCGCAGCCAGTTCCCGGCCGTGAATCCGCTCGCGTATGCCTGGCTCGGTCCGCTCGTCGGCGCGCTGATCCGTCCTTTCGGCGGCTGGCTGTCCGATCGCCTTGGCGGCGCGAAGGTCACGTACTGGAACTTCGTCGTGATGGCGCTTGCCGTGCTCGGCGTGCTGTTCTTCCTGCCGAAGGGAAGCGGCGGATTCGCGCTGCCCTTCGGCCCGGTCGACGGGCACTTCGGCGGCTTCTTCCTGATGTTCCTCGTGCTGTTCCTCACCACGGGGATCGGCAACGGTTCGACGTTCCGGATGATTCCGGTGATCTTCCTGAACCAGCGGCTTGCCGAGGTGCGTAGCGACGACGAGGCGGCGAGTGCGCAGGCGACGCGCGACGGCAACACCGAAGCGGCGGCGGCGCTCGGCTTCGCCGGTGCGCTCGGTGCGTACGGCGGCTTCTTCATTCCGAAGAGCTACGGCAGCTCGATCGCCGCCACCGGCGGGCCCGAGGCGGCGCTGTGGATCTTCTGCGGCTTCTACCTGATGTGCACGGCGATCACGTGGTGGTACTACGCGCGCCGCAATGCGGAAATGCCGTGTTGAGCTTTGCCGTCCTTCCGTCGTTGGCGCGATCGCGGCAGCCGTCAGCGGGTTGGCTGGGCCGTCGGGTCGCCGCGGCCGAAGCGTGTGGCGCCGCCGTTGCGAATCGGCGTGCCGAGCGGCTGGGCGCCGTCGCGACCGGACGCCTTGCTCCCAGGGCAGGCGCGGCGCCGAGGCTGCGCTGGGTGCGGCTCATGCTGCGGCGGTCGGTGCTTCGCACCGACTGCCCTCGCTGCTCGCCCCGGGGTCGTGCGGCCGAACTCGCTGCGCGCGCTTCGCGCGCTCCGCTCAGACATGCGGCCGCAAGTCAGAGAAACGAAGCGCGCTGCGCGCGCCGACCCCGAGGCTGCGCGGCTCGGCGCCGCAGAAATCGCCACACCCAGCGCAGCCTCGGCGCCGCGCCTGCCCTGGGAGCAAGGCGTCCGGTCGCGACGGCGCCCAGCCGCTCGGCACGCCGATTCGCAACGGCGGCGCCACACGCTTCGGCCGCGGCGACCCGACGGCCCAGCCAACCCGCTGACGGCTGCCGCTCGAGCAACGCACCAAGCCTGCGAAGCGAAGACCGCGGTGCTTGCGACGAGCATAGGTGCGGACTTCTGCTGCGCGAACAGACCACGTTGCCTGCAAAGGCGCGGGCCGTCTGCCGCTGGCGTGCCGCCGTATCGGGCCAAGCGGTGTGCCGAGGCCCAACGCGCGGGGCCGAGGCTGCTCGGCGTGCGGCGATTTCTGCGGCGCCGAGCCGCGCAGCCTCGGGGTCGGCGCGCGCAGCGCGCTTCGTTTATCTGACTTGCGGCCGCATGTCTGAGCGGAGCGAGCGAAGCTCGCGCAGCGAGTTCGGCCGCACGACCCCGAGGCGAGCAGCGAGGGCAGTCGGCGCGCAGCGCCGACCGCCGCAGCATGAGCCGCACGCCGAGCAGCCTCGGCCCCGCGCGTTGGGCCTCGGCACACCGCTTGGCCCGATACGGCGGCACGCCAGCGGCAGACGGCCCGCGCCTTTGCACGCGTCAACCCGGGCATGCATGGAGCACCATTGAATGAGCCACCTTCTCGACCGCCTCACCTTCTTCGCGCAGCCCACCGAGGACTTCGCCGACGGCCACGGCCGCACCACCGGCGAGGACCGCACCTGGGAGGACGCCTACCGCAATCGCTGGCAGCACGACAAGATCGTGCGCTCGACGCACGGCACGAACTGCACCGGTTCGTGCTCGTGGAAGATCTACGTGAAGGGCGGCATCGTCACGTGGGAGACGCAGCAGACCGACTATCCGCGCACGCGTCCCGACCTGCCGAACCATGAGCCGCGTGGTTGTGCGCGCGGCGCGAGCTACAGCTGGTATCTGTACAGCGCGAACCGCGTGAAGTACCCGATGGTGCGCGGGCGGTTGCTCAAGGCGTGGCGCGCCGCGCGCGCGGTGGCGAAGTCGCCGGTCGATGCGTGGGCGGCGATCGTCGAGAACGACGACACGCGGCGCGGCTACCAGCAGCTGCGCGGCATGGGCGGCTTCGTTCGCGCCGAATGGGACGAAGTGAACGAGCTCGTCGCCGCGGCCAACGTCTACACGATCGAGAAGTACGGGCCCGATCGCGTCATCGGCTTCTCGCCGATCCCGGCGATGTCGATGGTGTCGTACGCCGCGGGCTCGCGCTACCTGTCGCTGATCGGCGGCGTATGCATGAGTTTTTATGACTGGTACTGCGACCTCCCTCCCGCCAGTCCGCAGACCTGGGGCGAGCAGACCGACGTTCCCGAGTCGGCCGACTGGTACAACTCCACGTTCCTGATCGCCTGGGGCTCGAACGTTCCGCAGACGCGCACGCCCGATGCGCACTTCTTCACCGAGGTGCGCTACAAGGGCGCGAAGGTGGTCGCGGTCACGCCCGACTACGCCGAGGTCTCGAAGCTCGCCGACCTGTGGCTGCATCCGAAGCAGGGCACCGACGCCGCGCTCGCGATGGCGATGGGCCACGTGATCCTGCGCGAGTTCCATCTCGACCGGCGCCCCGCGTACTTCGCCGACTACGCGCGCCGCTACACCGACCTGCCGATGCTGGTCGAACTGCACGAGACGACGCTGGCCGACGGCAGCACGGTGCTCGCGCCGGGGCGCTATCTGCGCGCGAGCGATTTCGACGGTGCGCTCGTGCAGTCGAATCATCCGCAGTGGAAGACGGTGGCTTTCGACGAGAGCGGCGACGTCACCGTGCCGAACGGCTCGATCGGCTTTCGCTGGGGTGCCGAGGGGCGCGATGACGCCGGCAAATGGAACCTCGAGAGCCGCGACGCGCGCGACGGGCACGAGACGAAGCTGCGGTTGTCGCTGCTCGACGAACCGGCGACGGGCCTGGCGCAAGAGACGGTCGAGGTCGGCTTTCCCTATTTCGGAGGCATCGAGACGCCGCATTTCGATGCGAACGACCAGGGCGCGAACGTGCTGCGCCGGCGCGTGCCCGCGACGCGGCTTGCGCTCGTGCGCGACGGTGGCACGCAGCAGGTGCTCGTCGCCACCGTGTTCGATCTGCTCGCGGCCAACTACGGTCTCGCGCGCGACGGCATCGTCGACGACGCCGTCGCATCGGGCTACGACGACGACGTCGCCTACACCCCCGCCTGGCAGGAAGCGATCACCGGCGTGCCGCGCGAGCAGGTGATCACGGTGGCGCGCCAGTTCGCCGAGAACGCGGAGAAGACGCAGGGCAAATCGATGGTGATCATCGGTGCGGCGATGAACCACTGGTACCACTGCGACATGAACTACCGCGGCATCATCAACCTGCTGATGCTGTGCGGATGCGTGGGCCAGAGCGGCGGCGGCTGGGCGCACTACGTGGGGCAGGAGAAGCTGCGGCCGCAGACCGGATGGACCGCGCTCGCCTTCGCGCTCGACTGGATCCGCCCGCCGCGCCAGCAGAACTCGACGAGCTTCTTTTACGCGCACACCGACCAGTGGCGCTACGAGCGCCTGGGCGTCGACGAGATCCTGTCGCCGCTCGCCGACCGCAATGCGCATCGTGCGTCGATGATCGACTACAACGTGCGCGCCGAGCGCATGGGCTGGCTGCCGTCTGCGCCGCAATTGAAGACCAACCCGCTCGCGATCGCAAAGCAGGCCGAGGCCGAGGGCATTGATGCGAAGCAGTACGTGACGCGTTCGCTCGCCGACGGCCGCCTGCAGCTGAGCTGCGAAGACCCGGACGATCCGGCCAACTGGCCGCGCAACCTCTTCGTCTGGCGCTCGAACCTGCTCGGCTCCTCGGGCAAGGGGCATGAGTATTTCCTGCGTCACCTGCTCGGCACCAGTCACGGCGTGCAGGGCAGGGATCTCGGTGCCGAGGAGGCGAAGCCGGTCGAGGTGCAGTGGCACGAGCAGGCACCCGAAGGAAAGCTCGACCTGCTGGTGACGCTCGACTTCCGGATGAGCACGACCTGCCTGTACTCGGACGTGGTGTTGCCCACCGCCACCTGGTACGAGAAGAACGACCTCAACACCAGCGACATGCACCCGTTCATCCATCCGCTGTCGACGGCGGTGGATCCGGCCTGGCAGGCGCGCAGCGACTGGGAGATCTACAAGGGTTTCGCGAAGAGCTTCAGCGAGGTGTGTGCGGGGCGCCTGGGCGTCGAGCGCGACGTCGTGCTCACGCCGATGATGCACGACACGCCGGCCGAGCTCGCGCAGCCCTTCGACGTGCACGACTGGAAGCGCGGCGACTGCGCGCTCGAGCCGGGACGCACCGCGCCGCAGATCACGGTGGTCGAGCGCGATTATCCGAACACCTACGCGCGCTTCACCGCGCTCGGCCCGCTGATGACGCGCGTCGGCAACGGCGGCAAAGGCATCGCGTGGAACACCGAGGACGAAGTGCACGCGCTCGCCGAGCTGAACGGCGCGGTAGTTGACGAAGGCCCGACGAAGGGGCTGCCGCGCATCGTCAGCGACATCGACGCCGCCGAGACGGTGATGATGCTCGCGCCCGAGACGAACGGGCACGTGGCGGTCAAGGCATGGGAGGCGCTGTCGAAGATCACCGGCCGCGAGCACGCGCACCTCGCGCTGCATCGCGAGGACGAGAAGATCCGCTTCCGCGACATCCAGGCGCAGCCGCGCAAGATCATCTCGTCGCCGACCTGGTCGGGGCTCGAGAGCGAGAAGGTCTCGTACAACGCCGGCTACACGAACGTGCACGAGCTGATTCCGTGGCGCACGCTCACCGGCCGCCAGCAGTTCTACCAGGACCACGCGTGGATGCGCGACTTCGGCGAGGGCTTCGTCTCGTATCGCCCGCCGGTGGACCTGAAGGCGGTCGGCGACGTGCAGGGGCGCAAGCCGAACGGCAACCGCGAGATCGCGCTGAACTTCATCACGCCGCACCAGAAGTGGGGCATCCACTCCACGTACAGCGACAACCTGATGATGCTCACGCTGAACCGCGGCGGGCCGGTGATCTGGCTCGCCGAGGACGACGCGCGTGAGGCGGGCATCGTCGACAACGACTGGGTGGAGCTCTTCAACGCCAACGGCGCGATTGCGGCACGCGCGGTGGTCAGCCAGCGCGTCAAGCGCGGCATGGTGATGATGTATCACGCGCAGGAGAAGATCATCAACACGCCGGGCTCGGAGATCACCGGGATGCGCGGCGGCATCCACAACTCGGTGACGCGCGTGGTGCTGAAGCCCACGCACATGATCGGCGGCTACGCGCAATACAGCTACGGCTTCAACTACTACGGAACCATCGGCACGAACCGCGACGAGTTCGTCGTCGTGCGCAAGATGGCGAAGGTCGACTGGCTCGACGGGCCGGCCGGCAACAACGGCGACGACGGCGACGCGGCGTCAGCGGCGAAGGCTGCGATCACGGCAGCAAAGGGAGCGTGACGATGAAGATCCGCGCACAGATCGGCATGGTGCTGAACCTCGACAAGTGCATCGGCTGCCACACCTGTTCGGTCACCTGCAAGAACGTCTGGACGAACCGCCCGGGGATGGAATACGCGTGGTTCAACAACGTCGAGAGCAAGCCCGGCATCGGCTATCCGAAGGAATGGGAGAACCAGCAGCGCTGGAACGGCGGCTGGGTGCGTGCGTCTGACGGAACGATCCGGCCGCGGCAGGGCGCGCGCTGGCAGCTGCTGCTGCGCATCTTCTCGAACCCGAACCTGCCGCAGATCGACGACTACTACGAGCCTTTCACCTTCGACTACGACCACCTGCAGTCGGCGCCCGAGTCGAAGGCCGCGCCCACTGCGCGTCCGCGCAGCCTGATCACCGGCGAGCGCATGCAGAAGATCGAATGGGGTCCGAACTGGGAGGAGATCCTCGGCGGCGAATTCGACCGGCGCGCGAAGGACCGCAACTTCGACGACGTGCAGAAGGAGATCTACGGGCAGTTCGAGAACACCTTCCTGATGTACCTGCCGCGGCTGTGCGAGCACTGCCTGAACCCGACCTGCGTCGCGTCGTGCCCGTCGGGGTCGATCTACAAGCGCGAGGAGGACGGCATCGTCCTCATCGACCAGGACAAGTGCCGCGGCTGGCGCATGTGCGTCTCGGGCTGCCCCTACAAGAAGATCTACTACAACTGGAAGAGCGGCAAGGCCGAGAAGTGCATCTTCTGCTATCCGCGCATCGAGGCGGGGCAGCCCACCGTGTGTTCCGAGACCTGCGTCGGTCGTATCCGCTATCTCGGCGTGCTGCTCTACGACGCCGACCGCATCGAGCAGGCCGCCAGCGTCGAGAACGAGCGCGACCTGTACGAGGCGCAGCTCGGCGTGTTCCTCGATCCGGACGATCCGGCGGTGATCGCGCAGGCGCGCGCCGACGGCATTCCCGATGCGTGGCTCGAGGCGGCGCGCGCGAGCCCGGTCTACCGGATGGCCGTCGACTGGAAGGTCGCGCTGCCGCTGCACCCGGAGTACCGCACGCTGCCGATGGTCTGGTACGTGCCGCCGCTGTCGCCGATCTCGTCCGCTGCGCAGGCCGGACACGTCGGCGCGAACGGGCAGATTCCGGACGTCTCACAGCTGCGCATTCCATTGCAATACCTGGCGAACCTGCTCACGGCGGGCGACACCGCGCCGGTCGTGCGCGCGCTCGAGCGCATGCTCGCGATGCGCGCCTTCCAGCGCGACCTGCACGTCGACGGACGCGAGAACCTCGAAGTGCTCGCGCAGGTGGGTCTCACGGTGGCCGAGGTGCAGCAGATGTACCGCGTGATGGCGATCGCGAACTACGAGGACCGTTTCGTGATCCCGACGACGCACCGCGAGTACGCCGAGAACAGCTTCGACCTGCGCGGCGGCTGCGGTTTCTCCTTCGGCAACGGCTGCTCGGAAGGCACGAGCGAGACGAGCCTGTTCGGCGCGGGCAAGCGTCGCACGATTCCGGTGAAGGCAACGATTTGACATCCTCCCCGACCTAAAGGACGGAGATTCCCTCTACAGGCGCTCGATGTCCCGAGCGGGCAAGAAGGTTCAAAGCGGCGTTCACATCACGATCATGCGAAGCACCACAGTCCGAACAAACCCACTGCCTTATTCCGAGACCTGCGATACCTTTCGGCCGCGAGTCGGGCATCGTGCCGCAACTCGAACAGATCTGGGTGGAGAACGACTCGTTCACTTCCTCGTACCAAGCCCCGTGCGCAATCGCTTTGTAGCGGAGCATATTCCGGAAGGACGACCAGCCGGCATCGAGAACAGATTTCGCCATGCTGGTCCTGGCGAGCCCGGCCGCGTTAACGTTACCAACGGCGATGTAGTCGAAGTCTCGGACGATGCGCGTCGAGACCTTGTGCAGAAAATCACGTCGCGCGTTGGTGATGCGCGCGTGGACGTTGGCTGCCCGCCGCTTCTTGCGTGCGCGTTGCGCGACGGCCAGTGCGGCTTCCAGTTGGCGCAAGTGGCGCGGGTTCTCGATTCTCTCTCCGGTCGAGAGTGCGGCGAATTCCTTCAAGCCGAGATCGATCCCGACGCCTCGTGCAGGAGTCCGCGCCTCAGCCGCCTCGGCTTCGATCACGATGTTCAGGTACCAGTTCCCGCGCGCATCGCGCGAGAAGTTCGACCCGTCCTTGATCTTGCCTTCCGGCAGCGGACGGCTGTTGAACACGCGGAAGGTATTGCCGGCGAACCGGAAAGCATCTCCGCTGCGTTTCAGGTCACGGCCCTTGAACGGAACCCATCCGAGCGAGCGGCGGCCGCGGTAGCGCAGGAACGGACGGCGATGCTGCTTGCGCGACTTCGCGTACTGCTCGCAGGTCGCGTTGACCGTGCCCGAGTGCAGGCCGAGTTCACGACTGCTGCCCGTGGTCAGCACGTTCAGGTCGAACCCGGTCGGCCATCGCTTGCCCCATCGCAAGGCGTGCTTCTGGCTGTCGTTGCAGAAGTTCCAGACGTAGTTGACCGCGCGGGCTTGCCTGTTCAGCAGCCCGTTCAGGGATTTGATCCGGTAGCGGTAGACAAGGATCACTTTTGCCGCTTTAGGTACGCGTCGATGGCGCGCCGGATGTGCTCGGCAACCGAAAGGCCGGTCCGATCGGCAAGCGCGCGAAGCGCTTCGATCGCGGCGTCTGGCAGGAATATATGTGTGCGCTTCATGCACACATTATACGACATAGCCGAGCGCTTCGCGCTCGCCCTATCCCTCCCCGCCATGAATCGCGGGGTTTTTCGGGGCTTCCGATGACGAAGGTTTCTTCCCTGAAGACTGCTGCCGACCGCGCGCGCACGCTGCGTGCACTCGCGCAGCTGCTCACCTACCCGGACGCGCGACTGCGTTCGATGCTGCCGGCGCTCGCCGCGCACTTCGAAACCGATGCGGCCTGCAGTCTTGCGGCGCGCGAAGCGCTCGCTGCGCTGATCGAGCGTCTTCGCAGCCGCGATCCTTTCGAGGTCGAGGCCGACTACGTCGACTGCTTCGACCGCGGACGTGCGACTTCGCTGCTGCTCTTCGAGCACGTGCACGCCGATTCGCGTGATCGCGGACAGGCGATGATCGACCTGCTCGCCACCTACGAGCGCGCCGGTCTGCGGCTCGAGCCGGGGCAACTGCCCGACTGGCTGCCGGCCGTGCTTGAGTTCGCCTCCACGCAGCCGCCGAAGCAGGCGCGTGCCTTTCTCGGCGAGCTTGCGACGCTGCTCAACGCGCTGCATACGGCGCTCGTTGCGCGGCGCAGCCGTTATGCGGCGGTGATCGCCGCGGTGCTCGAACTCGCCGGCGAGCGCGTGCGACACGTCGCGCTGCCGCCGGAGGAAGCGCTCGACGACGCGTGGGCCGAGCCGCCGGCCTTCGGCGGCTGCTCGACGCGCGGGCAGTCGGGCGCGCCCGCCGTGCAGCCGGTGCATTTCGTGCGCGACGCCGGCCATGGCAGCGCCGCGCGTGACGGCGTGGTCCACGGCAGCGCAGCCCGCGACCCTGCGCCCTTCCATACCGCCCCCGAAGGAGCCCTGCGATGAGCGGACTCGACTTCTTTTTCTTCGGCCTCTATCCGTACGTGTGCCTGGCGGTGTTCTTCGTCGGCAGCTGGATCCGCTTCGACCGCGACCAGTACACGTGGAAGAGCGATTCTTCGCAGCTGTTGCGCACGGGTTCGCTGCGCTGGGGCAGCAACCTGTTTCACGCGGGCGTGCTGTTCCTGTTCTTCGGGCACTTCTTCGGCATGCTGACGCCGCACTTCGTCTACGAGCCGTTTCTCGGCACGGGATCGAAGCAGCTGCTGGCGATGGTGAGCGGCGGCATCGCCGGCGTGCTCGGCATCGTCGGGCTGTCGATGCTGCTGCATCGACGGCTCTTCGATGCGCGCATTCGTGCGGTGTCGAGAACGAGCGACGTGTTCCTGCTGTGGCTGCTGTGGGTGCAGCTCGTGCTCGGACTGGCGACGATCCCGCTGTCCGGGCAGCACCTCGACGGCAGCGTGATGCTCGTGCTCGCCGACTGGGCGCAGCGCATCGTTACTTTCCGCCCCGGCGCCGTCGAGGCGATCGCCGGCGTGAGCTGGATCTTCAAGCTGCACATGGTGCTCGGCATGACAGTGTTCCTCGTCTTTCCGTTCACGCGCCTGGTGCATGTCTGGAGCGGTTTCGCGTCGATCGTCTATCTGGTGCGGCCGTACCAACTGGTGCGCAGTCGGCGGCTGAACGTGCCGGCGTCGGATCGGGTACCGGGACGTACCGTGGCAGCGGTTGCTGCCGCGCCGGGGATGCATGCTCCGGTAGGCGAGGTGATGCCGCCTCGCAACGCGTCGCAGCCCGTCGCGGCAGGGTCGACGATGCAGGGAGGGCGTCGGGGATGACGGGCGCAAGCGGCATGGCAGGCCTTGATGGCAAGGTAGACGCAACGAGCACTACGAATTCGATCGACACGACTCGCACGATGGATATGACGAACGTGACGAGCATTCGCGCACACGGCGGCGACATCGCGCCGCAGGACGCTGCACCGGATGAGTCGGAGCAGCGTCAGCGTGCCTGCTTCGAACTGCTGCTTTGCGAAGCGAGGCGTGTCGGTCTGCTCGGCGACGACGATCATTGCAGTCCCGACGGCGTCCTCTCCGAGCCGGCTGCCGAAGCGATCGAGGCCTTGCTCGAACGCGAGCTGAAACCGGTCGAGCCGGATGAAGACGCGTGCCGGCGGCATTACGCTGCGCACGCGTCGCGTTTCGGTACGGGCGAACGCGTGCATGCGCGCCACGTTCTCTTCGCCGTCACCCCAGGGGTCGACGTTCGCGCGTTGACCACGCACGCCGAACGGCTGCTGGTCGAGTTGCGCTGTGCCGTCGATCGCGACGATGCGTTCCTGCGTGCGGCGCGCGCCAACTCCAACTGCCCCAGCGGTGCGCAGGGAGGCGATCTCGGCTGGATCCTTGCGAGCGATTGCGCACCCGAGTTCGCGCGCGAGGTCTTCGACCGTTCGGAGATCGGTCTGCTCCCTCGACTCGTGCGCAGTCGTTTCGGCCTGCATATCGTCGATGTGATGGCACGCGAGGTCGGTGCGCAACCTGCCTGGGAAGAAGTGCGCGAGGCCGTGGCGCAGTCGTTGCGCCGGCAGGCGTGGGCGATGGCGCTGCGGCGGTACCTGGACGAGCTTGCCGCGAAGAGCGGGGCCGAGGAGGCGGGTCGCCCGCAGGCGTGAAGGCGACGGGCGTCGCCGTGCGCATGCGCTGCGGCTTCATCAAGGAAACATGCAAGGAAACGCTACGAAATGTTGCGTTTTCGACGGCGACGATCGTCCCAGAAGCAGAAACGCAACGTTTCGTCGCGAGAATTCCAGGTGCCGACTACGCTCCAGCCCCGAGCCGCTTCGACCGCAGTGTCACTTCCGGCAGGTCGCGAACCGCTTTCACTGCATGGACGAGTGCGTTCCTGTCGGCAGTCTCGAGAGTGTCGAGGTCGCCGTCATTGAAGTACACGAGCGCCTTCAGGCTTTCGCTCGGCTGGAAGCTCGGGCCGAAAAGCAGGCGCGCCGACGCGAGTCCTCGAGACAGGCTCACGCGGGCACCCACCATCGCGGCGATGTCGCGATAGTCCTTGGCCTCGGCTCGTTGAAGAATCACCTTGAGTTTCGTCGCCATCAGGTCGTCGAGCGAGGCGACCTGCAGGATGCCGTCTTCGGTCGACTCGGGCTCTCCCACTCGTCCGAAGGCAATTGCGCCGAAGAAGGAGATCTTGACGTGCTCCTCGGGTGCTCGGGCATCGGGGACGAGCACGACCCGGGTGTCGTCCCGATCCTGGAGGGTGATGGGCCGGCCCATGAACGGAAAAGCCGTTTCGATGCCCTTGCGATCCAGCGGTCGGTCGGAGAAGAAGTCGAAATCGGCGGAGTTGCGGTGGCCCAGCCTCAGGGCAATCGCCGTGCCGCCATACAGCGTGAACCCGAGATCGGCGGCCGGGCGAAGCGCCGGCCAAAGGCGCTTCTGCACGGGCGGCAGGACGTCCATGCGGGCTTCGAATCTTCCAATCATGGGAGTCGCCGAACGGGCAGCGCTGGAACCTGCCCGAGTTGCGAAACGCCGAGGCGGTAGTGCCAATAGGCCCAGGAGCGCTCGTTGAACTGGCCTGCTTCCGCGCCGGCCAGCACCTTCCGCAACACGTCTTCCCCGACTTCCGCGATGAGCGCCTGGACATCGGCGTAGTCGCCGAGGTTCATCACCTGCGCGATCACGCGCTCGGGCCGCGCCACCGCCTCGTCCGGTGTCTTCCACCAGATGTACTTGCTCGCAAACGGCTTCAACGCCTCCCGATGGACACGGATCATCGGATCCCCGCTCGAGCCCACGCACGATTCACCGACGAATTGTACGCACCGCGGTCGATGTGGCGGTGCGCCTCGCGCACGCCGTGCGTTACGCGCGTGCGCCTATCCGTGCCTGCGCCTACATCGCGACCGGCACCACCGCCGTCACCTCGATCTCGATCTTCGCGCGCTCCTCCATCAGCGCGACGACCTGCATCGCGGTCATCGTCGGGTAGTGCACGACGCCGTCGGCGTCGGTCATGAACTCCTTGTACGCGGCGCCGAGCGCCTTGCCGCCCGACAGGTACTCGTTGCGGTCGGTCATGTACCAGTTCATCCGCACGATGTGCTCGGGGCCGCCGCCCGCTTCAGCGAGCACCGCACGTATGTTGGCGAGCGCCTGCCGCACCTGTCCGACGAAGTCGTCGGTCTCGAACTCGCAGCGCCCGTTCCAGCCGACCTGGCCGGCCACTGATACCACGGTGCCGCGCGCGGCGATGCCGTTCGCGTAGCCGCGCGGCTTGGTCCAGCCGGCAGGCTGCAGGACGGTCTTGTGCATCGAAGGGTCTCCCGGTTGCATCGACGAAAAATTACTTTAAACTTGAAGCAAATCGTGCGCAACCGCGTGCGTTTCGAAAGGCGTGCACCTCGCGCGTCGCATCAAGGTGGAGACCTCATGCGCATCGACGTCATCGGCGGCGGCCCTGCCGGCCTGTATTCCGCGATCCTGCTGAAAAAGTCCTTCCCTCGCGCGCGCATCGACGTGGTCGAGCGCAACCGGCCCGACGACACCTTCGGCTTCGGGATCGTGCTCTCGGACGAGACGCTCGGCAATCTGCTCGCCGCGGACGAGCCGACACACCGCGACATCGCCGCCAACTTCGCGTACTGGGATGACATCATCGTCCAGTACAAGGGCAATCTGTTGCGGTCGTCGGGGCACGGCTTCTCCGGCATCGGTCGGCTTGCGCTGCTGCAGATCCTGCAGCGCCGCTGCGCGGAGCTCGGCATCCCCGTTCGCTACCAGACCGAAGACCCGGGCGTGCACACGCACCTCGGCGCCGATCTCGTCATCGCCGCCGACGGCATCAACAGCGCCGTGCGCGAGGCGTGGAAGGACGAGTTCGAGCCGTCGGTCGACCAGCGCACGAACCGCTTCGTCTGGCTCGGCGCGAAGATGCCGCTCCCCGGCTTCTACTACAGCTTCCGCGAGGACGAGAACGGCGGTATCTGGAACATGCATGCCTACCAGTACCGGCCGGGTGAATCGACGATCGTCATCGAGACGACCGACGAAGCCTTCCTCGCTTCCGGCCTGGGCGTGCAGGACGAGGCGGCTACCGTGGCGCTGGTCGAGCGCCTGTTCGCCGACGACCTGAAAGGCGCGCGCGTGCTGGCCAACCGCTCGTTCTGGCGACAGTTCCCCACGATCTCGTGCCGCACCTGGCGCCATCGTGAGCGCGACACGCAGTTCGTGCTGATGGGCGACGCGGCGCACACCGCGCACTTCACGATCGGCTCCGGAACGAAGCTCGCGCTCGAGGACGCGATCGCACTGCACGACGCACTCGTCGCGCATCTCGATGACTCGATGCGCGGCGAAACGCTCGTGCGGACGATGGACAGCGCGCTCGCAGCCTACGAGGAAGCGCGCCGCGACGAGGTCGGACGCATCGCGCATTCGGCGAACGTCTCGCTCGTCTGGTTCGAGAACGTGCGTCGCTTCTGGGACCTGGATCCGATGCAGTTCAACGTGTCGCTGCTCACGAGAAGCAAGCAGATCACCTACGAGAACCTGCGGCTGCGCGATCCGGCGCTGGTCGAGCGCGCCACCGAATGGTGGAACCGGCAGCAGGCCGACGCGCTCGGCATTCCGGTCGTATCGGCCTCCGCGCGGGGCAATGGCGAGTCCCGAGCCAACGGCGAGTCGCAAGGCAATGGTGCCGTGCGTCGTCGTGCATCGAGTGCGCTGCTCACGCAACAGCAGGATGCTGACGCGCAGCACGCCGGCGATGCGCAACCTTCATGGTTGCAGGCGCCGCCGATGTTCGCACCGTTCCGGCTGCGCGAGATGTGGATTCCCAATCGCGTCGTCGTGTCGCCGATGGCGCAGTACTCGGCCGTCGACGGCATGCCCGGCGACTGGCACCTCGTGCACTACGGCTCGCGCGCGCTGGGTGGCGCGGGGCTCGTCTTCGTCGAGATGACCTGCGTCTCGCCCGAGGGCCGCATCACCCCGGGCTGCACCGGCCTGTGGAACGACGAGCAGGCCGACGCGTTCCGGCGCATCGCCGATTTCGTGCACGCGAACACCGACACCAAGCTGTGCATGCAGATCGGACACGCCGGGCGCAAGGGCTCGACCCAGCTCGGATGGGAGGAAATGGACTGGCCGCTGCCGGAGAAGGGGGGTCATCCGAACTGGCCGCTGCTGTCGGCGTCGCCGATTCCGTACCGCGAGGGCGTGAACCAGACGCCGCGCGAGATGTCACGCGCCGACATGGACCGCGTCGTCGAGCAGTTCTGCCGCTCGGCGATCCTCGCCGATCGCGCCGACTACGACATGCTCGAGCTGCACATGGCGCACGGCTACCTGCTCGCGAGCTTCCTGTCGCCGGTCACGAACCGGCGCACCGATGCCTACGGCGGCGACCTCGCCGCGCGCATGCGCTTTCCGCTCGAGGTGCTCGAGGCGGTGCGCGCCGTATGGCCGCGCAGGAAGCCGGTCAGCGTGCGCCTGTCGGCGACCGACTGGATTCCGGGCGGCCTCACCGGGGAAGACACCGTCGAGATTGCACGCGCGATGAAGGCGGCCGGCTGCGATCTCATCGACGTCTCCACCGGGCAGACCGATCCGGCTTCGCGCCCGCTCTACGGGCGCATGTACCAGGCCACCTTCGCCGAGCAGGTTCGGCTCGAGACGGGCATCGCGACGATGGCCGTCGGTGCGATCACCACCGCCGACCAGGTGAACACGCTGCTGGTCGCCGGGCGCGCGGACCTCGTCGCGCTTGCCCGCCCGCATCTGGCCGACCCGTACTTCACGCTGCGTGCCGCGGCCGAGTACGACTTCCGCGGCATCGGCTGGCCCGTGCAGTATCACAACGGCGCGGTGCAGTTGCACACGACGATGCAGCGTGCGCGCGAGGAAGCGGCCCGCAAGGCGCAGGAGACGCCGCGTCGCAAGCCGGTGACGTCGGCGCAGCCGTCGCAGCGATCGGCGGACGGGCGCATGCAGCAGCCTTCGTCCTAGCAGGCTCGCGCGGCAGGGCCACGGGCGGCAGGCGCGCGCTGCCGCCCGCCCACGCAACCCCCTCCCGCTGGGCACGCAACTTGCGTTTTCTCGAGCGGCACCGGACGCGAGACTACGTCCGAACGAGAGGTTGCGATGAAGGGCCTGCTGCTCGTCGGCGCGCGCATCCTGCTCGACGTGGGGGACGAGGAAAGCGGAGAATTCCTGATCGGCTCGAGCGCCGCGATGATCGTCGCGACGAGTGTCTGGGGCCTGGTCCTCGGCTCGCTCGCATTCCAGGGATGAACGCGTGACACGATTCATGAACGACGAAGAAACGAAGGACGGAGCGAAGCGCGAGGTCGCCGTATTCGCGGGCGGCTGCTTCTGGTGCCTGGAACCCGCGTTCCGCGAGGTGCGTGGCGTTCTGTCAGTCGAGTCGGGTTACACCGGCGGCACCGTGCGCAATCCGGGCTACGAAGCCGTGTGCGGCGGCGACACCGGCCATGCCGAAGCGGTGCGCATCGAGTTCGATCCGCAGCAGGTGAACTATCGCGAGCTGCTCGCGGTCTTCTTCGGCATCCACGATCCGACGACGCTGAACCGGCAGGGTCACGATGTCGGCACGCAGTATCGCTCGGCGATCTTCCACGTCGACGAAACGCAGCGACGCGAGGCGCTCGAGAGGATTGCCCGGCTCGAAAGCGGCGACGGCGAGGGCGGTGCGCCGGTGTTCGACGATCGCATCGTCACCGAGGTCGTCCCGCTCGGCGAATGGTTTCCGGCCGAGGAATATCACCAGCGCTATTACGAACGCAACCCGTATCAGGGATACTGCTCGGCGGTGATCTCGCCGAAGCTCGCGAAGTTCCGGCGCGAGTTCGCCGCGTTGCGCACGGGGCGCTGACGCGACAGCCGTTGTCGTGAACATGCCGGGGTGCGAAAGTGCCTTCGGCGAAAGTCCGGTGGCGCGCAGCGCCTCGGCGAACCGTTTTTTACTCACTCGAAGGGGACATGCATGCGGCGAATCCTGCAGGTGCTCGGCGCGCTGGCGCTGGCGATCGGCCTGTCCGGTTGCGGTTACAACGACATCCAGTCGGCTGACGAAGCCACCAAGTCGGCATGGTCGGAGGTGATCAATCAGTACCAGCGCCGCGCCGACCTGATTCCCAACCTGGTCGAGACGGTGAAGGGCTTCGCGGAGCAGGAGCGCGAGGTGCTGCTCGGCGTCACCGAAGCGCGCTCGCGCGTCGGACAGGTGCAGGTGAATCCCGACGATCCGGCGTCGCTGCGCCAGTTCGAGCAGGCGCAGGGCAACCTCGGCAGCGCGCTGTCGCGACTGCTGGTCGTGGCCGAGAACTATCCGCAGCTGAAGTCCGACCAGAACTTCCGCGACCTGCAGGCGCAACTCGAGGGAACCGAGAACCGCATCGCCGTCGCACGCGGGCGATACATCGAAGCGGTGCAGAACTTCAACGTGCTCGTGCGACGTTTCCCGGTGAACCTCACCGCGATGGTCTTCGGCTACGAGGCGAGGCCGCAGTTCACGGTGGAGAACGAGGAAGCGATCTCGCGCCCGCCCACGGTCGACTTCAATCGGCCTCAGGGCGCGACCAAGTGACGCGCGAGGCCGTCGCCGTCGTGCGGGCGGCGGCGGGGGTGGCCGTGTTCCGTGCCTTCGCGTGGATGCTGCATCCGCGGCGATCGCTGCGGCCTCGGCATCCGTTGCGCTCGATCGCGATTGCCGGTCTGGCGCTGCTCATCCTGCCGGCGCTCGTGGTGCCGACACTCGCGCAGAACCTCGTTCCGGTTCCGCCGCTGCAGTCCCGCGTGACCGACCTCACCGGCACGCTCACGCCGCCGCAGCAGCAGTCGCTCGAAGCCGAGCTCGCGGCGCTCGAGGAGCGTGAGGGTTCGCAGGTCGCAATACTCGTCGTGCCGACGACGCGGCCCGAAGCGATCGAGCAATTCGGCATCCGCGTCGCCGACGAGTGGCAGATCGGTCGCGGCACGGTAGACGGCCAGGCGGTCGACGATGGCGTGCTGATCATTGTCGCGAAGGACGATCGACGCGTGCGCATCGAGGTCGGCTACGGACTCGAAGGCGCGATTCCCGACGCCTATGCGCGACGCATCATCGACGAGTCGATCACGCCGCGCTTCCGGCAGGGCGACTACGCGGGTGGGCTGCAGGCCGCGGTCGGCGATCTGGCGCGGCTGATCGAAGGCGAGGCGTTGCCGCCAGCGTGGAGCGGCGACGCACGCGGCGGCTCTTCGCAGCAGGACACCGACTGGGTCGCACTGCTGATGGGCGCTTTCGTCGTCGGCCTCATCGTTCGCTCGATCTTCGGCCGGGTGCTCGGTTCGATGCTCGGCGGTGCACTCGGCGGCGTCGCGAGCTGGGTCGGCGGCGCGTCGGCGATGCTCGCCGGCGTCGGCGGCTTCTTTCTCTTTCTGGTGCTGCTGACGATGTTCTCGACCGGTGCGCCGATGGGTCGCACCGGGCGGCACACCTGGCGCTCGGGCCCGGGCGGATTTCCGGGCGGTTTCGGCGGCGGCTGGGGTGGCGGAGGCGGCTTTCGCGGAGGCGGCGGCGGCTTCGGCGGGGGCGGCGGCGGTTTCGGCGGCGGCGGCGCCTCCGGCGGCTGGTGAGGGAGGCGACGATGGCGCGAACCCTGGCCCGCTGCTGGGCGCACCTGCGACACGGCTCCTCCGCTGCACGCCGTGCCTTTTCCGATGCGACGCTGACGAAGATCGAGGAAGCGATCCAGCGCAGCGAGCGCGATCATTCGGCGGAGCTGTGCTTCGCGGTCGAAGCCTCTTTGCCCGTCCGCGAGGCCTGGCGTGGCCGCTCGTCGCGCGACCGTGCGATGGAGGTGTTCGCGCATACCGGCGTCTGGGACACCGAAGCGAACAACGGCGTGCTGCTCTACGTGCTGCTCGCAGACCACGCAGTGGAGATCGTTGCCGATCGCGCTGCCGCGGCGAAGATCCACGAAGGGTGCTGGCGCGAGATCTGCGATGCGTTGAGCGGGGCCTATCGTGAGGGGCGCTTCGAGGAGGGAACGCTCGAGGCAATCGACCGGATCGACCGGCTGTTGGCAGCTGCGTTTCCGCGGGAGGCAGGCGCGGCGGATGTCGATGAGTTGCCGAATCGGCCGCTGGTGCTTTGAGGTGGGGACCGGTAGCTCGGTAGCTCGGCAGCGCCGCAGCGCCGCAGCGCCGCAGCCGCAGCCCGGCAGCCCGGCAGCCCGGCAGCCCGGCAGCCCGGCAGCCCGGCAGCCCGGCAGCGCGGCAGCTCGGCAGCCCGAACAGCACGATTCGAGCCACAATTTGTGGCGATATTGTTCGTGGAATCGATTCCACGAATGCAGGCGCTCGTTTTTGTGGCTCGAAAGTTGACGACCCGCCCTCGACGGGCTGGCACAACACCGATCGAGCTTCTTTCGGAGGCATTCGAGCGCGGACAACGCCGCCGACCGCGCATACCGTGTCAGCCGTCAGCCGTCAGCCGTCAGCCGTCAGCCGTCAGCCGTCGGCGGCCGGCACCGACCAGACCAAGCTCAGCCCACTGGTGCGATCAGCCTCGGCCGCCCGTCGTTCAACGCTGCAAGCATCCCCTCCACGCGCTCCCCAACGTCGAGCAGTGCCTCGTCCTCGCCGAACCGGCCGACGAGCTGCAGACCCACCGGTAGCGCCGAGCCGCCATCCCCTGCGCTCCGTGCAAAACCCGCCGGAAGCGTCAAAGCCGGATGTCCGCTGACCGTGATCCGATAGCAGCTCGCCACCCAGTCGATGTACGTACGAAGCGGCACGCCGTCGATCTCGGTCGGGTACGCAACGTCGATCGAGAACGGCAACACCTGCGCCGTCGGCAGCAACCATGCATCGAAGCCCGCGACGAAGCCGGCAACCCGCTCGAAGATCGCCGACCGCGAGCGCGCGGCCGCAGCGACGCGCGCGACGTCCAGCGCGAGCCCCTGTTCGATGTTCCAGACGATGGTGTCCTTCATCTGCGCACGGTGCGTCGCATACAGCTCGGCCCAGTTCTCGACGAAGTGCTCGGCACGCAACACCTGGAAGCATTCGTCGGCGCCAGACAGATCGGGCCACGCCTCGACGAGCTCGACACCGCTGTCGCGCAGCCGCTCGATCGCACGCTCGAAGGCCGTACGCACTGCGCGAGCAAGCGGCATCGAGCCGCCGCAGTCGATCGACCACGCGAGTCGCAGCGGTCGTGAAGCACCACTGGCGCGCTGCCGGGCCTCCGCGTCCCAGCCCGCGAGCCAGTCGTCCAACGGCCGACGCGTCGAAGGCCGGCGGATCGCACGATGCGCGATGCGCAGGTCGGCGACGCGTGCCGCCATCGCACCGATCTGGTTCAGCGTGCTGAACGTATTCGCTGCGTTCCGGAGCGAAGGCTCGGCGCTCGAGCTCGGCCGCATCCCGACGACACCACAGAAGCTCGCCGGGTTGCGCAGACTGCCGCCCAGGTCGGAGCCGTCGGCGACGATCGTCATTCCGCACGCGAGCGCCGCTGCGCCGCCGCCCGACGAGCCCCCGACGGTTCGCGACGGATCGAAAGGGTGGCGGGTCGCACCGAACACCGGGTTGAAGGTCTGCGCGCCGGCGGCGAACTCGGGGGTGTTCGATTTCGCAATCAACACCGCGTCGGCGTCGAGCACGCGCTGCACGACCGGGTCATGCGCGGTCGGGACGTGTGCGGAGAAGATCGGCGAGCCCCAGGTCGTGCGCAGTCCGGCGGTGGCATGCGTGTCCTTCGCGCAGTAGGGCAGGCCGGCGAGTGGCCCGACCGCTTCGTTGCGGGCGATCTGCGCCGCAACGCGATCGGCGCTCTTGCGCGCGACATCGCGCTCGACACGCGTCGGCAATGCGTTGACGACGCCGTCGCGTGCGTCGATCGCGGCGAAGCAGCGCTCGAGCACCTCGAGTGGCGAGTCGTCCCCGTTCCGGAACGCGCGCAGCAGCTCCGGAATCGGCGGGAAGAACGGAAAGCGATCGTTCATCAACGCCGATGGTATAAGAGACGAAAATCTCCGCACCTCGACTCCGCATCGCCCGCATGATCGAGACGATCCCCTCCCGCAACGTGCTCGGCGGCCCGCTGCTCGCCTGCTCGTACGACCCGCTCACCGGCTTTCTTCGCACCGGCTGCTGCGAGGCCGACAGCGACGACCCCGGCCAGCACACCGTCTGCGTGCGTGTCGACGAGACTTTCCTCGCCTTCTCGCTCGCACGGGGCAACGACCTCGTCACGCCGCATCCCGAATGGCGCTTCGCTGGCCTGAAGCCCGGCGACCGCTGGTGCCTGTGTGCCGCACGCTGGCTCGAGGCCTGGCAGGCCGGAGTCGCACCGCCCGTCGTCCTCGAGGCGACACACGAGGCCGCGCTGCGCATCATCCCGATCGATGCGCTGCGCGCGCACGCCTGGAGCGGTACATGAAGCTGCTCATCGTGCCCGTCACGCCGTTCCAGCAGAACTGCTCGGTGCTCGTCTGCGAGGAGACGCTGCGTGCGGCCGTCGTCGATCCGGGTGGTGATCTCGATCGCATCGACGCCGCGCTCGGCTCGCAGGGCGCGCGCCTCGAGAAGGTGCTGCTCACGCACGGGCATATCGACCACTGCGGCCAGGCCGGCGCCTACGCGCAGCGTCATGGCGTGCCGATCGAAGGCCCGCACGAGGAAGACCGCTTCTGGATCGGGCAACTCGGCGAGCAGGGTGCGATGTTCGGCATGCGCGGTGCCGCGGCCTTCGAGCCCGACCGCTGGCTGGTCGATGGCGACAGCGTGGAGTTCGGTCGACAGAAGCTGCAGGTGCGGCACACGCCCGGCCATACGCCCGGCCACGTCATCTTCTTTCATGAATCGGCACGGCTCGCGATCGTCGGCGACGTGCTGTTCCAGGGCTCGATCGGCCGCACCGACTTCCCGCGCGGCGACCACGCGACGCTGATCGCGTCGATCACGGAGAAGCTGTGGCCGCTCGGCGACGACGTCGCCTTCGTGCCGGGGCATGGGCCGATGTCGAGTTTCGGAGACGAGCGCGCGAGCAATCCGTTCGTCGGGGATGCGGTGATCGGACGCTGAGAGAACCGGGGTCAGACCCCGGTTCTTTCTGACCCCTCAAACCCAGCTTTCGCAGCGCAGGCCTTCGATGCGCCCGAAGTGGGCGAGGTTGTTCGTTACCAGCGTGGCGCCTGCTGCGAGCGCGTGCGCACCGATCAGCAGGTCGCTGTTGCCGATCGTCTTGCCCTGTGACTCCAGCGTGAACCGAACGCCGGCGTACTGTTCCTCGGCCTGCCAGGGCAGCACAATGAGCCGAGAGAGGAAATCGACAATCTCTGCGCGTATGGCTTCGCTGCGTACGGGATGACGGTGTGCACTGTAGTGCAGTTCTGCTGCGACGATGGCCGAGACGGCGAGCGCATCCTGCCCGAGCGAGCGAAATCGGCGATGTACCGATTCCGGTCGCTTGCGAAGGATGTAGCTGCAGGTATCGGTATCGAGGCGGACTCGCCAGGGAAGCGGGGTCCGACGACCATCGCCGCCAGCTGGAACAGGTTTGCCTCGTGCTGATCCCGCGCGGCTTGCGTCGTATCCCGCGCCACGGCAACGCAGCGTGCGAGCAGTGCGGCTTCGTTGTCACGGGCATTCATGGTTCGAGTCCCCGTTGGTCTGGTCAGCGCCGCGGATTGCTTCTCGACTCCTTCAGGCTCACCGCGCGGTTGAACACCACCCGGCCTTCCCGATGATCGAGGCGGTCGGCCACGAAGTAGCCGTGTCGCTCGAACTGCAGTCGCGTCTCGGCCTCGATCAGCCCGACCCCCGGCTCGAGCTTCGCCTGCACGATGCGCTTCGATGAAGCGTTCAGCGAATCGAGCGGATCCGTTCCCCCGGCGCCCGGCTGCGCCTCGGTGAAGAGCCGCTCGTAGAGCCGCACTTCGGCATCGACCGCCGCTCGTGCCGCAACCCAGTGCAGGTTGCCCTTGACCTTGTACGTGTCTGCGCCCGGCGTGCCCGACTTCGAATCGGGCATCACGTTCGCATGCACCGCGATGACGTTGCCGTCGTCGTCCTTCTCGCAGCCGGTGCACTCGATCACGTAGCCGTAGCGCAGCCGCACCCGATTGCCGGGGTACAAGCGGAAAAAACCCTTCGGCGGCGTCTCGGCGAAGTCTTCGCGCTCGATCCATAACTCACGTGCGAACGGAAAGTGCCGCCGTCCAAGCTCCGGGCGCTGCGGATGCACCGGCGCCTCGCAGTCGTCGATGCGATCTTCGGGCCAGTTGTCGAGGACGAGCTTCAGCGGATCGAGCACGGCGATCGCGCGCGCTGCCTTCGGCTCGAGATCGTCACGCAGTGCCTGCTCGAGCGCTGTCATCTCGATCCACGCGTCGGACTTCGTCACGCCGATGCGGTCGCAGAACAGGCGGATCGCTTCGGGCGTGTAGCCGCGCCGACGCAGACCTGCGATCGTCGTCATCCGCGGGTCGTCCCAGCCGTCGACCGCGCCGCTACGCACGAGCGCCTGCAACCTGCGCTTGCTGGTGATCGTGTATTCGAGATTGAGCCGCGCGAACTCGATCTGCTGCGGCAGCGGCCGCGCGAAGAAGCCGCCTTCGGCCAGCCGCTCGAGCAGCCAGTCGTACAACGGACGATGATCCTCGAACTCGAGCGTGCACAGTGAGTGCGTGATGTTCTCCAGCGCGTCCTCGAGCGGGTGCGCGTAGTCGTACATCGGGTAGAGGCACCACGTGTCACCGGTGCGGTGATGCGCGGCGAAGCGGATGCGGTACAGCGCCGGGTCACGCAGGTTGAGATTCGGCGACGCCATGTCGATCTTCGCGCGCAGCAGCTGCGTGCCTTCGGCGTGCTGGCCGGCGCGCATCTCGCGCAGCAGTCGCAGGTTCTCGTCCGGAGAACGATCACGAAACGGCGAAGCGCGTCCGGGCTCGGTGAGCGTTCCGCGGTTCGCGCGCACCTCCTCGGCGCTCTGCGAATCGACATACGCGTGGCCCGCCTGCACGAGCCATTCGGCCATCTCGTAGAACCACTCGAAGTAGTCGCTCGCGAAGTACAGGTTGTCTTCGTGCTCGTCGCGCCATTCGAAGCCGAGCCAGTGCACCGCCTCGATGATCGAGTCGACGTATTCCTGCTCTTCCTTCTCGGGGTTGGTGTCGTCGAAGCGCAGGTGGCAGCGGCCGGCGAATTCCGTGGCAAGGCCGAAGTTCAGGCAGATCGACTTTGCGTGGCCGATGTGCAGGTAGCCGTTGGGCTCCGGGGGGAAGCGCGTGCGGATGGGGGCGGGGTCGACGGGGGCGCCGCGCTGCAGCGCGAGCGGACCCGGGCTCTTGCTCCAGGGGCGGCCGGCGTGCGTGCCCGTCCGCAGATCCTCTTCGATGATTGCGCGGATGAAGTGGCTCGGGGCGGAGCCGGCGCCTGAGAGAGGTTTGGTTGCGTCGGCCGTGGGGTCGGTCATTGAGCAGAAAGTAGGCGCTGGTAAACGATCATTGTATCGATCCGGATGTCGCCTTCCTTTCCTGTCGCGGCTGCGTACGGCACATCCTGCAGGACGCCGCGGGGGTATTGCTCCGTTCGGCGCCTGATCGACCGGACTACTCCGCCTGAGGCTTCGAACAAGTACGGCCGATGCATGAGGCCGATATCGCAAATGGTTCTACGTCTACCTGCTGCTCGAGTTCCAGTCGGCCTCCGATCCGTGGATGGCGCTGCGCATGCACGTCTACGTCGGGCTGCTGTACCAGGATCTCGTCGCGCGCAGCGAGATCGGGCCCGGGGGCCGGCTGCCTGCAGT
This sequence comes from uncultured Limnobacter sp., assembly GCA_964538505.1. Taxonomy (GTDB): domain Bacteria; phylum Pseudomonadota; class Gammaproteobacteria; order Burkholderiales; family Burkholderiaceae_E; genus Zeimonas. The sequence goes on along the minus strand of CAZIDY010000022.1, from coordinate 26,096 downwards.
GCTGCCGATCGTGCTCTACAACGGGCAGGCGCCGTGGCGTGCGCCGCTGGCGTTCGATGCGCTTCTGCTGGCGCCGCCGCCGGCGGCTCGCGCCATATCAGGCGCAGGCACGCTACCTGTTGATCGACGAGCGGCGTCTGGTCATGGCCGAACTGCCGCTGCGCAACCTGGCCGGCGCGCTGTTCCGGCTGGAGGCGGCGCGCACATCAGCGGACTTCCGCACGGTGATCGCGCACCTGCTCGAGTGGCTCTCGGGCGAGGAGCACCGGCGCCTGCGGCGTGGCTTCGCGATCTGGCTGAACCGTCGATTGCGGCACCGGATGCCCGAAGCTAACATTCCCGAGACGGACGATCTGGCGGAGGTCCAGAGCATGTTTCCCGACAACATCCTGGCCGAGCTCGAACGCAAGGCGCGAGCCGCCGAGCGCAAGGCGCACCGGAAAGGGTTGCAGGAGGGGCGCGAAGAAGGGCGCCACGAAGCCGAGATAACGGTCCTGCTTCGCCTGCTCGAGCGGCGCTTCGGCGACGTTTCTCCCGAGATCCGGCAGCGCATCGCTTCAGCCGATCCTGTGCGGATCGGCCAGTGGATCGATCAGGTGATCGACGCGCCCGACCTCGCGACGATTTTCCGCGTGCAGTGACACTCGTCTGACGGACAGGCTCAGCCGCTCCAACTACCGGCGCCGCGAACCAGCCCTACGCCCGCCGCAAGCGCCGCATCGCGCAGCGCTTCGACACAGGTTGTCACTGGAACCTGCAGGCGTAGTGCGAGTGCGAGGTAGTTTGAGTCGTACGAACTCAGTCCGAAGCGCAGCGATAGCGCAAGCAGTTCGGACGACGGTGTTGGCTGACGATCGACCTCGATCGGCAACTCGGCGATTCGCAACAGGATTTCCTGTGCGGATCCGGCATCCAGACGACGATGCAGGCACGCCTTTCGAAGGACGTTGGCCAGTTCGAGCTCCCAGATTGCGGGAACGATCGCCTGGTCGCCGAGCAGCCGCTCTGCGATCGCTTCCATGTATTCGTTCGCCTGGTCGTCGAGGTACCAGCCCGAGACGACCGAGTTGTCGAGCACGAAGCGCATTCAGTCGCGGCCTTCTTCGATCGCTTCCCGCACAGGGCCGCCCAGCGATCGGTTCCTGCGATGCTGCTTCAGCGCGGCGAATGCATTCGCGACCCGTTCGCGTCGATCGTCCGCGACGGGCTCGTTGCGCTCGGGTGGCGCGACAAGTTGCGCAACGGGAACGCCACGACGGGTGATCAGGACGCGCTCGCCAGCTACCTATCGATGACCAAGTATATGCCGGCGCGTTGCTCTAACTTGAGGGTCTTACCCTGCCGGCCATAGCGCGCTCTCCACCGGACGGCGCATCGGTGCGAGACCCGTCGGCCATATGACGTAAAGTACGTCCGCACTCGCGCTTGCGGGTTTACCCCGATTCGAGCTCTCGCGCAGCTACGCTTCGACCATTTCCTCCGGATCGCCGTGAACGCCGATAACCGGCCCCTTTTTTCCTACGACGACGCCTTCTCGCGCAACATCGGGTGGGTGACGCGCGCCGAGCAGCAGGTGCTGCGCGGCAAGCGCGTCGCGATCGCCGGATTGGGTGGCGTCGGCGGATCGCATCTGATCACGCTCGCGCGGCTCGGCATCGGCGCCTTCTCGATCGCCGATTTCGATCGCTTCGGCCTGGCGAATTTCAACCGGCAGGCGGGCGCGATGATGAGCACGCTCGAGCTGCCGAAGGTCGACGTTCTGGCGGGCATGGCGCGCGAAATCAACCCCGAGGTCGAACTGCAACGCTTCGACGAGGGGATGACGGCGCAGAACATCGACGCGTTCCTGCGCGACGTCGACCTGTACGTCGACGGACTCGATTTCTTCGCTTTCGACGCGCGCAAGGCGGTTTTCGATGCATGCGCCGAGCGGAGGATTCCCGCCGTCACCGTCGCGCCGATTGGAATGGGTGCCGCGCTGCTGAGTTTTATCCCGGGGCGCATGAGCTTCGAGGAGTACTTCCGCTGGGAGGGCTGCGACGAAACCGAGCGTTCGGTTCGTTTCCTCGTCGGGCTGTCGCCCGCGTTCCTGCAGAGCACCTATCTCGTCGACCCCTCGGCCGTCAGCCTCGCCACGCACAAGGGGCCATCGACCGGCATGGCCTGCCAGTTGTGCTCAGGCATTGCCGGCGTCGAGGCGCTCAAGATCCTGCTCGGGCGCGGCAGGGTGCTCGCTGCGCCGTGGTGCCTGCAGTTCGACGCGTACCGCAATCGATACGTGCGTACCTGGCGGCCAGGTGGCAATCGCAATCCCATCCAGCGCCTGCTGATGTCGATCGTGCGCAGGCGGTACCGGGGAATGGCCGCGGCCGAAGCCTCGAGCCGATGAACAGGCTGAAGTTCTGGCTGGCGTTCCTGCGCGAGCCGCAACGGTGGTCGATGGCGGGATTGGCCATCGTCTTCGGTACCGTGGCGCTGATCCTCGCTGACGGATTCATCGAGCGCATCTTCGTCGACTTCCGGGAGGCGATCGTGCGTTCGAGCCTCGGCCATTTCCAGATCCTTCCGGCGGACGTCGATTCCGGGCAAGCGCCTGCGGCACTCGCCGCGCTTCGCCCCACCATCGAGCAGGCGCTCGGCGAATTTCCTGGTGCCGTGGTGGCGGCGAAGCTCTCCTTCGTCGGCCTGGCGAGTCATGGCGAGCGGACGATCTCGTTCGTCGGCGAGGGTGTGGAGCCGCAGCGCGAGCAGACGCTTTCCAGTGAGCTCGTCGTCGAGCATGGCAGGCCGCTCGAGTCGATCGACGAACGAAGCCTGCTGCTCGGTGAGGGCCTGGCGAAGAATCTCGGTGTGGGTGTCGGCGACGTGGTGACGCTGCTCGTCACGACCGCAGCGGGTGGCGTGAATGCGATCGAAGCGCAGGTCGCGGGAATCTTCTATACCTCGACCAAAGCCTACGACGACCGCGCCCTGCGCCTTCCACTGCAGACGGCGCAGGCGCTGCTGCGCGACGAATCGATCTCGAAGTTCGTCGGCGTACTGCCGCGTACCTCCGATACCGAAGAAGCGGTTGGCGCACTGAAAGCGGCGCTCGACGGTGACGGCGTGCAGGTGAAGGCCTGGCGCGAGATTGCCGATTTCTACAACAAGACCGTGCAGCTGTTCTCGAGCCAGCTCGCTGTCGTGCGTGGGGTGATCGTTGCGATCGTGCTGCTTTCGGTGAGCAACACGCTGGCGCGCAACGTGATGGAACGCACGTCGGAGATCGGCACGATGATGGCGCTCGGGCGCACCCGCTCGGCGGTGGCGCGCCTGTTCGTGGGCGAGGGCTTGATCCTGGGGGTGGCGTGCGGGGTCCTCGGCGTGGTCCTCGGCTGGTTGCTCGCGTTTTTGATCAGCAGCGTCGGAATTCCGATGCCGCCGCCACCGGGCATGGCGCGCGGCTTCATTGGCGGGATCGCGTTCACGCCAGGCATTGCCGCAATCGCTCTGCTGTTCGCCGTTCTCACGTCGATCATCGCGTCGTTGTTGCCGGCGTTGCGCGCCTCACGCCTGAACATCGTCGACGCGCTGCGCGTCGGTCGCTGAAAGTTCACGATGCCGATTACCCTGCTGTTCCGACTCGCCTGGCGCAACCTGATCCGCAATCTGCGCCGCAGCCTTTTCGGCATCGCGACGATCGCCTTCGGCGTGGTCGGTCTCGTGCTCGCCGCCGGCTTCATCCAGGACGTCTTCGAGCAGCTCGGCGAGGCGACGATCAGCGCGCAGCTGGGCCACATCCAGATCGCCAAGCGCGGATTCCGGGAGGGCGGCAGTGCTTCCCCGCAGGATTACCTGATCGACGTCACCGAGCTGAAGCGTGAAGTTGCCGGCGATGACCTCGTGAAGGAGGCGATGGGGCGGCTGTCGTTCTCAGGCCTGCTGTCGCTGGACGGTGTTGAGCTGGCGATCGAGGCGCAGGGTATCGAACCCGACCCCGAAGCGCGACTCGGTACTCGCTTGCAGATCCTCGCGGGACGAGGCTTGCAGGACGGCGATGTCTACGGCGTGCTGCTCGGCGAGGGCGTCGCGAAGCAGTTCAAGGCGCAGATTGGCGACGCGGTGAGTCTCACTGCGCCGACGATCGACGGTTCGCTGAACCTGCTCGATCTGGAAGTTGTCGGTGTCTTCCGCAGCGTCTCGAAGGAATACGACGACCGCGCGATCCGGATGCCGCTCGAGGCTGCGCACGAGCTGACGCAGACCGACCAGGTGAACACGCTCGTCGTGCAGTTGCATCGGACCGCCGATACGGCCGCTGCTGTCGAGTTGCTGTCCGCGAAGCTGGGTGGCACCGATCTCGAAGCGATTCCCTGGTACGTGCTTTCGGATTTCTATGCGAACACGCGCACGATGTACGACCGGCAGTTCGGCTTCCTGCAGCTGATTGCACTGGTGCTGGTGGTGATGAGCGTGCTCAACAGCCTCAACATGACGGTGTTCGAGCGAACGGCCGAGTTCGGGACGATGCGGGTTCTGGGCAATCGCGGAGCGCAGGTCTTCCAGCTGATTGTGATCGAAGCGCTGCTGCTCGGAGTGATCGGGGCCGCCATTGGGCTCTTTGTCGCGGTGTTGGTGTCGTTGCTGATTTCGGCGGTCGGCATTCCGATGCCCCCGCCGCCCAACATGGAGTCCGGCTATATCGCTCGGATCGCTTTGACGTGGCGCGCGCTCGTCGAGGCCTTCGCGATTGGAGTCATGTCTGCCGTGTTCGCTGCGATCGTCCCGGCGCTTCGATTTCTGCGCGTTCCGTTGCCGGATACGTTGCGGCGAGCAATCTGATCCGCTCGTTCGCGGCAGCGACGCGATGATTGATATGAGAGCGGCACCCAAAGGAGAACTCTCATGGCCCATCGGAATAGGCGCCAGCACCAGGATGTCGTAATTGACTCGATCGAAGAGCTTCTCCAGATCCAGCGCACCAAAAAGAAAAGCCCCGTCGGGGGCCTTTCTTCAGGAATAGCGCCGGATAGCAGTGGCGCTACTTCCAGTGGGTTAGGCAACCTTACGACGGCGTGCGACGGTAGCACCGATGCCCGCAAGGCCAAGTCCGAGCAACGTGAGTACTCCCGGTTCCGGGACGCGGTTGAAGTCAATGCCGCCCGATGCGGAGTTGATGGCTACCTCGTCAGTGAGCGGATTCACTACAAAACCTTGAGAAGTGTTGTTGAACTCCGTGAACGCAAGATCATAAAACGGTTTCGGGTCGACGAAAAATAGCGTTCCGGTGTTGCCTGCACACGCAGCGGCCGCAATCTGTGTACCGCCAAGATCGGCGGTTCCGGCACCATCGCATACCGCGAATGAGTTAGTCCAGTTCAGGAAGACACCGCCTTCTGTGTTGAATCCCGCTGTCCCACTGATCAGCGAACCAACAGCCAAGACGATGTCGTCACCGGTATTGCCAACCGCGGGAGCAGTCGTTACTCCACCAACAATGTTAGCGTTTGTATAGGTGTTATTCTTGCTCGGATCTGCCCACACCGTGAAATCAAGCGAATTCAATGTATAGCTACTTCCCGCCGTGTTCATCGTGCCGGAAGCCAAGGTGTCGGTCAGGGAAAAAGTAACGTAGAGATTGAACGGAATGGTGCTGGTTGCGCCAAAGTTCGCGACCGGGACAGCGCCATTGGTCAGGCTATTAATGAACAGCCAGCCTTCACCAGAATGGGTGGTGGCGCTGGTTGTTTGAAGCAACTCGGTGGACGATCCTGTGAAGAAATCCCCGGTGTAGGTGGGATCTCCGGCGGCGCCAGTGATCGCCGAAGTGTCGATCGTCAGCAACGGGGCTGCCGAGGCCTGCGATGCAAGTCCCAGCGTGACGGCCGACGCTACCGCCAAGGCGAGCGTGCGTGGCTTGAACATTTTCATAGTTGGCTGCTCCTGATTCTGTTTGGCGGGCACCCGCGCTTCGTCACCTTCCGGGCGACTTGACCAAATATAAGCAGAAGTCATGCCAATCCGAAAAATCGTTATTTTTCAATTACTTGGGTAGAGCGTGATTTCTGTCGGCTCTATTGGTGTCAAATTTTTCGACAGTGGATCAGTGATCTCTGGATGTTGGCGTCTGAATCATGTCGCCGTCGACTGTTTGCCCGGTGCGCCGGCGAGGTCAAGTGGTCGCGACGAAGGAAGAGACCGATGGGCGTCCCGCATGGATTTCAGCCGGACGGGCTTTGCCGATTCGAAAGAGCATGACGGGGATCGCTGGACCGACCAGTCGTCTCCATCCGTTCGCGAGTTCTACGTGTAGAGAATCGGGGATGTTTCGATCGAAAGCATCCTCGAGCGCGTACAAGGCAGACGCAGGAAGAGGTTGAAGTGCGCGATCCAGACTCGTGATCGTCAGCCAGATCCGCATGAAGGCGCGCCCGGAAGCGAGGATCGCAGGAGGAGTGACTTCTCTTGTAGTCAGGACGGCAAGATCGGGTGCCGTCCTGCAGGGTAAACCAGCAGATCGGAATCCGAGAAGTCGATGCATACCAGCGACCTTTGCGATACGCATCACAGGCCAATAGCGAAAAGTCGAGAAGAGCGGACGCAGCATAGTCTCGACAGCCAAGGCGCCGGGGGGCAAGCCCTCGTCCGTGGTCGATTTCCATCCCTGATCGAACCGGATGGCTGAGAATAGCTCTTCGTGTAATGCCTTATTTCGGAAGCGCTCCGACTCTGCCTTCCCGATGAGGCTGACCGCCTCTCTCCTGCGCTGAGGGTCGTTTAGCCATTCAACGGAAACGCCATGATCGAAGCTCTCGGCCGACTTTTCGAGGCTCCGGCGCTCACTATCGGTCATTCGTGGGCCACGGTAGAACGGCCGCCGATTCGTGTGACGAAGGGCAATGAAGGGCGCGAGCGGATCGGATCCCTGCTCGTACTCGCGCAGATTCACACGTGTGAGTGGATCACCTTGGCCCGTGCGCTCGAATACTTGCACAGTCGGCTCGAGCCTGTTCTCTCGGGCGGCAATCGCCATGCTTTCGATGACTGCGCCGAGGGAAAGAAGCGCAAGGACCTGCCGGTAGCCTCTTCGAGGTGCGAACGAGTCGTCCGAGGCGATGATGTCGATGTGCTTCTGTGAAACACGAAAACGAATCGGCAAGCGGTTGTCGGCCGACGGTGCGCGAATCGCGCTTTCCAGAATGCGAAGAAGGCGCTGGTCCAATTCTTTCCGCACGATAGAAGGTTCAGACAAGACTGCCCGCGAACGACCGGTACCGAGGCGAGCGGCTATCCCAATTCCCGCAGCCGCCCGCAGATTCCATCTTCTTCGCTCCGCGAAAACGCCAGCGGATAGAGTGACCGCATCGTCTGTGCCAGCTCCCGATGCCCTCCGTACCGAGCGATCTGCTGTTCGCAGTATGCAAGATCCAGCCGAAGCAGCACCGCCGGCGCGTTCACTCTCGGGCAGGTACGCTCCTCACCCAGCACCTCGAACCCCAGCATCGCGCGATAGAACCGCACGTGCCGCGGATTGACTTCGATCAGTAGATCCGTGCACTTCGCGAATCGCCGCGCATACATGTAGGCGATGTGGAACATCATTGCCAGTACTTCGCGTGACTGCTCGTTGCGATCTACCGCCAGCCGCGTGAACTCGCAGAGCCGAGCGCCCTGTGCGCGGAGTCGATCCACATCGCCACCGTACAGCGTATCGACGAGGAGCTTCTCCTTCGAGTCGAATCCGATCGATATCGTCGCAAGCGCGCGTTCGGCGTCGGAGGCGACGATCGTGATCGGACGTCGGTCGGGTGCCACCGGCGAAACGGCGTAGCCGCGCCAGCCGTACATCTTCTGGATCAGGTAGCTCGCGGAACTGCGCACGCCCTCGCTGTTTGCGAGGCGGATCTTGAAGCGCACGATATCGTCCCGCAGTGTCCTCGTGCTGCGCTTCGACGCGGCGTCATCGACGCTCAGCAGATCCGGTTCGACGGGCGACAGTCCCGGGGCGGCGGGGACCGGTTGCGGTTTGCGTGCCACCGGTTGCGGGATCCAGGTATCGGCACCTTCGCCGATCGCGACGATCGTCTGTGGGTCGAGCGTTTCGCTGTCGGTCGCAACGGTGTTGCAGTTCAATTTTCCGGTCCCTGTCGTCGAGGTTTTTCTTGTTCTCCTTGTCGTTATCGGGATCGTGCGCCCGATGTGAAATATTTCGCCTGCACGCGGGGACGGGCGGTCGCTGAACGCGGGATGTACGGCGTGCGAGTCGCGCCTGCTTCGTGAGGAAGCGGCTTCGTCTCCAGGATCGAAGTGCTATGCAAAACGCCCCGCCGAGGCGGGGCGTTTAGGCCAAGGGGAACTCCGAATCAGGCCTGGCCGCGACGCCTGCGCAGTCCGGCCGCTGCGAGGCCGAGGCCAAGCAACGCCAGCACGCCTGGCTCCGGAACCGACGTCGTAGGCTCCTGCGCGCTGATGCTGAAGTTGAAGGTAAGCGATGTGGCCTGGAATTCCTGTGTCCGGAATCCGAGACAGTCCGCCCCGGCACCCGCCAGACCGCAGGCGACCGCACCCAGCGGACCCAGACCGGGCGCACCGATCTCGATCGTGTAGGTGATGCCTCCGAGATCGAAAATCTGGGTCAGATCACCGGCGGCAAGGACGAAGATGTCGTCGCAGTTCGATGTCGATCCGGCATCCGGGCACGAGTTCACGTTACTGGTTTCGATGAAGTTGACCGTGAACGTGCGCGTGAGGGTGGGCAACGATCCGGAGCCGTCATAGGGCGGATTCGGTGCGTACGGAGTGAGTGTCAACGTCGACAGGAGGCTTGCGGAGCTCAAGGTCGCGAAAGTGCCGGCGATCTCGTTGTTGTGATGCGTGATCGTGTGGGTATTGACTGCCGCACCGTTGGTCAGCAGATCGTTGTTGGAGACTGCACTGGAGGGAGTGATCACCAGGCCGCTGCGACGATTGCTGCTATTGGGTCCTCCCCACTGAGCGGGATTCACGTTCCCGGAAGCGCCCTTGTTGGCGCCCCAGCTGAGAACCGTTGCTGTATTGACCCGGGTGCCATTTCCCGAGGTGTAGGTAGGCGCGCCGGGGCCGCTCGTGATCCACTGGGTGGTCAAGCTGTACTCCCAGTCGGTCACCATCGGTGCCGCTAAAGCGACGCTTGTGCCCGCAAGACCCAGCGCAACCGTGGCAGTGATCCTGCTCAACATCGGTCGAATCGACATTTCCTCTCCTGTCCCTGGTTGGCCGCGAATGCCCGAACGGAGCCGGCAACACGGTGTCAGGCTGAAGCAGGATTAGTGCCAATCAATACCGAGCAGGAGAAATCTTTTCTGATTCAACGGCTTGCCGTAGCTGAATCGAATTCGCTGGCGGGCATGGTTTCGGAATTGTAAGAACCGCCGATGAGCAAATCCGCACGTTTGCGGAGGCAGCCGCGTTCACGGAAATTCCAGCAGAACGAGCCGATCAATCCAGCCGCTTCATGTAGTCCTTCGTGAAGAACCGGTCCGGCAACTCCACGCGCCGCAGACCGCTGTAGCTCATCACCGAGACATCCGCCGGCTTCAGCGCGTCGGTCATCACGAGCTTCGTCGGCCGCACCCGATCGCCGAGCTTTTCGAACTCTTCGTACGAGCAGGTTTTCAGCAGCCGGCCCGACACCGAGTAGAACTCGGCCTTGTGCGGATGCATGTTCGACTTCCGCACCCAGTACTTCACCTTCGGGTAGGTGACACCGCGCTGCGCCGCGACCAGTTCGAGCACGTGGTAGTCGACGCCGTCGATCGTCTCGTTGCCGACGAGCGTTGGCGCGTAGTCGCCGGCGAAGTTCGCGCGCGCGAGGTCTCCGTTGGCCACCTGCCCGGTGAGCCGTTGCGACAGCGACAGCCGCACGGGTTGCGACACGCTCGGCATGAAGATCCACAACTCGCGCGCGCGCATCAGCATGTTCTGCCCGCGCTCGATCGCGGGGGCGAGCGTCTGCACGATCGTGTTCTCGTTGCCCTTGGACGAAATGCGGTAGACCCGCGGCTCGAGTGCTTCGCCGCCGCTCGTCGATTCCACCGTCACCTGGACCTGGAACGACTCGTTGGGAAAGCGTACTGCGTCGGCGCGTTCGACGATCTCGCGCGCGAGCGCTTCGTCGTTCTGCGTGGCGGGTGCGCTCGATGCGGATGCGCCGTCGTCGGAGCTTGCTCCGTTCGTCGCCTGTGTGCGGCCTGTCGTCGTGGAGGGCGCTTTCGTCTCCGGCTCCAGCGGAGGCGTTTCCTGTGCACCCACTACGAGCGGGAGCGAGACAGCGACGGCAAAAATGGACAGCGCGACGCGCGCGCGAATCAACAACAGCATGTTCGGCTCGTCGTAAGGGATCGGTTACATTCGCAGGGTCCGGGTTGCGACGGCTTCGTTCCCGGTCGACCGGGAATCCACGATGGCGCTCGTCACACTCGAACAAGTATCGAGACAGTATCGGCTCGGCACCCAGTTGGTCGACGCGCTGCGCGACGTCGACCTGAGCATCGACGAAGGGGTGTTCCTGGCGATCGCCGGCCCTTCGGGAAGCGGCAAGTCTACCCTCCTGAACCTCATAGGGTGCATCGACACGCCGACCGCGGGCCGCATCGTGATCGATGGCCACGACGTGAGCGGACGCACGCCGGATCAACTTGCCGACTACCGCGCACGCACCGTCGGTTTCGTCTTCCAGACCTTCAATCTGTTCCCGGTTCTGTCGGCCTGGGAGAACGTCGAATATCCGTTGCTGCAGTTCCGCGAGATCGGGCACAAGGAGCGGCACGAGCGGGTTGCGCGCTTCCTCGATCTCGTGGGCCTGACGAAGCATGCGAAGCATCGGCCGAACCAGCTCTCGGGCGGGCAGCGCCAGCGCGTCGCGATCGCGCGTGCGCTGGCGGTGAAGCCGCGTATCGTGCTCGCCGACGAGCCCACGGCGAACCTCGATCACGACACGGGCAGCGAGATCCTGCGCTTGATGAAAGCAATCAACCGCAAGTACAAGACGACCTTCGTGTTCTCCACGCACGACGATCGGGTGATCGCTGCCGCCGATCGGCTCGTACGCATCGAGGACGGTCGGATCATCGGTCTCGGCGTGCGGAATGGTTCGAAATGGACGATGGTCCAGCCGGAAGGATCGGTGCCCGAGGAGGTGCGAGAACAATGAAGAATGCGGGATCGTCGAGTCGTTTCGGTTTCGCGAAGACGCGGTTCGCTGCGTTGTGTACTGCGCTGCTCGGTGCGCTTGTGTTGTTCGCTGCGCCGACGCTTGCGCTCGCGCAGAACGAGGTCTCCGACCTTTCCCTCGGCAGCGGCGACCTCTCGCTTGGCGGCGGTGGCATGTCCGCCGAGCCCGCGCGCTGGAACGGCTGGCTGCAGGTCGACATGGCCTACGCCTGGCCGAGCACCGGTCGCTTCACGCATCTGCGAACGCTCGGTGAGATCGCCGGTCGCGGAGACTGGGGCGACGGTTACCGCTGGCGGCTGTCTGCGCGAGCGAACCTCGACGGCGCCTTCGCGTGGTCCGATCACTATCCGCGGGACGTGCGCCACGACCAGCGCGCATGGGCGCGCCTGCACGAGGCCTACGTCGACTTCTCGCGCGGCAACTGGGAGTTCCGGCTCGGCAAGCAGAACATCGTCTGGGGCGAGATGGTCGGTCTGTTCTTCGCCGACGTCGTTTCAGCGAAGGACCTGCGCGATACCGTGCTGCCCGAGTTCGACCTGATCCGCATTCCGCAGTGGGCGGCACGCGCCGAGTGGTTCGGGGGCGACTCGCACCTCGAGCTCGTCTGGCTCCCGTGGCCCGAGGTCGACGACATCGGCGAGCCGGGGGCGGAGTTCTATCCGTTCCCGCTGCGCTACGACGGTTTCGACTTCGCGATCACGAACGAACGCCGCCCGTCGCGCAAGCTGTCGAATTCCGGCATCGGCGTGCGGCTGTCGACGCTCGTCGGTGGCTGGGACTGGACCGGCTTCGTCTATCGCGCGCCCGATACGCAGGCGGCGTTCTTTCGCTCGATCGTCCCCGGGCCGACGCCCACCGTCGTTTACGAGCCGCGCCACGAGCTCGTCACGCGCGTCGGCGGCACCGTGTCGAAGGACTTCGAAGGCGTCGTCTTCAAGGCCGAGGCGGTGTACACGCGCGGACGCGGCTTCCAGCTGCTGCCGCTCGATGCGAGCGACGGCGTCGCCGAACTGCGCACGCTCGACTGGGTCGCCGGTGTCGACCTCACGCCGGCTGATCGCTGGCGCGTGAACGCGCAGTTCTTTCAGCGTGCGTTCCTGAATCAGGAACGGGATACGGGCATGAAGCGCTACGAGAACGGCGCGAGCCTGCTCGTCGCGCGCGAGATGACGAATCGGGTCGATGCCGAGTTCCTGGGCATCACGAGCCTGAACCGCAGCGATCGGTTGCTGCGGGGAATGCTTACCTGGAAATACGACGCGAACCTGCGCTTTCGCGCCGGAGTCGACGTGTTCGCCGGCCATCCGCTCGGGATGTTCGGCCGCTTCGACGACAGTGATCGGGTCTGGGCGGAGGCGCGCTACAGCTTCTGATGCGCTCGGGGTGATGCCTCGTTGCGCGCCCCGGTGCTGCCTCTAGCCCGCCTGGAACCGGATGCCGGTTCCGGATCTGGCCTCCGGGTATGGCTCGAGCGAGTGCCTTCAGGCGCTCATGTTCACATTGCTCGGGCGAAAGTACGCGCAATGACGGGCACTTCCACTCGCCGCGTCCGATACCCCGGACGTTGCGAGTCACGATCGCGCTTGCAGTGCGCTGACGTGGGAGTTCCTCACACCCCCAGCAGCTCCACCTCGAACAACAACGTCGCATTCGGCGGAATCACCCCGCCCGCCCCCCGCGCGCCGTAGCCGAGATCCGGCGGAATGATCAGCCGCCGCGTGCCGCCGACCTTCATTCCCGCAACACCCTCGTCCCATCCGCGGATCACGTGCCCCGCGCCGAGCGGGAACGAGAACGGGTCGCCGCGGTCCTTGCTCGAGTCGAACTTGCGACCGGCGGCGCCGTTCTCGTAGAGCCAGCCGGTGTAGTGCACGCGGACTTCGTCGCCTGCCTGCGCTTCGTCGCCGCCGCCCGGCACGACGTCTTCGTACTGCAGCCCGGAGGCGGTGGTCTGGTAAGCCATCGTTTCGTTTCCTGTTCGTCGGAGAAGGGAAGAGAGATCAGCCGGCCTTGCGCAGCCGCTTGATCAGGCTGGAGGTATCCCATCGTGCGCCGCCCATGCGCTGTACGTCGCCGTAGAACTGGTCGACGAGCGCAGTGACCGGCAGCGACGCGCCATTGCGCTTGGCTTCGTCGAGGCACAGGCCGAGGTCCTTGCGCATCCAGTCAACGGCGAAGCCGAAGTCGAAGCGGTCCTCGATCATCGTCGTACCGCGATTGTCCATCTGCCACGACTGCGCGGCGCCCTTGCCGATCACGTCGAGCACGAGCTTCATGTCGAGGCCGGCAGCCGCGCCGAAGGCGATGCCTTCGGACAGGCCCTGCACGAGCCCGGCGATGCAGATCTGGTTGACCATCTTGGCGAGCTGGCCCGCGCCGGGCCCGCCGATCAGCGTGCACGCGCGCGCGAAGGCCATGATCACGGGCTGCACGCGGGCGAACACCTCGGGCTCGCCGCCGCACATCACGGTGAGCGCGCCGTTGACTGCACCGGCCTGCCCGCCCGAGACCGGCGCGTCGACGAACTGCACCTCGCGTGCGGCTGCCGCGGCATGCAGCTCGCGGGCGACTGCTGCCGAAGCGGTCGTGTGGTCGACGAAGACCGCACCCGGCTTCATCCCGGCCAGCGCGCCGTGCTCGCCCAGCACGATCGAGCGCAGGTCATCGTCGTTGCCGACGCAGGCGAAGACGATATCGGCGTCGTGCGCGGCCTGGCGAGGCGTCGGGGCGCTCGCGCTCCCGGGCGGCGTCGGCGCAGTGCCGGCACCGCCGCCGGCCTGCGCATACTCGCCGACCCATTGCTCGGCCTTCGCGGCGGTGCGGTTGTAGACCGTCACGGCATGGCCCGCGCGTTTCAGGTGACCCGCCATCGGATAACCCATCACGCCGAGCCCCAGGAAGGCAACCCGTTGCGGGGCGATGGGTTCGTACTGCCGTTGATTCATCTGCGAGTCCTCCATTCCAGTGCGTTGTCCTGCCGGTCGAGCGAAGCGGCGCCAAGGGTCGAAGCGGGAACGATAAAGGATCGTGCCGAGCTTCGCGCTGAAACGCCGTCGGGGAAGGCCTCGCGCCGATCATCGTGCAGGAGCTCGAGTGCGTGATCCGCGACCTGGTCGCGCGTGGCGACACAGTGCCCGCGTAAAGCGACGAAAGTCACGTCAGCAGGCTTTACGAACGGCTTCGCAGCGCGCGGGTCCCTGCGCGATGATCCCCGTAAGGCATTGATCCAACAGCGTTAATATGCGCTGGCATTGTAGTTGCTTCCCTGTATGTCATCGGATAGGGGAGCAATGAACGATGAAAGGGCACATCGCAGCAGTCTGCGCGATTCTCGGGGCTTCGGCGGCGATCGCCTCGTCGGCGTTCGCCGTCACTGTCACGTTGGGCGGTACGTCGGGCGGCTCGAACGGGGTGCACTCGGCGGTGCCGGGGGTGATGACGGTCGACTTCGAATCCGCCCTCCCGGCCGGCTGGATCACCGGTGACTACCAGGTCGTTCAGGGTTCGGTCGTCAACCACTATGCTGCACCGCCGAACACCGGAGCGGACGCGAACAGCTCGTGGTACCTCACGGTGCCCTACGGACAGAGTTCCGGAACGGCACAGATCTCGCCCGGCGGGTCGTACAACTACTACGGCCTGTACTGGGGCTCGATCGACGACTACAACACGCTGAGCTTCTGGAACGGTACCGAAGAAGTGTTCCGCTTCACCGGTTCCGAGGCGGCGGCGCTCGTCGGCGCGGCGCCGAACGGCGACCAGAGCATCGCGGCCTATTTCAACTTCTTCGATCTCCCGCGGTTCACCGGCGTGAGACTGTCGGCGACGCAGTTCGCGTTCGAAACCGACAACCACGCCTTCGGCCAGGTTCCGCTGCCGGCGACCGTGGCGCTGTTCGCAATCGGCCTGCTCGGGCTGGCGGGCGTGCGTCGCGAACGAGCACGTTAGCGGCGGAGCGCGGCGGCGTCGTAGCGCCGGCACATCGCAAGGGTCGGGCGCGCGACGCTCGTCGAGGCGCAATTCATCGCAAAGGCCGGCGCGCGGGTTCACCGTAGCGCCGGCCGGCGTGTCGCGTGATCAGTCGATGCGTGCGCCGGACGCCTTGACGATCTTCGCGTACTTGTCCTGCTCCGCACGAACGAAGTCGGCGAAGGCCTGCGGCGACAGCGGTGCGGGCTTCGCGCCCATCTTCGACAGACGCTCGACGATGTCGGGGCTCGCGAGTGCGCGAACGAATTCGTCGTGCAGCCGATCGATCACCGGTTGCGGTGTGCTGGCCGGCGCGAATACGCCGAACCAGGTGTCGACGTCGAAGCCCTTCAGCCCGCTTTCCGACATCGTCGGCACCTCGGGGAAGAAGTCGGTGCGCTGGCTCGTCGTCACCGCGAAGGCCTTCAGCTTGCCGGCGCGAATCTGCGGCGTCGCCGACGCGAGATTGTCGAACATGAAGTCGGTCTCGCCCGTCATCAGGCTCAGCTGCGCAGCCGCCGCGCCCTTGTACGGGATGTGCACCATCGCGATGCCGGCCATCGACTCGAGCAGCTCGCCGGCGAGGTGGCCGGCGCTGCCGTTGCTCCCTGATGCGTAGTTCAGCCTGCCGGGGTTGCGCTTCGCGTAGGCGATGAGGTCGCCCACACTGCTCACGCCGAGCCTCGCGGCGGTTTCCGGAGTCATCACCAGCACGTTCGGCACGCTCGCGATCCGGGTGATCGGCGCGAAGTCGGCGTTCGCGTCATAGGGCATCTTCGCGTAGAGATGCGGATTGATCGCGTGCGTGGCCACCGCACCGATGACGATCGAATAGCCGTCGGGCGGCGATTTCGCCACCAGTTCGGCGCCGATGTTGCCGCCTGCGCCCGGCTTGTTCTCGACGACGACGCGTTGGCCGAGCGGTTCGTCGAGTTTCTCCGCCAGTGCGCGCGCGACGAGATCCAGCGGCCCGCCGGGCGGATAGGGGACGACCAGGCGGATCGGGCGCTCGGGCCACGACTGTGCCGACGCCGCGCCGGGCAGCGTAGCCAGGCCGGCGGCCGTGACGAGGGCAGCGAGCGCCGGAAGTGCGGCGGCGGCGGGTAGTGCAAGAAGGCAGCGACGAAGCGACGAAGGAAGGCGGGGCATCCAGGACTCCTTCAAGGGAGAGGCGATGGTGGTCCTGCGCAAAGGCAGAGCCGGGCGGAGCAACCGATAGCCGTGCGGGGTGGGACGATCGTGCGGGGTGGGATAACCGATGATACGACCGGATGCGGCTGCTACCGCCCCTGCACCGCGCGGATGGCCGCGTCGTCGTAGCCGAGCAGCTCGCGCAGCACTTCGTTCGTGTGCTCCCCTACACGTGGCGGCGCGATCCGGTACGACGGCGGCGTCGCGCTCATCTTCATCGGACTGGCCACCAGCGGAATCGCCCCCGCATCGTCGCGCTCGAGCTCGATGCGCATTCCGCGCGCGCGCACCTGCTCGTTGTCGAACACCTGCGCGAGATCGTTGATCGGCCCGCACGGAACGCCAGCGCGTTCGAGCCCTTCGAGCCAATAGGCCGCCTCGCGCTCGACGATGACGTCCGCGATCAGCGGCACGAGCGTCTCGCGGTTGCGCACCCGCTCACGGTTGGTCGCGAAGCGCGGGTCGTCGAACAGATCCGGCCGGCCCGCGAGTGCGCAGAAGCGCCGGTACTGCTCGTCGTTGCCGACTGCCACGATGATCCACTGGTCGGCGGTGCGGAACGCCTGGTACGGAACGATGTTCGGATGCGCGTTGCCCCAGCGCTTCGGCGGTGCGCCGCTCACCAGATAGTTCGTGTTCATGTTCGCGAGCATTGCGACCTGCACGTCGAGCAGCGCGATGTCGATGTACTGGCCTTGGCCGGTCCGCTCGCGATGGAAGAGCGCGGCCAGCACCGCCTGCGTGGCGAACATGCCGGTCATCAGGTCGGAGACGGCGACGCCGGCCTTCTGCGGGCCGCCGCCCGGTCGATCGTCGGCCTCGCCGGTGATCGACATGAAGCCGCCCAGTCCCTGGATGATGAAGTCGTAGCCGGGGCGGTGCTTCCACGGACCGGTCTGCCCGAAGCCGGTGACCGAGCAGTAGACGAGGCGCGGATTCACCGCATGCAGGCTTTCGTAGTCGAGCCCGTACTTCGCGAGCTGCCCGACCTTGTAGTTCTCGAGCACGACGTCGCTGCGCGCGGCGAGCTCGCGCACCGCATGTTGTCCTGCCTCGGAGGCGAGGTCGATCGTCACCGAGCGCTTGTTGCGGTTGGCCGCGAGGTAGTAGGCGGCGTCGCTCGTGTCGTTGCCGTCGCGATCCTTCAGGAACGGCGGTCCCCAGCTGCGCGTGTCGTCGCCGGCGCCGGGGCGCTCGACCTTGATCACGTCGGCGCCGAGGTCGGCGAGATTCTGCGAGCACCACGGTCCGGCGAGCACGCGGGACAGGTCGAGGACGCGTATGCCGTCGAGGGCGGGGGGCATAGAGGAAGTAAAGGGTCAAGGGTCAAGGGTGAAGGGAAAACCCGGGGCGTACGATCGGCTTGCTGGTAGCATCCGATTGGATGCTAGTCGGCATCAAGATTGATGATGAGTCGAGCATGCGAACTACTGTCACGATCGACGACGAGTTGTACCAGAAGGCGTTGGAGCTTGCCGACCCGGACATGGACAAGGCTGATCTGTTTCGGGAAGCGATCAAGGTGTTCGTCCGCGTGCAGGCGGGTAAGCGTCTCGCTGCCCTGGGAGGCAAGGCACCGAGGATGAAGAGCGTTCCGCGTCGGCGACCAGCGGAGCAACCGGTTCGGTGAGCCTCGTCCTCGCGGATACGTCGATCTGGATCGCCCATTTCAGGCGTGCGAGCCCGCTGCTTGGCTCGTTGCTGGACGCCGACCGAATATTGTGTCATCCGCTGATCGTGCTCGAGATCGCGTGTGGAACGCCACCGGCGCCGCGCGAGCGTACGATCGGCGACCTCCGGGAACTGCGAGAGACAGTCATCGCGACGACCGACGAGACGCTTGCGCTGATCCGGGAAGAGCGGCTTCATGATTCCGGCTGCGGTGCGATCGACATGGCGTTGCTCGCGTCGGTGCTGCTCACTTCGGGCTCATCGCTGTGGACGCTGGACAGGCATCTGCATGCCCTTGCGTTGCGCGTCGGGGTGGCCTTCGAAGCGTCCTGATGAACTCGCCTCCCCAAGGTAAAATATCCGGTTCCCCTGAAATCCGCCGCTCCGCCCCATGACGTCGGCCGAAATCCGCGAAAAGTTCCTGAAGTACTTCGAGTCGAACGGACACACCGTCGTGCCGTCGAGTTCGCTCGTGCCGGCGAACGATCCCACGCTGCTGTTCACCAACAGCGGCATGGTGCAGTTCAAGGACGTGTTCACCGGGCGCGAGACGCGCCCGTACACGCGCGCGACGAGCTCGCAGCGCAGCCTGCGCGCCGGCGGCAAGCACAACGACCTCGAGAACGTCGGCTATACCGCCCGGCATCACACCTTCTTCGAGATGCTCGGCAATTTCTCCTTCGGCGACTACTTCAAGCGCGAGGCGATCGGCTACGCGTGGGAGCTGCTCACGAAGGTCTACGCGCTGCCGACCGAGCGGCTGTGGGTCACCGTCTATCACGAAGACGACGACGCCTACCGCATCTGGGCGGAGGAGATCGGCGTTCCGCGCGAGCGCATTGTGCGCATCGGCGACAACAAGGGCGCGCGCCATGCGTCCGACAACTTCTGGCAGATGGCCGACACCGGCCCCTGCGGTCCGTGCAGCGAGATCTTCTACGACCACGGTCCGGGCATCGCCGGAGGGCCTCCGGGCTCGCCCGACGCCGAAGGCGATCGCTACATAGAGATCTGGAACCTCGTTTTCATGCAGTTCGATCGCGATGCGGCCGGCAATCTCAGCCCGCTGCCGCGTCCGTGCGTCGACACCGGCATGGGGCTCGAGCGCATCGCGGCGGTGCTGCAGAAGGTGCACAGCAACTACGAGATCGACCTGTTCCAGGACCTGATCCGCGCGGCTGCGCGTGAAACGGGTACCGCCGATCTCGAGAGCCCGTCGCTGCGCGTCATCGCCGACCACATCCGCGCCTGCGCATTCCTGATCGTCGACGGCGTCATCCCGGGCAACGAGGGTCGCGGCTACGTGCTGCGCCGGATCGTGCGTCGCGCGCTGCGCCACGGCCACAAGCTCGGGCGGCGCGAGCCGTTCTTTCATCGGCTCGTCGGCGACCTCGACCGCGTGATGGGCGACGCCTATCCCGAGCTGCGTGCGGCGCGCGAGCGCGTCGCGCAGGTGCTCGCGCAGGAAGAGGAGCGCTTCGGCGAGACGCTCGAGAACGGGATGGCGATCCTCGAGAGCGCGCTCGCCGAGCGCCCCGAACGGCTCGACGGCGAGACCGCCTTCAAGCTCTACGACACCTACGGTTTTCCGCTCGACCTCACCGCCGACGTCTGCCGCGAGCGCGGCGTGGTCGTCGACGAGGCCGGCTTCGAGCAGGCGATGGAGCGCCAGCGCCGGCAGGCGCGTGCAGCGGGCAAGTTCCGCGCCGAGGCCGCGCTCGATTACGAGGGTGAGCACACGTCCTTCCACGGCTACGATCTGCTCGATGTCGCCGACGCGCGCATCGTCGCGCTGTACGTGGGCGGAACTTCCGTGCAGCAGATGTCGGCCGGCGATCGTGGCGTCGTCGTGCTCGATCGCACGCCGTTCTATGCCGAGTCGGGCGGGCAGGTCGGCGATTCGGGCGTGCTCGCGTCGAAGGACGGGGCGGTGCGCTTCGAGGTCGACGACACGCAGAAGATCCGTGCCGAGGTCTTCGGGCATCACGGGACGCTCAAGAGCGGCACGCTCGCGCCGGGTGACCGGCTCGACGCGTCGGTCGATGCCGTGCGTCGCGCGAGCACGATGCGCAACCACTCGGCCACGCACCTGATGCACAAGGCGCTGCGCGAAGTGCTCGGCACGCACGTGCAGCAGCGCGGCTCGCTCGTCGACGCCGACCGCACGCGCTTCGACTTCGCGCACAACGCGCCGCTGTCCGATGAAGAGATCCGGCGCATCGAGTCGATCGTCAATCGGGAGGTGCTCGAGAATGCGCCGACGCAGGCGCGCGTCATGCCTTTCGACGACGCGGTGCGCGGCGGCGCGATGGCGCTCTTCGGCGAGAAGTACGGCGACGAGGTGCGCGTGCTCGACATCGGCAGCTCGCGCGAGCTGTGCGGCGGAACGCACGTCGCGCGTACCGGCGACATCGGCCTGTTCAAGGTGGTGGCCGAAGGCGGCGTCGCGGCCGGCGTACGACGCATCGAGGCGATCACCGGCGAGAACGCGGTCGCCTGGGTGCAGGCGGTCGATGCGCGGATGAAGGAAGCGGCGGGTCTGCTGAAGGCTGCTCCGGGCGAGCTGGTCGGTCGCATCGGCCAGTCGCTCGAGCATGCGCGAGCGCTCGAGAAGGAGATCGTGCGGCTGAAGTCGAAGCTCGCGAGCTCGCACGGCGACGATCTCGCCGAGCAGGCGGTCGAGATCGACGGCATCAAGGTGCTCGCGGCCACGCTCGATGGCGCCGACGCGAAGACGCTGCGCGAGACGATGGACCGCCTGAAGGACCGGCTCAAGAGCGCGGCGATCGTGCTTGCCGCGGTCGACGGCGTGCGGGTGAACCTGATCGCCGGTGTAACCGCGAACGCTACGGCGAAGGTCAAGGCGGGCGAGCTCGTGAACTTCGTTGCGCAGCAGGTCGGCGGCAAGGGCGGCGGTCGGCCCGAGATGGCGCAGGCGGGCGGCAGCGATCCGTCGCGGCTGCCGCAGGCGCTGGCCGGAGTCCCCGACTGGGTGCGCGAGCGCTCGGCAGCCGATGTCCGCTGACGCAGATCCGCGCCGCGTCGCTCGCGACCTGCTCGCCCGCATCGAGGCGATCGGCGCGCTCGGGTCGCTGCCGCCGGTTGCAGCGCTGCATCTGCCGCTCACCGCCGAAGAGGGTTCGCACGCCTCGGAGTTCTGCGGCGTCGAGCTCGAAGACCACTCGATCGGGCTCTCGTTCCTGCTGCTCGGCGACAGCTTCGCGCGGCTTCGGCGCGACAACCCCGCCGAGCGGCTGCGCGGCATGCCGGCGCTCGATCTCGCACGCCGCTGCCTCGACGACGATCCGGTCTGGCGAACGCTCGGCTTCGCCGCGGTCAACGCGATTTCGCAGCATTTCTTTCGCGAATGCGGCTACGAGCCCGACGCGGCCACCGACTCGATCGGCTCGCTCGACCCGCAGCCCGGCGAGCGCATCGGGATGATCGGGCTGTTCGGGCCGCTGGTGCCGCGCATCATCGGTACCGGCGCCTCGCTCGTCGTGCTCGAGCTGCAAAGCCGGCACGTCGGGGAGCACAAGGGCTGGCGCGTAACGCTCGATCCGGCCGATCTGGCCGGCTGCACGAAAGTGCTTTCCACCACGACGGTGCTGCTCAACGATACGCTCGATGCGGTGCTCGATTCGGTTCGCGGCGCCCGCTGGGTTGCTTTCATCGGCCCGGGCGGCGGTTGCGTACCAGACGATCTTTTCTCGCGCGGCGTTACGCTGCTCGGCGGAACGGCCATCGTCGACCGCGACGGTTTCGCCGATGCCATCGCACGCGGCGACCGCTGGAGCCCTTTCGCCCGCAAGTACGTGATCTCCCGCGACCGCTACCCGGGATTCGACGCGCTCGCCGCCGCGCTGCGCCGCTGATACGCGGCGGGACGCGACCGGGGCGACGAGGCAGCGAGGCAGCGAGGCAACGAGAGGCCGAGGGTCGCGCAACCGAACCATGCTGCATCCCGACTATCGTTTCTGTCCGCGCTGCGCGCAGCCGCTCGTCTCCGGATTGCTCTCCGGGCGCGAGCGCCGCACCTGCCCGGAATGCGGCTTCACGCACTGGAACAATCCGGCGCCGGTCGTCGCCGCGCTGGTGCAGGTGGGCGACGAGATCCTGCTCGCGCGCAATGCGGCGTGGCCGCCGAAGACCTTCGCGCTGATCACCGGTTTTCTCGAAGCCGGCGAGACGCCCGAGCAGGGGATCGCACGCGAGATCAAGGAGGAAACCGACCTCGACGTGCAGAGCCTGAGCCTGATCGGCGTCTACGACTTCGTGCGCAAGAACGAGCTGATCATCGCGTACCACACGATCGCCACCGGCCGGGTGACGCTGTCGGAGGAGCTCGTCGAGTACCGGATGATCGCGCCCGAGCGGCTGAAGCCCTGGCGTGCGGGCACCGGGCTGGCTGTGGCCGACTGGATGCGCGCGCGCGGCCTGCCGGTCGAGTTCGTCGACCTGCCGAGACGCACCGGCGAGCCGGGCTGAGCGCAGGCGACGGAAGCCGAGCGCCGGCGGGCGCTGCTAGACTCGACGGGTTCACTTTTCCAGATTTTCGAGAGAGCACCGATGTCCGAATCGACCCTGCAATTCGATCGCGAAGTCGACGCGCGCGGGCTGAACTGCCCGCTGCCGATCCTGCGCGCGAAAAAGGCGCTGACCGACCTGCCGAGCGGGCAGGTGCTCAAGGTGATGTCCACCGACCCCGGCTCGAAGCGCGATTTCGAGGCCTTCTCGCGCCAGACCGGGCACGAGCTGCTGCGCACCGATGAGAGCGGGCAGGAGTGGACGTTCTATTTGAAGCGGCGTTGAGGCTCGGGCTGTTGCCGTAGGCGGGTGGGCCGGAGTCGGTAAGCACGCAAACGGGTAAGCCGGCGTCGGCGTCCCACCTCGAAGCGCTGCGAAACGCAGCATTCGACGTTACAGAAACCTCTTCCCAGTCAGGAACGCTGCGTTTCACAGCGAAACGACGGAGGAGAGAGGACGTCTGAGCAAGTCAGCCCCGCGCGCGGGCCTCGGTGTTCCGGATGAAACGAGAATGCGCTACGAGAGGAACGGTAGCGTGCCGCAGGTTCACACGGCGTCGATGACGTGAACCGGATCGCACGGAAATAGAGCACATTCGCGCACGACAGAGCCAGGCTGCGTCGAAATGCTCGCAGAGCGCGCCGATCGCGCGAGAACGGTTGCCTGGCGCCTGATCAGCCGAGCCGCCCCCGCTGCTCCTGCAGCTTCGCATGTGTAGCGCTGAAGCCCGCCAGTCGCTCGCGCTCCTGCTCCACCACCGCCGCCGGCGCCCGGTCGACGAAGTTCGCATTGCCGAGCTTCGCCTGCGCCTTGCCGATCTCGCCTTCGACGCGCGCGATCTCCTTGTCGAGGCGTTGCCGCTCGGCATCGACGTCGACCTCCACCTTCAGCATCAGCCGCGTCTCGCCAACGACCTGCACGGGTGCGACCGAACCCGCCGGCAGCGCATCGACGATCTCGACCGCGTCGAGCCGGGCGAGCGCACGCAGGTACGGCGCAAAGGCTGCGAGCCGCTCGCCGTCGCCGGCGGTAACGAGCGGCAGCTTCTGCGCCGGCGAGATGCCCATCTCGCCGCGCAGCGCGCGGCACGCGTCGATCAGCGACTTCAGCTCGGCGACCCACGCTTCGGCCTTCTCGTCGATGCGCGACGTGTCGGCCTGCGGATACGGCTGCGTCATGATCGACCAGCGCCGCTCCGCCCTCGCGCGTTCGAGCTCGCTGCCTTCGAGCCGTTGCTCGCCGCGTTCGCCGTAGCGCATCGCCAGCGGCGCAACCTCCTGCCACAGCGCCTCGGTGACGAAGGGGATGATCGGATGCGCCAGGCGCAGCACCGCCTCGAGCACGCGCAGCAGCGTGCGACGCGTTGCGCGCGCGCGCGCCGCCGTTGCTGGGTCGTCGTCGCGCTGCAGCTGCACTTTGGCGAGCTCGAGGTACCAGTCGCAGTACTCGTTCCAGACGAACTCGTAGATCGCGCGCGCGGCAAGGTCGAAGCGGTAGTCGCCGACGTGGCGCTCGACCTCCGCTTCGGTGCGCTGCAGCTGCGAGACGATCCAGTGCTCGAGCGTGCCGAAGTGCAGGTAGCCGCCCGGTCCGCACTGCTCGGCAGTGTGCGCGGCGAAGCCATTGTCCTTGCCCGCGCAGTTCATCAGCACGAAACGCGTGGCGTTCCACAGCTTGTTGCAGAAGTTTCGGTAGCCTTCGCAGCGGCCGAGGTCGAAGTTGATGTTCCGGCCCGGGCCGGCGAGCGACGCGAAGGTAAAGCGCAGCGCGTCGGCGCCGAAGGCGGGAATGCCGTTCGGGTACTCCTTGCGCGTGCGCTTCTCGATCGTCGCGGCCTGCTTCGGGTTCATCAGTCCCGTGGTGCGCTTGGCAACCAGCTCGTCGAGGGCGATGCCGTCGATCAGGTCGATCGGGTCGAGCGTGTTGCCCTTGCTCTTCGACATCTTCTGGCCTTCGGCGTCGCGCACCAGCGCGTGCACGTAGACGTCGCGAAAAGGCACCTTGCCGGTAAACGCAAGCGTCATCATGACCATGCGCGCGACCCAGAAGAAGATGATGTCGAAGCCGGTGACGAGCACCGACGACGGCAGGAAGCGGGCCAGCTGCGGCAGCAGATTCGGCTGCCCGTCGCGGAAAGCTTCGTTCGGGTCGACCAGCGTGGAGAAGGGAACGAGCGCGGACGAGAACCAGGTGTCGAGCACGTCGGGGTCCTGCACGAGCGCGCCGTTCCAGCCGGCAGCGCGCGCCCTGGCGTGCGCATCGCTCTCGTCGCGTGCGACGAACACCGTGCCGTCGTGCACCGGCTGACCGTCGGCATCGGCCTTGTACCAGGCCGGGATCCGGTGTCCCCACCACAGCTGGCGCGAGATGCACCAGTCCTGGATGTTCGTGAGCCAGTGGTCGTAGGTGGTCTTCCAGCTCTCGGGCACGAAGCGGATGCGTCCGTCGGCGACCGCCTCGAGCGAACGCTGCGCGATGCTGCCGCCGGCGAGCAGCGAGTCGGCAGGCGAGGCCTTCGTCATCGCGACGAACCACTGGTCGGTGAGCATCGGCTCGATCACTGCGTTCGTGCGGTCGCCGCGCGGAACGACCATCCGGTGCGCCTTCACCGATTCGAGCAGGCCGAGTGCTTCGAGGTCGCCGACGATCATGCGACGCGCGTCGAAGCGGCTGCGACCGCGATAGCGCGGCGACGCGTTCTCGTTGATGCGTCCGTCGAGCGTGAGCACGCCGAGGATCGGCAGCTCGTGGCGCTGCCCCACCGCGTAGTCGTTGAAGTCGTGCGCCGGCGTCACCTTCACCGCGCCGGTGCCGAACTCGCGGTCGACGTAGGCGTCGGCGATGATCGGGATCTCGCGCCAGCCCTGCTGCGCGCCGCGTGCAACGATCGCTTCGAGCGACAGCGAAGCGCCGTCGAAGAAGGGCTCTTCGTCGAGGCCCGACAGCGGCAGGCGCACGGTCTTGCCCACCAGCGCCGCGTAGCGCTCGTCTTCCGGATGCACCATCACGGCGGTGTCGCCGAGCATCGTCTCCGGACGCGTCGTCGCGACCGTGATCGTCCCGCTGCCGTCGGCGAGCGGGTAGCGGATGTGCCAGAGATGCCCGTCTTCCTCCTCGCTGACGACCTCGAGATCGGAGACCGCGGTGAGCAACTCGGGGTCCCAGTTCACCAGCCGCTTGCCGCGATAGATGAGCCCCTGCTCGTACAGGCCGACGAAGACCTCGCGCACGACGTCCGAGAGTTTCGGATCCATCGTGAAGTACTCGAGCGACCAGTCGGTGGACGCGCCCATGCGGCGCATCTGCCGCGTGATCGTCGAGCCCGATTCGTGCTTCCATTCCCATACGCGCTCGACGAACTTCTCGCGCCCGAGGTCGTGGCGCGTGGTGCGCTGCGCGTCGAGCTGGCGCTCGACGACGATCTGCGTGGCGATGCCGGCGTGGTCGGTGCCCGGCAGCCACAGCGTGTTGTCGCCGCGCATCCGGTGGTAGCGCGTGAGCGTGTCCATCACCGTCTGGTTGAACGCGTGCCCCATGTGCAGCGTTC
>CAZIDY010000021.1:0-53916 GCA_964538505.1 uncultured Limnobacter sp. | reverse complement strand
GTAGTCGCCTTCGTCGGTGCCGGGCCGGAACTTCACTTCCTTGACCTGGATGACCTTCTGCTTGGCCCGCGCCTCGTGCTGGCGCTTCTGCTCCTGGTACTTGAACTTCCCGTAGTCCATCAACCTGGCTACGGGCGGGCGGGCCTGGGGCGCGATCTCGACGAGGTCTACTTCCGCATCTTCGGCCATCCGCATGGCCTCGCGCAGACTCACGATGCCGATCGGTTCGTTGTCGATGCCGACCAGTCTGAGCTCGGGCACGTTGATCTCGCCGTTGATGCGATGCGGGCGTTCAGTAGCGATGCTGCGTTCTCCAGTTCGTGAGGGTTACGGCCGTCGAACGCAACGCCGAAAGCAACGACGACGCCCGCTCCGGGAAGGAGCACCGGCGGGTCATTGCGGTTGGGATCGCTTCAGCGCGACGTCTTCGGACAGCCGCGCCGCGAACGCCTCGACATCGAGGGCGCCGACCTCGGCCCCCCCGCGCGCACGCACGGCCACCTTGCCAGCCTGCCGTTCCTTCTCTCCGACGACGAGGATGTACGGAACCTTCTGCAGACTGTGCTCGCGGATTTTATAGTTGATTTTCTCGTTCCGCAAATCGCTTTCGACCCTAAACCCTTGTTTTGCGAGGCTTTCCGCAACCTCGCGTGCATAGGGAATCTGCGCTTCGGTGATCGTGGCGACCACTGCCTGCACCGGCGCGAGCCACATCGGCATCGCGCCCGCATGGTTCTCGAGCAGGATGCCGATGAAACGTTCCATCGAACCGACGATGGCCCGGTGCAGCATCACCGGAACGCGACGCGAGTTGTCCTCGGCGACGTACTCGGCGCCCAGCAGCCCCGCCATGTTGAAGTCGACCTGGATCGTGCCGCACTGCCACGGCCGGCCGATCGCGTCTTTCAGCGTGTACTCGATCTTCGGCCCGTAGAAGGCGCCTTCGCCCGGCGCGATCGTGAACTCGACATCGGCGCGGCGCAGGCTCTCGGAGAGCGCTTCCTCGGCCTTGTCCCACAGATCGTCGGAGCCGACACGCATCTCGGGGCGCGTCGCCACGCGATAGAGAATCTGCTCGAAGCCGAAGTCGCGATACACGCGCTGCAGATCGCGCGTGAACGCGACGCACTCGTCGAGGATCTGGTCTTCGGTAACGAAGGCGTGGCCGTCATCCTGCGTGAAGCCGCGCACGCGCATGATGCCGTGCAGCGCGCCCGACGGCTCGTTGCGATGGCACTGCCCGAATTCGCCGTAACGCAAAGGCAGGTCGCGATACGAGCGCAGGTCCGACTTGAAGATCTGGATGTGCCCGGGGCAGTTCATCGGCTTCAACGCGTACGACCGGTTCTCCGACTCGGTCGTGAACATGTTCTCGCGGTAGTTCTGCCAGTGGCCGGTGCGCTCCCACAGGCTGCGGTCGAGGATCTGCGGACCCTTCACCTCGAGATAGCCGGTATCGCGATAGACGGCGCGCATGTACTGCTCGACCTGCTGCCAGATCGCCCAGCCCTTCGGATGCCAGAAGACGAGCCCGGGCGCTTCGTCCTGCATGTGGAAGAGATCGAGCTCGCGGCCGAGCTTGCGATGGTCGCGCTTCTCGGCCTCCTCGAGCATGTGCAGATACGCGTCCTGCTCGTCCTTCCTCGCCCACGCGGTGCCGTAGATGCGCTGGAGCATCTCGTTGTTCGAATCGCCGCGCCAGTAGGCACCGGCGAGCTTCATCAGCTTGAAGACCTTCAGCCGGCCGGTGGACGGCACGTGCGGGCCACGGCACAGGTCGACGAACTCGCCTTCGCGGTACAGCGTGATCGGCTCGTCGGACGGGATCAACGCGATGATCTCCGCCTTGTAGCGCTCGCCGATCGACTCGAAGAAACGCACGGCCTCGTCGCGATTCCAGAGCTCGCGCACGACCGGCTCGTCGAGCTTCGCGAGCTCCGCCATCTTTGCTTCGATCGCTTCGAGATCCTCGGGCGTGAACGGCCGTTTGTATGAGAAATCGTAATAGAAGCCGTTCTCTATGACCGGGCCGATCGTGACCTGCGCGTCGGGGAACAGCGATTTCACCGCATAGGCGAGCAGATGCGCGGTGGAGTGCCGCAGGATGTCGAGCCCTTCCGGATCGCGCTCGGTGACGATCGCGACGCGGGCGTCTTCATCGATGCGAAACGACGTGTCGACGAGCCTGCCGTCGACGTTGCCGGCGAGCGCGGCTCGAGCGAGCCCACTGCCGATCGATGCGGCGACATCGGCTACGGTGGGCGGCGTGTCGAAGCGCCGTTGCGAGCCATCGGGAAGGGTGATCTGGACCATGTTCAAGCCAGGGCAATCAACGAGCTCACCGCTCCTGACAGTTTCATTCGCAAATGAACGCGATAGCCAAGCCGTAGCAAAACGTTGGATCGTAGCATAGAGGGACGACCACTCGACCGTCTCGAGCAGCCCATGCGCGTGTCGTATAGTCGTTACATCGAATTCGCATTCGTGGACATCCGCTACATGGAAACGACCCATGGAGATCCAATCAACGCATGGGTGCAACGCGTCGATGCACTCAATTCGCTGCTGCGCCTGAAGACGACGATCGTCGGCATGAAGATGTTCGAACGCGTCGAGGACATGGAAGCCATTCCGAAGCTTCGCCGTCCCGAGGCGATACACACGACGGACCAGATCGTGGGTATGGCCGCCCGGCTTAACTGGACAGTGGGCATCACGGCCGATGACCTGGTCGGCGACCAGTGCCGCGCGATCATCGGCCTGGCGCCGCGAAGCCCGGAATGGCTGAGCGGAAAACGCTACGTCGGCATCTGGCACGCAACCGAGGAAGACGCCACCGGACGTCAGAAGGCACTCGCTACGGTGCCCTACGGGAAGTACCAGGCAATGGCGGTCTCACCGCTCGCGTCGGGGCGTCTCGATCCGCCCGACATCTGTCTGATCTACGCAACCCCCGGACAGATGATCCTGCTGATCAACGGATTGCAGTGGCGCGGCTATCGTCGTTTCGATTGGAGCGTCGTCGGAGAAAGCGCGTGTGCCGATTCGTGGGGACGGGCGCTCGCGACGGGCGAACCAAGCCTCTCGCTCCCGTGCTACGCGGAACGGCGCTACGGCGGCGTTCCGGACGAAGAAATGCTCATGGCGCTGCCTCCCCGTTTCCTCGAACCCGCGATCGATGGACTACGCGCGCTTTCCGCGAACGGGCTGCGTTATCCGATCGCGCCCTACGGCATCCAGAACGATGTTCGCGAGGGCATGGGTGCCAGCTATTCGCCTCCCGCCGGCGCAGAGCGCCCGACGACGGAGCAGTTGAGCTCTCGCACGCGCTGATCCGGACGACACGCTGATCTGCGCCGACGGCGTCAATCGGCGCGCGGCTTTCTCTTCTGTACAAACGCGGCGACCGCCTCCCCGTGTTCGGGTGACTTGTGCGCCATTGCCTGGAACGCGGCAGACAGTTCGAGCAGCGCATCCAGGCTTGCGTGCTGCCCTTCGCGCAGCAGGCGCTTGGTCAATCTCAGCGTCGGGCCGGGATTGCGGGCGATCCGCCTCGCCAGTGCCTGGGCTGCATCCGCCAACTCCATTGCTGGCACGACCCGGCTGACGAGCCCGCAGGCGAGTGCCTCGGTTGCATCGATCACGTCGCCGGTGAAAGACATTTCGGCAGCCTTCGACATCCCTACGACACGCGGCAGCAGCCACGCCCCGCCGTCGCCAGGAACGATGCCGAGCTTGATGAAGCTCTCCGCGAACTTCGCAGTGTCCGCCGCGATCCGGATGTCGCACATGCAAGCGAGATCGCACCCTGCCCCGATCGCCGCGCCATTGACTGCTGCGATGGTCGGCACGTCGAGGTTGTAGAGTGCCCGCGGCAAGCGCTGGATGCCACGGCGGTATTCCTCCCGGATCCGCATAGGCACGATTTCATCGCGCAAGTAGCGCTGCATGTCATTGATGTTTCCGCCCGAGCAGAACGCGGACCCCGAACCCGTAAGAATCACGACCTTGACGGTCGGGTCTTCGGCGATCCGTCGGCAGGCGTCGACGAACTCCGGCACTGCGCTGTTGCCGGTCAGGGGATTGCGCAGTTCGGGCTGATTCATCGTCAGCGTGACGATGCCCTCGTCCTGTTCGTACAGCAGGAACTGAGCCATGACCAGTGCAGCCTCGGGTCGAATCGATGGGAGCGTTTCAGCGCGATGCCGGCATCTACCGTAGACACGCGTGTGTCTCTCATTCCCGGCGCATCAGTTCACGTCCGATGATCAGCTGCTGGATCTGCGTGGTGCCTTCGTAGAGCCGCATCAATCGCACGTCGCGGTAGAAGCGCTCTACTTTCGACTCGTGCATGTACCCTGCACCGCCGTGGATCTGCACGGCCCGGTCGGCAACCCGGTTGACCATCTCGGTGCTGAACATCTTCGCGCAGGCAGCCCGCATGCTCACATCCGGATCGAAGTGCGAAGCGACCTTGGCGTCGTAACGCCGGGCACAGTCCTGCGCCATCGACCACGCCGCATACGACTCGGCCTGGCTGTCGGCCAGCATCGCCTGGATCAGCTGAAAGTCGCCAATGCGCTGTCCGAATTGCCGGCGCTCCCGCGCATATCGAAGCGACTCGTCGAGAAGACGCTCGGCCATCCCGCAAGCCAGCGCTGACATGTGCAATCTGCCGCGGTCAAGGACCTTCATCGCGGTCTTGAACCCGCGCCCGGGAATGCCGCCGATGATCATCTCTGCCGGCACGCGTACATCCTGCAGCACCACGTCGCAGGTCTTCGTGCCACGCTGACCCATCTTGCGATCGGGTTTTCCCACGCTCAGGCCCGGGAGGTCCGAGCGCACGATGAACGCACTGATTCCGTCGGCGCCCGGCCCATCGGTTCGAGCCATCAGCGTGAACGCGCCGGCACGCGGAGCGTTGGTGATGAACCGCTTCGAACCGTTCAGCACGTAGTGCTCGCCATCCGGTTCCCCACGCGTCCGGATCGCGGCTGCGTCGGAACCGGCGTCCGGTTCCGTCAGGGCAAACGAGATGATCAGATCGCCGCTGGCGATACGCGGGAGGTACTCGCGTCGCTGTTCCTCGGTTCCATCCATGAGGATTCCCTGGGAACCGATGCCCACGTTGGTGCCAAACACCGACCGGAAAGCCAACGCGGCGTGACCGAATTCGTACGCAACGCGACATTCCTGGCTCATCGACAGGCCGATCCCACCGTACTCCTCCGGAATCGACAGCCCGAACAAGCCCATTTCCTTCATGTCAGAAACGATGTCGGCGGGAACCTCGTCGTTGTCTTCGAGATCATCCTCGTGCGGGATCAGCCGATCACGAATGAAGCGCTGCACGGAATTCAGCAGCAACTCGAACGATTCCGCGTCGAGCGCCATGGTTCAATCTTCCTTTGTCGTCACCGGCCCGGAGCGAGGTGCAGGCAACTGATGCCGATCTCGTCGTCCGGGAAAGCTGGATAGAACTGCCGGACCAACGGGTCGTGTCCGGGAATGACATGTTCGGGCGAATCGGCCGCCCTCAGCAGGCGACGATGGCCCTCGAGCATTGCGGGAACGCTGTCGACCAGCGGGAACGCCCGCCCGTCGTTCATGTTTTCGTAGTAGTGGCTGGCATCCGAGGCGAGTACCACCCACCCGCGCGAAGTGTGTACGCGGACCGCCTGCAGCCCACGGGTATGGCCGCCGATCAGCATCAATTCGATACCAGGCGCGAGGGTCTCATCGCCCTCGTGAAAGACGACTCGATCGGCGTAGACCTTGCGCACGAGATCGGTTACGTCGTCGACCGAGTACGTATGGCGAATTGCCGCGTGGCACATGCAGCGCCCGGTGGCGAAGGCGAGTTCCGCGTCCTGGACGTGGAACTTCGCATTGGGAAGCTTCGAGAGATTTCCCGCATGATCGTAGTGCAGGTGCGTCAGCACGACGTCCTCGATCTGTGCAGCGCGGACGCCCAGCGTCTGAAGCGCATCGATCGGGCAGCGCAACAGGATGCGATCACGAAGCCTGGCGGTCTCGGCGTTGAACCCCGTATCGATGAGCACGGTCCGTTCAGGCGAGCGCATCAACCACACGAAAAAATCCATCGGCATGGCGCTGTCGTGCGGATCGCCGGAGATGAAATTGTCCCGGCGCCGGCGCGGCATCTCCGCATAGCGGATCGCGAAGACCTCGTACTGCGGCGGTGCGCTCATGGCTCCTCCATGGGTCGTGGGGTTCGAGCGAATCCCGCAGGCGGGTTCGATCACGCGCCGATCAGGCGACTCACTACCGGGTGGTACTGCTCCCCCAGTCCGCTCTCTATCGCCTTGTCGAACCACCAATCGACGTTGGCGGCACCTCGCGCGTCGATACCCGTCTGCTCCGCGAGCCGCAACGCATACGTGAGATCCTTGCGTGCGTAGATGACCGAGAAAGCGCGCTCGGGGAACGTTTCGGGCAGCATCGACTTCAGGCCGTGGTTGCGCAGCGCGAAGCTGTCGGCCGAGCCCTTCGACAGCGCGTCGAACAGCACGGCCGGTTCCACACCGGAACGCTCGCCGATCGCCTTGGCCTCAGCGAGTGCGACGACCGTCTCGAACAACACCATGTTGTTCAGGATCTTCACCACCTGGCCGCACCCGACGGGCCCGCAATGGATGATGTCACTGGCGAAGGTCTCCAGCAGCGGCCGTATGCGCGCGAAGCCCTCTGCTTCGGCACCGACCATGATCGCCAGCGTGCCAGCCTCGGCCGCTGCGCGCGTGCGTGCGACAGGCGCATCGATGAAATCTGCACCACGCGCCGCAAAGCGCGCGGCAAGCTCGCGCGTGACGTCGACCGGAGACGTGCTGAGGTCGACGACGGACTGGCCGGCACGGATCATCCCAAGCAGTCCGTCCGTGCCCTCGCAGACCTGGCGAACGATGTCGCCCGACGGCAACGAAAGAAAGACGACGGACGCATGCTCGGCGGCCTCCCGCACCGACGTGGCCGCGACGACGCCATGCTCCGCGAGCCGCTGCAAGGGCACGGTATCCCGGTCGAAGCCGCGCACCGCATGGCCGCTTCTGGACGCGAGGTTCCGACACATCGGCTCCCCCATGACGCCCAGGCCGATGAAGCCGATCGTGGTGCTGGATGTATTCACGCGCTCCTCCCGTTACCGACCATGACCGCTCAAGCCTGCAGGCCGAAGTAGATTCCCTTCGTCTGCTGGTAGAGCCGCATGCCGCTGATGCCCTTCTCGCGTCCGATCCCGCTTTCCTTGAAGCCGCCGAACGGCGTCGCGATCGAGAGCTGCTTGTATGTATTGACCCATACGGTTCCGGCAGCCAGGCGTCGTGCGACGCGCCAGGCTCTTCGATAGTCCGCCGTCCAGACCCCTGCGGCGAGTCCGTACACCGAGTCGTTGGCCTGTGCGACGAGATCGTCTTCCGAATCGAATGGAAGCGCACAAAGGACCGGACCGAAAATCTCCTGCTGCGCAATCGATGCGCGATTGTCGATGCGGTCGACCACGGTGGGCAGGTAGAACGATCCTCGCTCGAGATCGGGGTCGCGAGGCCCTCCCCCTCCGGTCAGGATCCTCGCACCCTCACTACGCGCGCGGTCGACCATCGACGCAATGCGGTCTCGATGGGAGAACGTCGCGATCGGCCCCATCTGCGCGCCTGGTCGATCGGGCAGATCGACGCGCAACGCACGTGCTGCGGCGACCACCGCGTCGACGACCCGATCGTAGATCGTGCGCTGGACGAACATCCTCGACCCGGCGACGCAGGACTGCCCCGTGCCTTCGAAGATTCCTGCGGTGACCGCCGCCACGGCGGCGTCAAGGTCGGCATCCTCGAACACGACATGCGGCGACTTGCCGCCCAGTTCGAGTGCCACCGGCATCAGCTTGCCTGCAGCAACCTCGGCGATCCGGCGTCCGCTCGCAGTACCTCCGGTGAACGACACCATCCGAACGCCCGGATGTGCGACCAGCGCGCCACCGACCGTCGTTCCGGTGCCCGGCAACACATTGAGCACTCCCGGCGGCAAGCCGGACTCCAGCGCGATTCGCCCAAGCTCGAGGGCCGGCGATGGGGTGACTTCCGACGGCTTCAGGATCACCGCGTTGCCTGCGGCGAGTGCGGGAGCGACCTTCTGCGCT
The DNA here is from genome assembly GCA_964538505.1 of uncultured Limnobacter sp. GTDB lineage: Bacteria > Pseudomonadota > Gammaproteobacteria > Burkholderiales > Burkholderiaceae_E > Zeimonas. Next base: position 45,758 of record CAZIDY010000021.1, on the reverse strand, counting down.
TCCATCGTCATAGGCGAGTTCCACGGCGTAATGGCCGCAACCACTCCGAACGGTTCATGAACCGACAGGGAGAGGTAGTCGCCGCGGGGCGGTGTCAGTTCCGAAGCCACGGTCTCGCATACCGACGCGTAGTAGCGAAAGGTTGCCGCCGCGCTCTTGACCTGGGCGATGCATTCGGACCAGACCTTGCCGTTCTCGAGCATCTGCAGACGAGCAAAGGTCTCGAGGTTGGACAGCATCGCATCGCCGATGCGATGCAGGATCGCGGCACGTTGATGAGGGAGCAGGCCAGCCCACGTCGGATCGCACGCAGCTTGCGTGGCAACCTTCACCGCGGCATCGACATGCCCGGATCCGGCGGCGCAGACGCGATGGTTTTCCTCACCGTTGGCAGGGTTCACGGAAACGAGCACGTCGGGCGTCGACACCCACTGTCCGTTGATCAGGAGGGGGCTTGCGTGTGCGTCTGCCAACATGGTGTTGCGTCCGAAATGGAAAACTGACGAAGCGGGCTCGAGTCCGACGGCGAATCAGCCCCCGCGGATCTCTTCGAGGACGGGCAGCACGTACTCCCGAAATCGCATCGGGTTCTCGCTCATCGGGAAATGCCCAAGCTCCTTCATGACCGTGACTCTCACGCCCTCGATCGCCTTTGCAGTGCGCAGCGTGTCTTCCGGCGTGCATGAGAAGTCGTATTCGCCCGTAAGAAGATATAGCGGGCAAACGGCGGTATCAATTCCGCCGAGCTTTCCCCGCAGGTCGGCGTCCACGCGATAGAAATGGAGGTCCCCCCGGAATACGCCCGGCCCGCCTTGCATGTACTGCCACAGCGTCTCGTGACGAAACTGCGACGGGCTCTGCGGCGCGACGAGCCCCGAAACCAACGCTGCGCAGACTTCACCGCCATGGACGTCGGGCCGATGCAGCCAGTTCGTGTCGTACCAGGGCTGCTGGAAATCGGCCGCCTCAAGACCGATCAGGGCGCGAAACTCCGCGCCATGCGCGTGCGCCAACTGCAGCACGATACGCCCGCCGATCGAACAGCCCATGACGACAGGACGTTCGAGCTTCATCGCCCGGCAGAACGCCCTGATCGTTTCCACATAGCGCTCGGTCGTGAGCTGGTACTCCTTCTCCTGCCAGCCGACCGGCGGATACGACTTGCCATGCCACGGCATGTCGAAGGCGAGGACCCGGTAGTGCGCAGTGATCGACTCGTCGCACATCAGGTGGCGGAACTGCCTGCCATCCGCACCCGCCGTGTGCAGGCAGACCAGCGGGATACCACTCCCGGCCTCCTCGACGTAGACGCGACACGGCTCGCCGAGAATCTCCACGGCCAGGTAGCGGCCGACAATCGGCTCGTACGCTGGCGAGGTCATCGCAGCACCTCGCGCGGCATGGCCAGCAGGTCCTTGAAGTACTGCAGGCTGGACATGAACGGCTGCAGGTTGCCCTCCACACGCAGAGCCCCCCGCTTCGTCAAGGCAAACAGATCGTGCCATCCGGGTGCGGGCATGGGTTTCCACAGGGAGTCCCAAGCTTGTACCGAACCGCGCACGGAGAAGTCCCACGAGCAGAGCAGCGGTATCTCCGCCTGCAGACGGGGCGCCCCTTGTTGAACCTCCACCAGCGTCTCCACCTCGCCGATGCCCACCAGCATCCTGGCCGAGGTCCAGCGACCCCGCCGGGCGAGCGCGCGCAGCATCGGCGCATCCGACTCGAGCGACCGGCGGAACACTGCCGCCAGTGCGCGGTCGGTTGGCGATGGCATCGGTGTCGAATGAGTCATGAGCCTCGTCCTCTGCGTGTCGACGCTTGCGGCGTGCGTCTGCGCTACTGGACTGTGAGCAATGCCAGTGCTTGGCCGCCGCTGACGCTGTCCCCCGGTTCGACCATGACCTCTTCGACGACGCCGTCGCATTGGGCGACGACCGGGTTCTCCATCTTCATTGCCTCCACGACAGCCAACACGGCGCCTCGCTCGACCTTGTCGCCAGGAGCCACATTGACCAGTACGACGGTTCCGGCCATCGGCGCGGTTGCCACGCGTTCGCCGTCCATCGAATCCGACTCTTCAAGACGGGTTTCGAGCCGAATCCGATGGCCGCCTACCACAATCTCGATCGCTCCAGGCACTTCGAGCGCGAACCAGGGCAAGCTCGCGACCATCCCGCCCCATACCCCATCGCGCGATTCAATCGTCACGTTCCATGTCGAGTCGTCACTTTCACCGGTCGCAATGCGAGCCGATGATCCGGCGATTGCGAGCAGCCTTGCGGTGGCCCAGCGATCATCGTCGCGCAGCGCGATCCGTCCGAACGGAGCGACAGGGTCGAGTTGCGCACGGTCCATGATCCCGGCCAGGGCGGACGATTCCCAAGGTGAATGTACGCCTGTTTCCGCCCCGGACCGCCCCGTGCTGGCCGACACCAGCGTCGCGGCGCAAGCGAGCGCCATTGCGCTGCGATCCGGATCGAGCGCGAAACGGCCCAGATTCTGGTCGATGTACCGCGTATTGACCTGTCCTTCGATGACCGCCTGATCGCTGAGCAGCTTGTCGAGGAATGCGATGTTGGTCGTCAGGCCAAGCAACGCCGTGTTTCGCAACCCGTCGCGAATCACCTCCAGCGCCTGTTGCCGATCGGGCGCACGGGCAATCAGCTTGGCGACCATCGGGTCGTAGTGGGGGGACACGACATCGCCGTCGCTCAACGCGGACTCGATGCGCAGCTTCGAAGGCCAGACGACACGTCGAACCTGGCCGGGCGTCGGCTGGAAATTCTTTGCCGGGTCTTCGGCGTAGACCCGGCACTCGATCGCATGTCCGCCCGCGGCGATCTCGTGCTGCTGCAGCGGCAACGGCTCCCCATCGGCCACGCGCAGTTGCCACTCGACCAGGTCGATGCCGGTGATCTCTTCGGTGACCGGATGTTCGACCTGCAGCCGCGTGTTGACCTCCAGGAAGTAGTACGAGCCGTCATCGCCGACGATGAACTCGAATGTTCCGGCATTCCGATATCCAATCGCGCGAGCCCCCCGCACGGCCGCGGACAGGAGTTGTTCGCGAATTCCGTCGTCCAGGCATGTCGCCGACGCCTCTTCGATGATCTTCTGGTGGCGCCGCTGCAGCGAACACTCGCGTTCGAACAGATGCACGACGTTGCCATGCGCATCACCGAACACCTGTACTTCGATGTGTCGTGGCGCCTGAACCAGGCGCTCGACGAGCAGGCGTCCGTCGGCAAAGGATGAACGAGCCAGCCGGATGCAGGATTCCACTGCAGCGCCCAGGCGGTCCCAGGCAGTGACGATCTCCATTCCCTTGCCGCCGCCGCCGGCCACTGGTTTGAGAAGTGCCGGCAACCCGACGTCCCTGACCATCTCGACGACGCGAGCAGGATCATCGCTGGCTTCGCTCGAGCCGGGGATCACCGGCACGCCCGCTTCCGCCATCAGTGCCTTCGCCCGACCCTTGTCACCCATCGCCGAGATCGTTCGTGCATCGGGCCCGACGAAAACCATGCCGGCTTCGACCACCGCCTGGGCGAAGGGCGGATTCTCGGACAGGAATCCGTAGCCGGGGTGCACCGCGTCGCACCCGGTGTGCCGGGCGGCGTCGAGCAGACGTTCGATGTTCAGGTAGCTTTCACTCGCCGCAGTCGGGCCGATGCAGACGCTGGCCACCGATCCTGCGAGGTACATCGCACCGGCATCCGCTTCCGAATGCACAGTGACGTACTCGACCCCGAGACGGCGACAGGTCCGCGCGATTCGTCCGGCAATCTCGCCTCGGTTGGCAATCAACAGGCGCGCAATCATCGGCTACATCCGGAAGACGCCGAAGCGTGTGTCCTCGTGCGGAGCGCCCGCCGCGAGTGCAAGGCCGAGCGTCAGCCAGTTGCGAGTGTCGGCCGGTTCCACGACCGCGTCGATCCAGAGCCTCGATGCTGCGTGAACCGGATTGCTGGCGCGCTCGTAGGTCTCGCGGACCGGTTGCTTGAACGCTTCGACCTCTTCCGGACTCATCGTCTGGCCGCGACGCTCCAGTTGTCCTTGCCGAACGAGTGCCAGTACGGTCGCGGCCTGCTCGCCGCCCATCACGGACGTTCGTGCGTTTGGCCACATCGCCATGAGACGTGGCCCGAATGCCCGACCGCACATCGCGAAGTTGCCGGCACCGTAGCTTCCTCCGATGATGACGCTGAACTTCGGCACTCGCACGCACGACACGGCCGCAACCATCTTTGCGCCGTGCCGTGCGATGCCGCCGGCTTCGTACGCCTCACCGACCATGAACCCGCTGATGTTGTGCAGGAAGAGCAGCGGAATGTGACGCTGGGCGCAGATCTCGATGAAGTTGGCTGCCTTCTGGGCGCTCTCGGAGAACAACACGCCGTCATTCATCACCACGCCGACCGGCCAGCCGTTGATCGCCCCTGTGCCACAGATGATCGTCGGTCCGTATCGCTCGCGATATTCGAGCAGCCGGCTGCCGTCGAGCAGGCGAGCGAGAATCTCGCGCGCCGGGAGCGGCTCGCGCGGATTGGCGCTGATGATGCCCGGGATCTCCGATGCATCGTAGAGCGGCGGTTGCGGCGTCATCGGTGGCGGCGGCAACGGGCGCGCAGCCGATCGGGAGACGATCTCTCGAACCAGCGCAAGCGCATGGTGATCGTCGCGAGCGAAATGATCGGCGACGGCGCTCGAGCGGGTGTGCACGTCGGCCCCACCGAGCGTTTGCGCGTCGACGATCTCGCCGGTGGCCGCCTGCACCAGTTGCGGCCCCCCGAGATAGATCGTGCCGGTTTCGCGGACGATGATCGTCTCGTCGCTCATCGCCGGTATGTACGCACCGCCCGCAGTGCACTGGCCCATCACGGCGGCGATCTGCGGCAGCCCCATCGCCGACAGCTCGGCGATGTTGCGGAAGATGCGGCCGAAATGGTGCTCGTCGGGAAACAGATCTTCCTGCAGCGGCAGGAACGCACCACCGGAGTCGACCAGGTAGATGCACGGCAACCGGTTCTCGCGCGCGACCTGTTGCGCGCGCACGTGCTTCTTCACGGTCAACGGGTAGTACGTGCCGCCCTTCACGGTCGCGTCGTTCGCGACGATCGCGCACGCGCGACCCTCGACCATGCCGACCCCGGTGACGATACCGGCCGAGGCGACGGTGTCCTCCTTGCGTGTTTCGTGGCCCACCAGTTGACCGATCTCGACAAACGGCGTGCCCGGATCGAGCAGATGCGAGATGCGCTCGCGGACAGGCAGCTTGCCTCGGGACCGATGCAAGGCGAGCGCCGCGGCGCCGCCCGCCTCGAGCGTGGTGGCCCGCGCCGCCTCGACCGCGGCGCGATGAACCGCAAATGCATCCAGATTGCGCTGGAACGAGGCACCATGGCGATCGACGCGGGACGAAAGGACCGTCATCGGGTCGCTCGGCTCAGGCAGCCGCTTTCAGGGGCAGGCGCAGGATCGCGTTCCCGAGCGATTTCCCGGTCTGATCAAGGCGCAACGTGCGCGTAGCACCGCCGCCGAGGCCGTGATTGAGCACGACGACCACTGCCTGGATGTTGTCCATCCGGTAGATGTCGACGCGTCCCTCGAGCCATTCGCCGAACAACTCCTGGACCGATCGCTGGTCGATGCTCTCGACGATCGACGGATAGTCACCCGGCGTACGCGCGATGACACCTATCGTGACCGTATCGCCCTTGTCGCCTGATCGAACGTATGCGACATCGCGGAGCAGGCGCATCTCAGACCTCCAGGATTTCGACGTTCTGCGAGATCAACTCGCGGGGCACCAGCGTAGGCCACACCGCCACCACGGGCCTCGCCTTCATCGGCGTACCAAACGACGTGCCGCCCGGACCCATGATCCACAGATGCGAGCACGCCCTGCGTACCTTGTCGGCTTCTTCGCGGCTGGCCGTGTGGACCGCGACCCGCAGGCCCACTTCGTTCAGTTCCCCCACGGGGTCCGGCGCAGCCGGCCCGTGGAGCATGTTCACGCCCACGAGATCGAACTGGATCGCATCGGCGCGCAGGCCCATCCGCTCGAAACGTTCACCGAGCGTCTCCCTGGCCTTGCGAGCGCGGGCAAGCGCATCGGGCCACGGAAAGAACAGCATTCCCTCGCCGATCCAGCCGTCCTGATATCCGATCACGACCTTCACGGTGTCGGGCCGGGTGCGCCCTCCCATCCGGTCCACGCGGACACGGTCCGGACCGACCTCCTCGAGTCGCAGGCGCGTGAAGTCGGCGACACCATCCGGCATCAGATAGTTGGCCGGATCGTGGATCTCGTAGACCAGATGCTCCTTGACCGTGAATGAATCGACGCGTCCGCCCGTACCCGGCAGCTTCGTGATCACCGCGCTTGCATCGCGCCCGAACTCGACGATCGGGAAACCCACGCGCCCCATGTGCGGCATCTCGGCGAATCGGGACGACATGCCGCCGGTGCAGGCCGCGGCACACTCGACGATATGTCCGATCGTGATCGCCGCCGCAATCCTGTCGGGATCGGTGCGATCGTGCGTCCAGCCGAATTCGTGCATGACCGGAGCAACGTACAGCGCGTTGTCCGACACGCGCCCGGCAATGACTGCGTCGGCACCACGCTGCAACGCCTCGACGATGCCGGTGCTGTCCGTATACGCATTCGCGGCAACGACCCGCTTGCGAATGGCAGCGAAGTCGGTATCCCCGGTTTCCATGTTGGCGAGCGACACGCCGTCGGCGACGAAACGATCCAGCCTGTCGCGTACGTCGTCGCCCTCGATCAGTGCGACCTTCGTCCCGTTGAGCCCAAGCTCGCGCGCCAGATCGCGAATCCGGGCAGCGCCAGCACGCGGATTCGCACCCCCACCGTTGCAGATGATGCGTGTACCGTGCGCACGTGCCAGAGGCAGCAGCGCACTCATGTGTGGCACCAGATCAGGTATGTAGCCCTCGTCGGGTTTCTTCAACCGCTGCCGCTGCAGCAGCGCCATCGTGAGCTCGGCGAGGTAGTCCATGCACAGATAGTCGAGTTCGCCTTCCCTGAGCAATTCCTCGGCCGGGTCGAGTGCATCGCCCCAGAAGCCCGAACCGGAACCAAGTCGAACAACCGATTTCATATGCGAGTCCTGCGTCATTCGCGGCATCTTCCAGGCGTCACTTCGTCACTTCTTCTCGGCCCGGGGCGCCAGGAAGGCTGCCAGCCGCTGCTTGTGTCCTTCCGAACGGAACGCGAAGCTCTGAAGGTAGGCCTCGTACTCGAGGCTCGCTGTCAGACCCGCCTCCGGCGAGCGACGCAACGCCATCTTCGTGATCGTCGTCGCACGCCGCGATTGCGCCGAGATCGAGCGCGCGATGCGCAGCGCCTCTTCGCGCAGCCGCTCTGCCGGCACTACGTCGACGAAGAGACCGAGGTCCAGACCTCTTCGTGCGTCGACCTGGGCGCCGGTGAGCATCAGGTGATGGGCCCGAGCCGCACCGATGTGTCGCTGCAGCAGATATGGCGCACCCATGTCTGCGCCCGACAGCCCGATTCGTCCGAACGCGAAGTGATAGGCACCCTGCTCGGAGGCGAGCGCGAAATCGCAGGCCAGCGCGAGACAGGCTCCGCCCCCGATCGCCGGTCCGTTGACAGCCGCGATGATCGGGCGTTCGAAGTAGTAGAGCCGCGAGATCAGCGTGTTGTAACCGCGGATCAGCTCGAACTCCCATTCGGGATCCGACTGCTCCACGTTCATGATCTCCTTCAGGTCCCCACCGCCGCCGAATACGGGTCCGGCGCCGGTGAGTATCGCGGCCGACACCTCGACGTCGCGCTCGACCCGGTCGAGCGCCGACAGCAGGCTCGCAGTAAAGGTCAGCCCCTGCGCGTTACGCTTTTCCGGTCGATTGAGGATGACCCAGGCGACCTGGCCGTCCTTCTCGACAACGACTTCATTGCCGGTCATGGCGGACTCTCCTACACATCGTAGCGACCAAGGACCTCGCGGGCGATGACCATGCGCTGGATCTGGCTCGTACCCTCTCCGATCTGATACATCTTTGCGTCGCGGTAGTAGCGCTCGACGGGGAAGTCGCGCATGTAGCCGTAACCGCCGTGAATCTCGATGGCGGCGCTGCACGCCCGCAACGACGCTTCTGCAGCGAAGTGCTTCGCCATCGCTCCTTCCTTCTTGATCGGCAGTCCGGCGTCGTACATGCGCGCAGCATTGAGCGTCAGCAGGCGCGCGGCCTCGATCTCGGTCGCCATTTCGGCGATCGGCCATTGAATACCCTGGAAGGCGGCGATCGGACGTCCGAACTGGTGACGCACCTTCGCATAATCGACCGCGGCCTCCATGGCGGCCTGCGCCAATCCGACCGACAGCGCGGCCACGTTGATACGACCGCGATCCAGGGTCTGGGCGAACTGCCTGAACCCCCTGCCTTCGTCGCCGATCAGGTTTTCGCGAGGCACCTCGACGTCCTGAAAGAACAACTGTGCCGTCGGAGATCCGTTCATGCCCATCTTCCGATCGTCCTTGCCGATCGAGAAGCCCTTCATGTCTCGCTCGAGAATGAAGGCCGACACGCCCTCCGAGCCAGAACCTTCGGCGGTTCGTGCAGTGACCACGAAGATGTCAGCGACGGTGCTGTTCGTGATAAAGGCCTTCGTGCCGTTCAGAACGTACCGATCGCCACGGAGAACCGCCCTGGTACGGCACGCCGCAGCATTCGAGCCCCCCGACGGTTCGGTCAAGCCGAAGGCACCGATCTTCCGTCCCGAAGTGAGCTCGGAGAGGTACTTCCGTCGCTGCTCTTCGGTGCCATGACCGGCGATGACCGACGAGGCCAGGCTGATGTGCGCATTGAGCGAGCTGCCTACAGCGCCCGAGGCACGCGACACTTCCTCGAGCAGCAGGCACACCATCACGGCGTCGCAACCGGCCCCGCCCCACTCCTCCGGATACGGTGCGCCCATGAAACCGACCTGCGCCATCTCCCGGAACAAGTCCATCGGGAATTCTGCCGTGGCATCGATCTCGACCGCGCGTGGCTCGATGCGCTCGCGGCAGAATCGACGGACACTGTCGAGGAACGCGAGCTGGTCCTCGTTCAACTGGTATGTGTTCGCAGGAGCCGATCCTGCCGCGTGTGTTTCGCTCATTGCTTCGATTCGCTCATACGTGCATTCGCGAGCAGCTCGCGCAGTGCTACGCGCCTGATCTTTCCGCTCCCGGTAAGCGGCATCGCATCGACGAAGGTCACGCCCTTCGGTCGCTTGAAACTCGCCAGGTTTCGCGTGCAGTGCGCCAGCACCTGCTCTTCGGTGAGACGGGATTCGGCGCCGGCGACGACGAATGCATGGATCCACTCGCCGCTGATCTCGTGCGGCACGCCGACGACGGCGACCGACTGCACCCCGGGCAACTCGGCGATGACGTTCTCGACCTCTTTCGGATAGACGTTGAAGCCGTTGCTGACGATCATGTCCTTCGTGCGATCGAGGATGTGGATGTGTCCGCGCTCGTCGAGCTTTCCCACGTCACCGGAATGCAGCCAGCCGTCGCGCAGCGTCGCAGCGGTTGCTTCGGGCTGATTCCAGTAGCCGATCATCACCGTAGGCGAACGAAACTGAAGCTCGCCGGCTTCGCCGGGACGCGCCGGCGTACCGTCGAGCGCGACCACGCGGACTTCGATACCGGGAAGCGGGGCCCCGCACGAGCCGATCGAGTTGTCCCCGCCCGGCGGCTGCACGCTCGCGACAGGCGAGATCTCGGTAAGCCCATAGCTCTCAACCACCTCGAGCCCGTAGTCGTCGTGCAGCATCTGCTTGAGTCGCGGCGCCACTGGCCCACCGCCGACGTCGATCAGCCGGAGACTGGAGATGTCGCGACCTGCGATATTCGCTGGCTCGAACATCCGCGCGAACATCGTGGGGACGCCCGCGACGAAGGTCACTTCCAGGCGCTCGATACAGTCGACCGCCAGGCGCTCGTCGAACTGCTCCATGATCACGGTGGACGCGCGCATCCACCCGGCCTGGAGAAAGTCGAATGCGTGCCCGAAGCTGCTGAACAGCGGCAGGATGGCGAGATAGCGATCGGTGGCACGAATGCCCAGGGCGCTCGTAGTCATCTGCGCGTTCTGCACGAGCGCCGAGTGACGCAACAGGATTCCCTTCGGGGCGCCGGTCGTGCCCGAGCTGTAGATCATCATCGCCGGCTCGTCCGGCGAGGCACCCTCACGCCCTTCGAAGGGCTGCGATCGGGCGATCAGCGCGTCATAGGCTTCCCACCCCTGCGGTGCAGGGTGCTGCTTCGTGACGACCCTGAGCCGCATCGCGGCAACGTGCGAACTGGATGGCACGCGTTCGAGGAGACGAGCCTCGACAACGATCGCCGAGGCATCACAGTCGACGAGAATCCTGTCGATTTCGCGTTCGGTGCTCATTGCGTTGATCGCAACCCCGATAACGCCGGCAAGACCGCACGCAATATAGAACTCGACGAGCTCCCGCGAGTTGCGCATCAATCCGGCTACGCGGGCATCCTTGGACACTCCTGCCGAGACCAGTGCGCCCGCCAGCCGCGCCGCCCGCGCATGGGTCTGCGCGTAGGTGAGCTCGGTACCGTCGGCCAGGATGAGCTGGACGGCGTCGCCCGCGTCGCGCGCAGCACTGCTGAAAACATCATCTACCCGCATCGGGACGTTCATGACCCCCCCGTCTCGTCAGATCGACATCCGCTGGCCGCCGTCGATGACGAAAGCCTCGCCGGTGATGAACGCGGCCTTCTCCGAAACCAGGAACGCCACCAGGCCGCCGACTTCATCGGGCTGACCGACGCGTCGAAGCGGAATCCGCGAGACGATCCGGCGGGACAATTCGGGATCCTCGAGTGCCCCCCGGGAGATCTCACTAAGAATGTACCCGGGCGCGACGCACACCACGCGGATGCCATCACGCGCCCACTCGACGGCAAGCGCCCTGGTGAGACCCTCGACGGCTGCCTTGGATGCGCAGTACGCCGCTGCGCCGGGCACTCCCATCGCGGCGAACATCGACCCGACATTGACGACGACGCCGCCACCGCGCGCCTTCATCGAGGGATGCGCCGCGCGAGCCAGCGCGTACTGTGCAACCAGATTGATTTCCAGTGCATGACGGAACTGCGCGACGCTCAGGTCGGAAGTACGCGCCTCCGGCATGACCCCGGCGTTGTTCACGACCACGTCGACACCGCCGTGCATGCTGGAGGCCTCGACGACGAAGCGCTCGAGCGCTCGCTCGTCGCCTACATCGCCGACGTGTACCGACACCGCCGCTCCCTCGCCGCGTGCCAGCGCCGCCGTCTCCTCGAGCGCGGTCTCGTCACGGGCGAGACAGGCGATGGTGTAGCCGTCGCGCGCCAACGCCAGGGCAATCGCCCGCCCGATGTTTCGACTCGCACCAGTGATCAACGCGACGCCACTCATGTGGGGTCATCCTCGAGATCGGGCAATACGAACGCGCCCTTGTTCAGCCACTCGCCCCCGTCGATGGTGAGCACCTCTCCGTTGACGTAATCCGCGGCGGACGAGCACAGGAAAACACCCGCCTCGACCGTTTCCTCAACCGTTCCGAATCGCCCGGCCGGAACCCGGTCGATGATGCGCTGTTGACCTTCCTGGGTCGGCCACAGCACCGCGTTCGACTGCTCCGTATCGACGAAGCCGGGACACAGGCAGTTGACCTGCACGTTTCGTCCGCCCCACTCGACTGCGAGCGTCTTCGACATCGCGATCAGGGCTGCCTTGGCGGCCGCCGAATGAACGGTACCCGGGCCACCGACCCATGCGTAGCTCGCGGTGATGCTGAGGATCTTTCCGCTCCCCTGCGCGAGCATGTGCCGCCCGGCGGCCAGCGTGCAGTACGCGGAGCCGTTCAGAACGATGTTGACGACTGCATTCCATCCGTTGGCGCTGATCTTCTCGGCCCTGCAGATGAAGTTCCCGGCAGCGTTATTGACGAGCACGTCGAACCGACCAGTGGTTTTCGCGACGTGCTCGATCGTCGACTCGACCGCCTGCGGATCGCGGATGTCCAGCGGGCAAACCAGTGCATTGCCACCTCGTTCCCGAATGGACTTCGCGGTTGCCTCGAGACGCTCGACCTGTCGCGCCGCGAGCGCGACCGTTGCTCCGAGCTCAGCAAAACGCAGTGCGAACGCGCGCCCCAGCCCGGTTCCGGCGCCGGTGACGAACACGGTCTTGCCGGCAAACGAGTCGAATCCCCTCATCGTGGCTACCCCTTGCGTGATGGACGCGCCGAGTATGTGCGAGGCGAGAAGCTGCGTCAAGAAATAATGGAATTAAGTTCCGCACAATGGACTAACAATCATGAAAGCCCTAACGTCTCCCACGACCTCCCTCGGTCGGACGCGCCTACGCGTCGCCCTCGTCACCGTCGCCTTCGTCAGCGCCGATCTGTGAGCAGAGAGCGTCCTTCACGGCGATCAGTCGACGACCGATCTCATCCATCGTCCGACGCGGAAGATGGCGTGCCGGCGCGCCACACGAAAGGACCAGAGGCGACCCCTCGATGCAGGTAAGCGGCACTGCAACGCCGTTGATGTCCAGCCGCCAGCTCGCAACCGACCAGGTGTAACCACGCTCGCGGAACTGACGCATCCCTTCATCGATCTTCGCGGCGATACCGGGCCAGTGCTTCGTGTGGCGCAGTCGCAGGTGCTGTAGCAGGTTTCGCCGCTCTGCCTCCGGCAGCACGGCCAGCAACGCATGCCCGGTCGCCGTGCCGGCCAGCGGAATCCGCGATCCGACCTCGAGTCGGAGCGTCATCAACGTCTTGCTGCTGTGGCAGACCTCCAGGTGAATCACATCGAGGCGGTCGCGCCCGCCGAGCGCAGCGTGGACGCCGAACTCATCCGCCAATTGCTCGAGATAGGGCCGCACCACGTCGCCAAAACTGGATCTGTCGCGCGCGGCGAACCCTAGCGCGAGCACCGCTGTGCCCAGCCGATATTGACGCCTGCGCGACGAATAGTGCAGGTAGCCCATCGCCGCGAGACCCTGGAGCAGTCGCGAGGCCGTCGGCTTCGGAAGACACACCGCATTGGCCACCTGGGTGCTGCTTTGCCAGACCGCGCGATCGACGAAGCTCTCGAGCACCAACAGGCCTCGACCAAGCGCGGTAACGAAGTTGCGGTCGGCCGATACGGCGCCGTGCGTGCGCCGCCTCGACAGGCGTTCCCGCACCGGAGCGAGTTGCTCATCCGCCACTTCCGGGTCATCGAGGCGCACTACTGAACCCTCTTCATTCATTCCAGAATGTCATCCCGAGGTTGGAAACCGTGTTCGTGATGTCTGCAGCGAGGTCGATCAGCGCCGGGCCAAGGACCCGTCGGAACCGCTCTTCGGCTTGCTGAGGGCGCCTGGATCCGCAGTTCAGCGCCAGGACCGTGGCTCCGTCGTCGAGCAACAGCGACGCTCCAACCGCAAAGATCTGCGGCTTCCAGTCTCCGAAGGAAACGGCATAACCGTCGCGTGCCACCTGCTTCATCGCGAGGCGAATCCGCTCCTCGACCTGTGGCAACGTCTCATGCGCCTGCTTCGCAATCAGCCGCAACCGTGCCTCACGGTCCGCCGGCGACAATGCACGCAGGTATGCACGCCCCATTGCGGTCGAGTCCATCGGGATCTCCGTGCCTACGCGCAATCGCATCGCAATCGTCTCGCGGCCCGAACAGGTGTCGAGGTAAAGCATCGATGCGCCATTGCCGATGCCCAGACCAACCGACATGTCGTGACGCTCCGCAAAATCGGCCATCAGCGGATGGGCAATCTGCCGCGCGGGGAGAGTCCGCAACAGCGCATGACCAAGCGCACTCACCTTGTCGCCGAGGTGGTACTGCCCGGTCGGCCCGGTCTTGCGCAGATACCCCATCCGAACGAGCGTATACGTCAGTCGTGCAACGGTTGCTTTGGGCAGCCTCGTGCGTTCTGCAATTTCCTTGTTGCCCAAGGGAGCGTCCGCGGACCGAAACGTCCGAAGGATCTCGAGCCCGCGTCTCAGCGAAGTCGCCCCTGCTTCAACCTTGTCGGTCGCCAATGGCGGCGCCGCGTTCCCGGAGACGGTCATCTCAGCGGCCCGTCCAGACCGGCTTGCGCTTTTCCGCGAAGGCACGGGGGCCTTCCTGCGCATCGGCGCTGGCATAGACCTTCCTGTAGATCGCTTTCGCCTTTTCGAATCCAGCCGCGCATCCCAGATCCATGGTGCGCAAGATCGTCTCCTTGCCTGCAGCGACGGTCAGGGGGGCGTTGTCACGAATCGTCCGCGCGAGATCCATCGCACGCTGACGCACGGCTTCAGCGCTGGGCTCTACGTAGTTGACGAAGCCCAGGGCATGCAAACGCTCGATCGACATCATCTCGCCGGTCAGCAGCATCTCGGCGACGATCGGCTGCGGAAGCATCCAGAGCAAGGGCACAGCCCAGGGAGAGCCGCGACCGACCTTCGCCTCGGTGACGCCGCCCCGGGTGCCGGCAAGCCCGACACGAAGATCGGAGTTCAGGCAAAGCATCATGCCGCCGGCCGCAAAGTGCCCGGTCATCGCCGCTATGATCGGCTTGCCGACCGTACGCATCCGCTCGTAGAACGGATCCGACAGGACGTCGAGGATGTCGACGCCGCGCTCACGACGGATTTCCGCCGTCTCCTTCAGGTCCATCCCGGCGCAGAAAGTGCCGCAGTCGGCCGAGGTCAGCACGGCAACCTTCACTTGCGAATCGCGGTCGAGCTCGTGCCACAGCGTGTGCAGGCGCTCGGCGGCCGCGACAGACAACGCATTGCGCCGTTCCGGCCTGTTCAGTCTGATCACTGCGACGCCGTCGTCGACGGTGTACTGGACGATATCGTTCTCGCTCATGTCCTGATCTCGGGGTTCTGGATACAGACGGGAGCATACTCCTTGAAATCACTATGCGGAACAACTTTTCAAGATTTCTTGCATCTGCGATAGGAGGTTGGCATCATTCGTGAAGGAAACCAAACAGGGAGCCTGCGCGTGGAAACTGGATCGACCCCCTATCTGGATTTCGGGCTGGAACCGGAACACGTGGCGTTCCGCGAGCAGTTCCGTCGGTTCGTCCAGGAGCAGCTCGAACCGATTGCGATCGATGCCGAGGCGAAGGGCGAGTTCCCGAAGCAGGTGTACAGAAAGCTCTCGGAGCATGGCTATCTCGGCGTCAACTTCCCGGAGGAGATCGGCGGCGGCGGCGACCTGCTGATGGGCTGCATCTTTTACGAGGAGCTGACCAGAGCGTCGGCGGGCATCTCGGCCGGGGTCTTCGCTCACCAGCACCTGGCGATCGGTCCGATCCTGAAGTTCGGTACCGAGGCGCAGAAGTCCGAGTTCGCATACCCGGCCGCCCGCGGCGAACGGATCGGCGCTTTCGGACTTACCGAACCTGATGCCGGCAGCGATATCCGGGGCATCAAGACTCGCGCGCGGCAAGCAGGCAACAGCTGGGTTCT
This sequence comes from uncultured Limnobacter sp., assembly GCA_964538505.1. Lineage (GTDB taxonomy): Bacteria > Pseudomonadota > Gammaproteobacteria > Burkholderiales > Burkholderiaceae_E > Zeimonas. The sequence goes on along the minus strand of CAZIDY010000021.1, from coordinate 30,238 downwards.
CAACGGCAGCAAGCTGTACATCACGAACGGCGGAATCGCGGACTTCATTGTCGTCGCCGCGCGAACCGGCGAGGACCGGCGCTCGGACAGCTTGACGCTGTTCCTCGTGGATGCGCACGACAAGGGCGTGAATGCATCGGAGCTGCGAAAGGTCGGCAACCATTCTTCGTCGACCGCGTTCATCAGCTTCGAAGATGTAAGCGTCGCACCGGACTACGTACTGGGAAGCGTCGGCCAGGGACTGCACCAGCTGAAGGCCACCCTGACCGAGGGCCGGATACTGGTTGCAAACCGGGGGCTCGGCATCGGGCAGGAAGCCCTGGAGTGCATCCTGCGCTATGCGGGCGAGCGAAATGCGTTCGGCCGACCGATCGGGAAGTTCCAGGCGGTCGCCTTCAAGGTGGCCGAGATGGCGGCACGATGCGATGCCGCTCGGCTGATGATCTATCGTGCCGCGCGCTTGAAGATGGCGGGCCACGATTGCATCAAGGAGGCCTCGATGGCCAAGTTCATGGCGAGCGAGCTCGCCGTGCAGGCCGCCACGTCTTCACTGCTGCTGCACGGCGGCGCCGGCTACATGGAAGAGATGAAGGTCGCACGGCTGTTCCGGGATGCACCCGAAGCGTGGATCGGCGAAGGCACCAATGAAATTCAGTTGATGGTGATCTCCAGGGCGCTGGGCCTGCTCTGACGGAGGGGCGTCGATGTCGGATCGGTCACAGGGTCTCGCGCCGGCACGTCAGGTCGGCAACCACGCTTATCCGTCGCTCTTTTCGCCGTTTCGGCTAGGCAGCCTCGACCTGCCCAACAGAGCGATGGTCCCGGCGATGACCACCAATTTCGCGCAGGCCGATGGTTCCGTCAGCGATTCCCTGACCGGCTACCTGCAGGAGCGCGCCCGCGGCGGTTTCGGGTCGATCGTCACCGAGAACATCGGTGTGCATCCCAGCGGCCGCGTGATGCCGCGCATGGTGATGATCGACGACGATCGCTACGTGCCCGGATTGCGCCGCCTTGCCTCGGCCGTGCATTCGGAAGGAGGCATCCTGATCGGGCAACTCAGCCATGCGGGACGCCAGACGCGTAGCCGAATCACGGGGCAGCAGCTCGTCGCACCCTCACCGATTCCCTGCCCGCTGAACCGCGAGATGCCGCGCGAGTTGTCGATCGTGGAGATCGAAGGCCTCGAAAGGGCATTCATCGACGGTGCGCGGCGGCTCGCCGATGCGGGTTTCGATGGGGTCGAGATCCACGGCGCACACGGGTATCTCGTCGGCGCGTTTCTGTCCGGCTATTCCAATCACCGCACTGACGTATACGGTGGCAGCCTGGACAATCGCATGCGTTTCCTGCGCCGGATCGTCTCTGGCATCAAGGCTCAGCTCGGCGACGGGTTCCCGCTCATCGTACGGATCAGCGCATGCGAGTTCGTTCCGGACGGACTGGACCTGGAACAGGCGGTTGCGATTGCAGCCCGGCTCGATGCCGAGGGAGTTCACGCATTGTCGGTATCGGTCGGCGTCTACGAGTCGTTCAACAGGCTCTCGATGATCACCGGGGAGCCCGAAGGACAATGGCTGACACTCGCGGGGCAGATCAAGGCAGCCACCGCAGTGCCTGTCATCGGAGTGGGCCGGATCAAGCGCGCCTCGGTCGCCGACGCAGCGATCGCCAACGGACAGATCGACATCGCCGCATTCGGGCGGGCGTCGATTGCGGACTCGCACATCCCGGCAAGGATCCTGGCGGGCCGGGAAGAGGACACGATCTGGTGCCTTGGCTGCAACGTCTGCCTCGGCAGATCGTCGCGACCCGAGACGATCTGCCCGGTCAATCCGCTCGTTGGACGCGAACACTCGATCCGCTTCGAACCCGCTCGACGTGCACGCACGATCGCGATCCATGACACCTCCATCGCAGCGTTGACCGCTGCGTGGGCGGCGGCGATTCGCGGCCACCGTGTCACCGTCATCACCCACGCTGCAGAACCGGTTGGTGGCATGCAGTCATGGCGCGCGCGCGTTCCAGGACAGGAGGAATATCGCGAGGTAGTGAACGCGGTACTTCGACGCGCAACCAGAGCAGGCGTACAGATCAGCGACTCACCTCCGCTAAACGAGTACGTAGAGACCTGGCGCGTGAAGCGCTACCAGCCGGTCGACCGGACCCGACTTGCGGAAGTGACGGGTTCGGTGTCGAGTTATGCCCTGCTCTCGCAGTCAGTGAACGTTCCGGCAGGTCGCCGTGTAGTCGTGGTCGGCGACGATCTCTCCGCCGCGGAGGCGGCCCTGCTGGCCGCATCCCGGAATGCGAAGGTCATCCTTCACTCGTCCACATCCACGATCGCGGTCGACGCCCATCCAGGCTATCGGGAACTCACGCTGCGCGCGTTTCTTGCCTGTGGCGGCGAGGTGATCCAGACCCCCCCGGCGTTGGCCCGCGATGATTTCGTTGTCATCGGCCACGCCGGCAGCGCAAGCTATGACGATGCCGGCAGTTGGCTGACGCCGCGGGAGCCAGCCGATCGCCTCCTTTCCGACGCCTACGAGCCCGGCGTAATGACGAGGGGAATATACGAAGCGCTTGCAGTGGCGCTGGACTTCGACAGTGCGCTTCCCCGCGTGTTGTCGCTGGACGGCGACCATTCCGCACCGGAGGCGACGCCTTGACGCCTCCGAACAGCGAGCGCCGTATGTCGATGGATCGCCCGCTTCTCTTCACACCGCTGCGAATTCGCGAAGTGGAACTTCGCAATCGCGTGGCGATTTCGCCAATGTGCCAGTACTCCGCGCGTGGCGGGATGGCCGACGACTTCCATCTGGTGCACTTGGGGAAGTTTGCCATGGGCGGTGCCGGCCTGGTATTCACCGAAGCGATCGCGGTGCAGGAACACGGGCGGATCTCACATGGAGATCTCGGTCTTTGGCACGACGATCAGGTCAGGCCACTCAGGCGAATCACTGACTTCGTGCGGCAGTTCGGCGCCGTGCCAGGAATACAACTCGCGCACGCAGGTCGCAAGGCAAGCATGCAGCGCCCCTGGGATGGCAACGGGCCGCTCGGTGAGCACGATTTCGCCGCAGGCGAGATGGCATGGCCGGTCGTCGCGCCGAGCGCATTGCCGCTCGCCGACGGATGGTTGATGCCGCACGAACTGACGATCGGCGAGCTTCCCGCCTTGAAGGAGGGTTGGCGAGCCGCTGCGCTACGTGCACTCGATGCCGGCTTCGAGGTTGCAGAGGTACACGGCGCGCACGGGTACCTGCTGCACGAATTTCTCTCCCCTCTCTCGAACCGGCGCAACGACGCGTACGGCGGAAGCCTCGCCGGACGGATGCGCTTCCCGCTCGAGATCGTCGAAACGGTGCGCGCGGTGTGGCCCGCCGACAAAGCCCTGTTCTTCCGTATCTCCGCCGTCGACGGGATCGACGGCGGGTGGACACTGGAAGACAGCGTGATCCTGGCTCGTGCGCTTGGGGAACGTGGTGTCGACGTGGTGGATTGCTCGTCCGGCGGATTGATGGGATCGGCGACCGCGGTTCGCATTCCTCGCGGACCTGGCTTCCAGGTGCCGTTCGCGGAGAAGCTACGGCGCGACGCGTCGATTGCGACGATGGCGGTCGGACTGGTTACAGAAGCACTGCAAGCGGAACAGGTGCTGCAAAGCGGCGCGGCCGATCTCGTTGCCATTGGCCGCGAAGTACTCTACGACCCGAACTGGCCGGTTCATGCGGAGGAGCAACTCGGTGCCAACGATGGGTTCCGTACCTGGCCCCGCCAATACGGCTGGTGGCTCGAGCGACGGGCGCGCAATCGTCGAAGCCAATGAGCGCGGTTTCGACGACCGATCGCACGCATTGCGCGCCATCGCCCGCACGAACTTCCGAACGCCGTTAGCAAGGAGCCAAGCCATGCAGGAAGCAATCCGCTACGAGGAACTGAACACGGACAGCCTGAAGGCAGGCGCGTACCGGCGTGCGATCGTTCCGTTGGGTTCCTGCGAGAGCCACGGTGGACACCTTCCCTTCGGTACGGATGCAATGATCGCGCGTGATCTCGCACTCGAGGTCGGCAGGCGGCTCCAGCACACCTTCGTATTGCCACCGACCTGGTTCGGCATGAGCGAGCACTATCGTCATCTGCCGATGTCGATTTCGCTTTCCACGGAGACCGCCACGCGTCTGTTCAGCGACATCTTTCGGTCGCTCGCGCACTGGGGCGTGGAGGAGGTGATCGTGATCAACGGCCACGACGGGAATCTGCCGTGCCTGGAGATCGCCGCACGGAACTCACGACAATCGAATCCCGGCATGCGCATCGCGGCCCTGGCCACGTGGTGGAGCACGGTGACAAAACTGCTGCCCCGTGAAACCTTTGGCTCGGTGCGCGGCATGGGGCATGGAGGTGAAGGCGAGACTTCGCTCGCGCTTGCCTTGTTCCCGGATCTCGTCGACATGACGAAAGGCGAACGGGCGATACCGCACACCCATCGTCACATCGTGCAGTACTGGACCTTCGAAGAGCTGTCCGATTGCGGATCGACCGGGGATCCTGCTGCTGCGACCGCAGAAAAGGGCCGATTGATGCGCGACGCACTGGTGAACTGCGTAGTCGAGTTCCTGGAGAAGACCGAATGTGCAGGCGGTTGGAACTATCGGGGAGCATCATAACGCGATCCATAGTGCGGAATGGCTTTTCGAAAAACCTTGGTCTCCGCCTTTAGTTCAGCTAGCATGGCCCACGTCCGGTGGTCATGCCTTCGAGCTCTTGAACGGACCATCCGCAGGTGTCCAGAATCACGAAGAATGGGCCCTGAGTGCGACGCGGCCGCAGAACCGGGGCGCACCAACCAGTGTGGGGGGCAACGTTCGAGCGAAAGGTCGAGCGTCTGCCAGATGGAGTGTGACGACTACATGAAGGAGATGAACATGAACGGTGTCCGAGTGACGAGAGCGATAAGCGCTCTTGCCTTGGCGGCAGGCCTCGGGTTGACGAGCCCTGTCAGTGCCCAGTCGGAAGTACTGAAAATGGGCGTGGTAAGCGCGCTGTCCGGTCCCGGTTCGGAATGGGGACTGGCGCAGGACGGGGCCCTGAAGATCGCCGCGAGCGAGGCGAATGCTCAAGGGGGCCTGAAGGTCGGCGACAAGACCTACAAGATCGAAGTCATCTCGTACGATGACCAGTACAAGGCAGCACAGTCCGTATCGGGCGCTACACGCCTGATCGAGCAGGACAACGTCAAGTTCGTTTTCGGACCCATGGGCTCGGCAGCTTTCCTGGCCGTCAAGCCGCTATACGAGAAGAACAAGACCCTTGCGGTCATCGGCGCGTACACCGAAAAGGCGCTCGACAAGGACACCCGTTACGCGTATCGGGGCTTTCCTACGCAAATCGAATTTGCGGGTCCGATCGCGGGTTGGTTGAAGCAGAACCGCCCGAATCTGAAAACGGTCGCACAGTTCGACCCGAATGACGAAACTGGCTGGGCTTCGCAGCGCGCGCTTAAGGAAGACTACCAGGCAGCGGGCTTCGAGATCATCTCTTCCGAGTTGGTCGAGCGCACCGTGAAGGACTTCCAGCCAGTGCTTACACGGGTTCTGGCATTGAAACCGGACATCATCGAACTCGGTACGACGCCCCCTGGCACGTCCGGGCTGATCGTGCGCCAGGCGCGTGAGATGGGTTTTAAAGGACAGTTCGTGAAACTCGGTGGCCCGGGTGTGCCACAGATCGTGGCAGCAGCCGGAAAGGAGTTCGCGGAAGGCCTGATCTCCTATGCCGCAGCTGACACCACGACGCAAGCGTACAAGGACCTGGAGGCCAAATACGCGAAAGTGCTCAAGCCGCCGATGAACGAGTTCACGGTGTACTTCTACGACATGGCGACCATGCTATTGAAGGCGATCCAGCAGGCCGGCACCGTCGAGGACACCGACAAGGTCCGGGCGGAGTTCGAGAAGCTGAGCCCCTATGCCGGCATCCAGGGCTCGATCCGGTGGGGTGGCATGGACAACTACGGCGTCAACCACCAGATCGTCACACCCGTGTTCGTCGGAATCATCAAGAACGGCGAGCAGGTGATCGCCGGCAAAATCGACTGACGGGTCGACATCTCCGCCGCGGCCGGAGCAGCCGCGGCGGCCCCTGTTGCTGACAAGGCAGGCATCGTGCAACTCGCACTGCAGATCGTAGTGAACGGCCTCATGTCGTCACTCGTCTACATCTTGATGGCGTTGGGCTTCACGCTCATCTTCGGGATCATGCGCGTGATCAATTTTGCGCATGGTGAGCTGTACATGATCGCGGCCTTCCTGGTGTATGCGCTCGTCGGTTCGCTGGGCTGGAACTACTATCTGGTCGTGGTTCTCGCCGCGCTCACGCTGGGCCTGTTCGGAGCAACACTCGAGCGCGTGCTGTTCCGACACTTCCTCGGGCGCGAACTGCAGGGAATGATCCTCGCGTTGGCCGTTTCGATAACGCTGCAGGCTGCAGCGTTCATCCTGTTCGGACCGAACGATCTGTCCGCTCCCCGACCGGTTTCGGGCGTGTTCGATCTCGGTGCTCTGGTGGTTCCGCGAGATCGGGTCGCTGTCGGCGCCGGTGCACTGATCATCCTCTTCGCGTTCTATGTTTTCATGCGCTACACGAAGAGTGGGCTCGCAATGCGCGCCGTGGTCCAGGACGAAGACATCGCTTCCATCCATGGCGTGCGCCCGAAGATCATCCACCCGCTCGCCTTCGGTATCGGCGCCATGCTTGCAGGCTTCGCCGGCGCGCTGATGGCACCGATCTACACCATCCATCCCTACATGGGCGCCCAGCCCATGCTGAAGGCTTTCATCGTGGTGATCCTGGGAGGCCTGGGCAGTGTGCCGGGTGCCGTGCTCGGCGGCATCGTTCTGGGTCTGCTGGAGTCCGTGTTCGCCACACTGGTCAACACGACGGTGGCCACGATGGTCTCGTTCGGAATCGTCGTGCTGATCCTGTTGTTCAAGCCGACCGGACTGATGGGACGCTGACGATGAATTTCCTGGCGAAGTACCTCGTGCTTCTGGCCCTGCTGGCCGCCGCGCCCTTCGTCGTGCTGTCCCCCTTCGTCACTCACATCGGAGTGATGGTCGGCATCTACACCACGCTCGCGTTGAGCATGAACCTGATGCTGCGAATCGGACAGATCTCATTCGCGCACGGGGCATTCATGGGGCTGGGCGCGTATGGATCGGCATTGCTGATGATGCGCCTCGATGCGCCCTTTGCCGTTGCTTTCTTCTCAGCGGCTCTCGGCGTCACGCTGCTGGCAGGGCTGGTCGGGCTGCTCTTCCTCCGCATTCGCGGCGTGTACTTCGTACTCCTGACCTTCGCCTTCGGCGAGATCATCGTCCTGACGTTCATCGAGTGGGTCAGCCTCTTCGGCGGCAGCGGCGGTCTGCCGGGAGTACCGTCGCCCAGCGTGTTCGGCTACACGATCCAGGGTCGTGACGGCTTCTACCTGCTCTCACTGGCGCTCGTCGCATTCGCTTACGCATCGGTGCGGGCGATCTACAGGACCGAGCTCGGTGCGGTGATCACCTCGCTCGACGAAAATGAATCGCTCACGCGCTCCCTGGGCATCGACTCACGTCGCTATCGGCTCCTGACGTTCTGCTTCAGCGCGTTCCTGGCCGGAATGGCCGGAGCTCTGTACGGGCACTACCTGACCCTGGTGACTCCGGACGACTACGGCTTCTGGGTGCCGGTGAACCTGGTGATGATGAACGTCATCGGCGGAATCGCGCACCCGATAGGCTCCGTGCTCGGGGCATTGCTGCTTGTGCCGCTGCCCGAACTGCTCCGGGACGCAAGGCAGTATCAGATGCTTCTCTACGGCATCGTACTGATTCTCTTCCTGTTGTTCATGCCCGATGGCGTTCACGGATTGATCAACAAGCTGAAATGGCGATTCACGAAAAGGGAGATCTCGCGTTGAACGATGTGGTTCTCGAGGTCACGGGACTGAGCAAGAACTTCGGCGGCGTGCACGCCCTCAAGGACCTGTCCTTCAGCACAAGACGCGGAGAGATCCTCGGCGTCATCGGTCCGAACGGATCTGGCAAGACCACCCTCTTCAACGTCATCACCGGCTTCATGCCGGCTACCTCCGGTCGCGTACGCTTCAAGGGCGAGCCGATAACGGGACTATCGACGGATGCAATCGCACGGCACGGCCTGATGCGCACTTTTCAGTCAGCCACCGTTTTCAGGAACGAGACCGTGCACGAAAACATCCGGCGCAGCAGCATGTTCAGTTGCATCGGAAAGCCGGGCTGGTTCTTCCGGCCCGGCGTCGTCGTGAACGGCCAGCGCAAGGCTGACGAGACAGCAGTGGAACTGCTGGAGTTCTCAGGTTTGTCCGATGTGGCAGCCACGGTGGCCGGCACCCTGCCTTATGGCAAGCAGAAAATACTGGGGGTGGCAATCACACTTGCGCAGCATCCGACACAGCTGCTGCTGGACGAACCCGCCGCCGGGCTGAATCCGAACGAGACGGTAGCGATGGGCGAGCTTGTCGCGCAGATTCGGGAGAAGCGGGGCATCGACGTGATCCTTGTCGAGCACGACATCAAGATGGTGACCAGCGTATGCGACCGCATCCTGGCGTTGAACTACGGAAAGATGATCGCAATCGACACGCCAGAGAAGATCGTGCGTCATCCGGAAGTGGTCGATGCCTACCTGGGCGTGGACCATGAGTAGCAGCCTGGAAACACGTGACCTGACAGTCGCCTACGGCAGCGCCGTAGCGCTGGAAAGCATGAACGTGTCCGTGAAGGCGGGTACGGTTGCGTGTGTTCTTGGCGCAAACGGCGCAGGCAAATCCTCCTTTCTCAAGTGTCTGGTAGGACTGGTTCCCGCCCGATCAGGCAAGGTAATCCTGGACGGAGAGGACGTTACCAATATCAATGCGTACGAAGCTGCGGCACGCGGCATTGCACTCTCTCCGGAAGGCAGGCGGCTCTTTCCCGATCTGACGGTGTACGAAAACCTGTGTGTCGGAGGCTACCTGCGGCGCCGGAACGCAAGCTTCAGGAGCGACATCGACAAGGTATTCGACTACTTCCCGCGTCTGAAGTCGAAGATACAGCAGCTCGCAGGCAGCTTGTCGGGCGGTGAGCAACAGATGGTAGCCATCGGTCGCGCCCTGATGACGCGGCCGCGTCTTCTGCTGCTGGATGAGCCCTCGCTTGGCCTCGCGCCGGTGATCGTCTCGCAGCTCGCTACGATCATTACTGCGATCAACCGCGAAGGCCTGACGATCGTCCTGATCGAGCAGAACGCGCGACTCGCGCTGCGCCTTTCGCACTACGGCTACGTATTCGAAACAGGTCGGCTCGCGCTGGAAGGTCCGAGCGCCGATCTGCTTCAGAATCCTTATGTCACTGAGCTCTACCTTGGCGGGAAGGCATCTGCAGACCCGAAAACGACTACGCTGCAGCCGTAAAAGTCATCAAGCGACTATTCACCTGCCAGATCGATCACGTCAGGTCGGCGCTTCTCGATCGCCCATCGCAACAACGCCGCACTTCGATAGATTCCGTGTGCGAACTTGCTGTACGGCATCGTGACGAACAGCGCCATCACGGCCCCCAGATGCAGCGCAAGAAGCAGCGGAAGTGCGGCATGGCGGCCGATTACGGCGAGCGCAAGGCCGGTCGCCCCTGTAAGTCCCAGCAAGGCGACGAACCCGAGGTCCATCGACTTTCGCTCCGGGGCGCCCTGCAGGGGGTGACGCGTGAGGTTCAACCAGAAGAGCCCCACCGTGCCAACGACGAGCAGGAGGCCGCCACTCATTCCAAAGATCTTGGGCAGGCTGGTGAATCCGTATGGCGCGGGCATGCCGCCTACGTAGTGGTAGAGCGTCGCGATGGACGTAGCGGCGAAGCACAACAGGAAGCCGTAAAAAGTCGCGTGGTGAAAGTGGCGCCTCGCGAGACTGAAGGCATCGTCGCGATTGTTGCAGCCGTCACCATGACCTCCACCGAGATACCTGAGGCTGAGCACGTCTTCGGTCGCCTCCCGCATGGCCGCCGCCGACGATTCCCCAGGCGGATTGCTACGCCAGAATCGCACCACGCCGATCGAAAGTGCCACGACGGCCCAGCCGAACACGGGAGCGAACAAGCCGACCATCGTCTCGTGTGACACGACGGCGTAGAACCCGCCGGCAGGAACGCCCCAGAGCGATCCGCCCCGGTTCATCACCAGCGCTACGAACGCAGCAAGCATCGCAGCCAGCGTCAACGACAGCACCAGGCCATTGCGCTGGTACAGGCTTCCAAACGCCTTTGGCCATGCGTACGCCGACCAGGTCTTCACGCGCACGCGAGCCATCGCCTGCGGAACGTTGACCGCGAACTCGTGCGGCGGGGCGTACTGGCAGGCGTGCAGGCAGGCGCCGCACTGGTGGCACAGGTTGGCCAGGTAGTGCACGTCCTTCGAGTCGAACTCGAGACGGCGGAAGGTTGCCGGGAAGACCGCGCAATAGCCCTCGCAATATCGACACGCGTTGCAGATACCCAGTACGCGCGCGACCTCGGCTTCCTCGATCAACGTGTCAATCGACGACATCGTCCAGCCTCATTGCTGTCGCCTTGCGACAGCAGCCGCACGTGTACCCGCGATACGGCCGAATGCCGTTCCGATCGTCATGCCCACGCCGGCGGTGTATCCCTTGCCCAGAACGTTCCCGGCCATCATCTCTCCGGCAACGAAGAGGTTATCGCTGGGAGTGCCGCCAAAGCGCACTGCAGCGTCCTCGCCAACCTTCAGGCCCAGGTATGTGAATGTCACCCCGGGACGAACGGTGTAGCCGAAGAACGGCGGCGTATCGATCGGACGCGCCCAGTGTGTCTTCGCCGGAAACAGTCCTTCGGTGCTGCAATCGTCGAGGACGGTGTGATCAAAGGTCTTACCACGACACGCAGCGTTGAACTGCTCGACGGTGGCCACCAGCTGCGCCTCGTCCAGCCCCAGCCCACGAGCCAGTTCAGGAAGCGTATCGGCCCGGACGCCGGGAAAGACGGGCGGCATGAATCGGCCGATTGATTTCGAGTCGATGATCGAATGGGCGATCTGCCCACGCTGCTGTGCGACCAGGCGCCCCCAGATGGCGTAACGCTTGGGCCAGAAATCCTCGCCTTCGTCGTAAAACCGTTCCGCATCCGTATTGACCACGATGCCGAGCGACACGCAGTCGATGCGAGTGCAGATGCCCCCGTCGTACAACGGCGCGCGCGCATCAATGGCAACCATATGGGCCTGCGAGGGGTCTCCTATGGAATCAGCGCCAATGTCCAGCATGGACGCGAGCAAAGCGCCGGTATTGAAGCGGGTGCCGCGAATCCGGAAGTTGTCGGCCGGATACTCGCCCCACTGGTTGCGGCCCCAGGCCTGTCGCAACCAGTCTCGATTGGATTCGAAGCCGCCGGCCGCGAGCACGCAGCTTTGCGCCTCGATGCGTTCGTCGCGCACCCACGCAGCCATGAAGCGCCCGTCCCGAACCTCGATGCGCTCGACTGGCGCTTCGTAGCGGACTCGAACACCCAGGCGTTGCGCGCTGCGATAGTAGGCGTTCAACATCGCTTTTCCGCCGCCGAGATAGAAGGCGTTGGTGCGCGCCGTATGCAGCGCGCCGGTCAGGGAAGGCTGGAAACGCGCGCCATGCCGGACAAGCCAGGGCCGGCATGCAGCCGAGGCGCGAATCGCGATTCGCGCCAGCTTCTCATCGGTGAGTCCGCCGGTCACGTTCAACAGATCCTGCCAGAACTCCTCTTCCGTATAGGCGTCGACGAGCACATCCTGCGGCGCATCATGCATGCAGCGGATGTTGCGGATGTGCATCGAGTTGCCGCCACGCCACTCCTGCGGAGCAGCCTCGAGCAACAGGACGCTGGCACCCGCCTCGCGCGCTGCCAACGCTGCGCATAGCGCAGCGTTGCCACCCCCGATCACCAGTACATCGACGATGTGATCCAAAGCACCTCGCGTTGGCATCGGCGAACGACTATCGCAGCGGACTGAGTCGATGCCGCAAGCCCGCTTCGCACGACGTCCGTCCGAACCGCCAGACGTCGATCCTGGCTATACGAGTGTATCGAGGGCTGCAGGTTGCCGAGGATGACGCGGTAGACGCTACAGCAGTGCCCTCGCCCGCGAATTGCACAAGCCTTCCCAGCGACCCCTCTGGAAGCGCTGGTAGGCGCGAGAGGACTCGAACCTCCGACCCCCACCATGTCAAGGTGGTGCTCTAACCAGCTGAGCTACGCGCCTGCGAAAGCCGCAAAGTATACCGCAGCGCCGCACCGCCCGGGCGGCAGTCTGTCACCGTTTTTCCGACAGCGCGACACGCGACAGCCACACGACCGGAACGACGCCGACGACGACGATCATCAGCCCCGGCAATGCCGCTTCGGCGAGCCGCTCGTCGGAGGCGAACTGGAACGCCATCACGGCGAGCGTGTCGAAATCGAAGGGCCGCAGCACCAGCGTGGCCGGCAGCTCCTTCAGGCAGTCGATGAAGACGAGCAGCGCGGCCGCACCCACACTGCGACGCATCAGCGGCCAGTGGATCTCGCGCAGCACCTGCAGTGGGCGCCGGCCCAGGCTGCGCGCGCTCTGGTCCATCGACGGGCTGATGCGCGCGAGCCCGGAGTCGATGCCCTGATAGGCCACCGGGAAGAAACGCACCGCATAGGCGTAGACACAGGCGATCGCGCTGCCGCCGGCGAAGAGCGCCGGCACGCCGATCGCCTGCGTGAGCGGCGCGAGCGTGCGGTCGAGCCAGCCGGAGATGATCAGCAGGCCCACGCCGAGCACGACGCCGGGCAGTGCGTAGCCGGTGTTGGCGAACACGAGCGCACCGCGCAGCAGCGGCGACGCGGCCAGGCGCGCTGCGTAGGTGGCGAGCAGCGCCGCCGGCAGCACGACGAGCACGCCGCCGCCGGAAAGAATGGCCGTGTTGCGAACCCACTGCGCGAGCCTCGGGTCGAGCAGCGCACCTCCGTCGATCCATTTGACGAGGAGCAGCGTCGCCGGCAGCGCGAAGCCGAGGAGGATCGGAAGCGTGCAGACGAGCGTCGCGCGCAGCGCGGCGCCGCCGCGCAACTGCGTACGTGGCGCCGGGTGCGGGCTGCGCACGTGGAACTGCATGCGCCCGCGCTGTCCGCGCTCGATGAGCAGCAGTCCGATGACGAACACGAGCAGCATCGCCGCCAGGCGCGCCGCGCCGACGCGATCGCCCATCGCCTGCCACGCGCGGTAGATACCCGCAGTGAACGAGTCGACCGCGAAATACGCGACGGTGCCGAAATCGGCGAGCGTCTCCATCAGCGCGAGTGCGCAGCCGGCAACGACCGCCGGGCGTGCGACCGGCCAGGTGATGCGCCACCACGCCCATCGGCGGCTCATGCCGAGCGAGCGGGCGGCGTCGGCCAGCGATGCGCTGCGGTCGGCAAACGCGGCGCGCGCGAGCAGATAGACGTACGGATACAGCGCCAGCCCGAGAAACAGCCCCGCCGCCGGCCACGAATGGATGTCGGGAAACCAGTATTCGCCGACCCGCAGCCCGGTGAGCGAGCGAATTCCGCGCTGCAGCGGCCCGTAGCTCGCGAGGAAATCGGTGTAGGCGTAGGCCATCACGAAGGCCGGCGTCGACAGCGGCAGCACCAGCATCCACGACAGCGCGCGCCGGCCCGGGAACTCGTAGGCCGCCACCAGCCATCCGGTGCTCACGCCGATCCACAGCACGACCGCGAGCACCATCAGCGCTAGCTTGGCCGTGGTGATCGTGTAGCGCGGCAGCACGGTGCCGAACAGGTGCGCCAGCACGCCGTCGGCGGCGGCGCTGTCGACAGGCGCCGGCGAGAATGCGAGCCAGACGACCGCGAGGATCGGCAGCGCAACGACGAGCGAGCCGAGCACCGACCCGCCGGCCAGCAGCTGCGTCGTAAACGACCCGGTTGACGCGACGCTGCGCGACAACGTGCTGTTCGGCGTCACGGTTGCTAGAATTCCTTATTGCGAATTGTAGGCATTTTCAATGAGCGCCCGACTTCCGAGCGCAGTGCCCGACTGCGTCCCTGAAATCGCGCTGCATGCGCCCGACGGCCGCCCGTGGGCGCTGCAGGTCGAGGATCTGTCCGTTTCCTTCGGTACGGCGGGTACGCGCGTCGCAGCGCTCGATCAGCTCACCTTCCGCCTGCGTTCGGGCGAGATCGGCTGCCTGCTCGGTGCGTCGGGTTGCGGCAAGACGACGGCACTGCGCACGATCGCGGGCTTCGTGCGCCCCGACGACGGATGCGTGCACATCGACGCGCAATGCGTGGCGTCGCCGCAGCAGTGCACCGAGCCGGAACGGCGCGGCGTGGGCGTCGTGTTCCAGGACTACGCGCTGTTTCCGCACCTCGACGTCGCTGCGAACGTCGGCTTCGGGCTGCGTCGCCGATCTCCCACCGAGCGCGCGCGGCGCGTGCGCGAGATGCTCGAGCTGGTCGGCCTGGCCGGCGCCGGCGCGCGCTTTCCGCACGAGCTCTCCGGCGGACAGCAGCAGCGTGTGGCGCTCGCGCGCGCGCTGGCGCCGGCGCCGTCGATCCTGCTGCTCGACGAGCCTTTCTCGAACCTCGATCCCGACCTGCGCGAGCGGCTTGCGCTCGATCTGCGCGACATCCTCAAGCGCGCCGGCACCACTGCCCTGCTCGTCACGCACGACCAGCACGAGGCCTTTGCGCTCGCCGACCGGATCGGCGTGATGCAGCACGGCCATATCGAGCAGTGGGACACGCCGTACCGGCTCTACCACCAGCCGGCGACGCGCGAGGTGGCCGATTTCGTCGGCCTCGGCGCCTTCCTGCCGGGCATCGTCGAGCACGACGACGGACAGTCGCGCGTGCGCATCGAGCTCGGCACGCTGCCGATCCGCGCGCGCACCGACCAGGCGATCGCCGGTGCTGCGGCCAACGCGCGCGGCGAGGTGCTGGTGCTGCTGCGCCCCGACGACGTCGTGCACGACGACGCCAGCAGCCTGCGGGCAGAGGTGGTGCGCAAGGCTTTCCGCGGCGCACAGTTCCTGTACACGCTGCGCCTGCCAAGCGGCGCCACGCTGCTCGCGCTGGTGCCGAGCCATCACGACCATGCGGTCGGCGAGAGCATCGGGATCCGCTTCGACGCCGACCACGTCGT
Organism: uncultured Limnobacter sp.; assembly: GCA_964538505.1. Lineage (GTDB taxonomy): Bacteria > Pseudomonadota > Gammaproteobacteria > Burkholderiales > Burkholderiaceae_E > Zeimonas. Next base: position 15,025 of record CAZIDY010000021.1, on the reverse strand, counting down.
CACCTTCGACGTGGAAACCGCGTCGCACCAGGCTCCGTACCTCGAGGATCGTCAGACGCCCAGGTAGGTCTGCAGCGCACGCTCGTCGGCGGCCAGCGATTCCGAGCTTCCCTCGAGCACGACGCGGCCGCGCTCGAGCACGACGCAGCGCCCGGTATGCGAGAGCACTGCGCGGTAGTTGCGATCGACCACCAGCGACGCGATGCCGCTCTCGCGAATGCTCGCGACGATACGCCAGATCTCGCGTACGACCAGCGGCGCCAGCCCCTCGGTGGCCTCGTCGAGCACGATGAGGTCGGGGTTGGTCATCAGCGCCCGACCGATCGCGAGCATCTGCTGCTCGCCGCCCGAGAGCTGGTTGCCGCCGTTGCGGATGCGCTCGGTCAGGCGCGGGAATGTCTCGAGCACGCGCTCGAGCGTCCAGTCGACCTGGCCACGCACGCCGGGGCGCGCCGCCATCACCAGGTTCTCGCGCACGCTCAGGTTCGGGAAGATGCCGCGGCCTTCGGGCACGTAGCCGATGCCCAGCCGCGCGACGCGATCGGGGCGCTCGTTCGCACGATCGCGACCCGCGATCATGATGCGTCCGGTGGTCGAGCGCAACAGCCGCAGCATGCTGCGGATCAGCGTCGTCTTGCCCATCCCGTTGCGACCGAGCAGTCCGATCGCCTCGCCCGGATCGATGCGCAGGTTCACGCCCTGCAGCACGTGGCTCTGGCCGTAATACGCGTGCAGGTCGGCAATCTCGACGATCGGCTCGCTCACGGCATGAACCTCACTGCGCGACCCTCACTGGAAATCCTCATTGGACCGCTTCTTCGCCGAGATAGGCTTCCTGCACCTCGGGATTGTTGCGGATCTCCTCGGGTACGCCGGTGGCGATCACGCGGCCGTTGACCATCACGGTGATCTCGTCGGAGACGCGGAACACCGCGTCCATGTCGTGCTCGACGAGCAGGATCGCGTGCTCGGCCTTCAGGTTCTCGAGCAGCGACAGCATGCGGTCGGATTCCTCGGCGCCCATGCCGGCGAGCGGCTCGTCGAGCACGAGCACGCGCGGCGCGGTCGCCAGGCACATCGCGATCTCCAGCTGGCGCTTCTGCCCGTGCGAGAGCGCTCCCGCCTCGCGGTCGGCGTGCGCCGACAGACCCGCCTTGTCGAGCGCCTGCCGCGCGGCCGCGCCGCTGAAGTCGCAACGCGACGCAGCGGACCACCAGTCCCACGGACGCTGCCGGCGCGCCTGCGCGCTCAGCCGGCAGTTCTCGAAGACGGTGAACGATGCGTAGATCGTGTTGCGCTGGTAGCTGCGCCCCAGCCCCGCCTGCGCGCGCCGCGGCTGCGACCAGCGCGAGACATCGCGCCCGAGCAGCTCGACGCTGCCTTCGCTGGCCGGGATCTCGCCGCACAGCACGTTGATCAAAGTGGACTTCCCGGCGCCGTTGGTGCCGATCACGGCGTGCACGGTGCCGCGGCGGACCTCGAGCGAGACGCTGTCGACCGCCTTCAGGCCGCCGAAGCTGCGCGAGACGGCATTCGCGCGCAACAGCACCTCGTTGCCGCCGGCGGGCGCGGAGCGGACCGGAAAAGGATCAGGCATGACGCAACCTGCGACGGAGTGAAACGCGCCGCCCGAGCTGGCGTCCGACACCGATCAGGCCGCTCGGCATCAGCGCGACGCAGGCGATGATCGCCAGGCCCAGCGTGAGCTGCCAGTGACGTGCGAACTCGCCGAAGATCGCGTACGACTGGAAGAGCTCCTGCAGCAGCACGAAGGCGAAGGCGCCGAGCGCGGCGCCCCACAGGCTGCCGATTCCGCCGAGGATGATCATGATCAGCACCGCCCCCGACTCGTGCCACGACAGCAGCTCGGGATTGACGAAACCGTCCTTCAACGCCAACAGGAAACCTGCGAGCCCGGCGAGCATCGCGGCGACCACGAAGGCGGCGAGCTTGTACGGATAGGTGGGAAAACCGGCCGCGCGCATGCGCTGCTCGTTGACGCGGATGCCGGAGAGCGCGCGTCCGAAGCGGCTGCGCACGATCAGCGCGAGCAGCCCACCGGTGAAAGCGAGCGAGCCCAGCACGAAGTAGTAGAAGGCGTCGCCCGCGTCGAGATCGATCAGGCGCTGGCCGCCGATCGCGATCTCGGGGCGGAAATACAGGTAGATGCCGTCGCTGCCGCGGCCGAGCCCGGTGTCGTGGAACACGTAGTACGCCATCTGCGCGAAGGCGAGCGTGACCATGATGAAGTAGATGCCGCGCGTTCGCAGCGACAGCGCGCCGACGACGACCGCGTAGGCGCCCGTGATCAGCAGCGCGGCCGGAAGCACCAGCCAGATCGACGCAGGGCCGCTCTGCGGCGTCAGCAGCGCGACGACGTAGGCCGCGATGCCGAGGAAGGCCGCGTGGCCGAAGGAGACGAGCCCCGTCTGCCCGACGAGCAGTTCGAGGCTCAGTGCGAAGATCGCGAGGATCATCATCTTCGTGACGAGGTCGATACCGAAGCGACTTCCGAGCAGCGGGACGAAGGCGAGCGCGGCGAGCAGCACCAGTGCGAGCAGAACGGAAACGGAAGCGGAAACGGAAGCGGAGGTAGACGGGCGCACGGTCTCAGGCACTCCGGAACAGCCCTTCCGGGCGCCACAACAGGATCGCTGCCATCAGCACGTAGACGAGCAGACCGGAGGCCTGCGGAAAGAACACGGTGCCGAAGGTCTCGACGAAGCCGACGAGCATCGCCGCCAGCAGTGCACCGCGGATCGAGCCGATGCCGCCGATGACGACGACGACGAAGCAGATGATCAGCACCTGGTTGCCCATGCCGGGGTACACCGACGAGACCGGCGCGGCAATCGCACCGGCGAGCGCCGCCAGCGCGACGCCGGCCGCGAACACCACGCGATAGAGGAACTGGATATCGATGCCCATCGCCTGGACCATCTCGCGGTTCGACGCGCCGGCGCGGATCGTCATGCCGAGCTTCGTGCGCGTGATCACCCAGAACAGCCCGAGGGCAACGAGCAGGCAGACGCCGGAGATGAGCAGCCGGTAGACCGGGTAGGTCATCAGGTCGCCGAGCGGAATGGTTCCCGACAGCCACGCGGGCACCGGCACGCCATGCACGTCATCACCGACGATCAGGCTGCGCGTCTCCTCGAAAACGAGAATCAGCGCGTAGGTCATCAGCACCTGCTGCAGATGCTCACGCTCGTAGAGGTAGCTGACGAAGACCCACTCGAGCACGTAGCCGAGCACGACGGCGAGCGCCACGACGACGGCCAGCGTGACGAAGAAACCGCCGCCGATCGTCTGCTCCACCACCGGCCCGAGCGCGAACGCCATGTATGCGCCGATCATGTAGAAGCTGCCGTGGGCGAGGTTGATGACGCCCATGATCCCGAAGATCAGCGTCAGCCCGCTGGCGACGAGGAACAGCAGCAGCCCGTACTGGATCGCGTTCAGGCACTGGACGAGAAAGACGACCGGATCCATGTACGTCGTTGCGATGCTCGGGGGAAAACGGGCTGCGGCCCGTCGGAAAAAAACGGGCCGTCGGACCGCTCAGGAAATCCGACGGCCAAGCCTGCTCGAACCGGCCTGCTTTACATCCGGCAGCCGCGACCCGGATCGGCCAGCGCCTTCACCGCCACGCTCTGCACCTGGTTCACGTTGCCTTCGACCTTGCGCAGATAGATATCCTGCACCGGATTGTGCGACGGCGAAAGCGTGAAGGTACCGCGCGGGCTGTCGACCTTCGCCTTCTCGATCGCCGCAATCAGCGCCTTGCGGTTCGTCTTGTCGCCCTTGTTGGCGCTCAGGCCGATGCCGAGCATCTGCGCGGCGTCGTAGCCCTGCATCGCGTAGACGTCCGGCTGCATCTTGAACGCCTTGGCGTAGCCGAGGCGGAACGCGTTGTCCTTCGCGGTGTTCAGGCCGTCGGCGTAGTGCAGCGTGGTCAGCAGACCCTGCGCCGCCTCGCCCTGCGCCTCGAGCGTGCCGTCGGTGAGGAAGCCGGCGCCGACCAGCGGGATCGAGTCCCTGAGCCCGGCCGCGGCGTAGTCCTTCACGAACTTCACGGCACCACCACCGGCGAAGAACGTGTAGACGACGTCGGGCTTGATCGACGCGATCTCGGTAAGCAGCGGCTGGAACTCGCCGCGCGGGAACGGCAGCGTGAGGTCCTTCACGACCTTGCCGCCGCCCTTCGTGAACGCTTCCGTGAAGCCGTTGACGCTCTCCTTGCCGGCCGCGTAGTCCCAGGTGATGGTGACGGCGGTCTTGTACCCACGCTCCGCGGCAACGACGCCCATCGCGTACGCCGGCTGCCAGTTCGAGAACGAGCTGCGGAAGATGTTCGGCGCGCACATCGGGCCGGTGACGGCGTCGGCGCCGGCGTTCGGAACGATGAGCAGGGTGCCGGTGTCCTTGGCCACCTTCGCCATCGCCATCGCGACGCCCGAGTGCACGGTGCCGACGACGACGTCGACGTTGTCGCGGTTGATCAGCTTGTTGATGTTGTCGGTGGCTTTCGCGGGTGCGCTCTCGTCGTCGACCCGCACGTATTCGACGCTCAGCCCGCCGAGCTTGCCGCCCTGCTCGTCGACGTACAGCTTGAAGCCGTTCTCGATGGCGTTGCCGAGCGCGGTGTAGGTGCCGGAGTACGGCAGCATGAAGCCGACCTTGATCGACTTGTCCTGGGCCGACGTGCCCAGCGCCAGCGAGGCGAGCGCAGCCGCGACGGCCAGCTTCATTGCCTGTGAACCCTTCATCGAATCTCCTCCAGGGGGTTTTCGCACACCCGGCATTATCGAACCGGATCGGATGCCGCGCGACTGATGGCTTACCCGAGCACGAGGCAGGCACGCAACGCGACCGCATTGCGCTGCGAGGCGGACGCAAAGTACTTCTCGTCGGCTGCGCTGTCAAGCACTATAGTGCATCTATTCCCGCGCGATCGGCGACCGATCCGCGACCCTCAGCGCTCAACGACGAAGGCGCGGCCACGCGCGAAACGATCGTGCAACTCGTCGATGCGCAGCGACATCGCCCGTCGATCGGCGCGCCGCGCAAGCAGCACGACCGTGCGTCGCCGGTTGATCCAGGCAACCTTCGAATAACCGCTGGCACCCTCGCGCGCGACGAGCTCGATCCAGTCGCCGCGCGCCAGCCGATCGACCGCGTGTGCGGCATCGAGCTGCAGCCGGCGCGGCGTGCCCGGAAGGTCGTCGAGGTCGAGCGATTCGAGGATCTCGAGCAGGCGGCGGCCGGCGTCGCCCTCGGCGTCGCCCGCTGCAGCGGGCGCGGCCGGCGGCGACGCGGGCGTGAATGCGGGCGTAGGCGCGTGCGTGGGTGCAGACACGCGCTCGGGCGCAGCGGGCATCGCCGGTGCAGCGCCAGCTGCAATGGCTTCCTTCGAAAGCTCCGTTCGCGCGTCGTCGCGCGTGCCGCCGGGCACGATCGTCGTCCCGGGCTCGTCGCCGGTGCGCGTGAGCGTCGCACCACGCTCGCGGTCGCGCCGCTGCATGCGGCGCAGGTGAATGAGGAACAGCTCGTCGAAGAAGGCCTTGAACTCTTCGTCCTTCGCGCCGATCTCGCGCACGCCCTGCGTCATCAGGCGGATCAGCGGCGGGATGCGCTGCGCGAGCTCGCGACGGCTGTGCTCGCCGCTGTCGTCGAGGCTCCACAGCAGGTCGTCGACAACGCGCAGCGACACCTGGAACTCGGCGCTGTGCTCGCCGTCGCGCAGCGCGGCGGTACGCAGATGGCGCAGCCAGACGGTCATCACGAACTCGCGCACCGACTCGGGCGCCGAATATCGCTGCAGCCGCTCGGCGAGCATCGCGTGCAGTTGCCCGGTGACCTCCTCCTCGCGCTCGCGGGTCGGCCGGCGCGCATAGTCGCGGCGGTTGCGCCGACCCGGCGCTTCCTCGAGCGAACGTCGCTCGCGCACGACATGCTCGATCAGTTGCCCGACGCTGCGCGACGCACGCGCGTACTCCTTCTGCACCTGCTGCGCCATCACTGTGGAGCGCGCCTGCAAGGCGCTGGTGACGATCTCGACCGCGCGCACGACGGTCTCGAGCCGACGGTGCAGCTCGCTGCCGCGCGTGATCTCGTCGGAGAACGCGGTTGCGATCGCGCCGAAATGCTCGATGAGCCGGCGCAGCGAGCGCGGGTTGTCGCCGAGATATCCGGCGTCGAGCAGCGACAGCGCGATCGTCGGCTGCTGCAGCCGCCAGGCGAGCGGACGAGCCGCCTCGGGCATGTGCCGATCGTCGATCACGTAGTCGAACATCGCAGCGACGACGTCGACGACCGCCACCTGCGTCGGCGCCGCGCCCGCCTCGCGCAGGCGCGCACGCACGTTGCCGAAGAACTCGGCACGCGCCTCGCGGCTGTACGGCATCGCGCCGATGGAGTGCGCGAAGGCAACGGCATCGCGTTCGAGGTCGAGCACAGGCTGCAGCGTCGGCAGCGAGCGCAGCCGCGGGCCGGCCGGGTCACCGGAGAGCGGCGAGCTGCCGAGCGTCGCCGCGTCGCGCTCGGCGCGTGCAGCGAGATCGATCGCACGAGCCGGCTCGGCAGGCCGCCCCGTATCCGGCACGGCCTGCGTGTCCCGCACGGCCGGCCCGGGCGTGCCTTCGTCCGACACGTGTTCGTCGCGCACGCGTTCGTCGACGGGTTCATCCGTCGCGTGCTCGCCGGCGGCATCGTCCATGGCTGCCGGTCGATTCTCCGGACGCTCGTCCTGCGCGTCGTCCAGCGGCTCGTCGGAGATCCCCAGCTGCGCCAGCAGGCGCTCGGCCGTATCGATCACGTCGGCAAGCGGCTCGGCGAAATGTTTCCACGCGAAGTGCCGCAGCCGGTCGCGCGCGTGCGCGCCTTCAGCGACATCGGCGACGCTGGCGAGCACCGACGCCGCCATCGTCCGTGCGCCCAGCGGATTACGCTCGTCGTCGTCCCACGCGAACGACGCGCCGAGCAGGCGGCGCAGGCGGGCGACGTAGCGCGGGTAGACCGCACCGGCCCGCTCGCGCGCCTCGCGCGCAAGATCTCCGGCGGCGATCTGCTGCTCGAGTTCGTCGTCATCGACGAGCGCCAGCGCGCCCGGGTCGTCGCTGCGCGCCGCTTCCAGGCAACGTTGCACACGTCGCTCGAGCGCCCGGCCGACCTCGTCGACACGCTCCGCGGCTTCGCGACGCAGGCGCGTCGCAGCGGCAAAGATCGCCTGGCGGTCGCGCCCGTCCAGCGCACGATCGGCCGCCTCGTCGAGCGCCTCGGCCAGGGCCTGCAGGCCCGACGACGCCGCTGCACGCAATGCCTCGCCGATTCGATCGCGAACGCGTTCGAACAGCGGTGAAGGCTGCGGCGATCCGGTAGAGGACGGAAGCGGTGCGGGCATCGGGCTCATCGGGCGCAACCCGCAACCGGGAATGAAGCGAGACCGGGCAGGTCGTGCAAACAGGCGCGATGCTAGCGGATCGGGTCGGCGCCAGACGTGAACAAATCGATCGATGCGAACCGGCTTCGCCGGCCGTGCGCACTATTGCCCGGTCGAGCGGACGCAAGCCCCACCGTTCGTGTGACGAATCGCACGCCGGCCGGCAATCGGCGTCATGCCGGCGATCCGATCCGGAACACGTGCGTACTGCCGCTTTTCAGTTCGCGGATGTCGTCGTCGACGGACACGCGGATCGGCGGCGCGTCGGCCGCGTGGAACTCGTCCGGCCCCATCACGCCATGGATCTCGTAGCGGGCTCGTTCCTCGTTGAAGATCGCAATGCTCGACCAGAAGCGCGCGATCTCGAGGATCAGCTCCGCACCGTAGAACTGCAGGAACTCGGTGTCGCGCGTCACCTGGTAGTACTGCCAGACGTTCCAGGCGACCGCTGCGCCGACGTGGCGCTGCAGGTACGAGTTGTCGGGCACCCACCGACCCGAATGCGGGTTCAGGTTTCGCTGCTGCGTCTGTTCCTGGCCGTCGCTGCCGCTCTGCCACGGGAACATCGCACCTGCGAACCCGGCGCTTTGCGCCGCCGCGCGCGCCTCGTCGAGCCGACGATAGCGGTACATCAGCAACGACCGCGTGATCTCCGGCATCCGGTAGTTCAGCGTCGGAAAGATGAACAGCTCGTCCCAGAAGATGTGCCCTTCATAGGCTTCGCCGGTCCACCCGCGCGCCGGCACGCCGATGTCACGGTCGATCGAATTCAGCGACGCGGCCTGCAGCAGGTGGAGCATGTTCAGCCGCAGCAGCATCGGGACGTTCAGCCGGAAGACGCCCAGCGTGGGTTCGAGATGCACGTCGTAGCGACGCCAGAGCTGCTTCCATGCGAGCGCGTGCCGCCCGAGAACGGCGCCGAAGCGTTCGGCCCGCTCGATCGCCTTGCGCGACGCGATCACCGGCTCGGAGATCGCGTGGTCGCGCGACGTATGGAGCGCCACGATCTTCTCGACGACGAGCGTCCTGCCCTGGGCGAGCGCAACGTCGATCTCCTGCGCGATGTAGCCGGGCTCGCCGATCTCGCGCCGTTCCGCCTCGATGGCCTCTTCATCGACCCACAGATTCGTTCGCGCCGCCTGCGCCACGCGAAGCTGTGACTGCGAAGTCCGCACCAGCAGGTAGACCGTGTCCTTCGCGAAGCTGCCGCTTTCGAGCGGCACGAGGTGCCGGTTGGCGAACTTCCGATACAGCTTCGCGCCATCGTTGACGACCCGGCCGTCGATGGCCGAGCGCAGCGTGACGGACCCCGACCAGTTCTCCGGCGTGAGCTCGAGCTCCAGCGCCGCCAGATGGAGATGCGCCATCGAGACGATCCGCCGCTCCCTCAGCGTCGTTCGGCGCTTCCCGCCGTCCTCGAAGCAGATGCTTCGACGGAGCATCCCCCGCCGCAGATCGAGCTCCTGTCGATACGAGAGGATCGTCACCGAACGCAGGTCGAACCAGTCGCCGCCGTCGATGCGAAAGCCCAGCGCCAGCCAGTTCGGCAGATTGACGAGACTCTCGTTCTCGAACGTGAATCCGTCGATCGCGGTGCGCAGGCGGTTGTAGCCGCCTGCGAGGTAGGTGCCGGGATAGTGGACGTCGTCAGCGCTCGACCACGGTACCGCTCCACGTGTGGCGAAGTGGCCGTTGCAGATGTGCGATGCCGGCCGCTTTGAGCACCGTCGCGCAGTTGCGGCTCGACGAGACGACGGCAGTCTTCACGTCGTTCGCGCGCAGCGTCTCGACGAGCTCGACGGAGGCTTCGTATCGATCCACGCCGTCGGTCTGCAGCCGTTCGAGGAAATACGCGTCCTTGCGCTGCGCGAGCGCCTGCACGGTCGGCGCATCGGGCGGATCGCCGGGACCGCCCACCGGCAGCACGATGCTCCGCGATTCGAGAAAGGAGGTGACGCCGTCGAGCCGCGGCTTGCCGTCGACGTAGCGCCGGTAGTCGTCGTCGATGTCGAAAGGCACGAAGGCTTCACCAGCTGCGTCGGCGTGCTCACGCAGAAATTCGTCGAAGAGCCTCTTCCACGCCGCCGCATGCACACGTGCAGTGTCGGTGAGCACCCCGTCGAGATCGAAGAGCACCGCGTCGTGATCGCGCGGCGACAGCGTGATGACGGGACTGGTGCTGCTCACGGGATCAGGGCGTCGATTACTGGCGGAGAGGGTGGGATTCGAACCCACGGTACGGATTGACCGTACACCGGATTTCGAGTCCGGCGCATTCGACCACTCTGCCACCTCTCCAGCTTCGCGCGCATTGCACGCGCGAAGCCCGCGAGTATAGCAAAGCACCCCCTGCCATCGGGCGGCCACGCACCCCCTGGAGCAGAAGATCTTTCCGCGCGCTGCAGCTCTTTCAGCCGATGCGATCCACGCCGCCCATGTACGGCACCAGCGCCGCCGGCAGGCGGATCGAGCCATCGGCCTGTTGCCCGTTCTCGAGCACCGCAACCAGCGCGCGCCCGACCGCCAGCCCCGAGCCGTTCAGCGTATGCACGAACGCCGGCTTGCCGTCGGCGCCACGGTAGCGCGCCTGCAGGCGCCTCGCCTGGAAGGCTTCGCAGTTCGACACCGACGAGATCTCGCGGTACGCCTGCTGCGAAGGCAGCCACACCTCGAGGTCACAGGTTTTCGCCGCCGAGAAGCCCATGTCGCCTGCGCACAGCAGCATCACGCGGTACGGCAGCTCGAGCCGGCGAAGGATGTTCTCGGCATGCCCGACCATCTGCTCGAGCGCGTCGTACGAACGCTCAGGCTCGACGATCTGCACCATCTCCACCTTGTCGAACTGATGCTGGCGGATCATGCCGCGCGTGTCGCGTCCGTAGGCGCCGGCCTCGGAGCGGAAGCACGGCGTATGCGCGGTGAGCCGCATCGGCAGCGACGCCGCCGGCACGATCTCGTCGCGCACGAAGTTCGTCAGCGGCACCTCGGAGGTCGGAATCAGGTAGAGCGGCTCGCCCTCGCCCTGTTGCCCGCCCTTGTGTGCCGAGAACAGGTCGGCCTCGAACTTCGGCAGCTGCCCGGTGCCGCGCATCGTTGCCGCATTGACGATGTACGGCGTGTAGCACTCGACGTAGCCGTGCTCGGCGGTCTGCACGTCGAGCATCAGCTGCGAAAGCGCGCGATACAGGCGCGCGATCGGGCCCTTCATCACGACGAAGCGCGCGCCCGACAGCTTCGATGCCGTTTCGAAGTCGAGGCCGAGCGGGGCGCCGAGATCGACGTGGTCGCGCGGCTCGAACGCGAGCTTCGCCGGCTCGGTGCCCGACGGACTCCAGCGACGGATCTCGACGTTGGCGCTTTCGTCGGCGCCCGGCGGAACCGATTCATGCGGCAGATTCGGCCACTGCAGCAGCCACTGGCCGAGCTGCGCACGGACCTCGTCGTTGTCGCGCGTGATCGCGTCGAGCTCTTCGTTGACCTGCGTCGATTCGGCCAGTGCGTTCGAGACGTCCTCGCCGGCCGCCTTCCCGCGACCGACCGCTTTCGACAGCGCGTTGCGTTGCGCCTGCAGCGCCTCGGTGCGCGTCTGCAGCGCCTTGCGCTTCGCCTCGAGCGCGCGGAAAGCATCGAGTTCGAACCCGACGCCGCGCAAGCGCAGGCGCGAGGCAACGGCTTCGGGGTCCTTGCGTAGCTGGGCGAGGTCGAGCACGGTAGCGGAACAGGTTATCGATCGGCGATCGAGTGTATCAAGGCGTGCCGCGCCCCGAATCCGGCCGCACGCCATCGCTGCCTTCCCCCGCAGCCCGCTTTTCCCCTTCTCCCTTCTCCCTTCCCCTTTCTCTTCCCCGCAATGCCGCGAGCTTCTCTCCGATGCGCAGCTCGAGCCCGCGATCGACCGGCTCGTAGAAACGCTGCGCCTCGACGCCGTCCGGAAAATAGCGCTCGCCCGCTGCATGGCCACCCGGCTCGTCGTGCGCGTAGCGGTAGCCGCGCCCGTAGCCGAGCCCCTTCATCAATCGCGTGGGCGCATTGCGCAGGTGCATCGGCACCGGTGCCGAGCCGTGCTCGGCGACGAATGCCCGCGCGCGATTCCACGCGACGTACACCGCGTTCGACTTCGCCGCGCACGCGAGAAAGACGACCGCCTGCGCGAGGGCGAGCTCGCCCTCGGGCGAGCCGAGTCGTTCGTAGACCTGTGCAGCGCCGAGCGCAAGCTCCTGCGCACGTGGGTCGGCCAGGCCGATGTCCTCGTTCGCCATGCGCACGATGCGCCGCGCCAGATAGCGTGGGTCGGCGCCGCCGTCGAGCATGCGCGCGAGCCAGTAGAGCGCGGCATCGGGATCGGAGCCGCGCACCGATTTGTGCAATGCGCTGATCTGGTCGTAGAAGGCTTCGCCGCCCTTGTCGAAACGGCGCAGGTTCTGCGACAGCGCGGTCTCGAGGAACGCGGCATCGACCGCTTCGCGTGCTGCGCTGCGCGCGGCGTCGGTCGTCACCTCGATCGCGTTCAGCAGCCGCCTCGCATCGCCGTCGGCCCAGCCGATCAGGCGCTCTCGCGCACCGGCATCGAAAGCAACGCCGGCTGCATCGTCGGCCAGCGTCGCGAGCGCGCGGTCGAACAGCGTCGAAAGCTCCTCGGGCGACAGCGGCTCGAGCACGTAGACGCGCGCGCGCGACAGCAGCGCGCCAACGACCTCGAAGGACGGGTTCTCGGTGGTCGCGCCGATGAACACGAAGAGCCCGCTCTCGACGTGCGGAAGGAACGCGTCCTGCTGCGCACGGTTGAAGCGGTGCACCTCGTCGACGAAGACGATCGTGCGCCGTCCGTCCTCGCGCGCCCCCTGCGCGGCGGCGACCGCGTCGCGGATGTCCTTGACCCCGCCCAGCACCGCGGAGATCGCGATGAACTGCGCATCGAAGGCGTCGGCCATCAGCCGCGCGAGCGTCGTCTTGCCGACGCCCGGCGGGCCCCAGAAGATCATCGAATGCGGACGGCCCGACTCGAAGGCCACGCGAAGCGGACGACCGGCACCGAGCAGGTGCGACTGCCCGATCACCTCGTCGAGCGTACGCGGCCGAAGACGTTCGGCAAGCGGTGCGACGGCGGCGGGACGCGCGCCCGCCGCTTCAGGCGGCTTCCGGGGCGATACCACTGGGCCGCGTCGCTCGACCGGTACGGAAGGCCCCGAAGATCAGCAGCGCCTGCGCGACGGCGATCCCGACGAAGACGAGCTTCGGCGAGCCCGCGTCCATCAGCATCCCGAAGAACAGCGGCGAGGTCGACATGCCGATGTCGAGGCCCGAATAGACGACGCCGTAGACGCGACCGGTGGCGCCCGGTGGCGTCGCGCGCCGGATCAGCATGTCGCGCGACGGGTTCGCCATGCCGGCCGCCACGCCCATCGCGGCGAAGACGAAAGGCACCGCCATGCCCGGCCACGACAGCCACGCGAGGCTCAGCGCGAGCAGCGCCGCCGCGCCGAAGCAGGCGCCGATCACGCGCTCGGCGCGCTCCGGGTCGCTCGCGAGGAAGCCGCCGAGCACCGTGCCGACCGCACTCGCCAGCATGAACGCAGTAAGACACCAGGCGACGAACTCGAGCGGAACGTCGTGCAGCAGTCGCGCCGCCTCGGGTGCGAAGCTCTGCACCCCGCCGAGCGCGAACGCGAACGCGCAGAAGAACGCGAAGCCGAGCCACACCGCCGGCAGGCGCAGGAAATCGAAGGCACCCTCTCCGTTCGCTGCAGCCGCCGCGGCCGCCGCATGCGTCTGCGAGGATTCGAGCGCGTCGCGATGCCACCAGACGATGGCGAGAACGACGAGCGAGACGATCGCTGCACCGACGAAGGCCGCGCGCCAGCCGGAGATCTGCGCGATGGTGACGAGGAACACCGGCGCGAAGGCCCAGCCGAGATTGCCCGAGACGCCGTGCGCGGCATAGGCATGCCCGATGCGCTCGCGCGAGATGCGCGCGTTCAGGATCGAGTAGTCCACCGGATGGAAGGGCGCGTTGCCCAGCCCCGCGATCAGGGCGCCGATCGACAGCATCAGGTAGCTGCTGCTCGCCGCGAAGACGAAGCACGCCAGCACGATCAGCACGATCGAGCCGAGCATCACCGGCAACGCCCCGACGCGGTCGACGAGGAAGCCGGCGAGCGACTGTCCGATACCGGAGACGACGAAGAACATCGTCATCAACAGGCCGAGCTCCGCATAGGACAGCGCGAACGCGTCCTTCAGCCACGGAAACAGCGGCGCCAGCAACAGCTGCGAGAAGTGCGACAGCGCGTGCGCCAGCCCGACCACACCGATGACGCGCGTGTCCTCGGCGCGCGACGAGCGCGACATGTGAAAGGAAGTGCTCATTGGCGAGATTCTACCGGCGCCCACCCTGCCGCGCCGGCGCGAGGCGGGTCTGACCGCGCCTGCGCACTACTGCCGGACGACGTCGGCGCCGGGCGGCGGCTCGAAGCGGAAGCGATCGGCCGCGAGCTGCGGATCGCGCACGACCTCGTGGAAATCGAAGCGAACGATACGCCCGAACGCATCCTGCACCTGCATCACCGCCGGCAACCCATTGCGAAAGCCGAGCTCGATGCGCTGATACCCCGTCTCGGCGCTGCGCGGCAGCGCCTCGATCCACGCAAGCCCGTCGTGCTCCGGCAGCGTGCGCAACGTGAAGCCGTCGCCGACCTCGCTCGACCCGAACAGGATCGCCGCCGGCGTCGACGCCAACGCATCGCGCAATGCCCGCACCGTCACCTGGTTCAGGTCCTTGTCGTAGAAGTAGAGCTGCTCACCATCGGCCACGAGCAGCTGCTCGAAGGGCTCCACGACCTCCCACCAAAAGCGCCCCGGCCGCTCGAACGCAAAACGCCCGCTGCTCGACTCGACCATTCGCCCGTCGCGCAACACCTGCTGCGTGAACGTGCCACTCGCCGACCGCGTACTCGACAGAAACTCCCGCAGCGGATCGACCGTAGTCGCCTGCGCCCACACCGGCTCGACCGGCATTCCGACCTGCGCGACACACGCTGCGGCTCCGAGCGCAAACGCAACGGCCCGCCGTCGCAAGTTGATCGGCGACACTCAGGCGTCCTGCGAAGCCGGCACCAGGATCTCGCGATTCCCGTTCGTCGCCATCGCCGACACCAGCCCCGAGCGCTCCATCTGCTCGAGCAGCCGCGCCGACCGGTTGTAGCCGATGCGCAGGTGCCGCTGCACCAGAGAGATCGACGCGCGACGATGCTTGACGACGACGGTGACCGCCTGGTCGTACAGCGGATCGGCCTCGCCGTCGACGCCCGCTTCGGCAAGCGTCTGCGACAACCCGCCGAAGCCGACCGCGCTGCCCGCGTCGACCTCCTCGGGAACACCGCCCTCGAGGATGCCGTCGATGTACTGCGGTTCGGCAAGCTCGCGCCAGTGCTCGACGACCTTGTGCACTTCACCGTCGGCAACGAAGGCGCCATGCACGCGCATCGGCACCCCGCCGCCGGGCGGCAGGTAGAGCATGTCGCCCTGCCCGAGCAGCGACTCGGCGCCCATCTGGTCGAGGATCGTGCGCGAGTCGATCTTCGACGA
>CAZIDY010000020.1:0-54693 GCA_964538505.1 uncultured Limnobacter sp. | reverse complement strand
TTCTTCCGCATCCACCGCGACATCCCGTTCATGCGCCATGCGCGCATCCTGAACGCGATCTCGATCATCATGTTCCTGCTGGCGGTGTTCTTCCTCGCCACGCGCGGGCTGCACCTGTCGATCGAGTTCACCGGTGGCACGGTGATGGAGGTGCACTACGAAGAGAGCGCCGACCTGACGAAGATCCGGTCGACGATCGGCACGCTCGGCTACGCCGACGCGCAGGTGCAGAACTTCGGCACCTCGCACGACGTGCTGATCCGCCTGCCCAGCCTCGAGGACAGCGGCAAGAGCTACACCGAGCAGAGCAACGAGGTGATGGCGGCGCTGCACGCCGACGCCCCGACGGCCACGCTGCAGCGCGTGGAGTTCATCGGCCCGCAGGTCGGGCGCGAGCTCTTCACCGACGGCGCGATGGCGCTGCTCTTCGTCGTCATCGGCATCATCATCTACCTGTCGATCCGCTTCGAGTGGAAGTTCGCGGTCGCGGCGATCATCGCGAACCTGCACGACGTCGTCATCATCCTGGGCTTCTTCGCTGCGTTCCAGTGGGAGTTCTCGCTGTCGGTGCTGGCAGCGGTGCTCGCGGTGCTCGGCTACTCGGTCAACGAGTCGGTGGTCATCTTCGACCGGATCCGCGAGTACTTCCGCAAGATCCGCAAGCTCGACACGGTGCACATCATCGACAAGGCGATCACCAGCACGATCTCGCGCACGATCATGACGCACGGCTCCACGCAGGTCGTCGTGCTGTCGATGCTGATCTTCGGCGGGCCTACGCTGCACTACTTCGCGGTGGCGCTCACCATCGGCATCCTGTTCGGCATCTATTCGTCGGTGTTCGTCGCGGCAGCGATCGCGATGTGGCTCGGCGTCAAGCGCGAAGACCTCGTCAAACCGGTGCGCCGCAAGGACGACGGCCAGCCGGAGTTGCCGTGAGCGCGACGATCGAGCCCGTCGGGCGCGCCCCTCGCAATCCGGGCACCGCACGCGCCACGGTGCGCATCTGGGATCTTCCGACGCGGCTGTTCCACTGGGGGCTGGTCGTCTGTGTCGTAGGCTCGATCATCTCGGCCAACGTCGGCGGCAACGCGCTCGCGTGGCACTTCCGCTTCGGCTACGCGATCCTCGCGCTGCTGCTGTTCCGGCTGGTCTGGGGCTTCGTCGGTCCGCGTTACGCACGCTTCTCGAGCTTCGCACCCGATCCCGCTGCAGCCTTGCGCCACGTGCGCAACGGCGCGCCGGAGACACCCGGACACAGCCCGCTCGGCGCGCTTTCGGTATACGCGATGCTCGTCGTGCTCGCGATGCAGGTGACCACCGGGCTGTTCGCCAACGACGCGATCATGTGGGAAGGCCCGCTGCGCAACACGGTGTCGAACGCCACGAGCGACCGGCTCACGTCACTGCATCTGGCGAACCGCTACGTGCTCATCGCACTCATCGCGCTTCATATCCTGACGATCGCCTGGTACACGGCCGCGCGCCGCATGCAGATCGTGCGACCGATGATCGTCGGCGACGGCGAGCTCCCCATCGAGCCACACGAGCCGCCTCCCCCATCGGCCGCCGACAATGCCGGCGTTCGCACCAAGGCAGCCGTCCTGCTCGCCGCCTGCGCAGCAGCCGTCTGGGCCCTGGTCACAAAGGTCGGCTGAAGGGCGCAGGCCTGGCGCGGCACCGCACCAGCCCCTTCACCCTTGACCCTTCACCTCCTCAATCAGATATCGCGGTACTCGTCGTGGCAGGCCTTGCACGACTTGCCGGTCGCACCGACCTGCGGGCGCAGCGTGTCGAGGCTGCCCGCGGCTTCGACGAGCTTGCCCGTCTCCTGGTTCAGGCGTTCGACCATCTGCTTGATCTCGTCCATGTTGTCGTAGAGATGCGCCTTCGCTCCGGTCTTCGCGTCCTTCGTCTCGGGAACGAAGCCTTCCCACGGCAGCTTCGCCATCGTGTCGATGATGCGCGCCGAGTTGGCTGCGGCCTGCGCGTCGAACGGCACCTTGCCCTGCGCCATCGCAGCGAGACGCCCCATGTGCGCCCCCATCAGCGCGAAGGCCGACTGCCGGTACTTGATCGCGTCCTCGGGCTTGGCGAACTGTGCCGACGCCGGCGCTGCGAAGATCAGTCCGGCGGCGAAGGCGCCGGCGAGAAGCGAGGTGAGCGTCCTTCGTGCGGTCATGCGGAGTATCTCCATCGGGGGAAAAGCGGTTCAGCGGTCGGTGCAGGCAGGGGCCGGCGACAGCCTAGATGCGGCGCGCCAGCTCGGCTGCCTTGCCGACGTACGCGGCCGGCGTGAGCGCCATCAGCTCCTGTCGCGCTTCGTCGGGAATCGGCAGGCGCGCAACGAACTCGGCGAGAGCATCGGCGGTGATCGAACGCCCGCGCGTGAGCGCCTTCAGCTGCTCATAGGGATTCTCGACGCCGTAGCGGCGCATCACCGTCTGCACCGCCTCGGCGAGCACTTCGGGGTTCGCGGCGAGGTCGGCGGCGAGCCGCTCGCGCTGCACCTCGAGCTTGCCCAGGCCGCGCCCGCAGCTGTCCCAGGCGAGCAGCGCGTGCCCGAGCGCCACGCCGGCGTTGCGCAGCACGGTGGAGTCGGTGAGGTCGCGCTGCCAGCGCGAAACCGGCAGCTTCTCGGCAAGGTGACGCAGCAACGCGTTGGCGATACCGGCGTTGCCTTCGGAATTCTCGAAATCGATCGGATTGACCTTGTGCGGCATCGTCGACGAGCCGATCTCGCCTTCGCGCAGCTTCTGGCCGAAGTAGCCGAGCGAGATGTAGCCCCAGAGGTCGCGGTCGAGATCGACGAGAATCGTGTTCAGCCGAGCGAGCGCGTCGAAGCACTCGGCGATCCAGTCGTGCGGCTCGATCTGCACGGTGTACGGGTTGAAGCGCAGCCCGAGCGACTCGACGACGCCGCGCGAGAAGCGCTCCCAGTCGATCTGCGGATACGCGGCCAGGTGCGCGTTGTAGTTGCCGACTGCGCCGTTCATCTTGCCGAGCGGAACCACCGCCTCGAAACGCTCGAGCGCCGCCTCGATGCGCGCGACGAAATTCGCCAGCTCCTTGCCGAGCGTGGTCGGCGACGCCGGCTGGCCGTGCGTGCGCGAGAGCATCGGCAACCCCGCATGCTCGTGCGCGAGCACCCGCAGCGCATCGACGACCGCACGAACGGCCGGCGCGAGCACCTCATCGCGCGCTGCGCGCAGCATCAGCGCGTGCGCGGTGTTGTTGATGTCTTCCGATGTGCAGGCGAAATGCACGAACTCGCTCGCGCGCGCGAGCTCGTCGACCGGCGCGATCGATTCCTTCAGGAAATACTCGACCGCCTTCACGTCGTGATTGGTGGTTGCCTCGATCTCCTTGATCCGGGCCGCCTGCTGCGTGCCGAAGCCGTCGACGATCGCCTGCAGCTGCGCCCGCGCACCATCCGAGAACGGCGGCAGCTCGGGCAGCCCGAGCTCCGACAGCGCGACGAGCCAGCGGACCTCGACCTGCACGCGACGATGCATGAAGGCCGCCTCCGACATCCGCTCGCGCAGCGCGGCGAGCTTCGGCGCGTAGCGCCCGTCGAGCGGCGACAGCGCCTGCAGCGCAGAGAACGGGGAAGCGGAAGTACGGGCTTGCGACATGGAATCGGTGAGACGAGCGAGCGAATCGGGGCGTGGGGATCGGATCGAGGCGGTGCATCCGACGCGCTTCGGGCGGCGAATCCGGCTCGATCGAGCCGCCAACGGCATCGAATGCTAGCACCGTCGTGCGCCCCGGACCCTTTGCTATACTGGCCCGCCGTACCGCGGCGGCGCAATGAAGCTCATCGGTTCGAATTCGAGTCCGTACGTGCGCAAGGTGCGCGTCGTGCTCGCAGAAAAGAAGATCGAATACCGGTACGAGCTCGACGACGTCTGGTCGCCCGACTCCCAGATCCCGAGCGTCAACCCGCTGGGCAAGGTTCCCACGCTGATCATGGACGACGGCGCCGCGCTGTTCGACTCGCGGGTCATCGCCGAGTATCTCGACAACCTCACGCCGGTGCACAAGCTCGTGCCGCCGAACGGGCGCGCGCGTGTCGAGGTGAAGATCTGGGAAGTGCTCGGCGACGGCCTGCTCGACGCCGCGGTGCTCGTACGCCTCGAGCAGTTGCGCACCGACAGCCAGCGCAGCCCGTCGTGGATCGCGCGTCAGATGTCGAAGGTCGAAGCCTCGCTGCAGGCGATGTCGAACGCGATCTCCGACAAGCCCTGGTGCGTCGACAGCCGCTACTCGCTCGCCGACATCTCGCTCGGCTGCGCACTCGGCTACCTCGACTTCCGCTTCCCTGCGCTCGGCTGGCGCGCCCAGTTCTCGAACCTCGCGCGTCATGCAGACAAGCTGTTCGCGAGGCCCAGCTTCGTGGAGACGGCGTTGTTAGAGGCGGTGAAGGGTGAAGGGTGAAGGGTTCTCATTCACTGCTCTCAATCACCCCTCCCCCCAGACACACGTCCCCGCGATACACCACCGCGCTCTGGCCGGGCGTGATGGCCCATTGCGGCTGCGCGAAGTGCAGATCGAAGCGGGGGCCGTCGACGCCTGCGAGCGAGCAGGCGGCGTCGGGCTGGCGGTAGCGTGTCTTTGCGGCCAACGCGCCGTCGTCGACGGGAGGCGAGCCGGCGATCCAGTGCGCGTCGATTGCGCGCAGCCGGCTCGCGTGCAGCGCCGGATGGTCGTGCCCCTGGACGACGAGGAGCTCATTGCGCTCGAGGTCCTTGGCGGCGACGAACCACGGCTCGCCGCTTCCGCCTCGCGTGCCGCCGATGCCGAGTCCCTTGCGCTGGCCGATCGTGTGGAATGCGAGACCATCGTGCTCGCCGATGATGCGCCCGTCGTCGGTGACGATCGGCCCCGGACGTGTCGGCAGGTAGCGGCCGAGGAACTCGCGGAACGGACGCTCGCCGATGAAGCAGATGCCGGTGGAGTCTTTGCGCTCGGCGTTCGGCAGCCCGATCGACTGGGCAATCTCGCGCACCTCGCGCTTGTGCAGAGCGCCCAGCGGAAACAGCGTGCGCGCGAGCTGTGCCTGCGTCAGGCGGTGCAGGAAGTAGCTCTGGTCCTTGCCGGGGTCGACGCCGCGCAGCAGTTCGAAGCGCGCCGACGAGTCTGACCCGTCACCAGTCGCGATATGGCGCACGCGCGCATAGTGGCCGGTTGCGATCCACTGCGCGCCGAGCGCCATTGCATGGTCGAGAAAGGCGCGGAACTTGATCTCCGCGTTGCACAGCACGTCGGGATTCGGCGTGCGGCCGGCGGAATACTCCCGCAGGAACTCGGCGAATACACGCTCGCGGTACTCGGCGGCGAAGTTCACCGCCTCGATCTCGATGCCGAGCACGTCGGCCGCGCTCGCGGCGGCGATCCAGTCTTCGCGCGTCGAGCAGTACTCATCGTCGTCGTCATCCTCCCAGTTCTTCATGAAGAGGCCGACGACTTCATGGCCCTGCTGCTTGAGCAGCCAGGCGGCAACCGACGAGTCGACGCCGCCGGAGATCCCGACGACGACGCGCTCGCCGCTTCGAGGACTCGTGGACGCGGACATCAGCGTTTCATCATAGCAATGGGCTCAGCGAGGGCTCCGATCGGCAAAACGCTCGGCGAACAGCTCCGTGACGTGCTCGACGAGGCTCGCCTCGTCGTCGAAGCGCACCAGGCCTTCGTTCAGCAACGACGCGAGTCCGTGCACCAGCGCCCACGCGGTCACCGTCGCCGTGTGCACTTCCGGCTCCGCGAAGGCGCCGGCGATCACTGCCTGCAACTCGTTCCAGGCCGACTCCGCCGCGTCCTCGAGCTCGCCGCGTGCGCCCTGCGGCGCGGGCGTGCGGCGAAACATCGACGAGTAGAGCGCCGGATGCGCCCGCGCGAAGCCCACGTAGGCGGCTCCCATCCGGGCAAGCGACGATTCGGACCAATCCGTCGAGGTGCGGCTTTCGCGCAGGCGTGCCCGCAGGCGCCGGAATCCCTCCGCGGCCACTGCAGCGAGCAATGCGTCCTTGTCGCGGAAATGCGCATAGGGCGCGGCATGCGAGACGCCGACATGCGCCGCTACACCGCGCAGCGTGATCCCTGCCAGTCCGTCGCGCTCGAGCGACTCGAGCGCCGCCTCGACGAGCGCCTGGCGCAGGTTCCCATGGTGATACGCGCGTGTCTGCACCGCATCGGTTCCTGTACGGCTCCCTTGCACGAATGATGGGGATCATCTTGACAATGTCAAGATAGAGATCTAATCTTTGCGCTGTAAAGATAGCTGCTCGAAGTGGTTCACGGGCGCCGCGGAGCTGGCGGGCGCGATCGGGCTGCTGCTTCCGCCCGGCGTCTACCACCGTCTCGGATTGCCGGACCTGCGCCGGGCCGCCGGGATCGGGCTGGCGCTGCTGTTGAGCCTCGTGGTCGTCGCGAACGTGCACGTCGCCCTCACCGGGGCGACGGTCGACGGGCTGCCCTTCGGCACCTGGTACTACTGGCTGCGTCCGTTCCTGCAGCCGGTGATCATCGCGTGGGCGCTATACGCGGCCGGCGTGGCGCCTCGACAGCTTCACGATGGCGCCTGACCCTTACAATACGCGGCGACTCCATCTCTCCATCCGGAACCTCGAGGAAATCGCATGCGCATTGGCGTTCCCGCGGAAACGCGTGCCGGCGAGGCTCGCGTGGCTGCGACGGCCGAAACCGTGAAGAAGCTCGCCGCCGGGGGCCATCAGCTGCTCGTCGAAAGCAATGCCGGCACCCCGGCAAGCCAGACCGACGACGCCTATGCCGCGGCAGGCGCCACGATCGTCGATGCGCCGCAGGCACTCGGCGCGGAGCTCGTGCTGAAGGTGCGTGCGCCTTCGGCCGACGAGCTGCGCTCGATGCGCCCCGGCAGCACGCTGGTCGGCATGCTCGATCCCTTCGACCGCGAAGGGCTGCAGCGGATGTGCGAAGCCGGCCTCACCGCCTTCGCGCTCGAGGCCGCGCCGCGCACGACGCGCGCGCAGAGCATGGACGTGCTGTCGTCGCAGGCGAACATCGCCGGCTACAAGGCGGTGATGCTCGCTGCGAACGCATACCAGCGATTCTTCCCGATGCTGATGACGGCCGCCGGCACCGTGAAGGCGGCGCGCGTCGTCGTGCTCGGCGCCGGCGTCGCCGGGCTGCAGGCGATCGCCACCGCGAAGCGCCTCGGCGCCGTCATCGAAGCATCGGACGTGCGTCCCGCGGTGAAGGAGCAGATCGAATCGCTCGGCGCGAAGTTCATCGACGTGCCCTACGAGACCGACGAGGAGCGAGAGATCGCGCAGGGCACGGGCGGCTACGCGCGTCCGATGCCCGAGAGCTGGATGAAGCGGCAGGCGGCGCTCGTCGCCGAAAGGATCCGGCAGGCCGACGTCGTGATCACCACTGCGCTGATCCCGGGACGAAAAGCGCCGGTGCTCGTCACAGAGGAAATGGTGCAGTCGATGAAGCCCGGCTCGGTGATCGTCGACCTGGCCGTCGAGCAGGGCGGCAACTGCCCGTTGAGCGAAGCCGGCCGCACCGTCGTGCGCCACGGTGTCACCCTCGTCGGCGAAACCAACCTGCCCGCGAAGGTTGCCGCCGACGCATCGGCCCTCTATGCGCGCAACGTGCTCGACTTCCTGAAGCTGATCGTCACGAAGGAAGGCACGCTGAACATCGACCTCGAAGACGACATCGTCGCGGCCTGCCTGATGTGCCGTGACGGTCAGCTGCTTCGCAGCTGATTCCAACCTAGCGAGCGCTCGCCATGGAATCCATCTCACCCACCGTCATCAACCTCACGATCTTCGTGCTCGCGGTCTATGTCGGCTACCACGTCGTCTGGAACGTCACGCCGGCACTGCATACGCCGTTGATGTCGGTGACGAACGCCATTTCGGCGATCGTCATCGTCGGTGCGATGCTCGCGGCAGCGCTTACTGAAACCACACTCGGCAAGTTCATGGGCGTGGCGG
This sequence comes from uncultured Limnobacter sp., assembly GCA_964538505.1. Lineage (GTDB taxonomy): Bacteria > Pseudomonadota > Gammaproteobacteria > Burkholderiales > Burkholderiaceae_E > Zeimonas. Next base: position 46,708 of record CAZIDY010000020.1, on the reverse strand, counting down.
CGGTCGCGCTCGCCTCGGTGAACGTGTTCGGCGGCTTCCTCGTCACGCGCCGCATGCTCGAGATGTTCCGCAAGAAGGAACGCAAGACGGGCGCGGGAGCCGCGAAATGACGCTCAGCCTGAACACGGTCGTCCTGCTGTACCTGGTCGCGTCGGTCTGCTTCATCCAGGCGCTCAAGGGCCTTTCGCACCCGACCACCTCGCGACTCGGCAACACCTTCGGCATGGTCGGCATGGCGATCGCCGTGCTGACCACGCTCGCGTTGATCGCGCAGCTCGGCGCCACCGGGATGGGTTTCTTCTGGATCGCACTCGGCGTCGCGGTCGGCGGCACCTTCGGCACCGTGCTCGCCAAGCGCGTCGAGATGACGAAGATGCCCGAGCTGGTCGCCTTCATGCATTCGATGATCGGTCTCGCGGCGGTGTTCATCGCGATCGCCACCGTGGCCGAGCCCTGGGCCTTCAACATCGTCGAGCGCGGCGAGCCGATTCCCTACGGCAACCGCCTCGAGCTCTTTATCGGCACCTTCGTCGGCGCGATCACCTTCTCCGGCTCGGTGATCGCCTTCGGCAAGCTCTCGGGCAAGTACAGGTTCCGGCTGTTCCAGGGCGCGCCGGTCGTCTTCGCCGGGCAGCACATGCTGAATCTCGCGCTGGCGATCGCGATGCTCGGCTTCGGGCTGTGGTTCGTCTTCACACAGCAGTGGACGCCGTTCTGGATCATGACGATCCTCGCCTTCGTGCTTGGCGTGCTGATCATCATCCCGATCGGCGGCGCCGACATGCCCGTCGTGGTGTCGATGCTCAACAGCTACTCCGGCTGGGCAGCCGCCGGCATCGGCTTCTCGCTGCAGAACAGCATGCTGATCATCGCCGGCTCGCTGGTCGGCTCCTCGGGCGCGATCCTGTCGTACATCATGTGCCGGGCGATGAACCGCTCGTTCTTCAACGTGATCCTCGGCGGCTTCGGTGGCGAGGCGAGCGCCGGGGCCGCCGCAGGCACCGGCGAGCAGCGTCCGGTGAAGTCGGGCTCGGCCGACGACGCCGCCTTCCTGATGAGCAACGCCGACAGCGTGATCATCGTGCCCGGCTACGGCCTGGCGGTAGCTCGCGCACAGCACCCGCTGAAGGAGCTCACCGACAAGCTGATCGACCGCGGCGTTTCGGTGAAGTACGCGATCCATCCGGTGGCCGGCCGCATGCCCGGGCACATGAACGTGCTGCTCGCCGAGGCCGAGGTACCGTACGACCAGGTGTTCGAGATGGAGGACATCAACCCCGAGTTCGGCGACACCGACGTGGTGCTGGTGCTCGGTGCCAACGACGTGGTCAACCCGGCCGCGAAGGATCCGAAGTCGCCGATCGCCGGCATGCCGATCCTCGAGACGCACAAAGCGCGGCAGGTCATCGTGAACAAGCGCTCGATGGCCTCGGGTTACGCCGGCCTCGACAACGAGCTGTTCTACATGGACAAGACGATGATGGTGTTCGGCGACGCGAAGAAGGTCGTCGAGGAAATGGTGAAGGCGATCGAATGACCGCGCCCGATCGACGGGCGTCACGAGGAGCACGATGAACGATCCCGCCCGCCGCGATGTCGTGGTCGACACGATCGACCCGCTGAGTCCTCGCGAGCACTCGCTGCGCGGCTACGCGATGTTCGGCTATGCGATGCACCTGCTCGGGCTGTTCACCGTCATCGGCTTCATCGTCGGGTTGATCCTCGCGTACATCAAGCGCGACGACGCGCGAGGAACCATCTACGAATCGCACTTCCGCTGGCAGACGCGCTCGTTCTGGTGGTTCGTCCTGTGGTTCGTGCTGCTGCTCGTCCCCACGGTGCTCACGATCGGCTTCGTTCCGTTCTTCATCCTCGCGCAGATCTGGTTCGCGTACCGGATGATCAAGGGGTGGCTGCGGGTGGTGGACCGGCGGGCGATGACCTGAGGAACGAGAAGGGAGAAGGGGGAAGGGAGAAGGGGGACGATGCGGCTGGTGGAGCGCATGCTTTTGCCTTGCTGGTTGCGTCATGCCCTTTTGTGAGTTCCCGGCAGTGAATTCCTGTCGTCGTCGTCTTTTGCTTGCGGCTGGGGCGGCTTCATTGCTGCCCGGCTGCGCGACGCAGCGCTTCGAGCCGCCGCCCGCTGGCACTGTTGCCGCCGCGGCGCCAACGGTCGGTCAGCAGTGGCGCTACGCGGAGATCGACCTCTATCGCGGCGCGCGCAGGGCGGAGGTAACTGCACGCTGCGTGGAGTCGGGGGCACAAGCGATCCGGATTGCGCTTGCCGACGAGCGCGGGCCGCGCGACGACGAGGTCTGGGCCGATGCCTCGCGGATCGTGCAGGAGCCGTCATACGACGTCACGATGCACTTCGCGAATCCGGTGCCGGTGCTGCCGATGCCGCTCGCCGCCGGGGTCTCGTCGCGCGCTTCCACACACTACCGCACGGCAGGCAGTCCCGACTTCCCGCTGTGGTGGGGCGACTGGCTGGTCGCGCCGGGCTGGCAGCGCGTGCGCGTGCCGGCCGGCGAGTTCCTCGCGCTACGCATCGACCGGACGATCCACTTCCGGCACGCCGACATCTGGCGCGAGCACTGCCGGCGCTGGGACACCGCCTGGTACGTTCCCGAGCTGCACCGCTGGGTGCGTCGCGAATGGACCGGCGAGTGGCTGATGCCCGACGGTCCGAACCGCACGGTCGTCTACGAGGACCGCGTGCGCTGGGAACTGCTGGCCTGAGTGTCCGGGCGCCAGAGCGTCACCCAGACGTCTCACCATAGTCCATCCGCTCAGTCCTGCACCACCTCGCGCCACATGATCCGTGTCGCCGTCGTCGCCGACGGCACCGATACGTCGATGACGCGGGTCTTGTTGTCGGAGGTCCGGATGATCGTCTTCGTCACGCCGCTCGCCAGCACGATCAGCTGCGGACGGCTCGAAAGCACCGGGCCGATGTAGCGGCTGAGCAGGTTCGGAATCGCGCCACCGGTCGCGTAGTTGAGGAAGTACAGGTTCGAGCTGCCCCCGGGCATGCACGGATCGTTCGACGGCGTGTTCGTCGTGAACGCGAGAATGCCCTGGCTGAGCACCGCGTTCGTGTAAGAACGCTCGCCGCTGGTCGACGCGAAATCGAGCACCCAGCCTTTCTTGACCGCCAGATCGACCGGATTCGTCGTCACGTTGATGTATCCGCCTGCGGCAACCGGTGTCTGCGCAACCAGGTTGGTACGCAACGGCGCGATGCTCGGAGCCGGGGTCAGATCGTCGTACAGGCCATAGAACGACTGGCGCTGCTTGGCCCAGGCGTTCTGGCCCGGTGAATCCGGAATATCGGTCGCCCCCAGATACCGGCCGGTGCCGATGTAGATCATCCGCTTGCCGTCGACGATGCCGAGATCGGGCGCCGCCGTGATCGGCTGCGGTTGGCCGTTGTCCTTGTCGACCAGCGTGGCGAGCAGCTTCACGTTCCAGTTCGCCATCAACGCATCGGACAGGTCGAAGCGCCAGACGTTGCCCAGCAGGTCGCCGCCGTAGACGGACTCGACGGTGTCGTCGATTCCGGGATGTGTGACGAAGGCGCTGATGCGCGCCAGGCCGCTCGGCGTGGCGCTGCTGCCCGTCGCGGTCGTGAGATCGGCAAGCACGTCGCCCGTGCGCACGTCGAGCACGTACAGATGACCCTGACCGTCGCCGCCCGTGTCGGCGCCGTTGTTGTAGCCGGACGTAACGAGTGCCACCCAGCCTGCTGCGCGCGTCTTCACGAGCACCGGCGTGCCGTAGCTGTAGCCGATGTTGTTGCGGACCGCCGCCGGCGTGGCCGCATTCGGGAACTCCCACATCACCTTGGCCGCGACGGCCGCGTCGGAGGCCGCGACCGGATTCGTCACGTTCAGCGCGTAGTAGCCGCGACCGCCCTTGCCCAGGCTGCCCACCAGCATCGTTGCCCAGTCGGGCGTGGGCGGCGTCGGCTGGAACGCCGACGTGTTGTTGAGATCGACGTCGCCGGAGATCGGCGTGCCGTTGACGAAATAACGATGCTGGTAATGCAGCGGCTGCTGCGTCAACCCGACGAGTGCGCTGGTCGACGTCTCCGTGGGCGACAGGTCGGTATCGAGAAGCAGTCCGGGAACGTACGCCCACAACTCGCTGCCGCTGGTCGCGTCGAAGGCATGCAGCATGCCGTCGTTGGCGCCCTGATAGACGATCTTCGCACGCGTCGCTGCGGCACCTGCCTTGAAGGCCGAGTAGCCGTTGTCCGAGTAGCCTCCGCGCGGCGGCGTCACGTACACCGCCTCGGCGTCGACGATGTCACCGAGCACATGCACGCGCGGACGGTACGGTCGGTTCACGTCGCTGCCATCGCCTTCCTTCGAGCGATCGCCGCGCAGGTAGTCGATCACGGCGGCATGGTCGCCCGGCCCGGGCGGCGACACCGGCGAATTGAGGCGCGCGAGGCGCGCCGTATCGAGACCACCCGCGCCGGTCGCGAAAGCTACACCGGCGCTGCCGGAGAAGGTGCCGATCCGCCGATCGGCGAACGGCTTGGAATCGAGCAGCGCCTGCGACGACCACAGCGGCGTGGAGCTGAGTTGGCCGGTCACGAGGTCGATCGAAAACGCCTCGAGATCGCCGTACCAGGCGCCCGAGTTGTAGTTCGACGCGAATGCGGTGTTGTCGCCCGAGCGCACGTTCGGGTTGCTCACCGCCACGGCGGCCGAGGCGGCCGTACGATTCAGGATGTCGTTCAGGATCGATGCCAGCGCGTTCTGCAGAACGGCCGGGTCGTTCGTATTGAAGTACTGCCCGTGTCCATTGAGGGCAGCGTGCCAGAGGTCGTCGATTGCGGTGTCGGTGTCAGCGACTACCTTGTCCGGCCATCCCGCAGCGCCGGTGGGGGGAGAAGTTGCCTTGCCCGTCGCACCCAGGCCGACTGTGTACGTGGTCATGTGCTGCCAGGTTGCGGGATCGAACCGGTTCGAGACGACCTTGCCGCCGGAAGGCGCTCGCAGATCGGTGATCCAGTACTTCATCGCTACATCTGCCAGCGTGTTGCTCTGCACATGAGAATCGTAGAACGGCGCGGGGAACGGCTGTCCGGGTACCAGCGGCACGCCCGCATACGGGTCGTTGACCGGGGCGCCGCTATCGGGGTCGGTGTACACCGGAGCGGGCAGCGTGGGAACCGTCGTATCGTGATTGCCGACCGACGGCAGCGAGCCGTTCCAGTATCCGTCGGTGGACAGGATCGTGTAGTTCTGCGTGCACGCGAGCGGAATTGGGTCGGGCCTCGTGACCGAGTAGATCCTCTTCGTCCGGTAGTACTCGCCTGCGTTGTACAGGGCCGAAACCAGCGGTGTCCCGCCATTCGGGTTGATCGACTGAAGCCTGGTGTACCAGGTCTGCTTCTGCGCGTGGTCGAAGGTATTCAGCGGAACGAAGTTGCTGCTCCCGCTGTTGATTGTCATCAGTCCGACACGTGACTTGTCGTTGAGCACCGAGAAAGCAAGCCCCAGCGTCGTCTTCGCAGTGAGAATCCGCGTGCGGTAGTAGCTGAACCAGTTTGCGAAGTTCTGGATCTCCTCGGCATAGGAACAGGTACCGCCCGCACAATCGGTACGACTGGCCGCCTTCGGGAACGGCGCATTCGACGGCACGATGTCGATCCGATCGTAGTAGCTCGCCGAGCTCTCCCCGGAGCTTCCGGTCTCGACACCGAAGCCCTTCCACTTGTAGTAGAAGGCATAGCGCGAATGCTCGAAGGGTCTCGAGGCGTCATAAGTAGGGTTGCACCTGTTCAGGTAGTCCTGATAGGTGACACTGAAGCTCGTGTAGCCGTAGATCGGCAGGTCCATCCAGCCGCTGCTGCTCCAGCACTTCGTCTCCAGGTCGAGCGAGCCCGTTACGCCACTCGTCGTGGGATAGGGATCGATACGGGCGGCATTGATCGGACTTGGGCCCATCGACGACGTTCCGCTTACGCTGGCGGCGTCGTAGCCGACTGCAGGGATGTAGGTGATGGCAGGGTTGTAGTACAGCTTATTGTAGGTCGGCGAATAGAAGCCCGCCTCGCTCTTCCCGCTGTTGTACTCGGCCTTCGCGTCGGTACCGGTGATCGTCTCCCACAACATGCTCCCCGAGTTGTCGAGCACGAAGAGGATGTTCGGCTGCGCACCGGTCTGCACCGCGAGCGGCACGTCGGTCAGGTCGGTCGCGGCGGCCATCGCGAAGAGCGGCTGCAGCAGATGCGCGGCCACTACGGCCGCGGCAAGGGCGCGGGTGCGGAAGCGGCGGGTCGAGTGCATCGCGGGATCTCCGGCTCAGATGTAAGGCAACTCGATCGTGGTCTGCACGAGGCTCGCGGTGTTGCGCGGACCCCTCACGCGCACCGTCACGCGATAGTGGATCGTCGGCGGCACCGCGCCGGTTACCGGCGGAACGCCGTAGTTCCCCGACGGCGTGTGGCTGTCGCGGTCATTGCCGACGCTCCCCGAAACGGAGAACGGTTGTCCGGCAACGCACTTGTCCGTCAGCGAAGTGATGGGTTCGCTCGGGAGCGGCGCCGTGTTGCACAGCCGTTCGATCACGTACTGCACGCGAAACGCCGAACCGTCGTTGCAGTTGACGGGAATCATTGCGCCGGTCGTGTCCCAGCACGGCACGCTGCCTTGCCAGTCCACACCCGCCGGCACGCCGCTCGCATCGACCGGCTGCATCAGGCGGAAATACTGGCCCGTCACATCCACGTCGGCGGCCGCGAGCGCAGGCAGCGCGTTGAAGGCACGTTCGACGCCCGTGTCGGCCGCGTGCGTCGCTGCGTCCTTGAAGGCAAGGTTGCCGGCAATCACCGCCGAGGTATCCGCCGAGCGGATCAACGCGGCAGCAGCCAGAGCGAGGACGACCATCCCGATGAGCGCGACGAACAGCACGACACCGCGCTGATGCGCGCGCCGCGCAACGCGGTACGGACGCAGATGTGCCACGGCACCTTGCCGGTATTCGCGAACGTGCCGATCGCCGCTCATGTGAGGTTCGCCCATAGAACGTTGCGCAGCGGCACGACCGTTTCGAACACCCGGTAGCGATAGCATTGCCAGTCCGGATCGTTACTCAGGTCGACCACTGGCCCGCCCGACCAGGTCACGGGCGCCGCCGTCGTCACCGTGCACACGCCGCCCGCACCCGGACGTTCGCGCAGCGGACTGCGCACAACGACCGCGAGCCGGATCGCCTTGATGCGCTTGAAATCCAGCAGCGTCGGGGTGGCCCAGTTGCCGGCCGCACCGTTGATTGCACTCACCCACGCAGTGACGTTCTGCGTTCCGACGTCGCTCACGCCGTACTGCGCCTTGAGTGCGACCACATCGGTGGCCAGCTCGGTCAACACAGACGAGCTGAAGAAGTCCTGCGATTCCAGCGTCCCGCCGACGACGCGATAGGTTCGCTGCGTGAGCGCGCCGAGGTCGTAAAGCCTCGGGTTGAGGTTGAAGTTCGTGACCCAGCTCTGCCCCGACATATACGTGCCAGTGGCGTTGTAGTTCGGCATCGCCGGCGTTCCGCTGCCAGGAGCATGGGTCAGCAACACTGTCGCCGGAACCAGCGGGTTCGAAGCGGATCCGGTAACGCGCACCAGCATGCACACGCCCGAGTCGTCGGTCAGCCAGGCGAAACCACCGACGCCCGACACCGCGACACCACTCGTCGGCTGCAGTTCGGCTGTCGGCGTGGCAGGCGGATTCGCCTGGACGTTCTGCAGCAGGATGTTCGCGACGTTTGCGCGCACTGAACTGGCCCACAGCACGGTGATCGTGTCAGAGGCTCCCGGTGCATTGCCGCCGTCGACGATGCGCACCGGCGTCTGCGGGAATCCGGGCACCGGCCCGGACGCGGTGCCATCGTCGTGATACGTCTGGTACGCAGTGCAGCGGATGATGTCGGCACTCGGCATTCCCCAGCCGGCCGCACGCACATCGCGCTCGATCGCCGCCAGGCTGAACGCCGCATCGATCTGTGCGCCGGCAGCGCTGGTGGTGCTGCGCTTGACACCCTCGAAGGTGGAGACCACCTGGTAGATGACAGCTGTCACGATCAGGCCGATCACCATGCCGATCATCAACTCGACCAGGCCGAACCCTCGCTGCCGGACATTGCGGGTCGCACGCATCGGCTCAGCCCTGGATCTGCGCCGTCATCGTGAACGCGTGCGGAGCCGCATCCTGCGGCGCCTGCCAGCACACCGTCACGGTGACGACGTTGTTGGGAGCGACTTCGATCTGCTGCACCAGGCCGGCTGCACCGGGCAGCGCGCCCGGGACTGCGCCGGCCAGCCCGTTCAGCCAGGCGATCACGGCTGGATGCGCCGACACGTTGTTGCCGCCCGCGCAGGGCGCCGCGCCTGCGTTGAGCGCAAACAGCGGCACGTTGAAGCGGTCGGCCCACATCTGGCCGATGATCTGGTTCGCAAACAGGCTCGCCTGCGCGCGATACTCGGCGTCGCGCACCACCTCGATGCCACGCGCCTGCAGCCCGGCAAGGCCGAGGATCGCGATCGAGAACAGCAGGATCGCAATCAGCGCTTCGAGCAGCATGCCGCCCGACTCCGTTACGCGAGCCGGCCGCGCCACAGAACGCGTTGTGGCAGCGATGCGTTTAGCACCTGCGCTCATAACTTTCGCACTTGCGCTCATGCTCATGGAGTTCGCGCCTGCGCTCATGCGCACCCCTGCGGATCAGTTGCGCGCGAAAGCGCCGGGTCGCAAAGCCGGACGTCGCCGCCCGGGCTGAGTTGCACCGCAAGTCGCCGCGAACCGGCCGGACCGGTGATGTCGATCTGGCGCACGGATGTGACGCCACTGAGCCGCCCAAGCCCGGTGAAGGTGATCGTCGCGGGCAATCCCGCACCCGCTGCCGCTGCGGCGCCCCCCGTCACCGTCGACGCGCCGACGCGCGCGATCGACGAAGCGTTCGGCTCGATGCGCGCGTTCACCTGCTGGTCGAAGACGGTCGGCGTTGCGTCCAGCGCACGCATCACCACCCAGTCGGTGCCGCCGGCGACCGCGCCGCCCGCCAGCGTCCCCGGCAACCGGAACTGCACCTGCGCGTTGCTGCGCACTGCCTCGGCACGCGCCATCTGCAGGCCGGTCTCGATCGATTGCCCGACGGTACGGATCTGCGAGTTGCGGATGAATTCGGAGTAGCTCGGCAGCGCGGACGCCAGCAGCAGGCCGAGCACCGCCATAGCCACCAGCAGTTCGACCAGCGTGAAGCCCTGCGTACGCAGGCGAGCGCTCATGGCCGTCGCGTGATCCATGCAGCCTGCGTGGCGAAACCCCACTCGCAGCCGGTGCACGTGGTGGTCCGCACATTCGTTTCATTGACCGTGTAGCCGAAGCCCGTCACCAGGGCATGGTTGCCGGTGGCAGTGACCGTATAGCCCTGGCCGCCTGCCGTCAGTGCGCACACATAGCCGAAACTGTCGCTCGCAGGCGCCGCCGGACCGCATCCGCCGGCGCCATAGTTGCGGTTGTCCTGATAGAACTGCTCCATGCGCGCGCGAAAATCAGCGAGCGCACTCGGCGCTTCCTGCAGGCGGCCGCGGCGCAGATAGTCGGTGTAGCTCGGGTAGGCGACAGCGGCGAGGATCGCGACGATGGCCACCACGATCATTACTTCGATCAGGGTGAAGCCGGCCTCGAGTGCTCTGCGTCGTTCGGACTTCCACTGCATTCCCACACACTCCCGACGGTAGTCGCGAAAAATGCAACCGGACCCGGACGCGGGGAATGCGCCACGGGTGCTGAAGGCCGGAGCCTGACGCGCCAGGGCGCGAAAGGACGGGGCCCTTCTACACGTGCAGGAACGTATCGGGTGGCCGCGCGGTGGGCACGGGCGGCGCGACGGAAGGCGGCGACCGAACGACGAAAGACGACGCGAAAAAACAAAGCGTGAACTATGTCACGCGCGAGCGGCTCCTGCGGCGGGAACGAGGTCCGCCCCCATCGCCTCGTCCACCCACTCGATCCAGTGCCGCACCGGCGTCGCGGTTCCCGCCTGCAGGTGCGCGATGCAGCCGACGTTCGCCGAAAGGATCGTCGTCGGCTCGCCCGCATGCAGCGCATCCAGCTTGTTCGCCCGCAGCTGCATCGACAGCGCCGGCTGCAGCACCGAGTACGTACCGGCCGACCCGCAGCACAGGTGCGAATCAGGCACGTAGAGCGGCGCGACGCCGATCGACGCGAGCCAGCCCTCGACCGCACCGCGGATGCGCTGGCCGTGCTGCAGCGTGCAGGGTGGATGAAAAGCGACGCGCGACGGCACGGCACCGCGACGTACCTGCTCGCGCAACATTTCCGCGTGCGCTTCCAGCTCGCCGGGTAACCACTCGGCCGGGTCGCGCGTCGCGGCGACGACCCGCCTGGCGCGATCGGCGTAGTCCGGATCGGCGCGCAACAGATGCGCGTACTCCTTGACCATCGCACCGCAGCCCGAAGCATTGACGAGCACGATCTCGACGCCCGCATCGAGATGCGGAATCCATGCGTCGATGTTTCGCCGCGCCTGCGCGAGCGCGCCTTCGGTGTCGTTCAGGTGATGGCGGATCGCGCCGCAGCAACCCGAGCGACGCTCGATGAAGGCCTCGATGCCCAGACGATCGAGCACGCGCGCCGTGGCGGCATCGATCGACGGCAGCATCGCGCCCTGCGTGCAGGAGTTCAGCAGCAGCACCTTGCGCGCGTGCGTGCCGGACGGCCACGCGCCCGGATCGCGCCGCGCCGGCACCTTGTCGCGCAGCACGCCGGGCAGCAACGGTCGCACCCATTGCCCGACGCGCATCGCCGGGCCGAACAGCCAGCGCCGCGTCAGCCCCTCGCGCAGCGCGGCGCGCACGATGCGCTCGCCGAGCGGTCGGCGCACCTGCTCCTCGACGAGCTTGCGGCCGACATCGACCAGGTGCCCGTACTCGACGCCGGACGGACACGTCGTCTCGCAGTTGCGGCAGGTCAGGCACTGGTCGAGATGCTTCAACGTGGCCAGCGTGGGCGTCGAGCCCTCGACGACCTGCTTCATCAGGTAGATGCGCCCGCGCGGACTGTCGCGCTCGTCGCCGAGCAGTTGGTAGGTCGGGCAGGTGGCGAGACAGAAGCCGCAATGCACGCAGCGGCGAAGGTTCAACTCGGCATCGGCGCCGTCGGGCGTGCCGACGAGCCGGTCGGCGAGATGCGTTTCCACGTTCGATTCGTGCCGTTCGAAAGACTCAGAGCCCGGGGTACATGCGCCCGCGGTTGAAGAGACCCGCGGGGTCGAACGCGCGCTTGAGCCCCTCGTGCACGCGCCGGTTCGCCTCGGGCAACGGATGGAAGACGCCGACCGAGCGGTCGCCGCCGCGAAACAGCGTCGCGCTGCCGCCGACGCGTTCGCACTCGGCGCGAATGCGCGCGGCCGGCGCGTCGCTGCGCAGCCAGCGCTGCGCGCCCGCCCATTCGACGAGCACCCGTCCCGGCAGCGCGAGCGACGGCGCGGTGGACGGCAACGACAGCCGCCACAACGCCTCGTCGCCGGCGAAGAAGGCGTCGTCGTGCTCGCGAAGCGCGCGCCACCGGTGCACGGCTTCGTCGTCGTCGATCCGGCCTGCGCCGTGCTCGCGCCCGAAGCGCGCGAGCGCCGCCTCCACCGCAGGGGCAGCCCCCGAGAAGCGAACCCACGCCTCGCCATCGCACCATCGCGTCGCCGAGATCGGCAGCGGCTGCGCGCACCAGCGGTTCATCGTCTCGATGGCATCGACTGCATCGAGCGCGAGCCGCACGCTCGCCTCGCGCATCGGCTGCGGCAACACCTTCAGCGAGACTTCGACGATCGGCCCGAGAATGCCGAGCGATCCGCACATCAGCCGCGACACGTCGTAGCCCGCGACGTTCTTCATCACCTGTCCGCCGAAACGCAGCACGCGTCCCTGCGCGTCGACGATCGTCGCGCCGAGGACGAAGTCGCGCACCGCACCCGCGCTGGCGCGTCGCGGACCGGACAGACCAGCGGCGACGACGCCGCCGATCGTGGCGGTCGGGCCGAAAGCCGGCGGCTCGAAGGCAAGCATCTGTCCGTGCGCGGCAAGCGCTTCGTGTACCTCTGCGAGCGGCGTGCCGCAGCGGACCTGGATCACGAGTTCGCTCGGCTCGTAGGAGACGATGCCCCGCACGGCGTCGAGGCGCAGCTCGTCGCCTTCGCAGGGCTCGCCGTAGAAGGTCTTCGTTCCGCCCCCGACCAGATGCAGCGCGCGGCCGTCGGCGGCCGCCGCGCGCACCGCTTCGCGGACGTCGTCGAGCGCGCGATCGATGGCGACTTGATTCGTGACGGAGCTCACCGACGCCCACCCATCGCTCAGAACCTCGGCACGTCGGGAAAGCGCAGGCGCCCGCCGTGCACGTGCATGCGCCCGTACTCGGCGCAGCGCGCGAGCGTCGGGATCGCCTTGCCCGGATTCAGGATGCCGGCCGGGTCGAAGGCACGCTTCACGCCGAAGAAGGCCTCGTGTTCCTCGGGCGTGAACTGCACGCACATCGAATTGATCTTCTCGATTCCGACGCCGTGCTCGCCGGTGATGGTGCCGCCGAACTCGACGCACAGCTCGAGAATCTCGGCGCCGAAGCGTTCGGTGCGCTGCCACTGGTCGGCGTCGTTCGCATCGAACAGGATCAACGGATGCAGATTGCCGTCGCCGGCATGGAAGACGTTGATGCAGCGAAGCGAGTAGCGTTCCTCCATCTGCGCGATCGCTTCGAGCATGCGGCCGATCATGCGACGCGGAATCGTCCCGTCCATGCAGTAGTAGTCGGGCGACAGCCGCCCGGCGGCGGGGAACGCGTTCTTGCGCCCTGACCAGAACAACAGCCGTTCCGCCTCCGAGCCCGAGACGCGAACCGCGGTGGCGCCGGCCTCGCGCAGGACACGCTCCATGCGCTCGATCTCGTCGGCGACTTCCTCGGGCGTGCCGTCGGATTCGGCGAGCAGGATCGCCGCCGCGTCGAGATCGTAGCCGGCGTGGACGAACTGCTCGACGGCGATCGTTGCCTTGCGATCCATCATCTCGAGCCCGGCCGGGATGATGCCGGCCGCGATGATCGCGGCCACCGCGTTGCCGGCGGTGACGACGTCGTCGAAGGAGGCCATCAGCACGCGTGCGAGCGGCGGTACGGGGACGAGCTTCACGGTCACCTCGGTCACGACGGCGAGCATCCCCTCCGAGCCGATCGACAGCGCAAGCAGGTCGAGCCCTGCCGTATCGAGCGCCTCGGCGCCGAATTCAATCGGTTCGCCGTCGCTGGTGAAGCCGCGCACGCGCAGCACGTTGTGCACGGTGAGGCCGTATTTCAGGCAATGCAGGCCGCCCGAGTTCTCGGCTACGTTGCCGCCGATCGAGCAGACGATCTGCGAAGACGGGTCCGGTGCGTAATAGAGGCCATGCACGGACACGGCTTCCGAGATCGCCTGGTTGCGGACCCCGGGCTGCACGCGCGCAATGCGTGCAACGGAATCGATCGACACGATGCGGTCGAACTTCGCCATCGACAGCACGACGCCGGCGGCGTGCGGCATCGACCCGCCCGACAGACTCGTGCCCGCGCCGCGTGCCACCACCGGAACCTCGAGCGCGCAGCAGGCCTGCAGGATCGCGCGCACCTGCTGCTCGTTCTCGGGCAACACGACCGCCACCGGCAACTGCCGGTACGCGCTCAGCCCGTCGCACTCGTAGGGACGCGTGTCTTCCGTTCGATGCAGCAGGCAGTGCGCCGGCACAAGCGGGCGCAGGCACTCGACGATCTCGTTGCAGCGCGCCGCCTCGGGCCGCAGGTTCACGTCGGCGAAGCGCTCGGGCACCCGAGCACCGAACAGAGGCTTCCGGTCCGTCGACATGGCTCGCAACGATACAGCAGCGCCGGGCGCCCGCGTCATTCGCGCAAGCGCTTCCACAGCGTCGTGCGCGACATGCCGAGTCGACGCGCGGCTTCGGCGCGGTTGCCTCCCGTCTGCTCGAGCACGCGACGAATGCGCTCGGCTTCCTCGGCCGGCGTGGCGGCGCTGCGGTAATAACGTGTGACGGATTCTGCGTCGATCGTTTGCACGTGCGCGCTCGGGCGGCGCGGCTCGAGGATCTCGGGCAGCAGGTTGCGCCGTTGCACGACCGGGCTCTCGGCATGCACGACGGCGAATTCCAGCGCGTTGGAAAGCTGGCGCACGTTGCCGGGCCAATGGTAGGACTCCAGTGCGGCCATTGCGTCGGGTGCCAGCCGCAGCCCCGGACGACGATAGCGTTCGGAGAGCTCGGCGAGCATCTTGCTCGCGAGCAGCGGAATGTCCTGGCTGCGCTCGCGCAGCGGCGCGATCTCCAGCGGCAGCACGCGCAGGCGGTAGAAGAGATCCTCGCGGAACGAGCCCTGCGCCACCATCGCGCTCAGGTCGCGATGCGTGGCCGCAATGACGCGCACGTCGAAGCGGCGCGGCAGGTTCTCGCCGAGGCGCACCACTTCGCGCTCCTGCAGCACGCGCAACAGCTTCGTCTGCATCGAGAGGGAGATCTCGCCGATCTCGTCGAGCAGCAGCGTGCCTCCGTTGGCCGCCTCGAAACGGCCGACGCGCGCGGTCGCGGCACCCGAGAAGGCGCCCTTCGCGTGCCCGAAGAGCTCCGACTCGAGCAGGTTCTCGGGCAACGCGCCGCAATCGAGCGGCACGAAGGGACCGCGGGCGCGCGGCGAATTGTCGTGCAGCGCGCGTGCGACCAGTTCCTTGCCGGCGCCGCTCTCACCCTGGATGAGCACGTTCGCATCGCTGGTGGCGGCGCGCAGGATCTGCGCGTAGAGCGCCTGCATCGGCGGCGTGCGGCCGACGAGCCCGCCGAGACTCCAGCGCTGGCGCGCTTCGGCCTCCAGCGCGACTTCACGCGTGCGGTCGCGCACGATGATCGAGCAATGCAGTCCGGCGTCATTCGGCGGCAGCAGCATCGCCCAGATTCGCAACGTGGCCTCGGCGCCGGCGCGTTTCAACGCGATGTCCTGCGTCTTGCGCGTGGCCGAACGGCTCGACACCAGCGAGCACCGGCCACGTGTCTCGCATTGGCGCGCCCAGGGCGTACCGGCGAAGAGCGTCGGACACAGGCTGCCGACGACCGCCTGCCCATCGCTGCCGAGCAGACGCTCCGCGGCGGCGTTGATGGCACGCACGCGCCTTTGCGCGTCGAGGAAGAGAACGCCTTCCTCGAGGTTGTCGAGCAGGGACTGGAGAGAGTCGAGCGTCAGCACGGCGGGCCCAAAGCGTTCACAGTGAACGTTCATTGTGAACGTAAACATCGCGTCATCAGTAGCCCGGGGATATGATGAATGCCGCTGGAGCTGATATGCATCAAGCGTTTAGCCGCAGTGGCACGGGTCTCGCTTTAAAGCGCGTGGGCGGCGTTCATGGCCCGAACCGGAGAATCGAACGATGCTGCATCAATCCGTCTGGCTGGTCTCGCTCGCGCTGATGAGCGTGCTGGCGGCCGTGTTCCTGTTCGTCTACTCGCAGTCGCACGTGCGCGAGGAGGACTACACGCCGCTGCAGAAGCGTGCGTACCGACTGCGCGCGCGCTTTTTCTGGGTGCTCGTGCTGACGATGGGCCCGGCGATGGTCTACAACCTGATCGACCTGCCCTACAACGCCGCGCGAGCGCATGCCGGAAGCAACCCGGTGGTGATCGACGCGGTGGGTCATCAGTGGTACTGGACGCTGAGCCACGACGAGGTCCGCGTCGGCGAGCCCGTCGTGTTCCGCGTAACGAGCGCCGACGTGAATCACGGTTTCGGCATCTACGACCTCGACCTGAAGCTGGTCGCACAGGCGCAGGCGATGCCCGGCTACACCAACAACCTGCTTCACACCTTCGAGCGGGCGGGCACCTATCGCGTGCTCTGCATGGAGTACTGCGGCATCGTCCACCACAACATGATCGCCGAGATCAAGGTCACCGAGGCACAGGACTGACATGGCAAACGACGCCTATACCCCGCGCATCGATCACGGCGCGAACCCTGCCGTTCTCGCCTATCTCGTCATCACGGTGGCAGTCCTGCTGCTGATGATGGTGTTCGGCGTGCTCATGCGCATGGAGCAGGCCGGCGTCATCGCCCTGGGCCCGATGCGCTTCTACGAACTGATGACGCTGCACGGCGCGGGCATGGTCGGCATCGCGGCGATCGGCGGTGCGGCGATCATGTGGCACTTCCTCAGCCAATACGTCGAGCTGTCGCGCGGCATATTCGTCGCCAACCTCGTGCTCTTCCTCGTCGGCGTGGTGATGGTCCTCGCGAGCGTTCTCGGCGGCCACTTCCACGGCGGGTGGACCTTCCTGCATCCGCTGCCGAGCCAGTCGATGGGCACCTGGAGCCCCGGATCGGCGGCGCTCTTCATGGGCGGAATGCTGGTGATCGGCGTCGGCTTCGTGCTGCTGCACCTGGACATCGCGCGTGCCCTGATGCAGCGCTACGGCAATCTCGGCCGTGCGCTCGGATGGCCGCAGCTCTTCGGGCACGATGACGGCAACGCGCCGCCGCCGACGGTCGTCGCCTCCACGATGGTCACGATCGTGAACCTGGTCGGGCTCGTCGCCGGCGCCGCCATCCTCGGGGTGATGATCGTCAACGTATACGTGCCATCGCTGGAGATCGACCCGCTGCTCGCAAAGAACCTCATCTACTTCTTCGGCCACGTATTCATCAACGCGACGATCTACATGGCGGTGATCGCCGTCTACGAGATCCTGCCGCGCTACACGCAGCGTCCGTGGAAGGCGAACCGCGTCTTCCTCGCGTCGTGGACGGCCTCGACCGTGATGGTCATGTTCATCTATCCGCACCACCTGCTGATGGACTTCGCGATGCCGAAGTGGATGCTGGTGATGGGGCACGTGATCGGCTACCTGAACACCTTCCCGATCCTCGTCGTGACCGCCTACGGCGGACTGATGCTCGTCTACCGCTCGGGAATCCGCTGGGACATGGCCTCGAAGCTGCTGTTCCTCTCGCTGTTCGGCTGGGCGGCCGGCGCGATGCCCGCGTTCATCGACGGAACGATCACGGTGAACTACGTGATGCACAACACGCTGTGGGTGCCCGGGCATTTCCACACCTACCTGCTGCTCGGCATGATGACGATGGTCTTCGGCTTCCTGTACTACATCGGCAAGCCCTCGCAGGACCAGGCCGACTCGCTGCTCGATCGCATCGCGCTGTGGGTGTTCGCGATCGCCACGCTCGGCTTCACGCTGAGCTTCCTGTACTCGGGCAAGGAGAGCGTCGCGCGCCGATACGCCGCGCACCTGCCCGAATGGATACCGTTCGACCGGGTCGGCGCCTTCTTCGCCACGCTCGTCGTGCTCGCCGTGCTCGTGTTCGCAATCCGCTTCCTGCTGAGCCTGCGCGGCGCGTCGGTCGACCGGCCGCGCGCCTCGCTGGCCACCGCATGACGCACACGATCCCGAGGGCGCGGTGCGCGAAGGCACGAGAAAAGCCTTCCGGTTGACGTCCGGGCTTCGGCTCGCTGCGGCGATGCTGCTCGTCGGCGCACTCTCGCTGGCACCGATGCGGAGCTGGCTCGAAGCTTCGATGACCCTGCACATGCTCGTGCAGATGCCGCTGCTGGCACTCGCCGGCTTCGTCGCCGTCGGCGCGTTGCCGCGCCACCGGCGCAGCGCGCTGCACCGCTTCGCCGGCGGCTCGCTGCCGCTGGCACTCGCCGCGATGCTGGCGTCGAGCTACTGGATGCTGCCGCGCGCGCTCGATGTGGCGCTGGTCGACTCGTGGGCAGAGTTCGCGAAGTTTGCGAGCCTGCCGCTGCTCGTCGGCGCACCGCTCGCGCTGGCCTGGGAACGACTCGGCCCGATCGGACGCGGCTTCATCTGGACGAACTTCTTCAGCATGCTGGCCATGCTCGGCTGGCTTTACATCGCAGCGCCGGTCCGTGTCTGCAACAGCTACCTGGTCGGCGAGCAGGCGGTCGCAGGCTGGTCGATGGTGTATCTCGCGATCGCGCTCTTCATCGGGTGGCTGTCTTCATTCTTCGTCGGGAGCGCGCCGGCCGCCGGCGAAGCACAGGCGCCGCACTCGGGCGCAACCGGTGAAACCGGGTGCGGCGAGACGCCACCGGCCGTACGCCGAAACGATGATCCGCTGAGAGCCGCGGCTCAGGACGCCCCGGTCTGCGGCAACACGCTCGCCAGCCAGGCGCCGATATCGACGAGCTCGGGCATGCATACGGCGTGACCCATCGGATACTCGCGCCACTGCACCGGGTAGCCGAGACGGACGAGGATGTCGTGCGATCTGCGTGCGCGTCCAATGTCGACCATGTCGTCGTGCAGGCCATGCCCGTAGAAGATCGGCACGTCGGCGTTCTGCGCAGTGCGCTCGTCCTCGAGCGTCGTGTGCAGCGGCAGCCAGGTAGACAGCGCAAGAATGCCGGCGAGCCGCTCGCGGTGGCGCAGGCCCGTCTGCAGCGCGATCGCACCGCCCTGCGAGAAGCCGGCGAGAACGATGCGCGCCGTGGCGATGCCGCGCTCGTTCTCGCGCGCGACCAGCGCCTCGACGATGCGCTGCGACGCGCGGATCCCCGCCTCGTCCTGCTGCGCGCCGCCGAGCTCGACGATGTCGTACCACGCCCGCATCGGCATGCCGCCGTTGATCGTCACCGGACGCACCGGCGCGTTCGGGAACACGAAGCGCACCGACAGCTGCGGGGGCAGGCGCAGCTCGGGAACGACCGGCTCGAAGTCGTGCGCATCGGCGCCGAGCCCGTGCAGCCAGATCACCGCTGCGTCGGGCTGTTCTGCGGTCTGGATTTCGACCGCGTCGTGGATCGGGTTCATCGAGCCATTGTATGTTGTGACCGACGCGCCGGGCTGCGCGCGCTCGGCTCAAGGGAGGGAACGACGCAATGAACACGACCGTCGACGGTTTCGTCGGTGCCATCGGCAACACGCCGCTGATCCGGCTGCGCAAGGCGTCGGAACGCACCGGATGCGAGATCCTCGCCAAGGCCGAATTCCTCGAGCCCGGCGGGTCGGTGAAGGACCGCACCGCGCTGTTCCTGATCCAGGATGGCGAGCGGCGCGGACTGCTGCGCCCCGGCGGCGTCGTCGTCGAGGGCACCGCTGGCAACACCGGGATCGGGCTCACGCTGGTCGCGAACGCGCGCGGCTATCGCACGATCATCGTGATTCCGGAAACGCAGAGCCGCGAGAAGAAGGACCTGCTGCGGCTCTACGGCGCGGACCTGCGCGAGGTGCCGGCCGCACCGTTTCGCGATCCCGGCAACTACGTGCACGTCGCCGCGCGGCTCGCCGCCGAGCTGGCCGAGAGCGAACCGAACGGCGCGTTCTACGCGAACCAGTGGGAGAACGTCGCCAACCGCGAAGGACACCGCGACACCACCGGCCCGGAGATCTGGCGGCAGACTGCGGGCCGCATCGACGGCTTCGTCTGTGCGATCGGCACCGGCGGCACGCTCGCCGGCGTCTCGACGTACCTGAAGTCGGTGCATCCGGGCATCCGCATCGCGGCGGTCGATCCGGTCGGCGCCGCCATGTACTCGTGGTTCAAGGACGGGCGGATCGAAGCGAGCGGCAGCTCGGTGACCGAAGGCATCGGCCTCGGGCGCGTCACTGCGAACATCGACGGCGCGCCGGTCGACGACGCGTACCGGATCGAGGACGCCGAAGCGCTCGAGCTGATGTTCGAGCTGCTGCGCGACGAGGGGCTGTGCGTCGGCGGCTCGAGCGGCGTGAACGTCGCCGGCGCGATCCGCCTCGCGCGCGACCTCGGCCCGGGTCATACGGTGGTCACCGTGCTCTGCGATTCGGGCGACCGCTATCGATCGAAGCTCTTCGATCCCGGATTCCTGCGGGAAAAGGGTCTGCCCGTTCCTTCGTGGCTCTGATTTGACAGCCGCAGGCGGGCTAGGCATTCTGGCGCGCAGTCGGTCAGCCGCTGTGGGAGAGACCGTGCGCATCCGGGCCACCGGGCCGGGATGCGTCTACGGCGCCGAAGGTGCACGCCCCGTAAACTCTCAGGCAAAAGGACTTCAGCGGCTCGGCTCGGGGTTTCGATTTCGATTCCATCCGTCGCACGTGCGTGCATCGCACGCCGTTTCCGGAGCCCCATCTTGGACAACCCCACCGAACTTCGCTATACGCCGTCGCACGAATGGGTGCGGCGCGAGCCCGACGGCACGTTCACCGTCGGCATCACCTTCCACGCGCAGGACGCACTCGGCGAGCTCGTCTACGTCGAGCTGCCCGATGCCGGGCGCAGCGTGAAGCAGGGCGAGGCCTGCGTCGTCGTCGAGTCGACGAAAGCCGCCTCCGACGTCTACGCGCCGGTCGACGGCGAAGTCGTCGAGACGAACAGCGCGCTCGCCGACGCTCCGGAAACCGTCAACGCCGAGCCTTTCGGCGCCGGGTGGCTCTTCCGGATGCGCCCGAGCGACCCGTCGCAACTCGACGCGCTGCTCGACGCAGCCCAGTACTCAGCCGGGCCTGCCGCCGAGTAATCCGCGGTGCGGCGCGCACGCGCGCCGCGCCTGTCTTGCCATTTTTTCCCGATGCCGGGTTCACGATCGATGAACGCTCCCGATTCCCTCGGCGCGCGCTTGCGCGCGCTCGCCACTCACGACGACTTCATCTCACGCCATATCGGCCCGAGCCACGCGCAGGAGCGCGAGATGCTCGAGCTGCTCGGCTTCGGATCGCGCAGCGAGCTCGCGCGGGCCGCGCTGCCGCATCGCATCCTGCTCGATGCGCCGCTCGCACTCGATACGCCCGTCGACGAAACGCGCGCGCTCGCCGAGCTGCGCGAGCACGCGAACCGCAACGAGCTGTGGCGCAGCTACATCGGCGCCGGCTACCACGGCACGATCATGCCCGAGGCCATCCGCCGCAACGTGCTCGAAAACCCCGGCTGGTACACCGCGTATACGCCGTACCAGGCCGAGATCGCGCAGGGCCGGCTCGAAGCGATGCTGAGCTTCCAGCAGATGGTGATCGACCTCACCGGGCTGCCGATCGCAAACGCGTCGCTGCTCGACGAAGCCACCGCGGCCGCCGAAGCGATGGCGATGGCGCGGCGCGCGTCGAAATCGAAGGCGACATGCTATTTCGTCGAGCGTGCAACGCACCCGCAGGTCGTCGCCGTGCTGCGCACGCGCGCAACGCGCATGGGCATCGAGCTCGCCGTCGGCGACGCCCGGAACCTGCACGACGAAGCCGCACAGTATTTCGGTGCGCACCTGCAGACGCCCGACACCTTCGGCCGCGTGCGCGACTTCAGTACCGAGATCGCCGCACTGCGCGGCGCAGGTGCGCGCGTGACGGTCGGCTGCGATCCGCTCGCGCTGCTGCTCTTGAAGTCGCCGGGCGCGATGGGCGCCGACATCGCGATCGGCTCGGCACAGCGCTTCGGCGTGCCGCTCGGCTACGGCGGCCCGCACGCGGCCTTCCTCTCCGCCCGCGAAGACCTGCTGCGCACGATTCCCGGGCGCATCATCGGCGTCTCGCGCGACGCGGCCGGCCGCCCTGCCCTGCGCATGGCGCTGCAGACGCGCGAGCAGCACATCCGCCGCGAGAAGGCGACGAGCAACATCTGCACCGCGCAGGCGCTGCTGGCCAACCTCGCGGCGTTCTACGCGGTGTGGCACGGCGCCGACGGGCTGCGCACGATCGCACGGCGCGTGCACGGCCTGACCCGGCTGCTCGCGCACCTGGTCTCGACCGCAGCACAGGGCGCCATCGGCCCGCTGCACGATTGCTTCTTCGATACGCTTGTCTACGACGTGCAGGACGCGGCGGCAGTGCGCGATCGCGCACGCACGCAGCGCATCAACCTGCGCGACCACGGCGCCGAAGCCGGCCCCGACGGCCGCTTCGGCCTGAGCCTCGACGAGACGACCGAGCTCGCCGATGTCGCCGACCTCGCCTGGGTGCTCACCGGATACCGCGTCGACGCCGACGAGCTCGACGCGCTCGCCGGCACCTTCCCGATCGACGGCGACACGATCCCCGCCGCACTGCGTCGCAGCGACGCTGTGCTCGAACACCCGGTGTTCGAGCGCTACCGCGGCGAAGCGGCCTTCGTGCGCTATGTGAAGAAGCTCGAGAACCGCGATCTGTCGCTCGTGCACTCGATGATTCCGCTCGGCTCGTGCACGATGAAGCTGAACGCTGCCGCCGAGATGACGCCGATCAGCTGGCCCGAGTTCGCGAACCTGCACCCCTACGTGCCGCGCGAGCAGGCGCTCGGTTACCACGACATGCTCGCGCAACTGGGCCGCTGGCTCGGCGAGATCACCGGCTTTGCGTCGGTGTCGTTCCAGCCGAACTCGGGCGCGCAGGGCGAATACGCGGGGCTGCTCGCGATTCGGCGCTATCTCGACGCGAAGGGCGAAAGCGCGCGCGACGTCTGCCTGATCCCGGCGTCGGCGCACGGCACCAACCCGGCCACCGCGCAGATGATGGGGATGCGCATCGTCGTCGTCGCCTGCGACGAGCAGGGCAACGTCGACCTCGACGACCTCGCACGCCGCATCGACGAACACCGCTCGTCGCTCGCCGCGCTGATGATCACCTACCCGTCGACGCACGGCGTCTTCGAGCCGGGGATCATCGACGTCTGTCGCGCGGTGCACGAGGCGGGCGGACAGGTCTACATGGACGGCGCGAACCTGAACGCGCAGGCCGGACTCACGAAGCCGGCGCTCGTCGGCGCCGACGTCTGCCACATGAACCTGCACAAGACCTTCTGCATCCCGCACGGCGGCGGCGGCCCCGGCATGGGCCCGATCGCCGTCGCCGCGCACCTCGCGCCCTTCCTGCCGACCGACCCCTTCTCCTCGTCGGACGCGGCAACGGCGGTCTCGGCCTCGGCGCACGGCAGCGCACTGATCACGACGATCTCGTGGATGTACATCCGGATGATGGGGGCCGCCGGAATTCGCAAGGCCACCGAGACGGCGATCCTGTCGGCGAACTACATCGCGCGTCGCCTCGACCCCCATTTCCCGGTGCTGTATCGCGGCGCAACCGGGCTCGTCGCCCACGAGTGCATCATCGACCTGCGCACGCTCAAGAGCACGTACGGCGTGACCGCCGAGGACGTTGCGAAGCGACTGATGGACTACGGCTTCCATGCGCCGACCGTTTCGTTCCCGGTGGCCGACACGCTGATGATCGAGCCGACCGAATCCGAACCGAAGGACGAACTCGACCGCTTCTGCGACGCGATGATCGCGATCCACGGCGAGCTGCAGCGCATCGCCAGCGGCGAGTTCGACCGCGACGACAACCCGCTGCGCGGCGCGCCGCATACCGCCGAATCACTCGTCGGCGAGTGGACGCACAAATACAGCCGCGAGGAAGCCGTTTATCCGCTGCCCTGGGTGCGCGAAGCGAAGTTCTGGCCGAGCGTCGCGCGCATCGACAACGCCGCCGGCGACCGCCAGCTCGTCTGCACCTGCCCTCCGATGTCGGACTACGCATGACACAGCCCGCCTCCGATCTGCGCGAGATTCCGCTGCAGTCACTGCACGCGGCGAAAGGTGCGCGCTTCGGCGCCTTCGCCGGCTTCCGGATGCCGATCCAGTACCCGGCCGGGCTGCGCGCCGAGCACCTGCACACGCGTGCGTCGGCGAGCCTGTTCGACGTCTCGCACATGGGGCAGCTGCGCGCGCGTGCGCGGGACGGCCGACGCGAGACGCTGCATGCGCAGCTCGAGGCTGCGCTGCCGGTCGACTTCAGCGACTGGCCCGATCTGCAGCAGCGCTACTCGCTGCTGCTCAACGACGCCGGCGGCATCGACGACGACCTGATGCTCGTGCACCTCATCGACGGCGATTCGGCCGAGGTGCGCATCGTCGCCAACGCCGGCAACCGCGATGCCGATCTCGCGCGACTGCGCGCGCTGTGCCCGGCGCTCGAGATCGACGAGATCGACGCCGCACTGGTCGCGCTGCAGGGTCCGCAGGCCGAAGCGGTGCTCGCGCAGCTCGACCCTGCGTGTACGTCGATGCGCTTCATGCAGGCGCGCACCCTCTCGCTGCTCGGTGCGGCGTGCTTCACGACGCGCTCGGGCTACACCGGCGAGGACGGCTTCGAGATCTCGTTGCCGCCCACCGAGGCTCTTGCAATCGTCGAGCGCCTGCTCGAGGACCCGCGCGTGCAGCCCGCCGGTCTCGGCGCGCGCGACACGCTGCGCCTCGAGGCGGGGCTGTCGCTGCACGGCAACGACATCGACGCGACGACGACTCCCGCGGAATCGGGGCTCGCCTTCGCGATCCCGAAGTCGCGGCGCACGGGCAACGCGAAAGCGGGCGGCTTTCCCGGCGCATCGGTCGTGCTGCGCGGGCTCGCCGAAGGCGCGCCGCGACGCCTCGTCGGGCTCGTCTCGCACGAGCCGGTGCCGATCCGGGCCGGCGCCGCGATCGTCGACGCCGCCGACCGTGTCGTCGGCAAGGTGACGAGCGGGACGGTCTCGCCCACGCTGGGACACCCGATCCTGCTGGCGCGCATCGAGCGGGCAGTGCTCGACGACGAAGCGACATCGCTGCGCGCCGTCGTGCGCGAGCGCCGGTTGCCGGTGGAACGTACGCCACTGCCCTTCGTGCCGAAGCGATACAAGCGCTGAAGTCGTTTCGCTTGTGTCCTTCCCGCGGGAACGACACACTGCGATTCACGGCGGCCGCGGCGGTGGTTGGTGCAGTGTTTCGGCGCTTCGGCGCACGCCGGCACAACGACAACGGAGACCCACCATGGCACGAACCCGCCTCGCCTCCTGCCTGGCGGCCGCTGCGCTGCTCGCACCGGCCTTCGCCACCGCCGGACCGACGCTCGATACGATCAAGCAGAGGGACGCGCTGCGCTGCGGCGTGAACACCGGGCTGATCGGCTTCTCGGCTCCCGACAGCCAGGGACGCTGGAACGGCATCGACGCCGACTTCTGCCGCGCCGTCGCCGCCGTGATCCTCGGCGACGCGAACAAGGTGCAGTTCGTGCCGACGAACACGCAGAACCGCTTCACCGTGCTGCAGTCGGGCGAGGTCGACATCCTGTCGCGCAACACGACGTGGACGGCGACGCGCGACGCGACGCTCGGCGCCGTGTTCGCCGGCACGATCTTCTACGACGGCCAGGGCTTCATGGTGCGCAAGGACGCGAAGATCACCAGCGCGACGCAGCTGGGCGGCGCCGCCGTCTGCGTGCAGCCGGGCACGACCACCGAGCTGAACCTGAGCGACTACTTCCGCACGAAGAAGATGAGTTTCCGTCCGGTCGTCGTCAACGAGCTGCAGCAGATCGAGCAGGCGTTCTTCTCGGGTCGCTGCGACGTCTTCACCACCGACATCTCGGGGCTGGCGGCCACACGACTGAAGGCGCCGAACAAGGACGACTACGTGATCCTGCCCGAGGCGATCTCGAAGGAGCCGCTCGGTCCGCTCGTGCGTCGCGGCGACTGGGAGTACTTCACGATCGTCAAGTGGACGCTGTTCGGCCTGATCGAGGCCGAGGAGTACGGCGTGAACTCGTCGAACGTCGACCGGATGAAGGCCGAGAGCAAGGAGCCGCCGATCCAGCGTCTCGTCGGAGCCTCGGGCGACATCGGCAAGGGGCTCGGTGTCGACAACGACTGGCTGGTGCGCGCGATCAAGGCGGTGGGGAACTACGGCGAGATGTACGAGCGGAACATCGGGCCGATCGGGATCGAGCGGGGGATGAATGCGCAGTGGAAGGATGGGGGGTTGATGTATGCGCCGCCGATTCGCTAGGACGTGAAGGAGCGCTCGCGGCAGGCGACAGCGGGGCGGGTGCGGTTGCGTATTGGGTGCGCTACGGCGGGGATGTGGGCCAGAGCGCGCGGTGAGCGGACTGCGCAGATTGCGGCTCCCGCTGCGGCGGTCGGCGCTGCGCGCCGACTTCCCTCGCTGCTCGCCTCGGGGTCGTGCGGCCGAACTCGCTGCGCGCGCTTCGCGCGCTCCGCTCAGACATGCGGCCGCAAATCAGATTTTACGAAGCGCGCTACGCGCGCCGACCCCGAGGCTGCGCGGCTCGGCGCCGCAGAGGTCGCCGCAATCTGCGCAGTCCGCTCACCGCGCGCTCTGGCCCACATCCCCGCCGTAGCGCACCCAATACGCAACCGCACCCGCCCCGCTGCCACCTGCCGCTCGAGCAACGCTGGAGAATCGGCGACGCATCCGCAAAAGCTAAAACCGGGGTCAGATTACGATTTCCATGGAAATCGTGGTCCGACCCCGGTTCTCCCCAGCAACGAAGACGGAGGCATTCGCTCTGCGCCCGAACCGAAGCACGCGTTACGCGGACCGCCGACGCATCTCGCAAAGGCGCGGGCCGGCTGCCGCGGGCGCGCTTGTGCGCAGCCGAGAAGCGCAGCAGCGCCGGCGCGCGCGCGTAGCGCGCGTCGTACTCTGACTCGCCGCGTCTGTTTGAGCGGAGCGCGCTTCGCGCGCGTAGCGAGTTACGCGGCGCCAGCCGGCGATGCGAGCATCGCAGGGAAGGGAAACCGGGGTCAGACCACGATTTCTGTAGGGAATCGTGGTCTGACCCCGGTTTCCCCAAGCACCCGCGCGCCCGCGGCAGCCGGCCCGCGCCTTTGCGCGCACCGAGATCGGTAAGCGACACGCGAGGACCTGCTCCGCGTGCTCCAGAGCGAACGCCTCCGCGCAGTCCTTTATCAGGCGCTGCTGCTTGCCGCGGTGGTCGGCATCGGCTGGTACCTGGTGTCGAACACGCTGCACAACCTGCAGTCGCGACAGATCCAGGTCGGATTCGATTTCCTGTCGCGCGAGGCCGGTTTCGAGATCGCCGAGACGCACGTCGAGTACGCGCCGTCGGACAGCTATGCGCGGGCCTTTCTCGTCGGGCTCGTCAACACGCTGTGGGTATCGGCGATCGGCATCGTCGTCGCGACGGTGCTCGGCACGCTGATCGGCGTCGCGCGGCTGTCGTCGAACTGGCTCGTCGCGAGACTTGCGTCGGCCTACGTCGAGTTCATGCGCAACATCCCGCTGCTGCTGCAGCTGTTCGTCTGGTACGGACTGATCACCGAGCTGCTGCCGCCGGTGCGCCAGGCGATCGATTTCGGCGGGCTTGCATTCCTCAGCCAGCGCGGGCTGCGTTATGCGTGGCCGGACGCCGCTCCGGGCTGGACGGCGGCGGGCTGGGCGCTCGTCGCAGCGATCGTCGTCGCGTTCGCGTGGCGGGCGTTCGCGCGACGCCTTCAGCGCGAGAGCGGCGTTCCGTGGCCGGTCCTTGCACCGTCTCTCGCGCTCGTCGTCGGGCTGCCCCTGGCCGCGTGGTGGATCGGCGGTGCGCCGGTGACGCTCGACGTGCCTCAGCTGGGCGGCTTCGATTTCAGCGGCGGACGATCGATGTCGCCCGAGTTCATCGCGCTGCTGGTCGGGCTGTCGACCTACACCGCAGCATTCATCGCCGAGGTCGTGCGTGGCGGACTGCTCGCCGTACCGCACGGACAGACCGAGGCGGCGATGGCGCTCGGCCTGCAACCCGGGCAGCGGCTGCGGCTCGTCACGCTGCCGCAGGCGATGCGCGTGATCATCCCGCCGCTGACCAACCAGTACCTGAATCTGACGAAAAACTCGTCGCTCGCGGTGGCGATCGGATACCCCGATCTGGTCGCGGTGGCCAACACGTCGATGAACCAGACCGGGCAGGCGATCGAGGCGATCGCGATCCTGATGGCGGTCTACCTCGCGATCAGCCTCGTGATCTCGCTGGCGATGAACTGGTACAACGCGCGCGTGCGCCTGGTCGAGCGGTAGTTCCGTGCACGCGCTGCGCTGGATTCGCGTCAACCTGTTCTCGTCGCCCGGCAACGCGCTGCTGACGGTGGCGTTGGTTGCGCTGCTCCTGTGGGCGCTGCCGCCAGCACTCGACTGGCTCGTCTTCGACGCGGTATGGGGACGCGCGCCGGCGGCCGCCTGCGACGCCGTACGCGGCGAAGGCGCGTGCTGGGCGGTGGTCGCCGAGAAGCTGCGCTTCATGCTCTTCGGCTTCTATCCGTACGAGCTGCAATGGCGCCCCGCGCTCGTCATCGTCGTGCTGTGCGCGCTGCTCGTCGTCTCGGCGATTCCGTTCTTCTGGCGCGCCTGGCTCGTGCTCGTCTGGATGGTGGGCATCGCGCTCGCCTTCTGGCTGATGGGCGGCGGCCTGGGCCTCGAACCGGTGCGCAGCGAGCAATGGGGTGGACTGCCGGTCACGCTGATCCTGGCGATCTTCGGCGTCGCCTTCGCCTTCCCGCTCGGCGTGCTGCTCGCGCTCGGCCGACGCTCGTCGCTGCCGATCGTGCACGCGCTGTCGGTCGTCTACATCGAGGTGATCCGCGGCGTGCCGCTGATCACCGTGCTGTTCATGGCTTCGGTGATGTTCGCACTGTTCCTGCCCGAGAACCTGCGCATCGAGCAGCTGCTGCGCGCGCAGATCGCGCTGATCCTCTTCGTCGCCGCGTATCTTGCCGAGGCGGTGCGCGGCGGTCTGCAGGCGGTGCCGCGCGGCCAGTACGAGGCGGCCGAGGCGCTCGGCCTTCCCTACTGGAAATCGATGGGCTTCGTGATCCTGCCGCAGGCGCTGCGCGTGGCGATCCCCTCGCTCGTGAACAGCTTCATCTCGCTGTTCAAGGACACGTCGCTCGTCGTCATCATCGCGATCTACGATTTCGCCTACGCGGTGAAGAAGTCCGTGGAGACCGACTTCGAGTGGAAGCCGTATTTCATCGAGGCCTTCCTGTTCTCGATCGCCGTCTACTGGGTGTTCTGCTACGCGATGTCGCGCTACAGCCAGTGGCTCGAGCGCGGGCTGGCGCGCGGGCAGCACGGATGAGCCGGACGAAGGAGGAAGCGCGTTGATCGACAACAGCTCGCAATCGCCGGCCGGACGCGCCGCGGCACGCAGGAGCGACGCAACGCCTGCGATCCTCATCGAAAAGATGAGCAAGTGGTTCGGCGACTTCCAGGTGCTGCGCGACATCGACCTGCGCGTCGAGGCCGGCGAGCGCATCGTGATCTGCGGGCCGTCGGGCTCGGGCAAGTCGACGCTGATCCGCTGCATCAACCGGCTCGAGCCGCATCAGCAGGGGCGCATCGTCGTCAACGGCACCGAGCTCACCGACAACCTGAAGAACATCGATGCGGTGCGCTCGACCGTCGGCATGGTGTTCCAGCATTTCAATCTGTTCCCGCATCTCACGGTGCTGGAAAACTGCACGCTGGCGCCGATCTGGGTGCTGCACAAGCCGCGCGCGCAGGCGCAGGCCGACGCGATGCGCTATCTCGAGCGCGTGCGCATCGCCGACCAGGCACACAAGTACCCCGGACAGATCTCGGGCGGGCAACAGCAGCGCGTGGCGATCGCCCGCGCGCTGTGCATGAACCCGTCGATCATGCTGTTCGACGAGCCGACGTCGGCGCTCGACCCCGAGATGGTCAAGGAAGTGCTCGACACGATGATCATGCTCGCGCGCGAGGGCATG
The DNA here is from genome assembly GCA_964538505.1 of uncultured Limnobacter sp. Lineage (GTDB taxonomy): Bacteria > Pseudomonadota > Gammaproteobacteria > Burkholderiales > Burkholderiaceae_E > Zeimonas. The sequence continues at coordinate 17,144 of CAZIDY010000020.1, read as the reverse complement.
ACGATGGTCTGCGTGACGCACGAGATGGGCTTCGCGCGCGCGGTCGCCGACCGCGTGATCTTCATGGACCAGGGCGAGATCGTCGAGCAGGACACGCCCGAGCGCTTCTTCGAAGCGCCGAAGAACGAGCGAACGAAGCAGTTCCTCGGGCAGATCCTGCACCGCTGAGGCGCTGCGGATCGGCTGGCCCGCGCGGATCAGTGGCTCCGCCGACGCCCGAAACGCCTACATGTAGCCGAGCACCCGGTCGACCGAATGCCGGATGTGCAGCGTAAGCGCCAGCGACGCCTGGTCGTCCGAATCGAGGATCTTTGCCGCCAGCGGCAGGTAGCCGGTTTCCTCGAACTGTGCATGCGCCGCGTAGCGATCGCACAGGCGGGCGACGATGCCCGCGTCGAGATCGGCGCTGCGGCCGCGCGCGATGCGCAGCAGCGCCGGCTCGATTGCCTTCCAGTCCTGCTCGATCTGCCGATGCTCGCGCGTCAGCCGTGCGGCGAGCGACGCGACCAGTGACGCTTCGTCGCCGGCGGCGGCGCTGCGCGCGACCGCCGGAAAGAGCGCCTGCTCCTCCTCCGCATGATGCTCGATCACCGCTTCCCGGAAGAACGCGACGAGCTCCTGCGCGCTGTCGCGCAGCGCCTGGCGATCGGCGCCACCCTGCGCGCGTTTGGTCGCCAGCTCGCGCAGCTGCTCCAGCCGGATCAGGATGCCGGCGTGGCTGCGCGAGAAATCGTCCAGCGGCGCAGCCGGCGCGGCGGCATTCGGGTCGGGCTCGTCGGCCATCGGGGCTCTCTGCACCAGGTTCGGTTTACAGGCGGAAGATCTTGCCCGGGTTGAGGATGTCGTCGGGATCGAGCGCGCGCTTGATCCGCTGCATCAGCTCGATACCCTCCTCGCCGGCCTCCTCCTCGAGGAAGCGCATCTTGTGCAGGCCGACCCCATGCTCGCCGGTGCAGGTGCCGTCCATCGAGAGCGCGAGGCGCACGATTCGCTCGTTCAGCCGCTCGGCCTCGGCCATCTCGTCCGCGTTGTCGGGATCGATCAGCATCATCGCGTGGAAGTTGCCGTCGCCGACATGGCCGACGATCATCGTCGGAAAGTCCGCGGTGTCGAGGATCGCGCGCGCGCCGGTGAGCGATTCGCTCAGCCTCGAGATCGGCACGCAGGTGTCGGTGGAGATCGCACGCGCCCCGGGCCGCTGTTGCAGTCCGGCGAAATACGCGTTGTGCCGCGCCGTCCACAGCCGCGTCCGGTCTTCGGGACGCGTCGCCCAGTCGAAATCCTTTCCACCGTGCTCGCGTGCGATCTCCTGCACGAGCCCGGCCTGCTCGCGCACCGATGCCTCGGTGCCGTGGAACTCGAAGAACAGCGTCGGCGCCTCGCGAAGCGTCGTGTGGCTGTGCGCGTTGATTGCGCGGACCATGTGCTCGCAGAGGAACTCGCAGCGGGCGACCGGAACGCCGACCTGGATCGTCTGGATCACGGTGTCGACGGCCGACGACAGGTTCGGGAAATTTACGACCGCTGCGGAGATCGCCTCGGGCACCGGGTACAGCTTCACGCTGACCTCGGTGATGATGCCCAGCGTTCCTTCCGAGCCGATGAACAGCCGCGTGAGGTCGTAGCCGGCCGACGATTTCTTCGCGCGACGCGCGGTGCGCACCACCTTGCCGTCGGCGGTGACGACGGTCAGGCCGAGCACGTTCTCCTTCATCGTGCCGTAGCGCACGGCGTTCGTTCCCGACGCACGCGTGGCGGACATGCCGCCCAGGCTCGCGTTGGCCCCCGGATCGATCGGAAAGAAGAGGCCGGTGCCCTTCAGCTCGTCGTTCAGCTGCACGCGCGTGACGCCCGCCTGCACCGTAGCCGTGAGGTCTTCGGGCTGCACCGCGAGCACGCGGTTCATCTGCGACAGGTCGATCGACACGCCGCCGCGCACCGCGAGCAGGTGGCCTTCGAGCGACGACCCGACGCCGTACGCGATGATCGGTACGCGATGCTCGCGACACAGGCGCACGACCTCGGCGACTTCCTCGGTGGCATGCGCGAAGACGACGGCATCGGGCGGCGTGGCCGGGAACGGCGACTCGTCGCGGCCGTGATGCTCACGCACTGCTGCAGCGGTGCTGAAACGTTCGCCGAAACGCGCGCGCAGCGCCTCGGCGAGCGCGTCGGGAAAAGGACGCTTCAGTGCGTCGGCGACGATCGTGGGGCTGTTCATGACGGCATTTCCGAATGTGCTCCGCGACCCGGGCCACAGGACGCGCAGGATCGACCTGTCGAGGATACAGATTATCCGTCGGCGCTACACTCGGACGATCCACACTGCGGAGGACTCTGAGCCATGGGATATCGCCTCTCGAAGATCGCCACCCGGACCGGCGACGACGGCTCCACGGGACTGGGCGACGGCAGCCGCACGCAGAAGGACGGCCCGCGCATCGAGGCGATCGGCCAGGTCGACGAGCTGAACTCGACGATCGGCGTGCTGCTCACCGAGCCGATGCCCGATGCGGTACGCGAGCAGTTGATCGGCATCCAGCACGACCTGTTCGACCTCGGCGGCGAGCTGTGCATTCCCGGCTTCGAGAACCTGCACGAATCGCAGGTCGCCAAGCTCGACGCGCTGCTCGACGAGCACAACGCCGGGCTCTCACGGCTGCAGGAGTTCGTGCTGCCGGGCGGTTCGCGCGGCGCTGCCTATGCGCATCTCGCGCGCACCGTCTGCCGGCGGGCCGAGCGCGCGGTGGTCGCACTCGGCAACGCAGAGACCATACGGCCCGACTGCCGCCGCTACCTGAACCGCCTGTCCGATCTGCTCTTCGTACTCGCACGCGTGCTGAACCAGCATGCGGGCGTCGGCGACGTGATGTGGCAGAAGGACCGGGCGCGCTAGAGCGGCGCGCTGGCGCGCCGCTCTAGCGCGCCCGGTCCTGAGAAGGGGGAAGGGAGAAGGGAGAAGGGCAAAACCCGCGCGTTGCGGTGATCGACGCGATGGTTTTCCCCTTCTCCCTTCCCCCTTCTCATCCTCAAGCGTCGCGAGCGGCCTCGAGGTACGAAACCAGCTTCGCGCTCGTCTGCCGCAGCCGCTCCGAGAGCAGTTGCACGAGCTTGAGCAGGATCTTGTTGCCGAGCGCGGGTTCGTCGCCGAGCACGAGCATCAGCGCGTCACGCGTGAGCACCGCGATGCGGCTGTTCTCGAGCGTGACGCACGAGGCGAAGCGCGGCTCGCCGTCGAACATCGACATCTCGCCGAGCGAATGCCCGGCATGCGCGACCGCGATGCGCGACGGGTAGTTGTATCGGTTGCGCCGCAGGACGTCGACCATGCCCTGCATCAGCAGCATCATGAAGTCGCCCGTCTCGCCCTCGTTGATGACCGTGACGCCGGGCGGCGCTTCATAGACATACATGAAGGTGCCGAGCTTGCGGGTCTCGTCGATGTCGAGCCCCGAAAACAACGGCGTCTTCGCCATCAGGCTGTGGATCTGGTCGGCGAAGTCGCTGGCACGACCGACCGGCTTCAAGCCGACCGCGAGCAACCGCTCGTGCGGCGTTCGCCGCGCGGGAGCCGATGCACTCGACGCCGGTTCGGGCGCTGCACCGCCTTTCACCGCTTCCATCGGATTCCTCCGAAACGTTGCACGTTTATAGCATGGTAAACGGCGCGTCATGGACGGCGCGCGTCACTCGTTGCCCGATTCGGGCTTTTTCCGACGGATGGCGTTTGTGCGCGGTCCGGCGTGCGAAGCAGCTGCGCTCGCGTCCGGAACCGGACTCAGTCCGGACTCGATTCGCGCTCAGTTCGGATCGACACAACGCATCGCCGCCGTGCGTTGCACGACACCCGCACGCTGCGACGACTGCGCCGAATCTTCGATCATCCGACGACGCTGCCGCACCGACTCGGCGAGCGACTCGAGCAAGTGCACGCTTTCGTTCCATCCGATACAGCCATCGGTGATGCTCTGCCCGTAACGCAGCGACTGGCCGGCAACGAGATCCTGTCGCCCCGCTTCCAGATGACTTTCGATCATGACGCCGACGATGCGCGTATCGCCGCCGGCGACCTGCGCGCCGATCGCCGCAGAAACCGGAACCTGGTTCTCGGGCCGCTTCTGGCTGTTGCCGTGGCTCGTGTCGATCATCAGGCGGCACGGCAGGCCCTCGGCGGCAGCCGCACGACACGCGGCATCGACGCTGGCGGCGTCGTAGTTTGGATGCTTGCCGCCGCGCAGGATCACGTGGCAGTCGTCGTTGCCGTTCGTCGAGACGATCGCCGAATGACCACCTTTCGTCACCGAGAGGAAATGGTGCGACTGCGACGCCGCCTTGATCGCATCCAGCGCGATGCGCAGGTTGCCATCGGTGCCGTTCTTGAAGCCGACCGGGCACGAGAGCCCCGAGGCGAGCTCGCGATGCACCTGCGATTCCGTCGTACGCGCACCGATCGCACCCCAGGAGATCAGGTCGGCGTAATACTGCGGCGTGATCATGTCGAGGAACTCGGTGCCCGCAGGCAGCCCCGAGCGATTGATATCGAGCAGCAGCTCGCGCGCGATGCGCAGTCCCTTGTTGATGTCGAAGCTGTTGTCGAGATTCGGGTCGTTGATGAGCCCCTTCCAGCCGACCGTCGTGCGCGGCTTCTCGAAGTAGACGCGCATCACGATCTCGAGATCCCCGGCAAGACGCCGGCGCTGCTCGACGAGCCGTTTCGCGTATTCGCGCGCGGCACCCGGATCGTGGATCGAGCAGGGGCCGATGATGACGATCAGCCGGTCGTCGTCACCGTGCAGGATCCGGTGGATCGCCTGCCGCGTCTCATAGGTGGTTTCGGCGGCGGCCGCGTCGATCGCGAACTCGCGCAGCAGATGCGACGGGGGAGCCAGTTCCTTGATCGCGCGGATTCGAAGGTCATCGGTGCTGTGTGTCATGGTGCCGCCCAAAAAAGAAAACCGCCGGACATTGCCGGCGGTTTCGTGGAATTCGGTGGTTCGCTGCTTGATTTACGCGCGCACTGCCGACTCGCCCCGCCAGCTGCAGGGAAAGTGAAAGAAGTAGCTCGTAAATCGGGGGGCCTGACGGCTCGGTGTGCAATGCAGCATTGCCACAGTGTACGTCCGCAGTCGGCGCTGGGCAAGCGTCAGGGCTTGCGTGAACGCAACGTTCCGGTGCGATGCGCCCGTGCGCGAAGTGCCGATCCGGGCTGGCTCAACCGCCGGCACTGCGCGAACTGCCGCCGGTCGTCGCGCGCGGCACCCAGCGGGCGAAGACGCCCGCGCCGACGAAGGCGACGCCTCCGATCGACAGGACCGCCGCGGCCAGCGGCGCAAGCGCCGCCACTGCCGACAGCATCGCCGGCCCGGCCGTTGCGCCCGCGTCGGACAGCAGGCGCCAGACACCGAGAAAGGACATGCGCCCCGGCGCGGGCGCGTGATCGACGCCGAGCGTCATCACGATGCCCGAGCCGATTCCGTTGCCGAAGCCGAGCAGAAGCGCGGCCGCGAGCAGTGTCGCCGCCGAATGCGTGAAAGGAACGGCCACCAGCGCAATGCCCATGATCACCATCGCGGGCACTGCGGTGGAGCGACGTCCGTGGAGATCCATGCGCCGTCCGGCCGGATAGAACACGAGCATGTCGACCGCGCTGGACAGCCCGTAGATCAGCGAGACGCTCGCGGCGCCGAGCCCGATGTGATCGGCCCACAGCGGCACGATCGCCTGCCGCGACGCGCGCACAGCGGCGATCAGCACGACACCCAGACCGATCGTCAGGAACACGCGCCGGTGCTCGAGCAGCACTTCGCGCAGGCGCAGCGACGCACGAGGCGCCCGCTCTGCACCCTGCGACGGCAGGTCGGCGACCGACCGTGCAACGAGGGCTGCAGCGACGAGCGCGACGATGCCGACACCGTAGGCCGCGTCGATGCCGAAAGCGCGGATCGCCGCGGCAGCAGTGAAGGGACCGACGAACAGGCCGATGCGAAGCACGCCGCCCAGCGTAGACAGCGCGCGCGCCCGATACTGGATCGGCGCCGCTTCGGCGAGCCAGCTCAGCCGCGCGAGGTTGAACACCGCTGCCGACATGCCGACCATCAGGATCGCGATCGACAGCACGACGAGATCCTGCGCGAGCGCGCAAAGCAGCATCGCGAGTGCTGCCCACAACGACGCGCCGATCATCGCGCGCCGCTCGCCGAAACGGGCGGTGAGCCTCGACGCCGACACGTTGCTCGCGAGCGAGCCGACGCCGATCAACGTGACGGCGAGCGCGGCCTGCGCTACCGACGCGCCGAGATCGCGCGCGGTGAGCGGCACGATCGGCAGGATCGCGCCTTCGCCGATACCGAACAGCAGCGACGGACCGAAGGCGGGCAGCGCGATGCTGCGCAGGCTGAACGGACGCTGGCTCACGCGCCGTGCGCGCAGGCGCCCGAGGACGAGTCGTTCGAAGCGCTCAGGCGGTGCCGCCGACCGTCATCCGCTCGATACGCATCGTCGGCTGGCCGACGCCGACCGGAACGCTCTGGCCGTCCTTGCCGCAGACGCCGATGCCCGGGTCGAGCCGCATGTCGTTGCCGATCATCGTGACCCGCTGCAGCGCATCGGGACCGTTGCCGATGATCGTGGCGCCCTTCACCGGGTATTGCAGCTTGCCGCCCTCGACCCACCAGGCCTCGGACGCCGAGAACACGAACTTGCCGTTCGTGATGTCGACCTGCCCGCCGCCGAAGTTCACCGCGAACAGCCCCCGATCGACCGACGCGACGATTTCCTCCGGATCACGCTCGCCGGCAAGCATGTAGGTGTTCGTCATGCGCGGCATCGGCAGGTGCGCGAAGGACTCGCGCCGGCCGTTGCCGGTGACGGCGGTCTTCATCAGGCGGGCGTTCAGCGTGTCCTGCAGGTAGCCCTTGAGCACACCGTCCTCGATGAGCACGTTGCGCTGCGTGGGGTTGCCCTCGTCGTCGATGTTCAGCGACCCGCGCCGCTCCGACAGCGTGCCGTCGTCGACGACGGTGACGCCTCGACTGGCGACACGCTCTCCGATGCGCCCGGAGAACACCGACGAACGCTTGCGGTTGAAGTCGCCCTCCAGGCCGTGGCCGACCGCCTCGTGCAGCAGCACGCCGGGCCAGCCGGGCCCGAGCACGACGGTCATCGTTCCGGCCGGCGCGGGGCGCGCTTCGAGGTTGGTGAGTGCAGCGTGCACCGCTTCATCGACATATTTCGCGAGGCGCTCGTCGTCGAAATGGGCGAAGTCGAAGCGCCCGCCGCCGCCACTGTGCCCCTGCTCGCGACGGCCGTTCTGCTCGGCGATCACGGCAAGCGACAGCCGCACCAGCGGACGCACGTCGGCGGCGATGCGCCCGTCGGAGCGGGCAACGAGCACGACGTCGTACTCGGCCGCAAGACCCGCCATGACCTGGCGCACGCGAGGATCCTTCGCGCGCGCCATGCGCTCGATCCGTTCGAGCAGCGCGACCTTCTGCGTCGCCTCGAGCCGCGGGATCGGATCGTCGGGGCGGTACAGCGAGTGGCCGTTCGCGGGGGCGAGTCCGTTCGAAACCTTCGTGCGACCGGCACCGCGCGCGGCGATCGTGCGCGTTGCGCGTGCGGCGTTCATCAGCGCTTCGGCGCCGATCACGTCGGAATAGGCGAAGGCCGTCTTCTCGCCGGAGACGGCGCGCACGCCGACGCCCTGGTCGATCGAGAAGCTGCCCGACTTGACGATGCCCTCCTCCAGGCTCCAGCCCTCGCTGCGCGTGAACTGGAAATAGAGGTCGGCGTAATCGACGCGGTGACGGAAGATTTCCGCGAGTGCGGCCGACAGATGCGTTTCGTCGAGCCCGTAGGGCTCGAGCAGCACCGAGCGTGCGACCGCAAGCGTCTGGAAAGGTGTTTCGACGATTTTCATGAATGCATGCTACAGGACGCGGTGTGTCAGGGCGGGGATACGCGCGCGCACCGAATCGATCCGGCTGCGCTCGACGTCGCCGACCGCGATTCCCTCGCCTTCCTCGTATACGGCAACGATCTCTCCCCACGGATCGACGAGCATCGAATGCCCCCAGGTGCGCCGGCCGTTCTCGTGCCGGCCGCCCTGCGCCGGCGCCAGCACGTAGCACTGGTTCTCGATCGCACGCGCGCGCAGCAGCACCTCCCAGTGCGCCGACCCAGTGGTGTAGGTGAAGGCGGAAGGCACGAGAATCAAGTCCACCGGCGCAAGAGCGCGATACAGCTCCGGAAAGCGCAGGTCGTAGCAGACGCTCAGGCCGATGCGCCAGCGCGATGCCGATTCGCTCGCGCCGAGGCCGATGTCGAGCACCGTCGGCGTGCGACCGGGGACGATCGTTGCCGCCTCGTCGAAACGTTCGTCGCCGTGCCGGAAACCGAACAGGTGGATCTTGTCGTAGCGCGCGGTGCGCGTGCCGTCCGGCGCGTAGACGAAAGTCGTGTTCAGCACCTTGCCGGGATTCGGGCTGAACAAAGGCAGCGTGCCGCCGACGATCCAGGTCCCCGACGAGACGGCCTGTTCGGCAAGGAAACGCTGGATCGGGCCGTCGCCGTCGGTCTCGCGAATCGTCAGCTTGTCGCGGTCGCTCTGTCCGAGCAGCGCGAAGTATTCGGGGAGCGCGACGAGGCGCGCGCCGGCGGCCGCCGCTTCGGCGATGCCCGCCGCCGCTCGCTCGAGGTTCTCGGCGACGTTCGTCGACGAGACCATCTGCACCGCGGCCACGCGCAGCCGTGCATCGGTCGTCGCCACAACGGTGGCCGGGACGGGCTTCGAGGACATTCTTCGGCTCCTTCGGTTTCAGTACGCGCGACCGCCCGGGACGGGGACGCTCGAAAGTCTCAAGGGATCGCCGGCGCGCCGCCGGGTTCCGCCGACGGTACGTCGGGCGAGACCAGCGTGGGCGGAACCGGCCGCTCGCGGCGGGTGACCTGCGGATCGTCCCATGGACCGGTCACGTCGTACTCGAACGCAAACATCTGCTGCAGAGGCTCGCGCAGCACCATCTGCGCAACGAAGGAGCCGAGACCGAGCGCGGGATTCGCGAGCGCGGCGTAGGCGAGCGAAGCAAGACCGGCATTGAGCTCGGGGCGCACCTCGACGACGAGCGACTGCGTCTCGGCCGGAATACTCGCCTCGCCGCGGATCGCCACCTGCGCCGCCACGCCGCGCATGCGGAAATCGTCGGTGCGGGCGACGCCGTCGAGCACCTGTACGGTTCCCTCGATCTCGTCGAAGGCAAAACCTTCGGAGAACACGTCGCGGAAATCGAAGACGAGGCGGCGGCGCAGCGACTGCAGGTTGACGACGCCGATCAGCTTCGCGATGCCCGGCTCGGTCTTCAGGAACTGGCCCTTGCCCAGCGACAGTGCAATCTCGCCGCCGAGCGAGTGCGCGTCGAGCCGCATCGGCGACCCGCCCCAGCGCAGCTCGCCGCTGAGCCGACCGGCTCCGCCGCGCAGAACCTCGCGGTAGTCGAAGAGCTCGAGCAGCTTGCCGGCGTCGACCACCGCCAGCGAGAACTGCATCGTGGTGAACGGCTGCGTGCCGCCGCGTCGCGTGCGCCAGCTTCCGGTGGCGTCGAGCGTGCCCGCAGCGTTGTGCACCTGCAACTGCTGCAGGCGCCACACCGGCCTGCGCTGGGTCGCGTCGTTCTGTGCGCGCAACTGCAGTGCGCCGAGCGCGCGCCCGCCGAGCACGAGCTCGTCGGCGACGATGTCGAGCGCGGGCAATGAGCGCGGCGTCGAGTCGGCCAGTTCCTCGATGTCGTCGATCCGGTCGGCGGGAATCGACAGTCGGGTGAACCGCGCCGTCAGGCGCCCGCCGTCCGTGTCGGACTCGGCGGGCGTCCAGTGCAGGTAGCCGTCGATGCCGCGCGCGTGCAGGTTCGCCTGCCAGGCGGCGTCGACGCGGGTGGCGCCGACGACGACGTCCTCGAAGCTTCGGCCACCGAAGCGCACACGCTCGGAGACGATCGTGACGACGTCGGGCGACAGCGAGGCTGCGTCGCCACCGGCCTGCGATGAAGGGGTATCGAGCAGTGCGAGCCAGGCGTCGAGGTCGAGCTGCTGCGTCTGCACGCGCGCGGCGAAACCGGCATCGGGCAGCACGGCTTCGGTTCCGAGTGCGAGGGCGCCGCGGCGCAGCGTCGCGGGTCGTGCCCCGCGCTCGCGCTCGAGACCACGCTCGCGCTCGAGACCACGCTCGCGCTCGCGCTCGAGCACGAGCTGCGCCGAATCGCGCAGCGAGATGCGCAGCGTCTCGATGCCCGACGGCTGCGACACCGATTCGACGCGCAGCGGCCAGCGCTCGTCGGCCTTCTTGGCGAAAGGCACAGGCAGCGTGCTCGAGACGCCGGCCAGGTCGGAGTCGATCGACAGCGTGGAGACGCGGTCGTGCAGCTCGAAGCGCGCATCGAAGGCGAGCGAGCCGCTCAAGGCCTGCGCGAGGCGCGCGGGCAGCGCCGGGCCGAAGGATGCATCCTGCCATTTCGCCAGCGAAGCGGCCGGGATCCTTCCGCTCGCGTCCACGCGCAGACGACCCGGCGCCGGCGCCTCGCCCTGCGCCTGCAGCTCACCGCCGAGGAAGCGCGCACGCAGATCGCGCAACGCCAGCCGGTCCTCGGTGAACTCGAGCCGGCCGACCAGCCCTTCGAAGGAGGGCAGCGCCCGGTCGAGGACGACATCGTTGCCGGTGAACTGCACAGCACCGCGCACGCGGGTCGCATCGAGATCGTCGAGCGGCAGCTCGAGCGCCAGGTGCAGCATCGCGTCGCCGGCCGCCGAGGTCTCGCGCGTGAAGTCGTCGATCTTCGTGCGCAGCTCGCTCTCGTTGACGAAACGGATCATGTCCTGCGCCGGGCCCCCACCACTGCCCTCGACGACAAGCAGCGGCTTCTCGAAATCGGCGATACGCGCGCGCGTGCCGGTGAGCGCGACGTTCCAGACCGCACCCGACTGCGCGTCGATCTCCATGCCGGCGCGCTCGAAGCGCAGCGCCCCGCGAATGCGCTCGATCGCCGGCCAGCCGGGCGCGTAGGCCAGGCGCCCGTCGACCAGCTGCGCCTCGACGAGGAAGCTGCCGGTGGCGGGATCGCGGTACGGGAAGTCCTTGAGGTCACCCTGCAGCACAAAGCGCGCGTCGTTCGAGTGGCCGGCGCGCACCGCGTCGCGCACCCAGTCGCGCACGCGCGACGGGATCACCAGCGGCAGGTAGCGTGCGGTACGCGAGGCGTCGGCACGCTCGAGCCGGCCGACGAGATCGACGATGCCGGCGCCACGACCGCCGCTGCGCCAGCTGCCGCTCACCTCGCCGGCTGCGTCCGGGTTGGCGAAACGCAGCGATGCGATCTGCAGCGCGACGGCCGGCGTCTCGCTCCCGGCGGCCGCGGCAGCGATCGTCCACGTCGCCCGCGCGTCGAGCTCGTCCAGCGGCACGTCGGCCTCGGCGAAGAGCCCCGGGAAGCGCAATACCGACTTTGTCCCGCGGAGAGTCGCCTCGCCGCCCGCGCGCGTCAGGTGCACGGCGCCCGAGACGTTGCGAAAGCCCGGCAGCCGCAGCTCGCCCGGGCGCAGCGGTACGCCGTCGTCCCACGCGAAGGACAGCTGCTCGAAGGCGGCGTCGAGCGTGCCACGCACGTCGCCCGGCTCGGCCGACCACTCGAGCGCGAGCCGCTGCACCTCGCCTTCGACCTGCAGCGGCTCGAGACGTGCGCGCACGTCGTCCGGCAGCGGGAAGCCCCGCATCCACGCGAGCGTGCGCGCCGCATCGAAGCGACCGAGCGACAGCCGCGCCGCAAGGAGTTCGCCGCTCGGGCCGAGACGCAGCATCGGCTCGCCGGCGATCGCGCCGAAGCTGCCGTGCTGCGCGTCGTCCAGTTCGAGCCGCTCGAAGACGAGCGTCGTGCGGCCGGCCGCGTCATAGGACGCGTGCGCATCGAGGCGCAGGCCGGCGAGCGGGATCGCGTGTCCGTCGACGCGCGCCTGCAATGCAGTTGCCTCCAGCTTCAGCGCAGTGCGATTCGCGACGTCGGGGTCGAACTGCGTCCACAGGCGAAAACCGACGCGGCCGGAATCGACCTCGACGCTGCGTGCGACGAGCGGCATGCCGGGAACCCCGCTCCAGCGCTCCCATTCGTCGAGCGCGGCAGCAAGGTCGGCGCTGCGCGCACCGACATAGGCTTCGCCGCGCCATGAGCGCCAGTCGGCCGGCGAATCGAAGGGCGCGTGCGCGAACTCGATCGCAGCGTCGACGTCGCTTGCGATCGAACCCCAGGTCGGCACGTGCAGCGACGCGCGGTGCCTGCGGCCGACCGACCCGATCGCGATGTCGACGTCGTCGAGCGCAATACGCTGCCCGCTGGGCCGATCGACGGCCTCGACCTGCACGTCGCGCAGCACGATCCGGCGATGCGCGAACAGGTACTCGAGAACGTCGAAGCCGGATCCGCCCGGCGCACCGGTGTCGATGTCGAAGCCGCCGACGCGCAGGCGCTGCGGTGCCAGACGCTCGATGCGCAGCGCGGGGGAATCGATCTCGAGCAGCGACAGCGCGAACCGGCCGCGCAGCGCCCGGCGCATCGAGACGACGGCACGCAACCGGTCGACCGAAAGCGCCTCGACACCATCGGCGTCGTGCACCGTTACGCCGTCTGCGACGAGCCACGGTCGCCAGCCGTCGAAACCGGTGGACAGTGCAGCGATGTGCACGTCGCGTCCGCTGCGTTCGGAGAGCTGCTGCTCGATCTGCGGCCGCCAGCGTTCGAGTTTCGGCCAGACGAGCGTCCGAAGCGCGATGTACGCGCCGGAGAGCGCCACCGCGAGCACGAGCACGCCCCACGCGAGCCACCGGAGCGCGCGCTCGAGTCGAGTCGGGCCGGGAGCCGGCGATGCGGAGGCGTTCATGAGCGACAATCGACTCAAGGATAACCTTTCGGAACGGCCATCATGCCCTTCGACGGCGAGCGCCACTCGGCCTGGTTCCGGCGCACCCTGGCGGCCTTCGCGGCGCGCTCGGGCGAAGCGTCGGTCCGGCGTCGCATCGAGACGCTTTCCGGCGACACGCTGTCGCGACGGGCGATCGAAACGCTGGTTTCGGAGGAGCGGGCGCAGGCCGCCGGCCCGTCCGGCCTGGCTGCAGCTGCAGCTGCGGCCGACGGCCCGGCGCTCGCACGCGCGCTGCGCCGCGCACGCAACTGGCTGATGCTCGCGCTCATCGAGCGCGACACGAGCGGGCGCGCATCGCTCGAGGAAGTCTGCGAGGCGATGACCGCGTTCGCCGAGATCTCGACCTCGCATGCGATGCGCGCCGCCGGCGCGTCGCTCGTCGAACGCCACGGCCTGGCGCTCGACCGCGAGGGTCGTCCGCAAGACCTGCTTGCGGTCGGCATGGGCAAGGTCGGCGGCGCCGAACTGAACGTCTCGTCCGACCTCGATCTCGTCTTCGTCTTTCGCGGCGAAGGAGAGAGCGCAGGCGCACCGGGGGGCGGAAGCGGCGTCATCGCCGCCAGCGAATGGATGCACCGGCTCGCACGGCGCACGATCGCGCTGCTGTCCGAATGCGACGCCGACGGCTTCGTCTTCCGCGTGGATGCCCGGCTGCGGCCGAACGGCGATTCGGGACCGCTGGTCGCATCGCTGCCGATGCTCGAGCAGTACTTCTACGCGCAGGGCCGCGAATGGGAGCGCTTCGCGTGGCTGAAGGGACGCGTGATCGCCGATTCGGGCACCACCGAAGCGGAGCGTGAGCACGACGAAGCGGCGCTCGCGCGCATCGTCACGCCCTTCGTCTATCGGCGCTATCTCGACTTCGACGCGATCGAAGCGCTGCGCGCGCTGCACGCAAAAGTGCGCGCGGAGGTCGCGCGTCGCGGCGCACGCAATCCGGAAGCCTTCGACGTGAAGCTCGGCCGCGGCGGCATCCGCGAGATCGAGTTCATCGCACAACTGTTCCAGATCGTGCGCGGCGGACAGGACCCGACCTTGCAGGGCCGTCGCACGCTGGAAACGCTCGAGGCGCTGGCCGCAAGAGGCCTGCTGCCGGAGGACGAGAGCGCCGCGCTGTCGCGCGCGTATCGGCTGCTTCGTCGCACCGAGCACATGCTGCAGTACCGCGAGGATGCACAGACGCACCGGCTGCCGAGGTCAGCGAAGGAACGCGAAGCGGTCGCCGCGATGCTCGGCATGCCGGCCATTGAATTCGACGCGGCGATCGACCAATGCACCGACACGACCGCGCGCATCTTCGACCGCCTGCTCGCGCCCGCCGAAGGACACGCAGATGCGGTGCACGCCGACGACGATGCGCCGCAGCTGGACGCCGAGACCGCACGCCGCTTCGATGCGCTGCGGGAAGGCACGCGCTACCGTGCCGCCCGCCCCGACACGCGCGCGGCGATCGATCGGCTGCTCGCCGAAGCGGTGCGCAGCGGCACCGGGCCGGCCGGCCTCGCCCGTCTGGTCGACCTGCTCGACGCGATCTGCCGCCGGCCGGGCTACGTCGCGCTGCTCGATCGATTTCGCGACGCCTTCGCGCGCGTGCTGCGCGTGCTCGACTGGGCCAAGTCGCCGGCCGAGTACCTGATGCGGCATCCGGTCGTGCTCGACGAACTGCTCGACGGCGAGCTGCTCGAGCCGCAGGACTACGCGGAGTGGAGCGCGCAGCTTCGCGAACGCGTCGAGGCGGCGACACAGGACGGCGCACCCGATGTCGAGCGGCAGATGGACCTCGTTCGCGAGGCGCATCACGCGCAGGTGTTCCGGCTGATGGTGCAGGACCTCGAAGGCCGGCTCACGGTCGAGCGACTGTCCGATCACCTGAGCGAGCTGGCCGACCGCGTGCTCGATCTCGTCATCGATCTCGTCTGGAGCGGACTGCGGCTGCGCTTTCGCGACGCCCCGCGCTTCGCCGCGATCGCCTACGGGCGGCTCGGCGGCAAGGAGCTCGGCTACGCATCCGACCTCGACCTCGTCTACCTGTACGACGACCCCGACGAGCGCGCACCCGAGGCCTACGCGCTGCTCGCGCAGCGCGTAACGGCCTGGCTGTCGACACGTACCGCGGCCGGGCTGCTCTTCGAAACCGACCTGCGGCTGCGGCCCGACGGACAGGCCGGCATGCTGGTCTCGAGCCTTGCCGCCTTCGAGACCTACCAGGACGACGCAGCCTGGGTGTGGGAGCACCAGGCGCTCACACGTGCCCGCTTCTCGGCGGGCGACGCGTCGATCGGCGAGCGCTTCGAAGCGATCCGGCGCAAGGTGCTCGCACGCGGGCGCGATCCGAAGAGCCTGCACGATGAAGTGCGCGCGATGCGCGCGCGGATGCGCGAAGGCCATCCGAACCCGAGCGATCGCTTCGACCTGAAGCACGACCGCGGCGGCATGGTCGACCTCGAGTTCATCGTGCAGTACCTCGTGCTGGCGCATTCCGGCGCGCACCCGGCACTGCTCGACAACGTCGGCAACATCGCGCTGCTCGGCCGCGCCGGCGCGCTCGGTCTCATCGACACGGAACTCGCCCGGCGCACCGCCGACGCGTACCGCCGCTATCGGCGGCTGCAGCATCAGTTCCGGCTCGACGGCACGGCGGCGCGCGTAGATCCCGACAGCGTTGCCGCCGAACGCGAGGCGGTCCAGGCAGCCTGGGTTTCGCTCTTCGGGCCGGACTGAGGCGGCCGGCATCGGGCGGAGTCTTGCCCGGCGGCCCGTTGCTAGAATAAATGGTTTCCGCGCATCTTCGGCGCAGTACAGGAAGCCTCCGGGAGAAAGCGATGTCGATGGCTGACCGCGACGGTCATATCTGGTTCGACGGCCAAATGGTCGACTGGCGCGACGCCAGAATCCATGTGCTCACGCATTCGCTGCACTACGGAATGGCCGTCTTCGAGGGCGTGCGTGCCTACAGGACCGACGCGGGCACCGCGATCTTCCGGCTGAAGGAGCACACGCGGCGGCTGTTCAATTCGGCGAAGATCTTCCAGATGGAGCTGCCGTACTCGTTCGACGACATCGTGCAGGCACAGAAGAACGTCGTCCGGATGAACGCGCTCGAGTCGTGCTACCTGCGCCCGATCGTGTGGGTGGGCTCGGAGAAGCTCGGCGTCTCGGCGCGCGGCAACACGATCCACGTTGCCGTCGCTGCGTGGCCGTGGGGCGCGTACCTCGGCGAGGAAGCGATCGCCAACGGAATCCGCGTGAAGACTTCGTCGTACACGCGGCACCACGTGAACGTGTCGATGGTGCGCGCGAAGGCGAGCGGCTACTACATCAACTCGATCCTCGCCAACCAGGAAGTGTGCGCGCACGGCTATGACGAAGCACTGCTGCTCGACACCGAGGGCTACGTCTCCGAGGGCTCGGGCGAGAACGTCTTCATCGTTCGCGACGGCATCCTCTACACGCCCGACGTCGCGTCGTGCCTCGACGGCATCACGCGCGACGCGGTGATCACCATCGCCCGCGACCTCGACATCGAGGTGCGCGAGAAGCGCATCACGCGCGACGAGATGTACTGCGCCGACGAGGCCTTCTTCACCGGCACCGCCGCCGAGATCACGCCCATCCGCGAGCTCGACGACCGAACGATCGGCGAGGGACGGCGTGGCCCGATCACCGAGCGGCTGCAGGGCCTGTTCTTCGACATCGTCGCCGGCCGCAACGCGCGCTACGGCGAATGGCTCACTCCGGTCGGAGCGTTGAAGAAATGAACGCGCCCGACGCCAGCCGCGGCCTGCAGCAGGCACAGGACGCCGTGGTCGAGATCGACGCGTCCGACCTTCCCGCCTTCTGCCCAAACCCGAAGATGCCGCTGTGGTCCTCGCACCCGCGCGTCTACCTCGAACTCACCGAGACCGGCAAGGCGATGTGCTCGTACTGCGGCACTAAGTATCGGCTCGTGGGCTGAGAAGGGGAAAACCAGCGCGTCGGGCGTCGTCCGGCGGTGGTTTGCCCCTTCTCCCTTCTCCCTTCTCCCTTCTCTTCCTCTCCCTTCCCCCTTCTCTTCCTCATGTCAATTCCGGCGACGTGCGAAAGATCGACGCGTCGACCTGCTCTTCGACCCACAATCGCCGCGGCGAGTTAGCCCGGATATTTCACGAGCCGACGCAGAAGTAGGTCGGCGCATCCATGCATTC
>CAZIDY010000019.1:0-56498 GCA_964538505.1 uncultured Limnobacter sp. | reverse complement strand
CCTTGGCCGTGGCCGCTGGCGCGTGCCGTGGCCGCTTGCGCGTGCCGTGGCCGCTGGCGCGCTCCACGCTTGGCGCGCGCCGAGTCCACCGCTCGCTCCAATTTGTAGCTTTTGCCCTCGTGGAATCGATTCCACGAGCGTGAACGCTACAAATAGGCGCGCTGAACGAAACACTCCCACCGTGCGCGCTCCGCTCGTGCGCCTGCACGCCGTTGCGGCCCGGCGCCGTGCGGAATCTGATTCGTTGAACGCGAAATCGTATGAGCCTTCGCCCAGGGCGCGGCGGCGTTACTGGATGCCGCGCTCGATGAGATAGACGGCCGCCTGCACGCGCGAGCTCAGATCGAGCTTGCGCAGGATGTGCTGCACGTGAATCTTCACGGTCGTCTCGGCGATATCGAGTGCGCGGGCGATCGCCTTGTTGCTCGCGCCGCGCGCGATGTGCGAGAGGATCTCGCGCTCGCGCGGCGACAGCGTCTCGATCGGATCGACAACCGCTTTCGCGCGCGGATCGCCGCTCTTGTCTTCCACGGTCGAACGGAACGCGTCGACCAGCTTTCCCGTCATCTCGGGGCTGACCACCGACTCGCCCGCAACGGTGCGTCGGATCGCGTCGGCAAGCGCATCGCCATCGATCGTCTTCAGCACATAGCCGCGCGCACCGGCACGCAGCGCCGCCGCGAGGTCGTTCTCGTCCTCGCTCACGGTGAGCATCAGCACCTGCGCGCCCGGCGCAGCCTCCTTCAGCCCGGGAAGCGCGGCGACGCCGCTCGCGCCCGGCAGATGATTGTCGAGCAGGATCACCTGCGGCTGCAGCTCGCGTGCGCGGCGCAGCGCCTCGCCGGCATCGCCCGCCTCGCCGACGACCTGCAGGTTCGGCTCGCTCGCCAGCAGCGCGACCAGCCCGCGCCGGAACAGCGTGTGGTCGTCGACGACGAGCAGGCGGATCGGCGCGCTCATGCCGCGTTGCCGGCAGCGCTCGGCTGCGCATCGGGCGCTGCCTCGACGAAGGGCGAAAAGCGCCTCGCGTCGGTTTCCGGATCGTCGGCCGGCATCGGCGAGCCCAGCGGCGGCAGCGTCAGCGTCACGCAGGTTCCGGCACCGGGCGCTGATTCAAGCTCCACCTGCCCGCCGATGCGCTGCGCACGTTCCCTCGCAATACGCAACCCCACCTGCGCCTCACCGGCGACGGCGTGCGCGTCGAAGCCGCAGCCGTCGTCGCGCACTTCGAAACGCCAGACGGGCGCCTGCTGCACTCGCAGCCACACGCGTTGCGCGCCGGCATGCTTGCGCACGTTCGACAACGCCTCCTGCACGATATGCAGCGCCTGCACCTGCACGTCGGGATCGAGCGGCAATCCGTCTCCCTCGATGTCGAACTGCACGTGCAGGCCGGTCTGGTGCTCGAACTTCGACAGCGTCGTGCGCAGCGCCGGCTCGATGTCCTCGCTGTTCGTGCGCGTGCGGAAGTGCAGCAGCAGTTCGCGCACGTCGCTGTAGCTCTCGCGCACACCGGCGTCGATCTCGTCGACGACACGCACGAGCGCCGGCGTGTCCTGGCGAGCGGCCGCGTCGCGAAGGAGCTTCGCCTGGATCTTCAGGAAGGCCAGCGACTGCGCGATCGAATCGTGCAGCTCCTGCGCAAGCAGCCCCCGCTCGTGCGCCACTGCGGCCTCGACATCGAGCGCGGCTGCACGCATGCCCTCCATCGCAGTCGCGAGATGGCTCGCCAGCGTCTCGAGCAGGACGCGATCCTCGTCGACGAGCGTGTGCTCGTTGCGATAGAAGAGGTCGATCTCGCCGAGCACCCGATGCTGCAACTCCACGGGGACGGCGACCAGCGTGCGGTACCCGGCCGCCATGCAATGCCCGAGCGGCGCGTCCGAAGCGCCCTGCAGCGCGATCGTGCGTGCGCCGGTGCCGGCGAGCGTGTCGCCGCAGTGGCAGGTGCCCGCGTTCACGCAGCGCTCGGCCTGCGCGAACGATTCGGGCAGATGATCGCCGGCGAGCAGCAGATAGCGCTGGTTTGCCTGGTCGGACCATCGGATGACGGCCGCGTCCGCGTGTGCTGCTTCGCGCACCTTGCGCACGAAACCCTGCGCCAGCCCGTCGAGGGTGTCGACGCCGACGATGAACGCACTCGCGTCGTACAGCGCCGCCAGCCGCCGGCTCTTGCTCTCGAGCGTCGCCGTCTTCTCGCGCACCTTGTCCTCGAGACTGGCATACAACTGCTGCAGCTTGCCCGCCATACGGTTGAAGCTCTCGGCGAGCTCGCCGAACTCGTCGTGCGCGACGACAGCCACGCGGGTGTCGAATTCGCCCTGCTCGACCCGCGAGAGCGCGCGCCGCAGGCGTGCGACCGGGTCGACGACGTAGATGTAGCCGGTGTAGAGCAGCGCGATGGCGCCGCCGATCGCCAGCGCCATCATCGCGAACTGATAGGCATAGAGAATCGCGGTCCAGCGCGACAGCTGCTCCTCGATCGACGCGACGAACGCATCGGTCGACTCGACGAAGCCGTCGACGCGCGCCAGGTGGACGAGATCGGGGCGCGAGAGCCAGTCGGTGCGCAGCGAATGCCACTGTGTCTGGACCTCGTCGAAACGTTCGCGCGTCGCGTCGTTCCAGGGAACGAAGAGCGGGCGCGACGGATCGCCGTCGCGCAGCACGGCCAGGCTCTCGTCGAAGCGGTCGACGTGCCGGGAAAGACCGGAAGCAGTGCCGACCTGGACGTCGAGCGCAAGCCGGTACGCCTGCATCCGCATGCGACCGGCCTCGTTCACCGCCGCGGCGCCGCCCTGCAGCTCCCAGGTGACCCAGAACGTGAGCGCGATCGAGGCGAGCGCGAGCAGCAGCATCGAGAACCCGAGGACGGCCAGCCGGGCCGCCAGACTCCAGCGAGCAGTGCGCATGCGCGCACGCTAAGGCCGCAACGCCGGCGGCACATTGTCCGGAGTCAACGCCACGTCTTGAGCGAAATCATGGGGAGAGCACCGCAGATCGGGCATAAAGCGGTATCGGGATGCTTATTTCGGCGCGACGCGGGTCGGCGCGGGTGAACGTGGTTGCAGCAGCCTGCTGCACGCAAGCCGCACGTACCGCCGCGATGCCGTCGGGCGCCCCAGTGGCGAGAGCTCCGCGCAGGCAGCCCGCGCGCGCGAATCGCATACGCTACGCACTATCCCGAAGCGAACAGGAGAGCCGGATGAAAGCCGCATTCAAATGGGACGACCCGCTGCTGCTCGACCAGCAGCTGACCGAAGAAGAGCGCATGGTGCGCGAGGCAGCCGCCGCCTACTGTCAGGATCGGCTTGCACCGCGCGTGCTCGAGGCGTTCCGCACCGAGCACACCGATCCGGCCATCTTCCGCGAGATGGGCGAGCTCGGCCTGCTCGGCCCGACGATCCCGGAGGCCTACGGCGGCCCGGGGCTGAACTACGTCGCCTATGGGCTGATCGCCCGCGAGGTCGAGCGCGTCGACTCCGGATACCGCTCGATGATGAGCGTGCAGAGCTCGCTCGTCATGGTGCCGATCTACGAGTTCGGTACCGACGCGCAGAAGGAGAAGTACCTGCCGAAACTGGCCACCGGCGAGTGGATCGGCTGCTTCGGGCTCACCGAGCCGAACCACGGTTCCGACCCGGGCTCGATGGAAACGCGTGCGAAGCGCGTGTCGGGGGGCTACGAGCTCACCGGCAACAAGATGTGGATCTCCAACTCGCCGTTCGCCGACGTGTTCATCGTCTGGGCGAAGTGCGTCGGCGGCGACCATGACGGTCGCATCAAGGGCTTCATTCTCGACAAGGGCATGAAAGGCCTGTCGGCGCCGGCGATCCACGGCAAGGTCGGCCTGCGCGCGTCGCTCACCGGCGAGATCGTGATGGACCAGGTCTTCGTGCCCGAAGAACAGCTGATGCCGAAGGTCGAGGGGCTGAAGGGCCCGTTCACCTGCCTGAACAGCGCGCGCTACGGCATCGCCTGGGGTGCGCTCGGTGCCGCCGAAGACTGCTGGCATCGTGCACGCCAGTACGTGCTCGATCGCAAGCAGTTCGGCCGGCCGCTCGGCGCCAATCAGCTCATCCAGAAGAAGCTCGCCGACATGCAGACCGAAATCACGCTCGGGCTGCAGGGCTGCCTGCGGCTCGGCCGGATGAAGGACGAAGGCACTGCCGCCGTCGAGATCACATCGATCATGAAGCGCAACTCCTGCGGCAAGTCGCTCGAGATCGCACGCCTCGCGCGCGACATGATGGGCGGCAACGGCATCTCCGACGAGTTCGGCGTCGCGCGGCACCTGGTGAACCTCGAGGTAGTCAACACCTACGAGGGCACGCACGACATCCATGCGCTGATCCTCGGGCGCGCGCAGACGGGGATCCAGGCGTTCAGCTGAGCGGCGGATAAAACCGGGGTCAGACCACGATTTCGGCCGAGATCGTGCTCTGACCCCGGTTTATGGGTTCATGCGAGCGATGCGCGAGATCGACGCCGGCTGCGGATGCCCCCGCATCAACGCGTCCACATCGTCCCACGCCTGGTCTTCCGGCAGCCCCGGCTTCAGCTTTCGCGTGACGGTGACGTAGTACTCGGAGGGCTACCCACGCCCCCGAATCGGCCGCGCCGAGCGCTGGCGCTTCGCGCCGCGCGCCGACGAACGCGTGCGCTACGCGAACCGCCGCGCCACCGTCTCCGCGATGCACACCGGCTTGTCGCCCCCCTCGCGCTCGATCGTCGCTTCGGTGACGATCTGCAGCCCGCCTTTACCGATGTCCTCGACCGACGCGACGCGGAACCGCGCCCGCAGCCGGCTGCCCGCCGGCACCGGCGCCGGAAAGCGCACGCGGTTCAGCCCGTAGTTCACGCTCATGCGCACGCCGCGCAGCTCGATGGCGGTTTCCATGAACATCGGCAGCATCGACAGCGTCAGGTAACCATGCGCGATCGTGGTACCGAAAGGGCCTTTCGCCGCGCGCTCCGGGTCGACGTGGATCCACTGGTGATCGCCGGTAGCCTGCGCGAAAGCGTCGATACGCTCCTGCGTGACCTCGACCCAGTCGCTGACGGCGATCTCCTCGCCTACGCAGCTCGCCAGCTCGGCGAGACTTTCGAATACGCGCATCGGGTTCATTCCTCCTGGTTGACGTTCAGTGTTTCGTTCCGAACAGCCGATCAACGACCATCCCGAGCCCCGCACGTAGGATCGGCACCAGCCCGACCTTGCGGCCGGCGATCACCGGTGCGTCGATCGTGGCCAGCGGCGTCTGCACGCGTCGCGTCGTGAGCGGCAGCTCGCGCGTGATCTCGTAGCCCATCAGCAGCGTTATCTCGCGCAGCAGCTCGCGGAAGGTGCGCGTCGACGTTTCACGGTCGCGCATGTGTGTGAGCTTGTGCTGGATCAGCGGATGATCGACGATCCGCAGCGACGGAAAGCGCGGGTCGGTGCGCATCGCGACGGATCGACCAGGCCCGCTCGCAGTCAGCCCGGGCCGCTCAGCCGGTGAATCCCTCGCGATCGCGCAGCCGATAGCGCTGGATCTTGCCGGTCGCCGTCTTCGGCAACTCGTCGACGAACTCGACCCAGCGCGGATACTTGAACGGCGCGAGCCGGTCCTTCACGTGCGCCTTGATTTCCGTCGCCAGCGCATCGGTGGCGCGCGAAGGTTCCTTCAGCACGACGAAGGCCTTCGGCTTGAGCAGCCCGTCGGCGTCCTGCGAGCCGACGACCGCCGCCTCGAGCACCATCGCGTGCGATGCGACCGCCGATTCGACCTCGAAGGGCGAGACGTACTGGCCGCTCACTTTCATCATGTCGTCGGAGCGGCCCGCGTAGGTGTAGTAGCCGTCGGTATCGCGCTGGTACTTGTCGCCGCTGCGCGTCCAGATGCCCTGGAAGGTGTCGCGCGTCTTCTCGCGCTGATTCCAGTACAACGCAGCCGATGAGGGTCCGCTGATGTACAGGTCGCCCACCTCGCCATCGCCGACCTCCTCGCCCTCGTCGCCGATCAGCTTCAGCGTATAGCCAGGCACCGGCTTGCCCGTCGTTCCGTAACGCACCGAGCCCGACTGGTTCGACAGGAAAATGTGCAGCATCTCGGTGGAGCCGATGCCGTCGAGGATCTCCACGCCGGTGCGCTCGGTGAATCCTTCGCCGATCCGCTCGGGTAGCGCTTCGCCGGCCGAGGTCGCGACCCGCAGAGACAGCTGCGACGCGGCCGGAAACGCGGCGTTGGCGAGCATGCCCGCGTAGAGCGTCGGTACGCCGTAAAACACGGAGGGCCGCTTGCCCGCTGCGGCGAGAGCGGCCGGCGCTTCGCCGGTAAGCCGCTGGAACACCGCCTCCGGCGTCGGGCGCTCGGCCATCAGCACGGTGGTCGCACCGACCGACATCGGGAAGGTAAGCCCGTTGCCCAGGCCGTAGGCGAAGAAGAGTTTCGCCGCGCTGAAGACGACGTCGTCCTCGCGGATTCCGAGCACCGGGCGGCCGTACAGCTCCGCCGTTTCGATCATGCTCGAGTGCACGTGCACGGTGCCTTTCGGCGAGCCGGTCGAGCCCGACGAATACAGCCAGAAGCACGGCTCGTCGGCAACGGTAGCCGCGCATTCGAAGTCTTCGCTGCCGCCCGCAAGCAGCGCGTCGAAGTCGACGTACTTGCCGCCAGCCGTGGGCGGCGCCTTCGCACCGGGCGCCGACGAGACGACGATCGAGCGCAGCGTCGGAATCGCGTCGACGATGTCCTCGAAGGACGGCAGCAGCGCCTGCGAGACGAGCAGCGCGCTGGCCCGTGAATCGCGCAGCATGTAGTTGTAGTCCTGCGTCTTCAGCAGCGTGTTCACCGCCACCGGCACGACGCCCGCCTTGATCGCGCCGAGGAAAGCCACCGGCCAGTCGGTGGTGTCGAGCATGCACAGCAGCACGCGTTCCTCGCGCCGCACGCCGAGCCCGGCCAGCGACGACGCGAAGCGGTTCACCCGCTTCGCAAGCTCCGCGTAGGTGCAGGCGCCACGATCGTCGATGTAGGCGATCCGATCGCCGCGTCCGGCGCTCAGGTTGCGCTCGAGCAGGTCGTGCGCAGCGTTGTACTCGCGCGGAATGCGGATGCGGGGCGGGCTGATGGTGTGATCGGCACTCGAGATTTCGGCCACGGCGGTTTACCTCCCAGGTTCGTCGGTCGATTATCGCGCTCTGCGCGCAGCGTTCGTTCGGTATCGCACCAGCTCGCTCCTGCTACGGCCTCAGCTCGCCCGTTCCTGCGGTAGCGACGACGGCGTCGCCTCCGAGACCAGGTCGAGCAGTCGCTCGAGGCTTTGCGCCTCGTCGGCGCCACTCGTGTCGACGATGGCATCGGCCAGTGCGTAGAGCCGGTCGCGTTGCTTCAGGATCGTGCGCAGCTCGGCCATCGCGTGCTCGCGGCCGCGGATCGGCCGCAGGTCGCCCTGCGCGATGACACGATCCATGTGATCTTCGGGCGTGGCGCGCAGCCACACGGTGAAACAGCGCTCGCGCAGCAGCTCGTAGGTGCGCGGCTCGAGCACGAGCGAGCCGCCGGTTGCAATCACGCAGCGCTTGTGCGCACGCGTGAGCCGGTCGAGCACGCGCGCCTCGGCTTCGCGGAACGTCTCCTGCCCGTACATCGAGAAGATGCTGCCGAGCGATGCGCCCAGCTCGCGCTCGATCTGCTGGTCGAGCTCATGGAACGGCACGCGCAGCCGCGCGGCCAGCAGCGCGCCGAGCGTCGACTTGCCGGCACCGCGCAGGCCCACCAGCGCGATCCGGCGCGCGCGTTCGCGGCTCGACTCGCCGAAGCGCTGCTGCATCATCAGCACCGCCTCGTGACGCTGCTCGGGCCGCAGCCCGCGCAGCACCTCGATCGCACCGACGATCTCCGGATCCAGCGCGCGGTCGGCGAGCAGCTGCTCGAGCGGACAACCGAGCGCTTCGGCGACGCGCCGGATCAGCAGGATCGAGATGTTGCCGTCGCCCGACTCCAGCTGTGCGAGGTAGCGCTCGGAGAGCCCCGAGAGCTCCGCAAGGCGCTTGCGCGTCAGGCGGGCTTCGTCGCGGCGGTCGCGCACGCGCCTTCCCAGCGCTTCGAGGAATGCGCTTTCGTCATCCAGCTTGCCGCTCGCCGTCGAGGCCATGCAAGATTCAGCCTTGGACTGCTGGGGAAACCTGCAATATAACGCATGACATGAACCACAACGAGCATTATTTTCACGCTACCGTCGGCGGCAGGCGCCTCGAGTGCCGCGCGATCGGCGCCTCCGGCTCGCCTTCCCCGACGCTCGTCTTCCTGCACGAGGGTCTCGGCAGCGTTTCCGACTGGCGCGACTTTCCCGACCGGATCTGCGCGATGGCGGGGCTGCCCGGTGTCGTCTATTCCCGACTGGGATACGGGCGTTCCGACCCCGTCGTCGAGCCACGCTCGCCGCGCTTCATGCACGACGAGGCCATCGAGGTGCTGCCCGAACTGCTGCGCAGCCTGCGGATCGACCGGCCGATCCTGGTCGGGCACAGCGACGGCGCGTCGATCGCGCTGATCCACGCGGGCACCTTCCCGGACGCCGACGCGGCCGTCGTCGCGCTCGCGCCGCACCTGTTCGTCGAGCCGGTCTGCACCGATGCGATCGCCGAGGTCGCGCGCCGCTACGAAGCCCCGGGGCTGCGCGAGCGGCTCGCGCGCCATCATGCCGACGTCGACGGCGCATTCCGCTACTGGACCGAAGTGTGGCTGTCCGACGCCTTCGCGTCGTGGACGATCGAGAAGGAGGTCGCCGCGGTGCGCTGCCCGATCCTGGCGATCCAGGGCGAGGACGACCAGTACGGAACGATGCGCCAGATCGACCGGATGGCCGAGCTGCAACCGGCTGCGCAGCTGCTGAAGCTGCCCGCCTGCGGCCACCGGCTGCACCGCGATCGCCCGGACGAGGTCGCCGCTGCGGTCGCGAGCTTCTGCAGCGGCATCGCCGCGAAGGAGACCGCCGGTCTGCCGCCGGGGAACGGCACCCGCTGAACCAGCGGCCTGTTCACACTACGATCGTCCCTGCGCCGGACCCCGCCTACAATCCCGGGCTGCTTCGATCAGGAGAAGGGCATGCAGGTGCTCACCGGAACCGACTTCAGCGACCGCGCCGAAGAGGCAGCCACGCTCGGAGCATTGCTCGCACAACGCGCCGGAGGTGCGCTCACGCTGGTGCACGTGCTCGACACGCGCAGCACGCTGTTCGGTCCCGCGCGTGCCCTCGACGCGATCGAGCAGGACGCGGGCAAGCGTCTGGCGGCGACGGCCGATCGGCTGCGCGCATCGGGTGCGAAAGTCGATACCGCGTTGCCCGCGGGCTGGCCCGACGAAGCGATCGTCGCCGAAGCGAAGCGACGCGGCGCGGGCATGCTCGTGCTGCCAGCCATCGGACGACGCGACGGGCCGGGCGTGCGCCTCGGCAAGACCTGCGAACGTGTGCTGCGAACGACCGAGACGCCGATGCTCGTGTTGCGCGACGCCTCGCCACTGCTCGCGTGGCTGCGCGGCGAACGCACGCTGCGCGTGCTCATCGCCTACGACTTCACGCCCCAGGCCGACGCCGCATTGCTCTTCGCCGGGCGCCTTGCCGGGCTCAGCGCCTGCCAGCCGATCGCGGCCTACGTCGGCGATCCCCGCCAGGAGGCCGCCCGCCTCGGCCTGCTCGACGATTCGACGCGCACGCGGGAACACCTGCGCGAGGAGATCGCCGACCGGATCGCCCGCGCGCTGCCGTCGGTACCGGTCGAGATCGTCGTGGCGGCACACGAAGGCGAACCGGCCGCGCGACTCGCGCACCTTGCCGAACAGGAGCAGGCCGATCTGCTGCTCGTCGGATCCAACCAGCGCAACGCCGTCGAGCAGCTGTTCAACGAATCGGTCGCGCTCGGGCTGCTGCGCGACTCGGCCACCAACGTACTCGTCGTGCCGGGCGCGGCCATCGCGGCGGTGACGCCCCTGCCGCCGGTGATCCGCCGGATCGTCGCAGCGACCGACCTGTCACCGGTGGGCAACCGCGCCGTCGCGCATGCACTCACGCTCGCGCCGCAGGGCGCGGAGGTCGTCGTCGTCCACATTCTCAGCCCGAACCTGATGCGCAACGGCCGCTACGGCCGACCGACGTACTCCAGCTTCGCCGCCGAGCACGCGGCGGTCGTCGCCGAGCGCCGCCAGGCGCTCGAAGCGCTCACCGCCGATGCAGGAAACGCGAACCGCAACCCGGTACGCATCGAGCTGATCGAAAGCGACCGGCCCGGACGCGCGCTGCTCGAGACGATCGAGCGCGAAGCCGCCGACCTCGTCTGCGTGGGAACGATCGGTCGCACCGGACTCGCCGCAGCGCTGCTCGGCTCGACGGCGCAGACGCTGCTGCGCGGCACGAGAAGGCCCATTCTTCTGGTGCAGCCGGTGGATCGGTGATCGAGGAGGTGAAGGGTCAAGGGTGAAGGGTGAAGGGCTGAAACGAGCGCGCTGCGCGTCGCCGCTGGGCTGTTCCCCTTCACCCTTTACCCTTCACCCTTCACGTTCCTTGCAACCGCTGCCCGCCGCAACCGATCATGCACCGCGCGCCATTCGGGCGTGCGCGGAACGCGTTCGATGACGATGCGGTCGCAGCCGGATCGGTCGAGGCGCCGCAGCGTGTCGTAGAGCTCGTGCGCGGCCGTGCGTGCGTCGCGCGGCATCGTCAGGCTCAACTGTGCGAGCGACGAGGTGACCGAGCGCGACCACAGTGCGACGCGCTTGCCCTCGTGGTGCCAGTGCGCGACGCGCGCGGCGACGTCATCGGCGTCGACGAGCTCCGTCGGGGTAGCCGGTGCGTAGTGCGAATCGAGCGTGCCCGATGCACGCGGCGCGCGCGCATCGCGTTCGAGCACTTCCTCGCCGAGCGCCGCCGCGAGCTGCCCGATCGAGATTCCGCCCGGTCGCAGCAGCACCGGCCGGGTGCGGCTCAGGTCGAGGATCGTCGACTCGACGCCGACTTCGCAGGCGCCGCCGTCGAGGATCAGCGGTGCGTCTTCGCCGAGGTCGTCGACGACGTGCTCGGCGCGCGTAGGGCTGATGCGTCCGAAGCGGTTCGCCGACGGCGCCGCGACGCCGCGGCCGCCCAGCCGCACGAACTCGCGCAGCAGTGCGCGTGCGACCGGATGCGCCGGCGCACGCAGGCCGATCGTCGACTGCGCCCCGCAGGCCCACGCGGGCGCATCGGCAAGGCGCCGCAGAATCAGCGTGAGCGGGCCGGGCCAGAAGGCCTCGACGAGCCGCTGGGCGCGCTGCGACCACTCGCCCCACGCCTGCGCGGACGCGCCGTCGAGCACGTGCACGATGACCGGATGCCCGGGCGGACGCTGCTTGATCCGGTACAGCGCGGCGATCGCATCGGCATTCGATGCATCGGCGCCGATGCCGTACACGGTTTCGGTCGGGAAGACGACGAGCTCGCCGCGCCGAAGCCGCCGGGCCGCCTCCTCGATCGACGCGTCATCGGCATGGCGAACGTCGATCATGAACCCTTCACCCCTCGGATGCCGAGTGCTTCCTCGATCGCATCGGCGACGCTTGCGGCTTCTTCGCGCGACGCACCGAGCACCGTCACGTGCCCCATCTTGCGGCCGCGCCGTGCCTCGCGCTTGCCGTACAGATGCAGCTTGGCGGACGGATGCCGCAGCACGGCCGACCAGTCGGGTTCGCGCAGCACGGCCGAACCGGCGTCGTGCCAGATGTCGCCGAGCAGGTTGATCATCACGGCGGGCGCGAGCAGGCGCGTGTCGCCGAGCGGCCACCCGGCGAGCACGCGGGCCTGCTGCTCGAACTGGCTCGTCACACATGCGTCGATCGACGCATGGCCCGAGTTGTGCGGCCGCGGCGCAATCTCGTTGACGAGCAGCGTACGGTCGGCGAGCACGAAGAGCTCGACGCACAGCACGCCGACGTAGTCGAGCGCGTCGGCGATGCGTCGCGCCGCATCGACCGCCTGCTGCGCGACGCCCTCGTCCACCGGCGCCGGCAGCGTCGTGCGCGCGAGAATGCCGTCCCGGTGCACGTTGCCCGCGACGGGCCAGGCAAGGCTTCGTCCGTCGAATCCGCGCGCGAGCAGCACCGACACTTCCGCTTCGAGTGCGACGCGTCGCTCGAGCACGCACGCTACCGAGCCGAGCGCGACGAAGGCAGCGCGCGCGGCATCGACGTCATCCACCGCCACCTGCCCTTTGCCGTCGTAGCCCAGGCGCGCGGCCTTGACGATGCCGGGGAACAGCGCACCCGGCGCATCGCGCAGGTCGTCGATCGAGTGCAGCGCGAGGTAGGGCGCCGTCGACAGGCCGGTCGAGCGAACGAAATCCTTCTCGGCGATGCGATCCTGCGCGATCGCAACGCTCATGGCCGACGGCGCGACAATCGTGCGCCCGGCCAGCCGCTGCAACGCGAGCGCGGGAACGTTCTCGAATTCGGTCGTCACCGCCGCGCAGGTCGCGCCGAGCTCGGCGAGCGCCGCTTCGTCGACGTAGTCGGCGCGCAGATGACGCTCGGCGATCGAACCCGCCGGGCTGTGCTCGCCCGGATCGAGCACGCAGACGCGGTAGCCGAGGCTCTGCGCAGCCATGCAGAACATGCGACCGAGCTGTCCGCCGCCGAGCATGCCGAGCCAGCTGCCGGGCGGCAGCGGGCTGTCGGACCGACGACCCGCAGCCGGGACCGCTGCCCTGCCGCGCTCGACGTGGGACGGACCGTCCATCGACACGACGTCTATGCAGGCGGCAGCGACGTGCTGCGCGCCGATTCGGTCTGCGCGGCGCGAAACGCCTCGAGCCTCGCAGCGAGCGCCGGGGCGTGCACGGCCAGCATCGCCACGGCGCACAGCGCGGCGTTGGCCGCGCCCGCCTCGCCGATCGCGAAGGTAGCGACCGGGATGCCGCGCGGCATCTGCACGATCGACAGCAGCGAGTCTTCGCCGCGAAGATATTTCGACGGCACCGGAACACCGAGCACCGGAACGATCGTCTTCGCGGCGAGCATTCCGGGCAGATGCGCCGCGCCGCCGGCACCGGCGATGATCGCGCGCAGGCCACGCTCTCTCGCGCGCGCCGCGTAGTCGAACATTTCGTCGGGCATGCGATGCGCCGAGACGACACGCGTCTCGAAAGGCACGCCGAACTCGCGCAACACCGCGGCGGCATGCTGCATCACATCCCAGTCGCTGCCCGAGCCCATCACGACGCCGACCAGCGCATCGACCGCGGTCGACGCCGTCGGCGCCGCAGCCGGTTCGTTCCCGACGGACAGCTCGCTCATCGTTCGTCTCCCTCCGGCGGCAGCTCCTCGCCCGCGATCCGGCGCAGCGCCTCGCGATAGCGCTCGGCGGTCTGCTCGATCACCTGCGGCGGCAGTACCGGCGCGGGCGGCTTCTTGTCCCAGCCCGGCACGCTTTCGAGATAGTCGCGCACGTACTGCTTGTCGAAGGAAGGCGGAGACTCGCCCGGCCGCCAGGAATCCGCCGGCCAGAAGCGCGACGAATCGGCGGTGAGCACTTCGTCCATCAGGTGCAGCGTGCCATCGGCAGCGAGGCCGAACTCGAACTTCGTGTCGGCAACGAGGATGCCGCGCGACGCAGCGTAGTCTGCCGCGCGCCGATACAGCTCGAGGCTGATGTCACGGATGCGCGCGGCAAGTGGTGCGCCGATGCGCGCGGACATCTCGTCGAAGGAAATGTTCTCGTCGTGCTCGCCCTGCTCCGCCTTGGCCGCCGGCGTGAAGATCGGCTCCGGCAGCCGGTCGGCGATGCGAAGGCCGGCAGGCAATGCGATGCCGCACACCGAGCCGCTCGCCCGGTAGTCCTTCCAGCCCGATCCGATCAGGTAGCCGCGCACGACCGCCTCGACCAGGATCGGTTGCAGCCGCTTGACCACCATCGAGCGTCCGCGCACCTGCGCGCGCTCGTCGGCCTGCACGACCGATTCCGGATCGATGCCGGTGAGATGGTTCGGCACGACATCGGCAAGCCGATCGAACCAGAAGAGCGCCATCCGGTTCAGCACGCGACCCTTGTCGGGGATCGGCTCGGAGAGCACGACGTCGAAGGCCGACAGCCGGTCGGTGGTGACGATCAGCAGCCGGTCGTCGCCGACGGCGTAGTTGTCGCGCACCTTGCCGCGCGAGACGAGCGGCAGCGAATGCAGCGTCGAGCGATGAACGATCGGCATCGGGCCCTACCGGAAAAGCGCCATTCTGCCCGATCGCGCCGCAGCCTCAGGCGGTGGCGCGCCGCAGCCAGCCGAGACCGTTGCGCGTTCCGTCGCGCGGCCGGTATTCGCAGCCGACCCAGCCGTCGTAGCCGAGCTCGTCGAGCAGCGCAAACAGGTACGGGTAGTGCAGCTCGCCCACGTCGGGCTCGTTGCGCTCGGGAACGCCGGCGATCTGGATATGCGCGACACCGGCGATATGGCGTCGAATCTTCGTCGCGACGTCGCCCTCGACGATCTGGCAGTGGTAGAGGTCCATCTGCACCTGCAGGTTCGGCTCGCCGACCTCGGCGACGACGGCATGCGCATCGGCCTGCGTCGTGATCAGGTAACCCGGCATGTCACGCGGGTTGATCGGCTCGATCGTCGCCGAGATGCCTGCAGCCGCCAGGCGCCGGCAGGCCCACCGCAGGTTGCGCACACAGGTTTCGCGCTGCTCGGCGCGATGCAGCGGGTCGCGCACCACACCCGCCATCAGGTGCAGTCGCGGACAGCCGATCACGGAAGCGTATTCGAGCGCCTGGTCGATCGACGCACGAAACGCGTCGACGCGACCGGGCAGGCTCGCGAGTCCGCGTTCTCCCGAACCTGCATCGCCCGGCGGCGCGTTGAACAGCACCGGCTCGAGCCCGTTGGCCAGCAGCGCCGAACGTACCTCGACCGCCGAGTGCTCGTACGGAAACAGCACCTCGACGGCACGAAAGCCGTCGCGCGCCGCCGCCTCGAAACGTTCGAAGAAGGGCAGTTCGGTGTACAGCCAGGACAGGTTCGCTGCAAACTTCGGCATCGTCGCTCCCTGCGCCCGCCGGGCTGCGGGCGCGATCGTTCATGATAGAGGCGCCCCGCCGCCGCCACGAACGCAGGTACATGCTCATTTCCGGAAGTCGAAGCGCACGATGACCTGGATCGTCGCCTACGTCGTCGCGGGCGCCGGTGTCGGTTTCCTCGCCGGCCTGCTCGGCATCGGCGGCGGAATGACGCTGGTGCCGATCCTCGCGACGATGTTCGGGATGCAGGCGCTCGCGCCCGACTACACCGTGCACCTCGCGCTCGGCACCGGCATGGCGTCGGTGCTCTTCACGTCGAGCGCGAGCGTGCGCGAGCACCACCGCCACGGCGCGGTCGACTGGAGCATCGTGCGACGCATGGCGCCCGGCATGCTGCTCGGCGCACTATCGTCGACGCTGGCCGCCGGATGGATCGCGCAACGCACGCTCGCCCTCGCCTTTGCCGTCATCGTCTTCGCCGGAGCGACGCAGATCCTCGTCGGGCGCAAGCCGAAGGCGGCACGAGAGATGCCCGGTCGCGTTGCCACCTCGGTCGTCGGCTACGCGATCGGAGTCGTCTGCGGGCTCGTCTCCGCCGGCGGCGCCTTTCTCACGGTGCCGTTCATGCTCTTCTGTGGCGTCTCGATGCATCGCGCGATCGGAACCGCGGCGGCGATCGGACTGCCGGTCGCGCTCGTCGGCACGATCGGCTACGTCGCCGGCGGCTGGCGCATCCACACGCTGCCTGCGGCTACGCTGGGCTTCGTCTACCTGCCGGCGCTCGTCGCACTCGTCGTCGCGAGCATGTCCACCGCACGATGGGGCGCGCGCAAGGCGCACGCACTGCCGGTGGCCACGCTGAAGCGCGTGTTTGCCGTACTGCTGTACCTGCTGGCGACGAAGATGGCGGTCAGCGCGTGGTGACCATGGCTCACAAGGAGACCAACCGATGATCAGCGAACTCGTCTGGTTCGAGCTGCCCACCGGCATGAGCCGGGAAGAAGTGATCGAGGGAATGCGCGAAGTCGCTCCGAAGTGGCGCCGCGACCCGCAGCTGATCCGCAAGACCTTCCTGTACGACCCGGAAAACCGGCGCACCGGCGCGCTGTACCTGTGGAAGACAAAGGCAGCAGCCGACGCGGCGCATGGCGACGAGTGGCGTCAGCGCGTCCTCGAAAAATACGGCAGCACCCCGACGCGGCAGTTCTTCGAGACGCCGCCCGTCGTCGACAACGCGCTGGGGGAGACGATCGAAGACAAAGAGCAAGGATGAGCGCCGAGCGGGATCGGCGCACGCGGGGACGGTGCCTGAGCGCCCACCGGCAACGATGGCAACCTCGCGGCGCTCGGGTTCGAGCAACAAATGCGAGCGTCTTCGCTCGTGGAACGCGTTCCACGACGGGAAACGCGTCAAATTGACGTCCGAACGGGAAGGCGGAGGGGCGCCTCCAGCCCGCCCCGCGCCGCAGCCGACCTCAGCTCAGCGCACGACCTGCGCAAGCTCCCCCTTCTTGTACCGGTCGATCATCACCGACATCGCGATCGGCTTGATTTTGCTCGCCTGCCCTTCGCAGCCGAACTCGCGATAGCGTGCGAGACAGACCTTCTTCGCGGCGGCGTTCGCCGGCTTCAGGTACTCGCGCGGATCGAACTTCGACGGCTGCTCGGCGAAGAAGCGCCGGATCGCACCGGTCATCGCGAGACGGATGTCGGTGTCGATGTTGATCTTGCGCACGCCGAACTTGATCGCCTCCTGGATCTCCTCGACCGGAACGCCGTAGGTCTCCTTCATGTCGCCGCCGAACTCGCGGATCTCGGCGAGCAGTTCCTGCGGCACCGACGACGAACCGTGCATCACCAGGTGCGTGTTCGGAATGCGCCGATGGATCTCCTTGATGCGATCGATCGCGAGGATGTCGCCGGTGGGCTTGCGCGAGAACTTGTAGGCGCCGTGCGAGGTGCCGATCGCGATCGCCAGCGCGTCGACCTGCGTCTTCTTCACGAAGTCGGCCGCCTGCTCCGGGTCGGTGAGCAGCTGCTCGCGCGTCATCGTGCCCTCGGCACCATGGCCGTCTTCCTTGTCGCCCTTCATCGTCTCGAGCGACCCCAGGCAGCCGAGCTCGCCCTCGACGGTGACGCCGACCGTGTGCGCCATCTCGACGACACGCTTCGTGACATCGACGTTGTAGTCGTAAGAGGCGATCGTCTTGCCGTCTTCCTGCAGCGAACCGTCCATCATCACCGACGAGAAGCCGAGGCGAATCGCCTGCAGGCAGACGGCCGGCGACTGCCCGTGGTCCTGGTGCATGACGACCGGAACGTCCGGATAGCTCTCGACCGCGGCCTCGATCAGGTGGCGCAGGAAGGTCTCGCCGGCATATTTCCGCGCGCCGGCCGACGCCTGCATGATGACCGGCGCATCGACCTCCGCCGCCGCCGACATGATGGCCTGCACCTGCTCGAGGTTGTTGACGTTGAACGCGGGGATTCCGTACCCGTTCTCGGCCGCGTGATCGAGCAGCTGACGCATGGAAACCAGGGGCATGACGACCTCCGAAGTGGAACTTGGCGCAGCGCCCGGAGCGCCGTGAGGCGGCGGCGGAGGCGATGGGCGCTGCGCGAAGCTCCCTCGAAGGGGCAATTATCGCCTACGTATCCGGGGCGCCTGCGGATCGCCTGCGCGGGGGTGCGACATGCGTCACCTTTCCACCGGGCCGGTCGGTGCTCGGGTTGACAGCCCCGGTACCCATGGCACATCGCCTGCTATCGGTTCGACGTTGCCAGCACCACCGGTATCGACATGTACCTGATCGCTTTCGCCACGGACTACGACGGAACGCTCGCGCGTCACGGGACGGTCGACGAGGCCACGATCGGCGCGCTCGAGCGCCTGCGCGACAGCGGACGCAAGGTGATCATGGTCACCGGACGCGAGTTGCCGGACCTGAGAAGCGTCTTCGACCGGCTGGAGCTGTTCGACCTCGTAGTGGCCGAGAACGGAGCGCTGCTCTACTGGCCGCAGACGCAGGAAGAACACCTGGTCGCCGACGAACCGCCGGCCGAGCTGGTCGCTGCACTGCAGGCGCGCGGCGTGAAACCGATGTCCGTCGGCCGGGGGATCATCGCGACCTGGGAGCCCCATGAAGGCACGGTGCTCGAGTGCATCCGCGAGCTGGGTCTCGAATGGCAGATCATCTTCAACAAGGGCGCCGTGATGGTGTTGCCGCCGGGCGTGAACAAGGCCACCGGCCTGGCGGCCGGGCTGCTCGAGCTGGGTCTTTCACCGCTCAATGTAGCGGCGATCGGCGATGCGGAGAACGACCACGCCTTTCTCACCGTCTGCGGCTGCTCGATCGCCGTCGCGAACGCGCTCGATGCGGTCAAGAAGACGGCCGATCTCGTGACGCACGGTGACCACGGTGCGGGGGTCGTCGAAGCGATCGACGCGATCCTGTCGGAGGATTCGCGCCCACTGACGGCTGCCGCGCATCGACGGCGCATCACGCTGGGCGAAGACGAAGACGCTGCATTGACCGTCGACGGCGGCGCAGTGCTCATCGCGGGCTCCTCCGGCATCGGCAAGTCGACGCTGGCGACCGCGATCGTGGAGAAGCTCGCGGCACAGAGATTCCAGATCTGCGTACTCGACCCGGAAGGCGACTACGACGACCTGCAGGGCGCGGTCGTGCTCGGCGACGCCACGAACCCGCCGCTCGGAAACGAAGTGATCGACTACCTGCGACAGCCCGACGCTGCCCCGCTGGTGGTCAACATGCTGGGGCTCGAGCTGCGCGATCGGCCGGCCTTCTTTCGGGAGCTCATCGCCCGCATCGGCGACCTGCGGGGTCAGTACGCCCGCCCGCACTGGCTGCTCGTCGACGAGGCGCATCACATGCTGCCCGCCGCATCGGACCTCGCCGCCGCGTCGCTGCCTGCCGAGCTTTCCGCCACGCTGTACGTCACCGTCCATCCGGAACAGATGGCGCCGCAAGCGCTCGAAACGGTCCGCACCGTGATCGGTGTCGGCCCGAAGGCCGGCGAGGTGCTGCGAAGCTTCTGCGAGTCGCTCGGTATCGACGCACCGACCGTCCCCGAAGGCGATGCCCGGGAGTCGGTGCTGTTCTGGCGACGCGATGGCGTTCGGGCGCCGCACTGGCTGCAACCCGATCGGCCGAAGCAGAGCCACAAGCGACATACGCGCAAGTACGCCAAAGGCGAGCTGGGCGAGGAGAACAGCTTCTACTTTCGCGGTCCCGACGACGCGCTAAACCTGCGCGCGCAGAACCTGATCCTGTTCCTGCAACTCGCCGACGGCGTCGACGACGCCACCTGGCTCTTTCACCTGCACCAGGGCGACTACACCCGGTGGTTCCGCGAAGCGATCAAGGACGACGACCTCGCCGACGAAGCCGAAGCCTTGCAGGACGGGCAGGATGCCGGGCAGACGCGCGCGCAGATCCGCGAAATCGTCGAGCGGCGGTACACAGCACCGGCGAAAGGCTGACGGTGCCGACCTCGGGCCCGCGGCAACGACGAGGCCGGATCGCGTCGTCGCTCAGCCCAGTAAATGCTCGAAGTGCAGCTTCGGCCCGAGCGGCACGATCCCGTTCGGATTCAGCGACTTGATCGAGTAGTAGCCGCGCTTGATGTGATCGATGTTCACCGTACCGGCGACGCCGGGGAGTGCCAGCACCCGCTCGAGATGACTGCTCAGGTTCGGATAGTCGGCGATGCGCCGCAGATTGCACTTGAACAGGCCGTGATACGCCGCATCGAAGCGCACCAGCGTGACGAACAGCCGAACGTCGGTCTCGGTCAGGCGCTCGCCGAACAGGAACGCCCTGCCCTCGAGCTGGCCTTCGAGTTCGTCGAGCATCGCGAACACCTCCGCAAACGCCTCCTCGTAGGCTTCCTGCGTCGTCGCGAAACCGGCGCGATAGACGCCGTTGTTCAGTCGCGGGTAGATGCGTTCGCTGAGCGCGTCGATCTCGGGGCGAAGCTCCTCGGGATACAGATCGTGCGTGTCGTCGGCCAGATCGCCGAAGCCCGAGTTCAGCATGCGCAGGATATCGGCCGATTCGTTGTTGACGATCGTCTGCCGCCGCTTGTCCCACAGCACGGGCACCGTCGCGCGCCCGGTGATGTCCGGATCCACCTTCGTATAGATCTCGTGCAGGTACGTCGCCCCGTTGATCCCGTCCGCCGTCGCTCCCGGATAACTGCCGAAACGCCACCCCTGCTCGGTCAGCTGCGGCTCGACCACCGACACCGAAATCGCATCCTCGAGACCCTTCAACCTGCGCGCGATCAGCGTACGAGACGCCCACGGACAGATGAGCGCCACATACAGGTGATAGCGACCCGCCTCGGCCCCGAAACCTCCTTCACCCGTCGGCCCCGGACTCCCATCAGGCGTCACCCAGCTCCGAAAGCTCGACCGCTGACGAACGAACCCGCCCTTCGCATCGCTCGCCTGCACCGGCTGCCAGTCGGCGCTCCACTTCCCGTTCACCAGCATGGCGCTCTCCCGAGTCAGGGGGTCAGGGGGTCAGACCACGATTCTGCAGAATCGTGGTCTGACCCCGGTTTCCGTCGCCAATCACCCAACAGCACGAACGCCGGAAGTTTGCTCGTCAACGCACACCCCAACGCAGCGCAGACGTCGAGGGGGCGGTGCCGTCGGGCGTCGGCTTCGAAGCCGCCGAGCAGCGCAGCCTTGGGGTCGGCGCGAGAGAGAAACCGGGGTCAGACCACGATTTCCGCAGAAATCGTGGTCTGACCCCGGTTTCTCTCTCGCGCTTCGTAAGATCTGACTTGCGGCCGCCTGTCTGAGCGCAGCGCGCGTAGCGCGCGCAGCGAGTTCGGCCGCGCGACCCCAAGGCGAGCAGCACAGGGAACCCCGAAGGGGCGGCTTCGTCGCCGACGCCCGACGGCACCGCCCCATCGACGTCCGCTCTACCGCCCGTGCTCCCCCACCCGCACGATCTTCAACGTATTCGTCCCCCCGGACTTCCCGATCGGCTCGCCGATCGTCAGCGCGATCAGGTCGCCCTTCTCGACGATCCCCGCCTCGAGCAGCCGCTGCTCCGCCTCGAGCAGCAGCGCCTCGCGCTCGACCGCGTGGTAGGTCATCACGATCGGGTGCACCTCCCGGTACAGGCACATGCGGCGCCGGCTGCGTTCCTCGGGTGTGAGCGCGTAGATCGGCACGCCGGAATCGATGCGCGACATCCACAGCGCGGTCGACCCGGACTGCGTGAGCGACACGACCGCCTTCACCTTCATGTGATGCGCGACGAAGAGCGCGCTCATCGCGATCATCTGGTCGATACGCGTATAGGTGCCGTTGAGGATCTCGGCCCCCAGCGGCAGCCGATGCTCGGAGCGGTCGGCCTCGACGCACACGCGCGCCATCGCCTCGACCGTCTCGACCGGATACTTCCCCGCGGCCGTCTCGGCCGACAGCATCACCGCGTCGGTGCCGTCGAGTACCGCGTTCGCGACGTCGGACACCTCCGCGCGCGTCGGCACCGGCGACTCGATCATCGACTCCATCATCTGCGTCGCGGTGATCGTCACGCGGTTCAGGTCCTTCGCCATGCGGATCATCCGCTTCTGCAGCGCCGGCACCGACGCGTCGCCGACCTCGACCGCGAGATCGCCGCGCGCGACCATGATCCCGTCGCTCGCCTTCAGGATCTCCTCGAGATTGCCGATCGCCTCGTAGCGCTCGATCTTGCCGATCATCAGTGCGCGCCCGCCCGCCGCGCGCATCAGCTCGCGCGCCATGTACATGTCGGCCGCATTCTTCGGGAACGACACCGCGAGGAAGTCGGCCTCGAAGCGCACCGCGGTCTTGATGTCCTCCATGTCCTTCGACGTGAGCGCCGGCGCCGACAGGCCGCCGCCCTGGCGGTTGATGCCCTTGCGGTTCGACAGCACCCCGCCCTGCGTGACCGTGCATTCGATCGTTCGCGCGCCGACGCGATCGACGCGCATCGTCACGCGTCCGTCGTTGAGCAGCAGCGTGTCGCCGGCGCCCACGTCGTGGACGAGCTCCGGATAGTCGAGACCGACGCGCTCCTGGTTACCGAGCTCGCAATCGATGTCGAAGATGAATCGGTCGCCGTTCTCGAGCAGGATGCTGCCGTCGGCGAACTTTCCGATGCGGATCTTCGGGCCCTGCAGGTCGGCCAGCACGCCGACGCTGTGACCGATGCGATCGGCGATCGCGCGCACCTGCGCGACCACCGTGGAATGCTCGTCGGCCGTGCCGTGCGAGAAATTCACGCGCACGACGTTGGTGCCGGCGCGAAGCATGCGCTCGAGAACCTCGGGCGACGACGAGGCCGGGCCGAGCGTGGCCACGATCTTCGTGGCGCGGGGAACGGGTTGGAACATGGCGGAACCGGAGCGGCGGTGAACGGGTCGTCCGGGCGCGCACGCACCCGGCGGCGGACGTTCATCCTAACGCAGCGGCACCCGAAGGGCGGAACAGCTTCTGCCACAGATGACGGACGAGCAGGTGCGGCGGGAAGCGACGCGAGAAATAGCGCAGCTTGAGCGCACGGCGCGCCCACCGGCGCGAGGCGCTCACCGGCAGGTCCGGCGCGGCGGGCAGCAG
This sequence comes from uncultured Limnobacter sp., assembly GCA_964538505.1. Taxonomy (GTDB): domain Bacteria; phylum Pseudomonadota; class Gammaproteobacteria; order Burkholderiales; family Burkholderiaceae_E; genus Zeimonas. The sequence continues at coordinate 33,856 of CAZIDY010000019.1, read as the reverse complement.
CGATCGCACGACGAGCGCATCCATCAGCGCCGAACCCGCCCGCGACGGGCGCGCACGCCGGGCCGCCTCCCGCGCAGCGCGCTCGGGCACCGGCGAGGCGAGGAAACGATGCGCGTATCGCAGCCCGTGATGCAGCGGACGATGCAGGCCGTGCCGCGCCGCCGACGCCGCGAGCCGATCGTCGAATCCGGCGTCCTCGGCGTGCGCGCGCAGCATCGCGTCGAGGTCGAGCAGGTCGCGCATCTGGTGCCACAGGTCGGAGTCTTCGAACAGGTGGCAGCAGGTGTGCAGCAACTGATCCTCGGGTGCGAGCACGCGCAGCGGAGATCCGGGCAGCACGATCGACGCCGCGATGAGCGCGTCGGCGTCGGGTCGCAGGCGACTGGTGATCGGCAGGATCGTATGATGCAGGTCTACCGGCAGCGGGCGGTCGGGGTGCATCAGCGGCGGCAGCTCATGGCTCCACTCCCGGTAGTAGCGCTCGTCGTAATCGTCGATCTCGCCGAATTGCCATCCGGCCTCGCGCAACGCCGCCTCGGCACGACCGATCTCCGAGGCGCGCACCATCAGGTCGACGTCGCTGGTGAGACGCCCACGGCTCCACGGCGCGTCCTGGGCAACGTAGGCGCTGCCCTTGAGCAGCACGAGCTCGGTGTCGAGCGGGCCCAGCACATCCGCCAGGTGCTCGAGGTTCCAGTGCGTCATCCGGATCCGGTACTCGGCAATGGTGCGCTCGCTGCGCAACTGACGCGCAACCGGATACGGAAGCACATCGAGCGCACCTGCCGCTTCGTAGCGCGCATGCACGAGGCTGGCGATCGACCCGAGCCGTGCGATGCGCACGAGGCGGTCCCATTCGGCGAGCGTCGGCTGCCCAGGCTGCAACGGGTCGGCGAGCAGCGAGAGCAGCCGCTGTGCGGTCATCGGCGCGCCGCTTCGGTCGACAGCGGAACGACGTCGGTTTCGGCGAACAGCGCGTCGATGCGCTCGAGGGCTTCGTCGAAGCTCGAGTAGCGCAGTTCGTAGACGCGGCACTGCGCAAGCAGGTTCGTGAGAGTAACGAACCCGGCTTCGCCGAGCAGCGAATAGTTGAACGCGTTGCCCGACAGCTTGATGAAGGCGCGGGTCGAGGTCACCGGTTCGAGCTCGGCCGCAGCGCCGGCCCGATAGTGCGGGAAGACGACGAACTCCGGTCGCGCCATGCGCTTGCGGGCCGCGACACTCGCCGGCGACGGCGCGAGATGCGCGATCGTGCCCTTGTGCGTGCCCTCGGTGCGAGGTCCGATCGGACGCTCGGGCCAACGCTCGGCGATGCGATCGATCGACGCGTTCTTCAGGCAGATCGGGCGCAGCAACGGCGAAACGTTCCCGGTGTCGGGATCGATCGCGCAGAATTCGTCGCTGAGCAAACGATAGCCATGGCACATCAGCGCTGCAGTCAGCGTGCTCTTGCCGACACCCGAATACGCCGGCATCAGCAGTGCGCGATCACCGCGCGCGACGACGCCGGCATGCAGCATCAGCCAGGCGTGTGAGCGATGCGCGATCGTCCAGTTGAGCCCCCACTCGACCAGCGGCAGATGCATCGCCCAGGGGACGATCTGGAACGGAGACTCGCCGTCGACATAGAGCTGCGCCCATCCACTGCCGAACAGCGCGCGACGCACGAGCAGCGAAATGCTGACGTCGGCGAATCCGGAATCGAGCTCGACTGGAAATGCGCCATACAGCGTGCGCATCGCATGCGCGAAGCCCTGGTGCGTCGAGCGAAAACGAACGGCACACGCGCCCAGGTCGAGCGCCACGCCATCGGTGCGCAACCGCTCGAGCAGCGGCTCGAGCGCGAGACCGGCAACGGTCGGCGCGCCGCGCATCACCGGCTCAACGAACGGAAGCGGGTTCGACGACGGCGGTCTCGATCAGCTCGCAGCTCTGCAATTCGGAGAGCGCCTTGTCGACGAGTGCCTGCGCCTCGGCTGCCGAGAAGCCGGCGTCGGCGAGCTCGAGTGCATCGACCAGCGAATCGAGTCGATGCGCCCCCCGTTCGGCGAACAGGGTCAGCAGCATTGCAGCGGCGCTGCCGACGATGTGAGTGCGCCACGAACGCGAATCGAAGACCGCGATGGAATCGGCCGACAGGGGCCGCCTACGCAAACCGGGCCGTGCGCGCACCTCGAACGAAGCGTCCTCGCGCATCGGAGAACCACAATCAGCTCAGGCCGAGCATGCGCTTCACGTACGCCATGAGCCCATCCCAGGTGCCGGTGTAGCGACCGATGCCCGGATTCAGCGAGGCCCAGCATCCAACCGAAGCAAGGACGCCACCCATTGCCTGCGGTTCCCAGCTGTATCCCAGCGGAATACCGGTTTGAGGGTCGATACGGATCAACGCCCAACGCTTCTCGACCGGCGTCGCACTGGCGTTATCGACGTTGAAATCGCCGCCCACCGGCGCGTCCTTGCCCAGCGCATCCGCACCGCCGTCGCTCACGCGAGGTGTGCTCTTCGTCGAAGCCATCAGCGGGCCTACACCGGGGCTGCCGCTATCCACGCGCCAATAGGTGTAGCGGTCGGTCCCAAGTACATACTTGCCTTCGACCCGGCTGTCCGCCAGCGACCCCGAGCTGAGGTCGTTGCGATACAGCTCGACGATGTCGACCTGCGCTCGCACCCATTCGTCCGCGTCGGGCGACGTGGCCAGCTTCTCGGCTGCCTCGGCACGCGCCTGATCGGCTGCGCCCAGCTTTTGCGTGCAGTTGGCCGACGCGCCGAACGATGAGCCCGGACGCAACGTGAGTACCATCGGAGCCGCCACGCCAAGCCGCAACAGCTTGCGTCGACGGTCCTCGTGCTGCTCTTGCTGTCCGTGAGTCATCGTTTCCCTTCTGGTTGTACATGGCCCACCTTCGATATTGCGCGAAGCGAGTGGCAAACCACGGTGCGTGGCCAACCACTGTCCGACGCTCACGCCGGTCTGTCAAAGCAATATTGCACGAAATGGTTAATCCGGAAGCTCCGCGCCAATACAGCGGTAAACAACGGCAAATACCGTGCCTGCCGATTGTAAGTCATTGAATCCGCAAGAAAACCTGTTATGTCACAGGTTGTCACGGAAAGAACTGTGAGATTTTCCGACCGACTTTCCCGTCAGGCGCGTTTTTCCAGCGCCGCGACCGCGGGCAGGGTTTTCCCTTCGAGAAACTCGAGAAATGCACCGCCGCCGGTGGAGATGTAATCGACCCGGTCGGTGACGCCGAAGCGCGCGATGGCCGCGACGGTGTCGCCGCCGCCAGCGATCGAATAGCCGTCGGACCGCGCAATCGCTTCGGCGATCGCCCGCGTGCCGCCGGCGAACGCGTCGATTTCGAACACGCCCACCGGACCGTTCCAGACGATCGTGCCCGCCTCCTTCAGCAACGCACAGAGCGTTGCCGCCGTGCGCGGACCGATGTCGAGAATGAGGTCGTCTTCGGCGACCTCGTCCACCGCTTTCGTGGTGGCCTGCGCCGTCGCCGCGAGCTCCTTCGCGCAGACGACATCGACCGGGATCGGCACGCCGGCGCCGCGCGCAGCCATCGCGTCGATCACCGCGCGCGCCTCGCCGACGAGCTCGTGCTCGGCGAGCGAGCGGCCGATCGGCTGGCCCGCCGCGAGCAGGAAGGTATTGGCGATACCGCCGCCGACGATCAACTGGTCGACCTTCGCCGCGAGCGCTCGCAGGATCGACAGCTTCGTCGACACCTTCGAGCCGGCGACGATCGCCACCAGTGGCCGGCGTGGCGAGCCCAGCGCACGACCGAGCGCATCGAGCTCGGCGGCCATCAATGGACCCGCGCAGGCGACCTTCGCCGCCAGTGCGAGCGCGTGCGTAGTCGCTTCCGCCCGGTGCGCGGTGCCGAACGCGTCGTTCACGTAGACATCGCACAGCGCGGCCATGCGCTGCGCGAGTTCCCGATCGTCCTTCTTCTCGCCGACGTTGCAGCGGCAGTTCTCGAGCAGCACCACCTCGGCTGCCTCGACGGCGAAGCCGCCGTCGACCCAGTCGCGCACGAGGCGTACTTCGCGCCCAAGCAGCTGGCCGATTCGTTCGGCAACCGGCGCGAGCGAATCCTCCGGACGAACCGTGCCTTCCTTCGGGCGGCCCAGGTGAGAGGTGACCATCACCGCTGCGCCCGCGGCCAGGCAATGCTCGATCGCCGGCAGCGACGCGCGGATGCGCGTGTCGTCGGTGATGCGCAGCGCGTCGTCCTGCGGCACGTTCAGGTCGGCGCGGACGAACACGCGCCGGCCGGCGATGTCGACCTCGTTCAGGCGGCGGAAACGCATGGCCCGTATCAGCGCGCGTTCATCCAGGCGACGACGACATCGAGCATGCGGTTCGAGAACCCCCACTCGTTGTCGTACCAGCTGTTGGCCTTGACGAGGCGGCCCGACACCTTGGTGAGCGTCGAATCGAAGATGCTCGATGCCGGGTTGTGGTTGAAGTCGACCGAGACGAGCTGCCCGTCGTTGTAGTCGATGACGCCCTTCAGCACACCTTCCGATGCCTCGCGCATCGCGGCATTCACTTCCTCCGCCGAGGTCTCGCGCGAAGCGATGAACGACAGGTCGACGATCGACACGTTGATCGTCGGCACGCGCATCGCGTAGCCGTCGAGCCGTCCGTTCAGCTCCGGCAGCACGAGGCCGACGGCAGAGGCAGCGCCGGTCTTCGTCGGGATCATCGACATCGTCGCCGAGCGCGCGCGGCGCAGGTCGGTGTGGTAGACGTCGGTGAGAACCTGGTCGTTCGTGTAGGCGTGGATCGTCGTCATCAACCCGGTCTCGATGCCGATGCGCTCGTGCAGCACCTTCGCCATCGGCGCCAGGCAGTTCGTCGTGCACGACGCGTTCGAGACCACCGTGTGCGAAGCGCGCAGCACGTCGTGGTTCACTCCGTAGACGACGGTGGCATCGACATCCTTGCCGCCAGGCGCCGAGATCATCACCTTCTTCGCGCCGCCCTTCAGGTGCGCCGATGCCTTTTCCTTGCTGGTGAAGAAGCCCGTGCACTCGAGCACGACGTCGACGCCCAGCTCGCCCCAGGGCAGTTGCGCCGGGTCGCGCTGCGACAGCACGCGGATGCGGTCGCCGTCGACGACGATGTGCTCGCCGTCGACCGACACCTTGCCCGGGAACTTCCCGTGCGCCGTGTCGTACTGCGTGAGATGCGCGTTGATCTTCGCGTCGCCGAGATCGTTGATCGCAACGATCTCGATCGGATGCTTCTTGCCGTCCTCGTAGTGCGCGCGAAGGATGTTGCGGCCGATGCGGCCGTAGCCGTTGATCGCAATGCGAATAGTCATGACGAACTCCCCTGCAGTGGTGTAACCGGATGGGGCGCGGCGCGCAACGCGCGCGCCGCGGGATATCAGGCGGCCGACGCGTGCCGCTTCAGCACGGCGCGCACGGTATCGACGACGTTCTCGGGCGTGAAGCCGAAGTGGCGGAACAGCTCCGGCGCCGGTGCCGACTCGCCGAAGGTGTCGAGGGCAACGACGGCGTCGCAGCCGTACTTCCACCAGCCGTCGCCGACACCGGCCTCGATCGCGACGCACGGCAGGCCGTCGCCGAGCACGCGTCGCCGATAGTCGTCGTCCTGTCGATCGAAGACACTGGTGCTGGGCATCGAGACGACACGGACATCGACGCCGTCGGCGGCGAGCCGATCGCGCGCCTGCAGCGCAAGCGCCACCTCCGAACCGGTGGCGATCAGCACCGCGGCCGGCTCGGCCGCATCGCGCAGCACGTAGCCGCCGCGCAGGATCGCGTCGACCTGCGAGCGCGAGCGCGAGACGAAGGGCAGCGCCTGGCGCGAGAAGAGCAGCGCGGCCGGGCCGTCATCGCGCGCGATCGCCGCCGCCCAGGCGCTGGCCGACTCGACGGCATCGCAGGGACGCCAGACGTCGAGCCTCGGCACCAGGCGCAGCGACGCCGCGTGCTCGACCGGCTGGTGTGTCGGGCCGTCCTCGCCGAGCCCGATCGAGTCGTGCGTGAAGACGAAGACGACGCGCTGTTTCATCAGCGCCGCCATCCGCAGCGCGTTGCGCGCGTAGTCGGAAAACGTGAGGAAGGTCCCGCCGTAGGGGATGAACCCGCCGTGCAGCGCGATGCCGTTGAGCATCGCGCACATGCCGAACTCGCGCACGCCGAAGTGGATGTGTCGCCCGGCGACGAAGCCGTCAGCCGTGCGCAGCTCGCCGGCCCCCTTGAAGTCGGTGAGGTTGCTGCCGGTGAGGTCGGCCGAGCCGCCGAGCAGCTCGGGCAACGCGGCACCGAAGTGGTTCAGCGCGTTCTGCGATGCCTTGCGCGTAGCGATCGATTCGCCCTTCTCGATGGCCTCGTCGACCGCCGCGTCGAAGGCGTCGTCGTACGACGCCGACAGCCGGCCGGCGACGCGTCGCTCGAACTCCTGCGCATCGGCGGGGTACGCCTCGCGATAGCGCTCGAACAACGCACGCCATTCGTCCTGCGCCTGCGCGCCGCGGGCGCGCGCGTCCCAGGCTTCGCGCACGGAGTCGGGCAGCTCGAACGGAGCGTGCGTCCAGCCGAGCGCGGCGCGCGTGGCGGCGACCTCATCGACGCCGAGCGGCTCGCCGTGCGCCTTCGCCGTGCCAGCGCGACCCGGCGAACCGCGTCCGATCTCCGTACGGCACTGGATGAGCGTCGGCGCGAAGACGCCGTCGCGGCCCTTCTCGCCCCAGTCGCGCGCGAGCGCGATCGCGGCGTCGAGCGCGTCGAGATCGTGGCCGTCGATGTCGGGAATCACGTGCCAGCCGTAGGCTTCGAAGCGCTTCGGCGTGTCGTCGGAAAACCAGTCGCGCACCGGCCCGTCGATCGAGATCCCGTTGTCGTCGTAGAGCGCGACGAGCTTCGAAAGGCCGAGCGTGCCGGCGAGGGAGCACACCTCGTGCGAGATGCCTTCCATCAGGCAGCCGTCGCCGACGAAGACCCATGTGTAGTGATCGACGATGGAGAAGCCGTCGCGATTGAAGCGCTGCCCGAGCAGCCGCTCGGCGAGCGCCATGCCGACCGCGTTGGCCAGGCCCTGCCCGAGCGGGCCGGTGGTCGTCTCGACGCCGGGTGTCAGCCCATGCTCGGGGTGGCCGGGCGTCTTCGAGTGCAGCTGCCGGAAGCGGCGCAGCTCGTCGATGGGCAGGTCATAACCGCTCAGGTGCAGCAATGCGTACAGCAGCATCGACCCGTGGCCGTTCGACAGCACGAAGCGATCGCGGTCGGGCCACGCGGGGTCGGCAGGGTTGTGTCGCAGCACTCCGCCCCAAAGTGATACGGCGATCTCGGCCATCCCCATCGGCATGCCGGGGTGGCCCGACTTCGCCTGCTGCACCGCATCCATCGCCAGAACGCGGATCGCATCGGCCATCTCGCGGCGCCGGCCAGCGCCGAGCGGCCCGCCCGAAGCGCCAGAGACGTGCGAAGCCGACGGCGAGACGCGATCCACGGAGGAGTTCATCGGGGGTGATCCTGCGGAGGGAGGGGCAACCGGAATTCTAACAAATCAGGGGCCGCACTACTGGCGTCACAAGTACAAACTCCTATATAATCAAAGGCTTTTCTCGCCAGCACAGCCGCCTTCACCCTTACTCGGTCGCGTCGGCAAGGCAGGCGACATTTCCACTGATCTGGATCCCCGAGGAAACACCGTGGGGATGCTCAGGGACTGGCCGGACGGTGACGTCCGGCTTCCCGGAATTGTGCGAACAGCGCAAGGCCGGGGCCCGGAGGCGCGTCGAAGAGGCGCGGATCCACCTCCGGAGCGTCCCGGAAGCGCCGGCGTCGCGAAGCACCCGCCCGCGACGCCCGCATCGTGAAGCCGATTCAGCGGCCATCGATGCCTGGCGCGTCCGGGGGTCTTGGGGTCTTCACCCTCTCCGGAGGGAACTGGGTTGGAACGAAATGCAGGGACTGCACCTCACTGCCGATCTCTACGGCTGCCTTTGCGAGCCGCCACTGCTCACCGATGCCGAGACTCTCGCCGAAATGTGCCGCACTGCGGTCCGCAAGGCGGAGCTCACGCTCGTCGATGAGAAGTTCTTCACGTTCCCCGATTACCAGGGCGAGCCGGGCGGTGTCACCGGCGCGATCCTGCTCGCCGAGTCCCACGTGGCCGTGCACACGTGGCCCGAGCGCGCCGGGGTGACGCTCGACGTCTACGTCTGCAACTTCTCCACCGACAACTCGTCGAAGGCCGAGCAACTGCTCGACGACCTGATCGTCGCGTTTGCCCCGCATCAGCAGAACACCAATCGCATCCTGCGCGGCTCCGAAGACCCCGAGTCCGGCGAAGGCGAGCTGCTGCTCGAATGGCTGAACGCCGACTCCGCCTTCGGTTTCCGCGCGGCGCGACGACTGGAGACGGTTCGCACGCCCTACCAGACGCTCGAGGTGTTCGATACGCCGCAGTGGGGCAAGCTCTTTCGCCTCGACGGCTGCTACATGACCTCCGAGCGCGACGAGTTCTTCTATCACGAAGCGATCACGCACACGGCGGCGCTCGCGCACCCGAACCCGACGAGCGCACTCGTGCTCGGCGGCGGCGACGGCGGCTCCACCGAGGAGCTGCTCAAGCATCCGTCGATGCGTCGCGTCGTGCTCGCCGAGCTCGACGCCGAGGTGATCCGCGTCGCGCGCGAGCACCTGTGGCAGGTGCATCGCGGCGCCTTCGACGACCCGCGCGTCGACCTGCGCATCGGAGACGGATGGGCCACGGTGGAGACGCTCGCACGCGAGATCGAGTCATCCAGGATCGAGGCGTCCGGAGCGCACCGCGGCTTCGACCTGGTCGTGCTCGACCTCACCGACCCCGACACGCCGGCACATCGCCTGTACACCACCGACTTCTTCCAGCTGCTCAAGCGCGTGATGAACCCGGGGGCGGCGGTCACGCTGCACATCGGCTCACCGCTGTACCGGCCCGATCTCGTCGGCAAGCTGCTCACCGAGCTGGCGTCGGAGTTCGCGATCATTCGCCCGCTCGGCCTGTACGTTCCGCTGTACGGCGCCTACTGGGGCCTGTGCTGCGCGTCCGACTCGCTCGACCCGGTCGCGCTCGATGCAGCCAATGCCGAACGTCGTCTCGTCGAGCGCGGCATCACCGACCTGCGCTACTACAACGGCGACACGCACCAGGGCCTGTTCGCGCTGCCGAACTTCTATCGCGAGCTGCTGCCCGGTCGTCGAAGCGGCGGGCGAAGCGCCGAGATCGTCGAGCTCGCGCGCGCTTCCTGAGCGCCGGCCTGGCGCTGCTGCGGTCGTGCGTCCCCGCGTGCTGATCGTCGAGGCGGACCGGCTCGAAGAAGAGCCGGTCCGCCTCGACGCCGCACGCTCGCATCACCTCGTGCGCGTACTTCGCCTGCGCGCGGGCGCGCCGCTGGAGTGCTTCGACGGCCGCGGCGGCCGTTACGACGCACGTCTCGAGCAAGCCGACCCACGCAGCTGCACCGTCCGGATCGTTGCGCGCATCGCCTCCGACACCGAGAGCACGCTGCGCGTGACGCTGCTGCAATGCGTCTCGGGCAACGAGCGCATGGACTGGACGATCGAGAAGGCAGTCGAGCTCGGTGTCGCCGCGATCCGGCCGCTGCTATCGGCGCGCTCGCCGCAACGGCTCGATGCCGAGCGCGCGCTGCGCCGGCGCGAGCACTGGCAGCGACTGGTCGAAGCTGCCTGCATGCAGTGCGGGCGCGATCGTCTTCCCGAACTGCACCAGACGCAGCCGCTGGAGCGCTGGCTCGCCGACAGCGAACGTCCCGCCGACGGCGCCTCGCTCGCGCTGATCCCGCGTGCCGGCCTGCGGCTGCGCGAGATCGCGCTCGAGTCCGCGAGCGAGATCGAGCTGCTCGTCGGTCCTGAATCGGGTTTCGTCGAACGCGAGGTCGAGCAGATACTCGCCGCAGGCTTTCGCGCGGTCCGGCTCGGGCCGCGCACGCTGCGCACCGAAACCGCCGGACTCGCGGCGCTGGCCGCGCTTCAGGCGCTCGCCGGCGACTTCTGAGGGCGGTTCACCGAGTAGAAAACGCGAAACGCCGTCTGGCGGTCGAAAAAATAGTCGGCTGCGTCGCGAAACACGTCGAGCAGCCGATCGCGCGCATCGCGGTCGAAATCGACCGTCTCGGGCAGGTTCTCGAGGAATACGACGAAACCCGGCGTGTCGGCGTCGTCCATCGGCTGCAAGCCCGTGACGTGCTGGTACAGCGCATCGAAGCCAGGCTGCGGGTTCGCCGGCAGCGCGAAACCGTCGGCGATGTGACCGAGCACGGAGTCGGGATCGGTGGCCGCGCGACAGTCGGCGTGCAGCACGCGTTGCTCGGCCCGTCTGGCTGCCGAGCGCAGCGCATCCCGGTCGTACGACTGCAACGGAAGCACCGCGCAGGGCGGAATGTTGCTCAGATTGCTCATCGGGCGGACCCCCGATCCGACGAAAGCTCCGCCGCATGCTAATGGAGAACCGCCGCGCTGCCATCGTGCACCGCGATGCACGTGTGGCGGCGCAGCGTGCGTGCAGGATTGTCAGTGGCCGCCGTGCGCCGCGATCGCGGTGTCGGCCCCGGCGATCGCGTCGATCGCGCAATCGACCGGATGGTGCGGATCCGATCTGCGCGCGCGCCCCGAAGCAAACCACGACACGAGCGCGGCACGGTCGAGGGAGCGGCCGAAGTCGGGCGCACGCGACAGCACGAACAGCTTGCGCGTGGGGCTTACCCACGCCAGCTTGACGGTCTGCTCGACACCATCGTCGTCGGTGAAATCGATCAGATCGCCGCGCCGCAGCGCGTCGACCTCGGGGTGCTCGGCACTACGCGGTGCGTGCGGCAGCGACGGCCTGCGCTTGAGCGCCTGCGCCTGCGCAGCAGGCGTGTCGAAGCACGCGCTGCCGCCGTCGTCGATGCGGATCGCACTCGTCGTTGCGGGCATCATGCGACCGGCGGCCCCCGCCTTCGCCTCCTGGATCGAACGCGTATGCCACTGCAGCAACTCGTTGAAGAAGCGCTCGCGTTCCGCGTCGGGGATGCCCACGATCCCGAGCAGCTTGACGAGCGAGCCGATCATGCGCGGCAGCAGGGACGCAAGCCGTCCGATGTCCTCGGGCAGCTTCGGCGCCACGCTCCAGATGAGCATCTCGGCCGACTGCAGCGCCTGCGCCCAGGTGGCACCGCCGCACTCGCCGTTCACGCGCGCGTGCGCGAGCGCGAGCGACCACCACTTGTAGAGGAACTCGCGAACGAAGGCCGGCGTAACCGCATCGATGCGCAACGCCATCTCGGCGCTCGCCTCTTCCTGTGCGACGGCGAGCGCCTCGAGCCGCTCCGCCTCGCGCGTGAGCTCGAGCAGGCGCACGGCGCGCCGCTCGCTCTCGGCATGTGCGAGCACGTCGAAACGAGCCATTGCCTCGTCGAAGGTCGCGAGGTCGTCGTCGAACTGCTCGAGAATCCAGTCGACGATGCCGGCAACGCCGTCGGCGAAGGTCGAATCACCGTCGAGGTCGACGTCCGGATCGGTCGCCAGCTCGGTGATGCGGTCGATCAGCCGGCGCATCGGATGCTGGCGCCGCGCGAAGAAGCTGCGATCGAGCAGCGCGGCCTTTACGGCGACCACCTGCAGCCGCAGCAGCTGCTGCTTGACCGGGTCGGGCAGCCGTCGATCCGCGTAGATGTAATCGAAGACGAGCGAGACGATCTCGACCGTCAGCTGGTCGAGCGACGAACCCTTGCTGCGTGCGTGATCGAGCAACTGCGAAGTGAGCGGCGCCTCGTCTGCGAGCTCGCGCGGCGCCGACTGCAGCGTGTGCAGCGCCTCGATCAGCGGCGACTCCACCGTCGGCATCGGCAGGTCAGCCATGCCGAAGGTCTCGGGATCCGACAGCATGCGCGCCGCCGAGCGGCGGGCGGAGGTCTGGTCGAGCGACAGCTGCTGCACGAGGTTGTCGAACAGATCGAAGGGCTCGCCGCCGGCTGAAGCATCGCCGTAGCCGGCAACACCCGCGGCGTGCATCGTTCCCCCTGCACCACCACCTGCCGCGCCACCGCGCGCACCCGCTCGCGATACGCCGTGTACATGCCCACCCTGTCCCGGCGACGCGAACGCCCCCGTTCCCGGCCCGGCTCCCGCAGCGACACTCACGCCGGATTGCGCGCCGGGGGCAGTCGCCGCCGTCGAATCCGCACGCGATGCTTCGGCAGCGGACGAGCCGGGCCGCTGCAGGTCGTTCGTCGGGAAGGCGCGCGGACGGATCGTCGGCAGCACCTGCTGGCTTTTCAACCGCTCGTTGACGCTCGCGTGCACGTCGGCGAGGCTGGCCGAGACGTGCGGCTCGAAGGCCTGCAGCAACGCCGTGCGGACTTCGGCCGGCGGCTCGAGCTCGTCGAGAGAACGCTGCAGCGCCTCGAACACGAGCTCGGGCGATGCCGGATAGTCGTCTTCGTCGAACCACTCGCGATCGAGCAGCGCGGCCAGGCGCGCGCGCACCCCGAGTACCTCGTCGGGATCGAGCTGCCGGCGTGCGCGTCGCACGAGCCGATCGAGTGCGATGCGGTCGTCGATCGCGTCGTCGTCGACCAGCGCGAGCTCGCCGGTCGCAGCTGCGACGTCGGCCTTCTGGGTCGACGCGGAACCGCGGTCGAACAGCCGCTGCTCGAAGATCTCGGAGAAGGACTGGCGGAAGCGGTACTCGATGTCGTTGCGATGCACGCGCACGAGCGACAGCGCATCGAGCAGCGCCTGCTGGCTCTCGCGTCCCGCCGCCTTCATCGCGGTGATCGTCAGCTCGATGCTGAGCCGGTCGAGCGCTTCGCCGATGAAACGCGTCAGCTGCGTGACGACGAGGTCGCGGCACTCATGCAGAAGCGCGAGCCGGCGACGCGGATCGATCGGCTCGCCGGCATCCCTGTCGACTGCAGACTGGGGTAACTCGCGAACTTCGGCTGACGTCATCGGCGCTCGGAATCCGGTGGAACGGTTCCGGCGATCCTATGGGGCACCCTTCCGGACGGTCAACGAGCGCAGGACGAGCGGCGTACGCGGCACCGCGGCCGCGCCGCAGGACCCGACGAACGGTGCGGGCAGCAACGTCGGCGGCGAGCGACGAAGACCGGCGCGTTCCGACGCAGACCGGCGCAAAAGGACGCTGAAGGGCGCAGGCGGCCGAATGGAAGCGAACGACGCGAACGACGCAGCGCTTCAGTGCGGCGCGCTCACGCTTCAGTGCAGCGCGCTCACGCTTCAGCGCGGCGCGCTCACGTCGACCACGATCCACGCCGTCATGTTGACGATACGGCGCACAGTGGCCGCCGGCGTCAGGATGTGCACGGGCCGGGCCGCGCCGAGCAGCACCGGCCCGATCGCGATGTTGTGCCCGGCCGCGGTCTTCAGCAGGTTGTACGAGATGTTCGCGGCATCGAGGTCGGGCATCACGAGCAGGTTCGCATCGCCGTTCAGCGTGGAGCGCGGCATGACCTGCGCGCGCAGCTGCGCGTCGAGGGCGAGGTCGCCGTGCATCTCGCCGTCGATGTCGAGGTCGGGTGCGCGCTCGCGGATCAGCGCCAGCGCTTCGCGCATGCGCAGCACAGCCGGCTGGTTCGAGCTGCCGAAGTTCGAATGCGAAAGCAGCGCGACGTGCGGCAGGATACCGAAGCGCTTGAGCTCCTCGGCCGCCATCAGCGTGATCTCGGCGATCTGCTGCGCGGTGGGCTGCACGTTCACGTGTGTGTCGACGATCGCGACCTGCCGGTTCGGCAGCATCAGCGTGTTCATCGCCGCATAGACGCTCGCGCCCGGGCGCCTGCCGATCACCTGATCGACGTAGTTCAGGTGCAGCGGGAACGAGCCGAAGGTGCCGCAGATCATGCCATCGGCATCCCCCATGCGGATCATCATCGAGCCGATCAGCGTGAGCCGGCGACGCATTTCTATCTGCGCATACTCCTCGGTGATGCCGCGTCGGTCGGTGAGCCGGTGGTATTCGCGCCAGTACGTCTTGTAGCGCTCGTCCCATTCGGGATTGACGATCTCGAAATCGGTGCCGGGCTTCATGCGCAGCCCGAAACGCTCGAGGCGACGCTCGATCACCGCGGGCCGCCCGATGAGGATCGGCCGCGCAAGCCGTTCGTCGACGACGACCTGCACGGCGCGCAGCACGCGCTCTTCCTCGCCCTCGGCGTAGACGATGCGCCGCCCGGCGCTGCGCCGCGCCTCGGTGAAGATCGGGCGCATGAAGTGGCCCGAGTGATAGACGAACTGTTCGAGCTGCGTGTGATACGCGTCGAAGTCGGCGATCGGCCGCGTGGCGACGTCGGCGGTCATCGCCGCCTGCGCGACGGCGGGCGCGATCTTCACGATCAGGCGCGGATCGAAAGGCTTCGGAATCAGGTATTCGGGGCCGAAGGACAGCTCGTGCTCGCCGTACGCCGCAGCAACGATGTCGGACATCTCGACGCGCGCGAGATCGGCGATCGCGTGTACCGCGGCGATCTCCATCGAACGCGTGATCGTCGTCGCACCGACATCGAGTGCGCCGCGGAACACGAAGGGAAAGCACAGGACGTTGTTGACCTGGTTCGGGTAGTCGGTGCGCCCGGTGGCCATCACCGCGTCGGGCCGCACCGCGCGCACCAGCTCCGGATCGATCTCCGGCGCCGGGTTGGCGAGCGCGAACACGAGCGGGCGCTTCGCCATGCGGGCGACCATCTCCTGCTTGAGCACGCCGCCCGCGGACAGTCCGAGGAAGATGTCGGCACCGTCGATCAGCTCGCCGAGCGTGCGCAGCGGGGTGTCCTGCGCGAAGCGCTCCTTCATCTCGTCCATCAGCTCGGTGCGACCGCACCAGACGACGCCGGCAATGTCGGCCACCCAGATGTTCTCGCGCTTGATGCCGAGGTCGACCAGCAGGTCGAGGCACGCGAGCGCGGCCGCACCCGCTCCGCTGCAGACGAGCTTCACGTCGGCGGCATTCTTTCCGACGACGCGCAGCCCGTTGAGCACCGCCGCGCCGACGACGATCGCGGTGCCATGCTGGTCGTCGTGGAACACCGGGATCTTCATCCGCTCGCGCAGCTTGCGCTCGACGTAGAAGCAGTCGGGCGCCTTGATGTCCTCGAGGTTGATCGCCCCGAAGGTCGGCTCGAGCGACGCGATCGCGTCGACGAGGCGGTCGAGGTCGGGCTGGTCGATCTCGATGTCGAAGACGTCGATGCCGGCGAACTTCTTGAACAGCACCGCCTTGCCTTCCATCACCGGCTTGGCGGCGAGCGGGCCGATGTTGCCCAGGCCGAGCACCGCAGTTCCGTTGGTGACGACGCCGACGAGATTGCCGCGCGCCGTGTAGCGGAACGCGTTGACCGGATCGGCGAGAATCTCTTCGCATGCAGCGGCGACGCCGGGCGAATACGCGAGCGAAAGATCGCGCTGCGACAGCAGCTGCTTGGTGGGCGCGATCGCGATCTTCCCGGGGCTTCCGGCCTCGTGATATTCGAGCGCCGCCTTGCGCAGATCCGTGTTCCCGGAGATCGTCATCCTCGATTACCCCTGCCCGAAAGAGGCGACGATTATGTCAGGTTCGCCCACCGCCGCTCGATAGAATCCAGTGTATGACGAGTCTCTATCCGCTTGCGCAGCGCACCGCGCGAATCGCGCCCTTCCACGTGATGCAGGTCGTCGCCCGCGCCGCGGCGCTGCAGGCGGCGGGCCATCCGGTCATCCAGATGAGCATCGGCGAGCCCGACTTCACTGCGCCGCCACCGGTCGTCGCCGCACTCGAACGCGCCGCGCGCGCCGGGCACACGCAGTACACGTCGGCCAACGGACTGGCCGAACTGCGTGCGGCGATCGCACGCGACTACGGCGAGCGCTACGGCCTCGACGTCGATCCGTTGCGCGTCGTCGTCACCGCAGGCGCTTCCGCAGCGCTGTCGCTGGCGAGCTGCGCGCTGGTCGATCCGGGCGGCGAAGTGCTGATGACCGACCCGGGCTATCCGTGCAACCGTCACTTCGTGACCGCTTTCGACGGCGTGCCGCGCGCGGTGCCGGTCGGTCCGGACACGCGCTTCCAGATGACGCGCGAGCTGCTCGACGCGAACTGGAACGACGCGACGCGCGGCACGCTGATCGCGTCGCCGGCCAACCCGACCGGCACATCGATCCCCTTCGACGCGCTCGGCCGCATCGTCGACGGCGTTCGCGCGCGAGGAGGCTTCACGATCGTCGACGAGATCTATCTCGGACTGCAGTACGCCGAGTCCTCGCATAGCGCACTCGAGCTCGGCGACGACATCATCGTCTCGAACAGCTTCTCGAAGTACTTCCACATGACCGGCTGGCGACTGGGCTGGCTCGTCGTTCCGGCATCGCTCGCACCGGTGTTCGAGAAGCTCGCGCAGAACCTGTACATCTGCGCGTCAACGCTCGCGCAGCACGCCGCACTCGCCTGCTTCGAAGAGGAATCGCAGGCCGTGTATCGCGAACGGCGCGACGAGTTCCGCCGCCGCCGCGACTACATCGTGCCCGCGCTGCGCTCGATCGGGCTGCCGGTGCCGGTCACGCCCGATGGCGCGTTCTACGCGTGGGTCGACTGCAGTGCGCATACCCATGACAGCTCGGCCTTCGCCGACGAGCTGCTCGAGCGCACCTTCGTGTCGGTGGTACCCGGAATGGATTTCGGCGTGCACGAGGCCGAGCGGCACCTGCGCGTCTCGTACGCCAATTCGATGCCGCGACTCGAGGAAGCGATCGACCGCATCGGACGCTACCTGCAGCGCGATCGTCGTTGATCGACAGCGGCAAGGCAGCCGCGGTTCAGAGCTCGCGCAAGGTACCCGCAGGCGTCAGCACCGTTGTCGATGCCGCGCGCGGCTCGCCCGGCTGCGCAGGCGAGGAGCCGGCCGATTCCGCCTCGATGGTGGAGCCCGATTTCATCGCAGGTGCGCTCGCTGCCTGCGCATCCGGTTGCGCGGGTCTGACCTCCGCACGGGCAGCGACCTTCGTCTTGCCCGTGCGCTGCGTCGCGGCCATCGCGATCTTCGTCGATCCGCCGTCCGCGCGTGCCGTGGTCGTGCGCGGCATCGCTTCGTTGCGTGCGGCCGCGGCGATGCGCGCACGTTCGGTGAGCACCTTCCGGCCGTATCCGAAATCGTGCGACAGCAGCGCTGCGCCGACATAGGACTTCAGTGCGCCCTCGACGCTGCCTTCGCGCACGAGGTATTCCTTCAGGATGCGCGAGCCGACGGTGATGTTCGCAACCGGGTCGAGTGCGGCACCCGCGCCGCCGAAGGGTGCGAACTTGTCGAGATGCACGCGTGTGAGCACCTGCATCAACCCCTGCGCGCCGGCCGAGCTGCGTGCGTTCGGGTTGAAGCTCGACTCGATCGACATGACGGCGAGCACGAGATGCGGATCGAGGCGGAACTCGCCCGCTGCGCGATACGCGTGCGCAACGAAACGTTGCACGTCGTCGAGGCTCACTCGATAACGGCGTGCGACGAAGCGGGAGATGTTTCGCTGCTCCGCGGAGAGCTTCAGCGGCGACAGCGTTTCGGGCGGGGTCTTCGTCTGAGTGGCCGCTGCGATCGGCGTGGGTGCAGGGCCGTAAGCTGCAGTGGCGAAGTCGTGCTCGGTAACCTGCGCGATCATCGCTACTGCGTTCGCGTTCGCGGACGCAGGCTGCGGATCGCCTGCGTCCTTCGATTGCGATGCGGTAGCGGGCGGAGCGCGCGGCTCGGCACCGGTGGACGCGACCGGCTTCACGGCACGGCCCAGCGATGCGAAGGCCTCGAGTGCGATCGTCGGTACCCACGGGTCGAATGCCTGCGACTCCGAGACGTGCAGGAGCCGATCTCCGACATGGCGCGGCGAACGCTGTTCCGCTTTCTGCGTCGCGTGCGCGGCACGCAACTGCAGCCATCGATCGCCGATGCGCACGGCTGGCGTTGCATCCGCGGCATCGCGATGCGCGGCACGCGCAGCGATTGCGCTCCAGCGCTCGGGCGAGAGCACGGGATCGCTCGTCGCACGCTGCGCTACCGCGAGCGTCTGGACGAAACCGGACGAAGGCGCAGTGATATCGATCGACGTTGCAGCACGCGGCAGCGGGATCGACGCAACGGCGACCAGCGCGGCCACGGGTGCAATGGCGCGCACGAAGCGCGCGGCACCGATGGCTCGCACGAATAGGCCGAACAATGCACCGACCTGATGCTGCTGCAGCATCCAGACTCCTTCCGGCTCTCGCCGTACGGCCCGCCGGTATGGCGGTCGCCCGCCGATACGGCGGTCGTCATCGAGCCCGCGTGCGGCGTAGTGCGGGCCTCTCTTGTCATCGCCCTCCGGTACTTTGCCGAAGGAATCGAACGTTGCAGCACTGCGGCTGCGGTGGCCTCGAACCGGATCCGAAGCGCGATGTTTCGCCTGGCTGTGGGCGGCCGTCGGGCGACGGCGCGGTCGAAACGGTTCGGATTCTATGGAGCAAGCGTCGCGCCGGTCAACCGAGCATTTCGCCATGTGCAACCACTTCGTCACGAATTCGCAATGACACAATGGCGCCGGACGCGAATTGCAACGACTCACTATCTTGAAATACGACGACCTGCGTGACTTCTGCGCGCGACTCGAGGCCATCGGCGAGTTGCGACGCATCACCGTGCCGATTTCGCCACGACTCGAGATGACCGTGGTCGCCGACCGTGTATTGCGCAGCGGCGGACCCGCGCTGCTGTTCGAGCGACCGGGCGACAACGATCGCGCGTACACGATGCCGGTGCTCGCGAACCTGTTCGGTACGACGAAGCGCGTGGCAGCCGGACTCGGTGCCGATTCGACGCAGGCGCTGCGATCGATCGGCGAACTGCTCGCCTGGCTGAAGGAACCCGAACCTCCGCGCGGTCTGCGCGACGCGTGGGACAAGTGGCCGATGCTGCGACAGGTGATGAAGATGTCGCCGCGCGAGATCGAATCGCGCCCCGCGTGCCAGGAGATCGTCATCGAAGGCGATGACGTCGATCTGTCGACGCTGCCGGTGCAGACGTGCTGGCCGGGCGATGCAGGACCACTGATCACCTGGGGGCTCGTCGTGACTCGAGGTCCGCGACGGCCTCGACAGAACCTCGGCATCTATCGACAGCAGGTGATCGGCGCGAACCGCGTGATCATGCGCTGGCTCGCACACCGCGGCGGCGCGCTCGACTTCCGCGACCACGCGCAGATGCATCCGGGCACGCCATTCCCGATCGCCGTTGCACTGGGCGCCGATCCCGCGACGATGCTCGCTGCGGTGACGCCGATCCCCGACACGCTGTCCGAGTACCAGTTCGCCGGCCTGCTGCGCGGTGCACGCACCGCGATCGCGAACTGCATCGGCAGTACATTGCAGGTGCCCGCGCGTGCGGAGATCGTGCTCGAGGGCTCGATCCTTCCGGATCCTGATGCATCGCGCACGCGTGCGAATGCGGATGCACTCGGCCACGAAGGCGATCTGCCCGCCGCGGCACGCACCGGCTGGGAGATGGCGATCGAAGGGCCTTTCGGCGATCACACCGGCTACTACAACGAGCGCGAGTGGTTCCCGGTGCTCGCGATCGATCGCATCACGATGCGGCGCGATCCGATCTATCACAGCACCTACACCGGCAAGCCGCCCGACGAGCCGGCGATGCTCGGCGTCGCGTTGAACGAGGTGTTCGTTCCGATCCTGTGCAAGCAGTTCCCCGAGATCGTCGACTTCTATCTCCCGCCCGAAGGCTGCTCGTACCGCATCGCGATCGTCTCGATGCGCAAGCAGTACCCGGGTCACGCCAAGCGCGTGATGTTCGGTATCTGGAGCTTCCTGCGCCAGTTCATGTACACGAAGTTCGTCGTCGTCGTCGACGACGACATCGACGTGCGCGACTGGAAGGAAGTGATCTGGGCGATGACGACCCGCGTCGATCCGGCGCGCGATGCGACGATCGTCGAGCACACGCCGATCGATTCGCTCGACTTCGCTTCGCCGGTATCGGGACTCGGATCGAAGATCGGGATCGACGCGACGAACAAGTGGCCCGGCGAGACGACACGCGACTGGGGCCGCGCGATCACGAACGACGCGCAGGTCGAGCAACGGATCGACGCACTCTGGAACGAGCTCGGCCTGTAGCGATGCCAACGCGCTCGCCACTGTGCTCGCTGAGCAGCCACGCGACGGCAAGCGCAAGTGCGGTGATCAGCGCCGGCGACGTGTCGGCGGTGCGGCCGGGAATCCAGCGCTGCGCGACCTCCAGCGCAAGCATCGCGAGCGTGGCGAAGACGCCGAGCGCAATCGCTGCCCGCGTGCGCGCCTGTCGCCAGCGCAACGCGAGCACGAGCACGAAGGCGAACCAGCAGAAGTAGAGACTGAAGTCGAGCGCGGCCAGCAGGTTGCCGCGGCCGACGAGCGGCCACCACGAGAAGCGGTCGTCGCCCCACCACGCGCGACCGGGCGCGAGCTCGAACGCGGCAACCGAGATGAACGCGAGCAGCGGCGCGATACGCATCAGCCGGCCGCTCGCCGCGGGCACGAGCAGCAGCAACGCGACGAAGGCGCCGAGCGCCGCGCCGCCGAGCTCCGACCACGATAGCGCCCGACCGACGAGCAGCGCCTGCGCGCCGAGCGTGACGGCGAGCACGACGACGAATGCCACCGAGGCACGCAGGCGTTCGTCGATCAGCGCGCGCACGGCGACGGCAACCGTCATCCACGCGAACGCATGGCGCACGACATCCCACGCATCGAAGGAAGGCGCCGCCCGGAGGAACGACAGGTTCGCGCGCAGGGTGCCCACGTCGAAGGTGAAGCGCCACGGCGCGGTCGACGAGGCGAACCAGGCGCCGATGACCAGCCAGGCGACGAGCACGACGCGCAGGCCGACGCGCTCGCGGCGCTCGTCGTTGCGCGGAAACAGGTGCAGCAGGCGCACGACGACCGGCAGTGCGACGATTCCGAGCGCGGCGCCGAAGGAATTGGTCGCCCAGTCGACCGAGCTCGACACGCGTCCCGACAGGCAGGCCTGCGCGAGCTCCATCGACAGCGAGAACGCGGCGATCCCGATCCAGGCAATCGCCCGCACGGCGATGCCGCCGAACGAAGCCGCGAGCGCGCCGCCCAGCAGACCCGCGGGCACGTAGGCGACGACGTTGGCGAGCGCATCGCTGCCGTACCAGCCACTGCCCGGATCGGCGAGCGGCGCCGCACAGATCTTGACCCGGCCTCCGGCGAGCGACTGATACGCGACGAAGGACAGGTACAGCAGCAGCGCGCCGGCAAGCGCGATGCGCCGTTCCCCTGTCGTCATGCCGAAAGCCGCAGCATCGGCCGATTATCCATGGACACCGGGCGCCGCGGAGCCGGGCGCGGCCGCCACAGGGGCCCCGGCGCGGCCGCCGCAGGGGCCCCGGCGCGGCCGCCGCAGGGGCCCCGGCGATATAATCCGGATGAAATGACTGCCGCCTCGCGCGAACCGCTGGTCATCGACGCCGAGTTGCTCGAGCGCTTCGGCGGCCGCGGACCCCGCTACACCTCCTATCCCACTGCAGACCGCTTCGACGAGCGTGTCGACGGGCAGCGCTATGCACGCGCGCTCGCCGAACGTGCCGACCGGCGCGGCGAATCGCTCGGCCTGTACGTGCACATCCCGTTCTGCCGGGTCATCTGCTACTACTGCGCCTGCAACAAGATCGGCACCAAGCACGTCGAGCAGTCAACGCCCTACCTCGAGGCGGTGCAGCGCGAGATGGCGCTCGTCACCGATCTCACCGGACGCGGCCAGCCGGTACGGCATCTGCATTTCGGCGGCGGCACGCCCACCTTCATGCCCGATGCCGAGATCGGCCAGCTGATCGACGCGCTGCGCAGCCACTTCGAATTCGTCGATGACGGCGAATACTCGATCGAGGTCGACCCGCGAACCGTCGGCCCTCAGCGGCTGCGCACGCTGCGCGACATGGGGCTGAACCGCGTCAGCCTCGGCGTGCAGGATTTCGACCCGGTCGTGCAGGCTGCGGTGAACCGCATCCAGTCGTACGAGCAGACGGTCGAGCTGATCGACACGGCGCGCGCCGCCGGATACCGGTCGATCAACGTCGACCTGATCTACGGATTGCCGAAGCAGAACGCGCAGCGCTTCGAGGAAACACTGCGCAAGACGATCGCCGCCAGCCCGGATCGCATCGCGCTCTACCACTACGCGCACCTGCCGGCGCTGTTCAAGCCGCAGCGCCGCATCGCCGAGGCCGACCTTCCGTCGTCGGAGGAGAAGGCGCGGATGTTCGAGAACGCCGTCGGCATGTTCGAAAGCGCCGGTTACCGGCACCTCGGGCTCGATCACTTCGCGCGCGAAGACGACGAGCTGGCGATCGCGCAGCGCGAGGGCCGGCTGCACCGCAACTTCCAGGGCTACTGCTCGCACGACTCCGGCGACCTGATCGCGCTCGGCGTCTCGGCCATCTCGTCGGTCGGCGATGTCTACGCGCAGAACGACAAGGTGCTCGACGGCTACTACCGGCGCATCGATCGCGACGAACTGCCGGTCGTGCGCGGCATCGCGCTCGATGCCGACGACTTCCTTCGCCGCGACGTCATCCAGTCGTTGATGTGCGATTTCGCGCTCGACTGGGATGCACTCGATGCGCGACGCGGAATCGACAGTCGCAGCCTGCTTGCCGACGCGCGTACCGCGCTGGCGCCGCTCGCCGAAGCCGGTGCCGTCCGCGTCGACGATCGCGGCATCGAGGTACTGCCGCGCGGCCGGCTGCTCGTGCGCGCGGTTGCGATGGCCTTCGATCGATACCTGGCCGAGCAGGCAGCGCGGCCCACGGGCGGCGGCGCGAGCTATTCGCGCATCGCCTGAGGCGCGCAGCCGCCCCTCGCAAGCCATACGAATGGCCCGGATCCCCTACGTTCCCGCCGACCTCTCCGAGCCGCGCGACATCGTCGACGCAGTCCGCGCGCGGCGCGGCGGCACGCTACTGAACCTCGACCGGATGCTGCTGCACAGCCCCGAGCTCGCGTCGGGCTGGAACACCTTTCTCGGCGCGGTACGCACGAAGCTCGCGCTGTCGCCAAGGCTGCGCGAGCTCGCGATGTGCGTCGTCGCCGTGCTGAATGGCGCGGAATACGAGTTCGTCCAGCACGCGCCCGAGTTCCGCAAGGCGGGCGGAACGCAGATGCAGCTCGACGCGTTGCGCAATCCGGAGCAGGCAATCGCCGACTCCGCGCTCTTCGACGCGACCGAGCGCGCCGCGCTCGCCGTGGCGATCTCGAGCACGCGTTCGGTACAGGTGCCCGAAGCGGAGCTCGACGCGCTCGCACACCGGATCGGCGAACGCGAGACGGTCGAGTTCGTCGCCGTCGTCGCCACCTACAACATGGTGTCGCGCTTCCTCGTCGCGCTCGGCGTCGAGCCGGAATGACGCCGCTGGTCGGTTCGAAGCATTCGCGCTGGACAAGACGCCGCGAACCGGATATCCTGCGCCGCGCATACTGAGCGAGTCGTCCATCTTTGCGTGTCCAGCCGGCCTGCCCTTCCCGGGTAGCGCGTCTCGAATACCTGATTGTTCCTCTTGATCTGTCTGCCGCCGCGGCCAGGGCGCCCCGGTGTATTTCCGAACGCGTAACGTATGGAGCGCAAGCATGAGCAATCGAGTGACCGGCGTGGTCAAGTGGTTCAACGAGTCCAAGGGTTTCGGCTTCATCGCCCCCGATGACGGCAGCGCGGATCTCTTCGCGCACTTCTCCGAGATCCAGGGAAGCGGATTCAAGACACTGCAGGAACAGCAGCGCGTCGAATTCGCCGTCAAGCAGGGTCCGAAAGGCCTGCAGGCGTCGGCGATCCGCCCGCTGTAAGCCGGAAGCGGACGCGGCGAGACGCCGCAGCCGCCTTCCCGAACGGCCGCCGCAAGGCGGCCGTTTTGTTTTCCTGCGGCCGTACGTTCTGCGGCCGTTTTGCTTTCCTGCGGCCGTACGTTCTGCGGCCGTTTTGCTTTCCTGCGGCCGTACCTTCTGCGGCCATGCACCGCCCGCGAGGCGGCTATTGCCGAGTCGCTGCCTCGCCCGGGGCAGAATCGACCGGCCGGCCGCCGCGTCCAGGCCGTGTGCACGCTGGCGGCTGCGCGTTCGCGCAACGAACGAGGACCGCCTTGAAGTCACCCCGCAGCCCTTCCCGCAGTTCCGCTCTCTGGCACCTCCCCGCGTGGGCCCCGTGGGTCACGACGATCCGCTCCCTGCCGACCGAAAGCGACGAACCGTCGGAGCGCGCCGAGATCTATACGGCCGACCAGATGGCGCAGCACGGGCTGCGCCTCGCGCGCCAGCACAAGCTCATGGCCGGCCGCGGACCGAACGACCTGCTGCAACGACTGGGGAACAACGAGACGATCCTGGTCTCGGTCTGGGAGCAGCTGTGCGCGACGGTGGCCGAGTCGCGCCGCACGACGCCGGCAGGCGAATGGCTGCTCGACAACTTCTACCTGATCGAGGAGCACATCCGCATCGCGCGGCAACACCTTCCGGCGAGCTACAGCCGCGAGCTGCCGCAACTGCTCGAAGGCCCGTCGGCTGCGCTGCCGCGCGTCTACGACCTCGCCATCGAGAGCATCTCCCGCGCCGACGGGCGCGTCGACATGGAAAGCCTGCGGCGCTTCGTCGAGTCGTACCAGACCGTCGAGCCGCTGCGGCTCGGCGAGTTGTGGGCGATTCCGATCATGCTGCGGCTGGCACTGATCGAGAAGCTGGCCGGCGCCGCGCTGCGCATCGAGCGCAGCCATCGCGAACGCGATCTCGCCGACCGCTGGGCCGACACGATGATCGATACCGCGGAGCACGATCCGAAGAACATCATCGTCGTCGTCGCCGACATGGCGCGTTCGGATCCGCCGCTGGGCAGCGCCTTCGTCGCCGAGCTCGCACGACGCCTGCAGGGACGCAGCCCTTCGCTGACGCTGCCGCTCACCTGGATCGAGCAGCACCTGGGCGAAGCCGGCCTGACGATCGAGCAGCAGGTGCGCCGCGAGAACCGGCGCCAGGCCACCGACGAGGTACTCGTCAGCAACAGCATCGGCAGCCTGCGCGAGCTCGGCGCGCTCGACTGGCGCAGCTTCGTCGAGGCGATGAGCCTCGTCGAGCACGCACTCGCGCAGGACCCGGCGGGCGTCTACCCTCGGATGAACTTCGCGACGCGCGACCGCTATCGCCACGCGGTCGAGGAGATTGCGCGGCGCAGCCCGGCAAGCGAGCTCGAGGTCGCCCGCAAGGCGGTCGAGCGGGCCGCAGCCGCACCGCGCGACGCCGACGAGCCGGCCTGGCACGTCGGCTATCACCTGGTCGACGCCGGCCGCCCCGCGCTCGAACACAAAATCGGCGCACGCCTGCCATGGCTCGGACGCATGCGAGCGCGCGCGGGCCGGCTGCGGCTGCTTCCCTACCTCGGCGCGATCGCGCTGCTCACGCTCGCGTTCACCTTCGTGCTCGCCGTTCCACTCGGGCTCGACTCACCGTGGGCGATCGTGCCGCTCTTCGTGCTGCTCGCGATTGCGACGAGCCAGCTGGCGATCTCGCTGGTGAACCGGATGGCGACGATGCTCGTGGCGCCCCTTCCGCTGCCACGCATGGATTTCGAACGCGGCATCCCGCTCGAGAGCCGCACGCTCGTCGTCGTCCCGTCGATGTTGACGAACGGGGCCGCCGTGGACGCGCTCGTCGACGCGCTCGAGGTGCGCGCGCTGGCCAACCGGGACGACCAGCTCTTCTTCGCACTGCTCACCGACTTCACCGATGCGGACAGCGAGCATCGGCCCGAGGACGAAACACTGCTCGAGGCCGCCGTGCGCGGCATCGAGACGCTGAACCAGCGGCATGCCGGCATCCACGACGATGCGGATACGCCTGCCGACACAGGCGTCGTGGACAGTAGCGATGCAGCCGTGCCCGATCGCTTCTTCCTGTTCCATCGACCGCGCCGCTGGAACCCGGTCGAGCGCATCTGGATGGGCCATGAACGCAAGCGCGGCAAGCTCGCCGAGCTGAACCGGCTGCTGCGCGCACCCGACGATGCACAGGCGCTCGAAGCGTTTTCGCGCATCGTCGGCGAGCATCGCGCGCTCGGCGACGTGCGATACGTGATCACGCTCGACACCGACACCGAACTGCCGCACGACGCTGCCCACGAGCTGGTCGGCACGATGGCGCACCCGCTGAACCGTCCCCGCTTCACCCCTGCGCAGCACGGCCGCGCACCGATCGTGCGCGCCGGACACGCGATCCTGCAACCGCGCGTCGGCGTCGGGCTGCCCGGAGCGAACCGCTCGCGCTTCGCAAGCCTGTTCGCCGGCGACCCGGGAATCGATCCGTACACGCGAACCGTCTCCGACATCTACCAGGATCTGTTCGGGCAGGGCTCGTTCATCGGCAAGGGAATCTACGAGGTCGAGTCCTTCGAGCGCGCGCTCGCCGGCGTCTTTCCCGACAACCGCATCCTCAGCCACGACCTGCTCGAGGGTTCGTATGCGCGTTGCGGCCTCGTCAACGACGTCGTGCTGTACGAGTCGCAACCCTGGCGCTACCTCGACGATGTCGCGCGCCGGCATCGCTGGATCCGCGGCGACTGGCAGATCGCGAGCTGGATGCTGCCGCGCGTTCCGACTCCGGACGGCGTCGACGCACGCAACCCGCTGAGCGCGCTGTCGCGCTGGAAGATCCTCGACAATCTGCGGCGCAGCCTCGTCGCGCCCGCGATCGTGCTCGTGCTGCTCGCCGCCTGGGCATTGCCCGGCGTGTCGGCGGCGTGGACGCTGGCGATGCTCGGCATCTTCTTCGTGCCGCTCGTCGTCGAACTCGTTCTCGGGCTGTTCCGCCGCGCGGAGACGACGCCGCTGCCGCGCCACCTCGTGCTGGTGTCGTCGTCCGCGTGGCGCCATGCGAAGCAGGCGCTCTTTCTCGTCGCATGCCTGCCATACGAAGCGCGCGTGCATCTCGACGCGGTCGTGCGTGCGCAATGGCGCACGATCGTCACACGGCGCAAGCTGCTCGAGTGGCGTCCGTCGGAGATCGTCGAGGACCGTGCACGCAGCGGCGAGGACGCGAACGCCGCCGCCGACCTGCGACGCAGCTACGGAGCCATGCTGTCGGCGCCGGTCGTGGCGGTGCTCGCCGCCGCGTGGATCGCCGCGACGCATCCGGCGGCCTTCTGGTATGCAGCGCCGCTGCTCGTCGCGTGGTTCGTCTCGCCGGCGATCGCATGGTGGCTCAGCCGGCCGCTGCGCACGCGCGTGCGACCGCTCGACGCCGGGCAGACGCGCTTCCTGCGCATGCTGTCGCGCCGGACCTGGGCGTATTTCGACGAGTTCGTCGACGACGAGAACCACTGGCTGCCGCCCGACAACTACCAGGAGGCCCCGGTCGAGCGCATCGCACACCGCACGTCCCCTACCAACATCGGCTTCGCGCTGACGGCGAACCTCGCCGCATTCGACTTCGGCTACCTGAGCGCCGGCGAGCTGATCGAGCGCACGGGCAATACGCTCGAGACGATGGCTTCGCTCGAACGTTTCCAGGGCCATTTCTTCAACTGGTACGACACGCGAACGCTGCAGCCGCTGCGCCCGACCTACGTGTCGAGCGTCGACAGCGGCAACCTCGCCGGGCTGCTGCTCGTACTGCGCCCGGGCCTGCTCGCGCTTGCCGACGCGCCGATCCTGTCGCCGCGCACGATCGACGGACTGAACGACGCCTGGCAGGTGTTGCTCGAGACGGCCGGCTCGACGCCGCGCGCAGCGCCCGTTCGCCGCTTCGGCACGCAGCTCGCGCGGATCGCCCAGATGCCGGTGGCGAACCTCGGCGCTGCGCGTCGTGCCTTCGCCGAACTTGCGGGAGCGGCCGACGAATGCGTCGCGGCGATCGCAGCGACCAACGACGAGATCGAGCGGGCCGCCGACGTCGGGTCGACGACCGGCAATGGCGATGCGGGGACGACGGGCGACGCCGGCCATCGGGACGAACGTACGCCGCGCGCTCGCAGCAACGGCGAATCGCTGTTCGACGAGGATCCCGACGCCCAGGCGCAGGCAGACAGCGAAGTGCAGACGGTGGATGAGGAAGTCGACGAAGCGTCGCTGCATCCGCATGCACTGCAACGCAGCGCGGCGGTGGAAACGATGCGATGGGCGCGCGCGCTGTCGAGGCAGTGCCATGCAGCGCTCGACGAGCTGTACCTGCTGGCGCCGAGCGATGCCGACGACGACCATCGCCGCGTGCCGACGCTGCGCGAGGCAGCACGGGCGGGCAGCACGGAAGCCGCCGAGCGGCTCGCGCACATTGCCGCGCTGGTCGATCGGATCGACGACTTCACCGATCTCGACTATCGCTTCCTCTACGACCCGCAACGCCATCTGCTGAGCATCGGATACAACGTCGACGAGCGGCGCCTGGACGCGGGTTTCTACGACCTGCTCGCCTCGGAGGCGCGGCTGACGAGCTTTCTCGCGATTGCGCACAGCCGCCTGCCGACCGAGCACTGGTTCGCGCTCGGCCGACTGCTCACCCGCGTCGGCGGCGAACCGGTGCTCGTGTCATGGAGCGGCTCGATGTTCGAGTACCTGATGCCGCTGCTCGTGATGCCGAGCTACGGCAACAGCCTGCTCGACGAGACCTGCCGGACGGCGGTGGCGCGCCAGATCGAGTACGGACGCCAGCGCGGCGTGCCGTGGGGCATCTCCGAGTCGGGCTACCACGCGGTCGATACGGCGTTCAACTACCAGTACAAGGCCTTCGGCGTTCCGGGCCTGGGGCTCAAGCGCGGCCTGTCCGCCGATCTCGTCGTCGCGCCTTATGCGAGCGCGCTCGCGCTGCTCGTCGATCCGCATTCAGCCGTGCGCAACCTGCAGCGGCTCTGGGCAGAGCGCCTGGCCGGCGCATTCGGGCTGTACGAAGCGGTCGATTTCACCGCGTCGCGCGTGCCGCCCGGAGAGACCGAAACCGTCGTGCGCTCGTTCATGGCGCACCACCAGGGCATGAGCCTGCTGTCGCTCGTCTCGCTGCTGCGCGACCAGCCGATGCAGCGCCGCTTCGCGTCGGACCCGAACCTGCGCGGTGCGCTGCTGCTGCTGCAGGAGCGGGTGCCGAAGGTGCCGGCCTTCCATCGGCACACGACGCCGTCGCCCGAAGCACAGCTCGGCTTCGCACCGAGCGGGATGCCGATCCGCGTCGTCACCGACGTGCAGGGCACGCCGCCGCAGGTGCAGTTGCTGTCGAACGGCCGCTATCACGTGATGGTCACGCACGCGGGCGGCGGATACAGCCGCTGGAACGACCTGGCCGTCACGCGCTGGCAGGAAGACCCGACGCGCGATCACTGGGGCGCGTTCTGCTACGTGCGCGACGTCGGCTCCGACGCGTTCTGGTCGACCGCCTGGCAGCCGAGCCTGCGCAGCGCCGAGGGCTACGAAGCGATCTTCTCCGAGGGACGCGCCGAGTTCCGGCGCCGCGACCGCGTCTCCGCCAACGACGCGGGAGTCGAGACGCACACCGAGATCGTCGTCTCGCCCGAGGACGACATCGAGCTGCGCCGCGTCACCGTGACCAACCGCGCCCGCCGGCGCCGCACGATCGAGCTGACGACCTACGCCGAGATCGTGCTCGCCCCGCCGGCCGCCGACGCGATGCACCCGGCCTTCAGCAATCTCTTCGTGCAGACCGAACTGCTCGAATCGCCGTCGGCGATCCTGTGCACGCGGCGACCGCGCTCGCCCGACGAACAGACGCCGTGGATGTTCCACCTGATGGCGGTGCACGCGACGCGCGCCGACGGGGTGTCGCACGAGACCGATCGCGCGCGCTTCGTCGGTCGCGGCAACGGCCTGGCCTCGCCCGATGCGATGCGCCAGTCGGGTCCGCTGTCGGGCTCCTGCGGATCGGTGCTCGACCCGATCGTCGCGAGCCGCTGCACGATCACGCTCGACGCCGACGAGTCGGCCACGATCGACGTCGTCACCGGCATCGCTTCGAGCCGCGCCGCGTGCGTTGCGCTCGTCGAGAAATACGTCGATCGCCGGCTCACCGATCGCGTCTTCAAGCTCGCGTGGAGCCACAGCCAGGTGGTGCTGCGACAACTCGGCATCGGCGAGGTCGACGCGCAGCTGTATGCGCGACTCGCCAGCTCGGTCATCTACGCGAACCCGGCGCTGCGCGCCGAGCCGGCCGTGCTGATGCGCAACCGGCGCGGCCAGGCCGACCTGTGGGGTTACGGCATCTCGGGCGACCTGCCGATCGTGCTCGTCGTCCTCTCGGAGAACGCCCACCTCGCACTCGTGCGCGACGTCGTGCAGGCACACGCGTACTGGCGCTTGAGAGGACTGTCGGTCGACCTCGTGATCTGGAACGACGAGGCCAACGTGTATCGCCAGCAGTTGCAGGAGACGATCCTCGCGCTGCTCCCGGTCGGCGTCGAGGCGCACGTGATCGACCGTCCGGGCGGGATCTTCGTACGCTATGCGAGCCAGATCTCGCGCGAGGACCGCGTACTGATGCAGTCGATCGCGCGCGCCGTCGTCGTCGGCTCGCGCGGCGGCCTGGCCGAGCAGCTGTCGCGTCGCGCCGTACTCGAGCGCCGCGTGGCGCAGTTCGTGCCGGCAAACCGTCCGCCGCCGCTCGACGAGCAGGAAACCGTGCCGCCCGAGCGGCCCGACCTTCTGTTCTACAACGACCACGGCGGGTTCACGCGCGATGCACGCGAATACGTCGTCGTCGACGGCGAAACGCCGACGCCCGCACCGTGGGCGAACGTGATCGCGAACCCGGGATTCGGCACCGTCGTCAGCGAGAGCGGAAGCGCGTACACCTGGTTCGAGAACGCGCACGAGTACCGACTCACGCCGTGGCACAACGATCCGCTCGTCGACCCGAGCGGCGAAACCTTCTACCTGCGCGACGAGGAATCGGGCGCCTTCTGGTCGCCGGTCGCGCTGCCCGGCGACGGCGCTTCGTCGTGCACGGCGCGACACGGATTCGGCTACAGCGTCTTCGAGCGCAGCGAGTCGGGCATCGAATCGGAGCTCACTGTCTACGTGGCGCTCGACGCGGCGGTCAAGTTCTCGGTGCTGCGCGTACGCAACCGTTCGGGCCGACCGCGCAGGCTGTCTGCCACCGGCTACGTCGAGTGGGTGCTCGGCGACCTGCGCGCGAAATCGGCGATGCACGTCTCCACCGCGGTCGATGCGCACAGCGGCGCGCTGCTCGCGCGCAATCGCTACTCCGCCGAGTTCTCACCCTACGTCGCGTTCCTGCACACTGGCGAATCGTTCCAGTCGACCACCTGCGACCGCACCGAGTTCATCGGACGCAACGGGACGGCGCGGCGGCCGGCGGCAATGCGCCGCCTGCGGCTGTCCGGGCGCAGCGGCGCAGGCTTCGATCCGTGCGCGGCGGTGCAGGTGCCTTTCGAGCTGGCCGAAGGCCAGGAGCGCGAGATCGTCTTCCGCCTCGGCGTCGCGCGCGATGCCGACGAGGGCCATCGGCTGATCGACCGCTTCCGCGGCTCGAGCGGTGCACGCGAAGCCTTCGAGGTCGTGCATCGTTACTGGAGCCACGCGCTCGGCACGGTGCAGGTGACGACACCGGAGCCCGCGCTCGACGTGCTCGCCAACGGCTGGCTCGCCTACCAGACGCTCGCCTGCCGGGTATGGGCGAGGAGCGGCTACTACCAGTCGGGGGGCGCCTTCGGCTTTCGCGACCAGTTGCAGGACGTGATGGCGCTGGTGCACGTGGAGCCGATGCTGACGCGCGAGCACCTCTTGCGCAGCGCATCGCGCCAGTTCGTCGAAGGCGACGTGCAGCACTGGTGGCACCCGCCTTCCGGTCGCGGCGTGCGCACGCAGTGCTCCGACGACTACCTGTGGCTGCCGCTGGCCACCTGCCGCTACGTGCAGGTAACCGGCGACACCGGTGCGCTCGACGAGCGAGCGGGCTTCCTCGAGGGCCGGCCGGTGAACCCCGGCGAGGACTCGTACTACGACCTGCCGACGCAATCAAGCGCAGAGGCGACGCTCTACCAGCACTGCGTGCTCGCGATCCGGCACGGGATGCGCTACGGCGCGCACGGCCTGCCGCTGATCGGCACCGGCGACTGGAACGACGGCATGAACCTCGTCGGCCAGCACGGCCGCGGCGAGAGTGTCTGGCTCGGCTTCTTCCTGCACGAGGTGCTGCGCTCCTTCGAGCCGATCGCGCGCGCATACGGCGACGATGCCTTCGCCGACACCTGCGCGAGCGAGGCCGCGAAGCTGCGGGGGCAGTTGGCGGAGAATGCGTGGGACGGCAGCTGGTACCGGCGCGCGTACTTCGACGACGGCACGCCGCTCGGCTCGGCCGGCAACGAGCAGTGCCGCATCGACTCGATTGCGCAGAGCTGGTCGGTGCTGTCCGGCGCCGGCGAGCCGGAGCGCTCGGCATCGGCGATGAACGCGCTCTACGAGCATCTGGTACGGCGCGAGGCACGGCTCGTACAGCTGCTCGACCCGCCGTTCGACGACCCCGATCCGAATCCGGGCTACATCGCCGGCTACGTGCCCGGCGTGCGCGAGAACGGCGGCCAGTACACGCACGCGGCGATCTGGGCGGCGATGGCCTTCGCCGAGATGGGCGATGCGAAGCGCGCATGGGAACTGTTCCGGCTGATCTGCCCGGTCCATCATGGCGCCACGCCGGCGCAGGTCGCCGTCTACCGCGCCGAGCCGTACGTGGTCGCCGCCGACGTCTACGCGGTCGCCCCGCACGTCGGCCGTGGCGGGTGGAGCTGGTACACCGGATCAGCGGGCTGGATGTACCGGCTCGTCGTCGAATCGCTGCTCGGATTGCGCATCGAGGCCGGCGAGCGGCTGCGGCTGGAGCCGCTGGTTCCGGAAGACTGGGACGGCTTCGAGATGCGCTATCGACACCGCGAGACGCCGTACCGGATTCGCGTGCGAGTCGTCGATTCGGGCCCGCAGCCGGTGCTGCGGATCGACGGCGCCGATGCGCCGCAGGGCTACGTGGTGCTCGTCGACGACCGGCGCGAGCACGAAATCGAGCTCGAATGGCCCCGCACGGGCTTGAAAATACCCGAAGGCGTCCCTACAATTAGCACTCGCCAGTGACGAGTGCTAACAAGACCCCGGGCGGCTTCGGGCCGCAGGGGCGTTGCGTCGTCGGGTGGACACCGAGAGCCGGCCGGCGAATCTTAGCGTTTGCCTGCGGCTCCTGCTTTCTTTCTCGATTCACATCGAACCGTGGAGCCTATTCGCATGAAACTGCGCCCCCTGCATGACCGGGTGATCATCAAGCGCCTCGACAACGAGCGCAAGACCGCTTCGGGCATCGTCATTCCCGAAAACGCCGCCGAGAAACCCGACCAGGGCGAAATCCTCGCGGTCGGCAACGGCAAGGTCGGCGACGACGGCAAAGTCCGCCCGCTCGGCGTCAAGGTCGGCGACCGCGTGCTGTTCGGCAAGTACAGCGGCCAGACCGTCAAGGTCGAAGGCGACGAGCTGCTCGTCATGCGCGAAGAAGACATCATGGCCGTCGTCGAGTAATCGCGAGCGGACCTACCGGAACACCCCAGGAGAAATACACAGATGGCAGCCAAACAGGTTCATTTCGCCGAAGACGCGCGCTCGCGCATGGTCAACGGCATCAACCTCCTCGCCAACGCGGTTCGCGTCACGCTCGGCCCGAAAGGCCGCAACGTCGTGATCGAGCGCTCGTTCGGCGCGCCGACGATCACCAAGGACGGCGTCTCCGTCGCCAAGGAAATCGAGCTGAAGGACAAGTTCGAGA
>CAZIDY010000018.1:56257-57576 GCA_964538505.1 uncultured Limnobacter sp. | reverse complement strand
ACTTCCACCGCAACCAGGAAATGCTGATGCAGACGCCGCCGTCGCTGCCGAGCGAGTTTCGGCCCGATGTCGACGCGGCGCGTGCGGTCGTCGAGCGTGCGCTCGCCGACGGCCAGTCGCTGCTGTCGGAGCCCGACGCGAAGGCGGTGCTCGCCGCCTACGGCATCCCGACGGTGCCGACGCGTCTGGCCGAATCGCGCGAGCACGCGGTGCAGGTCGCCGAGGAGATCGGCTACCCGCTCGCACTCACCGTGCTGTCGCCCGACATCGCCCGCAAGTGGGACGTCGGCGGCGTGGCGCTGAACCTCGAGAGCGCCGATGCCGTACGCACCGCGGCGCTGGGGATGACGCGGCGCGTCGGCGAGCGCATGCCGAGCGCGCGCATCACCGGTTTCACGCTGCAGCCGATGGTTCCGCGGCGCAATGCCCGGCAGCTGATCATCGGCGTGCTCACCGACCCGTTGTTCGGCCCGGTGATCCTCTTCGGCGAAGGCGGCCGCGCCGTCGAGGTGATCCGCGATCACGCGATCGGGCTGCCGCCGCTGAACCTGCCGCTGGCGCGCGAGCTGATCGGACGCACGCGCATCGACCGCCTGCTCGGCGCCTACCGCGACCGTCCGGCAGCGGATATCGACGCGATCTGCCTGACGCTGGTCCAGGTCTCGCAGTTGATCGTCGACATCCCCGAGATCGTCGAGATCGACATCAACCCGCTGTTCGCCGGCAACGAAGGCGTCGTCTGCGTCGATGCACACATGCGGGTCGACGCGTCGGCGCGGCGCGCCGGCCGGCTGGCGATCCGGCCCTATCCGAAGAACCTCGAGGAGACCGTGCAGCTGCGCAGTGGGCGCGAGCTCCTGCTGCGTCCGATCCGGCCCGAGGACGAGCCGGCGCACCAGACGCTGCTGTCGCGGATGACGCCCGAGGATCTGCGCTTGCGGTTCTTCGATTCGGTGCGCCAGCTCGGTCACTCGCAGATGGCGCGCCTCACGCAGATCGACTACGACCGCGAGATGGCGTTCATTGCTGCCGGCACCGACGAGAACGGCGAAACCGAGACGCTCGGCGTCGTGCGCACCGTCACCGATCCGGACAACGTCGTCGCCGAGTTCGCCGTCCTCGTGCGTTCCGACCTGAAGGGCGAGGGGCTCGGCCGGCTGCTGATGACGAAGATCATCGACTACTGCCGCGGGCAGGGGACGCGCGAGATCGTCGGCGAGATCCTCGACGAGAACGAGGACATGTTGCGGCTGGCGAGTCGGGTCGGTTTCTCGCTCGAGCCCGATCGCGAAACCGGCACGATCCGCGCGCGGCTGCCG
>CAZIDY010000018.1:0-56157 GCA_964538505.1 uncultured Limnobacter sp. | reverse complement strand
CGGTTTCTCGCTCGAGCCCGATCGCGAAACCGGCACGATCCGCGCGCGGCTGCCGCTCGACTGAAGCCGTGGGCTCGCGCCGGGGACAGCCGCCAAACCGGGGTCAGACCACGGTTTCCCCCGGGGAAACCGTGGTCTGACCCCGGTTTGGCGGCTGCCGGTTTTGCGGCTGTCCCCGGTTTTCCTGCGGCTCCTGTTCGCGCTCGATCAACCCATCGAGCAGGCGGCGGGCGCGGACTGCGGCCGCGTCGCCGGCCAGCAGCACCGGGTTCATCGCCCAGAAGTCGCGCCTGCCGAGTGCGCGTTGCTGCGCCCGAAGCATCGGCAGGTCCTCGCGTTCGAAGGGTCCGGCGAGGAACTCGAGCGCAGCACGTGCGCGCTCCTCGTAACGGGGGCCGAGCGACTTCGGGTAGCTGGCGGCGAACCAGTAGTGCGAGCTCGATTCGGTCTGCGGCGTGAACAGGTGCGCGAAGGGCAGGGCGCGCGCATCCTCGATGCGCGTGGTGCCGGACGGGACGCCGCCGACCAGCAGCAGCAGCGACGCCGGCGCATCCCAGCGCACGTCGAAGGAGCGGTCCCACAGCGTGTCGGGTTGCGACCGGTAGTGTGCGAGCACCGCGGACGGCAGCTTCTCGCCGAAGTTGCGACGGCGCGACCAGACCGTATGCCCGTGCTGCGCAACCTCGCTGTGCGAGCGTTGCATTTCGTCGCTGCCCAGGCTCTCGCCGTGGATGTACGCGATGTGGCTCAGGTCGAGGATGTTGTCAGTGCCGAGCTGGTAGTTCGCATCGATCTCGAGGTAGCCGCGGCCGACGTAGTTCGCGTCGGTGTCGAACAGGCCGAAGTCGGGGATTGCGGCCGGGTCGGCGCGCTGCGCATCGCCCATCCAGATCCACGCGATGCCGTGACGCTCGACGATCGGGAAGGCGCGCACGCGCGCCGACTTCGGGATCGTTCCGTTGCCGTGCGGGTTGTGTACGCACTGGCCGCTGCCGTCGAAGCGCAGGCCGTGATAGGGACAGCGAATCGTCTCGCCGACGACGCAACCCATCGACAGCGGCGCGAAGCGATGCGGACAGCGGTCGACGATCGCGTGCAGTACCGCGCGCTCGTCGCGAAACAGCGCGACTGCCTCGTCGAGCAGTGTTCGCCGAAGCGCCCATGCGACGCCGATCTCCTCGGACCAGGCCGCGACGTACCAGGCATTGCGAAGGTAGGGCATGAGCGTCTCCGGGGCAGGGCAGGAAAACCGTGGTCTGACCCGGTTTTCATAATTCTATCTATAGATCTATAGATTTCCACGGGTTTTACCATGATGCCCGAGCGGTTACCATCGGTCATCGACATCCGTTTCCGGAACCTTGGCCCGTCCCTCGAAGAGCGCCGCGACGATCGAGGCGCCCCGTGCACTGCGCCCGCACGATGGCGATCCGTCGTCGGTTTCGTCGCGCCGTGCCGCGGGCAGTCCTCGCCGCCGCGCCGACGAAGCGATCGAGGCCGCCGCCGAAGTCTTTGCGCAGCGTGGCTACCACGGCGCGACGACGCAGGACATCGCCGACCGCCTGCGGATCCGGCAGGCGAGCCTCTACTACTACTTCCCGTCGAAGGACAAGGCGCTCGAGACAGTGTGCCAGCGCGGCGTGGAAGGATTCATCGAGCACGCGCTCGACGCGGCACAGGCGCCCGGTAGCGCCTGCGATCGTCTGTCGCAGGTCATGGCGAGCCATCTGCGTGCAACTGCGGACAAGCACGCGTTCGTTCGCGTGTTCCTGAACGAACGCCAGCACCTGCCCGATGCCGCGCGCCGGCGCATCGGTCGGCTGTCGGCCCGCTACGAGTCGATCATCCAGGGGATCTTCGATGGCGGCGTCGCGTCGCGCGAGCTTCGCGCCGACCTCGACTCGCGGCTGGCGACACTGGCATTGCTGGCGCTGTGCAATTCCGCCGCCGCCTGGTACGGGCGCGAGCCGGGCGTCGACGCGCAGACGATCGCCGCCCACTTCGCGAAGCTGCTGTGCGAAGGCGTGGTGCGTGGGCCTGCGTCGGCCGCCACGGCGAAGCGGCGCACGACGGCCCGCGGGACGGGCACCGCGAAGGGCCACGCTTGACACTGTCTATGGCGGCATAGACGATCGGTTTCCTTCGGCGCTCCGGCAACGAATGCCTCGAACCGCGATTCCCGTCGCTCCCGCACTGTCCGCAGCCATGCTTCGCGAAAGCACCGCGCCGCGGCTGCTCGTCGAGCGCGCCCGCGCAACGCCCGATGCGATCGTGCTGCGCTCGAAGGACCTCGGCCTGTACCGCGAGCGCAGCTTCGCCGATCTTGCCGAGATGGTCGCACGCGCTGCATCGGCGCTGCGTTCGCTCGGCGTGCGCAAGGGTGATCGCGTCGCGATCATGGGCGATCCGTGCGAGGAGTGGATCGTCATGGATCTCGCTGCGCAGGCGGCCGGTGCGATCGTCTACGGCATCTACCCCACGGCATCGCAGGCCGAAGTGGAGTACCAGATGCTCGACGGCGGCGCCTGCATCTTCGTCGCCGAGAACCAGGAGTACGTCGACCGCATCCTGCCGATCGCCGATCGGCTGCCGGAGTTGCGCCGGATCGTCGTCATCGATACCGATGCGATGTTCGCCTACGACGATGCGCGGCTGCTGCCGTACCGCGAGCTCGTCGACGACAGCCACGGCGATCTCGACACGCTGTCGTCGATGGCCGCTGCGCTGCACGGCGCCGATCCGGCGTTCATCGTCTACACGTCGGGCACTACCGGCAATCCGAAGGGAGCGCTCGTCGCCCACGGTGCGCACCTCGCCGGCACCTTCGGCCTCGTCGAGCACTACCCGATGCTCGCGCAGGGCGAACAGCGCACGGTGATCTACCTGCCGTTGTGCCACGTGCTCGGTCGTGACGTCGCGATCACGCTTCCGCTGATGTCCTCGCTCGTTGCGCATATCGGCGAGAGCCTCGACGGGATGCCGACGACGATGTTCGAGGTCGCCCCCACCGTACTGTTCACCGTTCCGCGCTATCTGCAGAAGTTCGCGGCCCAGGTGCTGGTCGCGCTCGGCAGCACGAGTCCGCTCAAGCGCGGCTGCTACGAGCTGGCGATGCGCGTCGGACGCCACCAGGCGCGTGCGCGATGGGAGCACGGCACGGATGCAGCGCCCGCACTGTCGTATCGCCTGGCGCGCGCAGCCGTCTTCGGCCCGGTGCTCTCGAAGCTCGGTTTCGACCGCCTGCGTCTTGTCGTCTCGGGCGGCGCATCGCTGCCAGCCGAGACGATGGCGCTGTGGCAGGTGTGGGGCGTGAACGTCGTCGAGATGTACGGCCAGACCGAGACCGCAGGCGCGATCATCGCCGGCCAGACCGGGCCGTTTCCCCGACCAGGCGATGTCGGCACCGCGCCGCCGGGCGTCGAGGTCGAGCTCGGCGAGAACGACGAGATCCTCGTTCGCTCGCCCGACCTGTTCTCCGCCTACTGGCGCAACGACGAAGCCACGCGCGCGGCCTTCGACGAGCGCGGCTGGCTGCGCACCGGTGACACCGGTGCGTGGATCGACGGCCGACTTCGCATCGTCGATCGGGTGCGCGACTTCATCGTGACGGCCGGCGGCAAGACGATCTCGCCGTCGTACGTGGAGAACCTCGTGCGCGGCAGTCCCTACGTCGCGGAGATCGCCGTCTTCGGGCACGCGCGCCGGTACCTGTGCGCGCTCGTCGAGATCGATTTCGACACGGTGTCCGACTGGGCGCGCGCGCGGGGAATTCCCTATACCGGTTTCACCAGTCTCGCGCATCATCCGCAGGTGCAGGAGCTGCTGCAGGCAGAGATCGACCGCGCCAACGCGCAGCTGTCGCGCGTCGAGCAGATCAAGCGTTTCCGCATCCTTCCGAAGGCGCTCGACCCCGAGGAGGAGGGCGAACCGGTGACGCCGACCCGCAAGGTCAAGCGCAAGCAGATGTACGAGCGCTTCCGATCGCTCGTCGATTCGATGTACGACGAGCGCGAGGAGGCGCTCATCGCCGGCAGCACGGCCGGGCTCGCCGGCTAGCCGCCGTCTTTCGCACGACAGGAACCGTTGCAAGGAGGATGACCCATGAGGATCGCTTCGCGTGCGCTCGCGCTCGCTGTCGGAATCGGTGCATTCGGCGTCTCGGCGGCGCAGGAAGCGTACGTCGTCGGCGTCAGCGGTGCGCTCACCGGCCCGGTGGCCGGAACCTACGCGCCGGTCGTCGAAGGGCTGCGCATCTACGTCGACCGCGTCAATGCCAACGGAGGCATCGACGGCAGGCAGATCCGCCTCGTCGTGCAGGACAACCAGGGCGAACCGTCGAAGGCCGCGGCCGACGTGAAGAAGCTGCTCACGCAGGACGAGGTGTCGATCGTGCTGAACGTCGCCACGTCGTCGACCTACGCGCCGATGGTCGCGGAGACGCGGCGCGCCGGCGTGCCGCTGTACTTCGCCGGCGCCGTCTGCCCGAAGGATGTATTTCCGCCGGCCGATCAGCTGCAGTTCTGCTCGACCGCCTTCGGCGCGCAATACGACAGCCGGATGGCACTGAACTTCGTGAAGGAGAAGAGCGAGGCGCCGGTGAAGCTCGGCCTCGTCGCGATGGCGATTCCCGTCTCGCGCGGCGAGATCGACTACGCCGAGGGCCTGTCGAAGGAGATGGGAATGACGCCGGTCTCGAAGGAGATCGTCCCGCCGCCGACGCCCGACTACACGCCCTTCGCCACGAAGATCAAGGACGCCGGTGCGAACTGGACCTACTCGTGGGCGCCGTGGGTCACCGAGATCAAGACGCTCGAGGCGTTGCGCCGGCTCGGCTGGGACGGCCGCTACATCACCTGGGCGCACATCGAGGCCGAGGCGGAGCTCGCGCGCGTGAAGGACGGCGAGCTCTACGTCGTCGGTGCCAATGCGCTCTTCCAGGACGGCCTTCCGGTGCACGACGAGATCCGCCAGGCCGCGCAGAAGGCCGGTGCCACGCACGCGGTCGAGCAGCTCGCCGAAGGATGGGTCAGCGGCATGGTGCTCGAGCAGGCGCTGCGCGAGGCCGGATGGCCCGCCACGCCGCAGAAGCTGGTCGACGCGATGAACCGCCTGAAGGTCGACACGAAGGGCCTGCGCGGCGGTCCGATCGAATGGACGAAGTCGAACCACTTCCGCACGAAGCAGTATTACCGGATCTGGCGCTGGGATCCCGCGGGTTCGGCGACCGTTCGAGTGAAGGACTGGACCGCATTCGACATCGAGTGATTTCGTAGCGCATGCAGCTCATCGTCAACATCGCCGTGCTGACGGCGATCTACGCGCTGATCAGCTGCGGTTACGTGCTCGTGTACCGGGTGAGCCGCGTGCTGAATCTGGCGCACGGCGAGCTGATGATGCTCGGCGCATACGGCCTGTTGACGACGGCGTCACTGTTCGGCGGGCATCCATGGCTTGCGCTCGCTGCCGCCGCCGGCTTTGCGCTCGCGGTCGGCCTTGCCGTCTACTACGCGCTGATGCGACGCATGACGGGCGAGTCGGTGCTCGCGGCGGTGCTGTGCACGATCGCACTCGGCATCCTGCTGCGCGGGATCGTCACTCTTGTCTGGGGCTCGCAGCAGGAGTACCCGCTCGCCGCGCTCGGCTGGACGAACGCGTCGATCCCGGTCGGCGCCGATGCGCGGATCTCGGCGGCGAGCCTCGCGCTGGTCGTTGTCACGGCCGTCGTCTATCT
Source organism: uncultured Limnobacter sp. (assembly GCA_964538505.1). Taxonomy (GTDB): domain Bacteria; phylum Pseudomonadota; class Gammaproteobacteria; order Burkholderiales; family Burkholderiaceae_E; genus Zeimonas. The sequence goes on along the minus strand of CAZIDY010000018.1, from coordinate 50,426 downwards.
CGGTCTGTTCCTGTTCCTGCGCCATACGCGCTGGGGCATCCGCATGCGCGCGGCGGGGCAGAATCCGCTGCTCGCCGCCCAGCGCGGCATCCGTCTGCATGGCGTCTATGCGCTGGCGTGGGGGCTCGCCACGTTCACCGGCGGCGCAGCCGGCATGCTGATCGCGCTCGATTCGGGCCTGCAGTCGACGATGGTGATCATCGGCCTGAAGGCCTTTCCCGCTGCGCTCGTCGGCGGCCTCGACAGCCTGCTCGGTGCGCTGATCGGCTCGCTGGTGATCGGCGCAGCCGAGGTGCTGCTGATTCAGTACGTGAACCCGCTGCTCTCCGACGTGGCGCCGTTCTTCATCCTGCTCGCGATGCTCATCGTGCGTCCGTGGGGCCTGTTCGGCACGCGCGAGGAGATCGACCGTGTCTAGCCGCATCCATGCGAGCGGCTATTTCCGCACCGACTACGCGCAGGACCTGCAACTGATCCAGACGCGCACGCAGCGCGCCTGGCTCGTGCTGGGAATCGCGGTTCTCGTCGTCTTTCCGTGGGTCGCCGACGCCTTCCTGCTCGATCTCGCCAACCAGGTGTTCCTTGCCGGCATCGGTGCGCTCGCGTTGATGCTGCTGACCGGTTTCGCCGGGCAGATCTCGCTCGGTCACGCAGGCCTGCTTGCCGCCGGTGCGTTCACCACCGGGATCCTGTTCAAGGAGCTCGACGCGTCGTTCTGGGTGACGCTGCCGGCGTCGGCCGCCGTCGGCGCGCTGCTCGGGCTGCTGTTCGGGCTGCCGTCGCTGCGGCTGCGCGGCCTGTATCTCGCCGTGAGCACCCTGGCGCTGCACTTCATCGTCGCCTACCTCGGCGGCGAATACGAGGTGCACCGCGGTTTCTCCACCGGCATCGTCGTCGATCCGCCGCAGCTCTTCGGCTGGACGCTCGATCGCGGTCACGAGTGGTACTGGGTGCTGCTCGCGGCGTGCGCGGCGACGCTGCTCGTGTGCGTCAACCTGCTGCGCTCGAAGACCGGGCGTGCGTGGCAGGCGATCCGCGATCGCGAGGCGGTCGCCGAGGCGCTCGGGGTCGGCGTTGCCGCGCACAAGCTGCTTGCCTTCGTCGTCAGCGCGACGATGACCTCGGTGGCAGGCTGCCTGTTCGCGTACTACCGCGGTTTCGTCTCGGTCGAGGCGTTCTCGCTGTTCCTGTCGATCCAGTACATCGCGATGGTGATCGTCGGCGGCATGGGTTCGCTGCTCGGTGCGCTGCTCGGTGCGGCTTTCGTCGTGCTCTTTCCGTATGCAATCGAATGGACGATGCAGCTGCTGCCCTTCGCGCAGCGCGTCTCCGGCATGGTCTTCGCCGTCAACTACGCCGCCTTCGGCCTCGTGATGATCGGCTTCCTCGTCTTCGAGCCGCAGGGGCTGGTCGGTATCTGGCGACGCATCCAGGACTGGATCCTGCTGTGGCCGTTCCGGCAGCGACCGCTGGCGGCGAGCCGATCGTGAGCGCGCTGCCCCGCGAAACCGAAGCGCCGGGCGTGGCTCCGGCGCCGCTGCTCGACGTGGACCGGCTCGAGGTCACCTACCATAGGGTCGTCGTCGCCGTGCAGGGCGTCTCGCTGCAGGTGCGCGAAGGACAGATCGTCGCGCTGCTCGGCAGCAACGGCGCCGGCAAGACGACGATCCTGCGTGCGATCTCGGGTTTTCTCGGCATCGACGACGCACGCGTGAGCGACGGCACGATCCGCTTTCGCGACGAGGCGATCGCCAATCGGGCGCCCCACGACATCACCGAGCGCGGCATCGTGCTCGTGCCCGAACGCGACAAGGTGTTCGAGAACCTCAGCGTCGAGGAGAACCTCGATGCGGTCGTGCCTCGCCGCATCGGGCGCAGCGACGCGGTGTCCGGGCGGCGCGGCGCGGTGATGCGCGACGCGGTGTACGAGCATTTCCCGGCGCTTGCGCGGCTTCGCGGTCGCGAGGCGGGTTATCTGTCCGGCGGCGAGCGACAGATGCTCGCGATCGGCTCGGCGCTGATGTGCGCGCCGCAACTGCTGCTCGTCGACGAACTGTCGCTCGGCCTTGCACCGATCGTCGTCGAGCAACTCGCCGAACGCTTGTGCGCGATCCGCAGCGAGCTCGACATGAGCGTGCTGCTCGTCGAGCAGAACGCGCCGGTGGCGCTCGCCATCGCCGACCACAGCTACATCGTCGAGAACGGTCGCATCGTGCTCGACGGCGACCGCACGCGGCTGTCGGACCACCAGGACATCCAGGACTTCTATCTCGGCGCGAGCGGCTCGGGTCGGCGCAGCTATCGCGAGGTGAAGCAGTACCGGCGCAGCCGGCGGTGGTATGGCTGAAGCCGTGCTCGCGCTCGAGCAGGTATCGCTGCACTTCGGCGGTCTCGCCGTGCTCGACGACGTATCGCTCACGCTGCAGGCCGACGAGCTGCTTGCGCTGATCGGGCCCAACGGCGCCGGCAAGACCAGCGTGCTCAACTGCATCTGCGGGATCTATCGTCCGCAGGGCGGGCGCATCGTCTTCCGCGGCAAGGATCTCGTCGGCGGCAAGCCGCACGCGATCGCGCGCGGCGGCGTCGCGCGCACCTTCCAGCACGGCGAGCTTTTCGCGCACTTGACGGTGCTGCAGAACCTGCTGGTCGGGCGGCACGCACGCATCGGCACGCGTGCGCTGCACGAAGCGCTGTTCAGCCGCTCTGTACGCCAGGCCGAGATCGAGCATCGCCGACGTTGCGAGGAGGTGCTCGATTTCGTCGAGCTGTCGGGCCTGCGCCATCGCCGCGTCGCCGATCTCTCGTTCGCGCAGCAGAAGATCGTCGGTTTCGCGCGCGCGCTCGCGATGGAACCTGCCGTGCTGCTGCTCGACGAGCCATCGGCCGGGCTGAACCGCGACGCGCGCGAGGACCTCGCCCGCTTCATTCTTCGCATCCGGCACGAGGCGCGCATTCCGATCCTCTGGGTCGAGCACGACATGCAGATGGTGGCCGACCTGGCCGACCGGCTGTACGTGCTCGATCACGGCCGATACCTGATCGACGGGCCGCCGGACGAGGTGCTGTCGCACGCAGAGGTCGTTCGGGCCTATCTCGGTGGAGTCGTTTCGGGCAGCGGGACACCGGTCGATTCGCCTGGAGCCGTCGCGGCCGGTTGAGTCCAGGCGTGGCTCACTTCCGGGAACCCTTGCGATTCGGTCTGAGCCGGGGCAGGGCGGGGGCGGCAGGGGAGTCCCGCTGCAACACGCCATCGGTGAAGATGTGCGCATAGTCGTCGATCAGCGTGTCGATCGTCGTTCCTTCCGGCAAGCGCCGGGCACTGATCACCGAATTGCACAGTCCCAACCAGGCGAGCGTCGCACGCTGCGCATCGAGGTCGTGACGAAGCTCGCCGCACGCGATGCCTTCGACGAAGAGGCGTTCGACCAGGCTCTGGTACTCCGCAGCGAGGCTGGCGATCCGGTGACGAAGTTCGTCCGGGAGCTCATGTCGGTGACGGATGAATACGCGGATGTAGTCGGCTTCCGGACGCGAACGCAGCGGCATCAGGTGGTTGGCAATCGCAGCGCGTATCTTTTCTTCGACCGGTAACGCGCTTTCGAGTATCTGGTGCAGATTTCGAATGAAGTCCTTGACCCCGCGTTCGCAGATCGCTGCCAGGGCGGCTTCCTTGGACGGGAAGTAGTAGTACAGGCTCGCCTGCCGCACACCGAGGCGGTCGGCGATGTCCTTGATGCTCGCGCCCAGGTAGCCCTTCTCGGCGAATGCCGTGGCCGCGGCATTCAGCACTTCCCGCTGCCGACGCTCCCAGCGCGGCGTGGGTTCCCAGTTCGGTCCGATGCTTGATTCCGCGCTTCCCATCTGCGTAGAATTCTAATGGTCGTTCGAAAGAATACAACAGAGTCAGACGGCCGACATCTCGATGCCGAACGGTGCGCAAGCGATCCCTCGACACATGCCACAGCCGGTCGCGCCAACGACGCGCGCAGCCTTGGCGGGCGTTGACGGATCCGTTCGCGTCGAGAACGGCGCATCCCGACCGTCGGGGCTGAACGGACCGACGCTTGCAATCCCCCCGGAGGAACTCGCGACCGTTCCGGGGCTCCTGCTCGATGTCGTCCGCCGGCGGGGAGCCGAGGTAGCGCTTCGCACCAAGCATCTCGGTGTCTATCGCGACCTTAGCTGGAACGACCTGCTGGAACGGGTTTCCCGGATTGGCCTCGGCCTCCGTTCACTTGGCGTCGAACCGGGTGACCGCGTCGCGATCGTAGGAGATCCTTCAGCCGACTGGCTCCTCTGTGATTTCGCCGCGCAATGCATCGGCGCGATCAGCTACGGCCTCTATCCGACCAGTTCGCGGGAGGAAGCGGAGTACGTCCTGCAACATGGCGGCGCCCGCGTGCTGATTGCGGAGGATCAGGAGTACGTCGACAAGGTCCTGCCTTCGCTTCCCCGTCTTCCATCGCTCGGCAAGATCGTCGTGCTCGACGTGAGCAACATGTTCGGGTACGACCACGCGGCACTGTTGTCGCTGGACGATCTGATCGAGCGGGACAGCGGCGACAGCGAAGCCTTCCTCACCCGTTGCCGCAGCGTTCACCCGAACGACGACGCCACCATCGTCTATACGTCCGGCACGAGCGCGCATCCGAAAGGAGCGGTGTATACGCACCGTGCGCTCGTGACGCAGGGCTATCAGTTCTTTGCATTCCCCGAGATCGATCCGGACGAGACTTTTCGAAGCGTCGTGCATCTTCCGCTGAATCATCTGTACGAGCGGATGAACACGCCGATGGGCATGCTGACGCAGGGGATCGTTCCGCACTTCGGGGACGAAGTCGAGCGCTTTACGGAGACGCTCTACGAAGTCGCGCCGCAGCACCATGCATCAGTACCTCGCTACTGGTCGAAGCTTGCTTCCCGCGTGATCGTCGGCATCGAGAACAGCACGCCGCTGAAGCGGTTGTGCTATGCGGCCGCGATGCATGTCGCGCGAGGCTACCGCCAGCGTCGATGGAACGGCCACCGGACAACGGCATGGAGTGCCGCCTACTGGCTGGCGCGCGTACTGGTGTTCGATCGCATGCTGAAAAAGCTGGGTCTGAATCGCGTGCGCCTTGCGCTGTCCGCAGGTGCACCGCTTCCGCCCGAGGTGCAGGCGCTGTGGCAGTACTGGGGCGTGAACCTGAAGAACCTGTTCGGGCAAACCGAAGGTGGTGTACTCACTGCGCAGGTAGATCCCTTTCCGAAGCCTGGATCGGTAGGCCGTCCGTATCCCGGTGTCGAAATCCGTTTCGGTGACGATGACGAGATCGTCGCACGGACGCCGGGATGCTTCGACCGCTATTGGCTCGATCCGCAGACCACTGCGGAAACGCTGCGCGAGGGCGGGCTGCACACCGGAGATGTCGGGCACGTCGACGACGACGGACAGCTTCATATCGTCGATCGCAAGAAAGACATCGTGATCACTGCCGGGGGGAAGAACATCAGTCCGAGCCGCATCGAGACGGCACTGAAGTCGAGCCCGTACGTAAGCGAGGCGAGTGCGATCGGCGAAGGACGGAAGTTCCTCACTGCGCTGATCGAGATCGACGTCGGCACCGTGTCCGAATGGGCCCGAGCGAACGACGTCCCCTACACCGGCTATCGATCCCTGGCGACGAACGGCGCGGTGTACGCACTGATCGATCGGGAGGTGCAGCAGTGCAACCAGCGCCTCGGACGAGTCGAGCAGATCAAGAAGTTCCGCATTCTCGACCGGGAGCTCGACCCGGAGCTCGAGGGTGAGGCCGTCACGCCGACACGCAAGATCAAGCGTGGTCTGCTGCAGCAGCATTTTCGCCATCTGATCGACGAGATGTACGAAGACGACGAAGAGCGTCGAATCGATCGACAGATCCACCGATGAGATTCACGAGGAGGGATGCAATGAACACGTTTCATCGAGTCGCGATGCTTCCTGTGGTCGCTGGGCTGGCATGCGCCCTGGCCGTACCGGGCGTGCAGGCCCAGCAATCGTTCCGGATCGGGATATCGGGTGCCGCGACGGGTCCGGCCTCGCCCAGCTACCTGCCACACATCGAGGGTCTGCGGATCTATCTGTCACGGTTGAACGACAGCGGGGGGATCGATGGACGAAAGGTCGACTACCTGATCCTCGACGACAAGGGAGCCCCGTCGGAGGCATCGAACAACGCCAAGCGATTGATGGACGACGACAGCATGCTTGCGGTGGCCTCGATGAGCCTGTCGTCGACCTATGCGCCGATCTTCCAGGCGGCGACACGCGCGAAGATGCCGGTGCTGCTGCTTGGGCAGGCGGTATGCCCCGCTGATGCTGCGACGCCGAAGATGAATCCGTACGTCTTCTGCGCAGGCAGCACGTCCGATCCGAGAACCGCCGGCTATTGGCAGGTACCCCTCGTGAAGGCGCTCGCCGACAAGCATGGAGACGAGCTCAAACTCGCGCTGGTCGCGATGGATATCCCGATCAGTCGACAGGGCATCGACAACATGGAGCAGATCGCCGGGCAGATGAAGATCGATGTCGTCGACAAGCAGTCGATACCGCCGGGCACTGCCGACGTGAGCGGTGCGGCGGCGCGCATCATCGCCCGGGAAGCCAACTACGTGACGAGCTGGGCCCCGGTGACGACTGCGGTGCAGATGCTCGGCGCGCTACGGCGCCAGGGCTGGAACGGCTGGTTCATTCACAACCATTCGGCAGAAGCCGAGGAAACGCTGCGGCAGCTGAAGGACCCGCGGCTGGTCATGAGCCCCGAGTACGCGTTCACGACCGAAAAGCTTCCCGTTTTCGCCGAGATCGAAGCGGCCGCGAAGAAGTACGGGGTCGACCTGCCGACGAGCACCCTGGCCCTCGGTTGGGCCAGCGGCATCATTCTCGAGAAGGCATTGAGCGCGTGCGGCGAGGGTTGCACGCGCGAGAAGCTGATCGACGTGCTCAACGGCGTGAGCGTGGAGACAGCGGGGATCTATCCCGATCCGGTGACCTGGTCGAAGGACGATCACACCCGGCCGGCGAGCTTCACGGCTTACGCCTGGCAGCCATCGTCTTCGTCCGTGGAACGCATCACCGAGTGGTCGAGGGTCGAGGCGGGAACGTTGGCGAAGGTCAAGACGGTCGATTGAGCACTCCACGCGGTCGGCCGTGAGTCTCGTCGTCCTCGTTCTCATCCAGGCGGCGTTCTATGCGCTGCTCGGAATGGGATACGTCCTCGTGTATCGGGCGACGCGCGTGCTCAATCTCGCGCACGGCGACCTGATGGTGCTGGGTGCGTATCTGTTCTTCCAGATGCTCGTGCTGACCGATGGGCAGTTCGGTCTGGCAAGCGCGGTCGCACTGTTCGCATCGCTTGCGATCGGGGCGCTCGTGTACCTGGCCGTCATGCGCCCGTTGGCGGGGTACCCGGTCGCGGTCGGCGTTCTTGCGACGATCGCGCTCGGTATCCTGATTCGTTCGATCATCACGCTGATCTGGACCGGCCAGACCCGCTATCCGGGTGAGTTTCTCGGACCGCTCGGCGAAACGGTGCGACTGTTCGGCGGCGTGAGCATAAGCCGTATCGATCTCGCGATCGTTGCGGTCGCGCTCTTCTCGATGGCGGGGTTCCCGTTGCTGATGCAACGGGCGTCCATTGGCGTGCAGATGCGCGGGGTCGCGGAGAACGCCGTTCTGGCGGCGCAGCGAGGGATCCGGATCCATCGCATCAACGCCCTGTCGTGGGCTCTCGCGACGATGATGGCTGCCGTTGCGGGCATCTTCTACGGTCTGAAGGTTCGCCTCGGCCCCGACATCTGGTACGTGGGATTGGCGGGCTTCGCCCCCGCGCTGATCGGTGGAATGGACAGCCTGAAGGGGATCGCGATTGGCGCGCTGATCGTTGCCGGAGCAGAGGTGCTCGCGTCCCGGTTCATTGCGCCGCAGATCGCGATGGCGGCGCCGTTTCTCGTTCTGTTGATCGCCTTGTGGATCCGTCCCTGGGGCATCTTCGGTTCGCGCGAGGAGCTCGAACGCATATGACGAAGCGGGGTCGTCTTCCCAGCACGTTGCGTAGAACCCATCAGGAGGACATGCGGCTGCTGCCGTCCCGCTTCGTCCGGTTCTGGGCAGCAACGGGGTTGCTGATCGCGCTGGTCGTTCCGCTGCTGCTGTCGAATTTCTGGACGGGCGTAGCGAACCAGACGCTGATCGCGATCGTCGGTGCGCTGGCGCTGAACCTGCTGATGGGCACGACCGGACAGATCTCCCTGGGGCATGCGGGCTTCATCGCCGCCGGAGCGTTTTGTGCTGCCGCGGCTGCAACGCATCTGCAGGCGCCTGCGGTAGTTGGCCTGATCGGTGCAGCTCTTGTTGGCGCGGTGCTGGGCGTTCTCGTCGGCTTGCCCGCACTGCGGCTGAAAGGGCTGTATCTCGCCGTAAGCACCCTGGCGGCCTATTTCGTGATCGTGGTGGCGCTCGGTCAGTATCAGGCGGCGGTGAGCTACGGCGCCGGTTTCACGATGCCGACGGTGTCGCTGCTCGGATGGGAGCTCGACAATGAACGCGCCTGGTTCTATGCCTTGTTGCCGTTCGTTCTTGCTGTCGTCCTGTTGAACGTGAATTGGCTGCGTTCCGCCTACGGTCGCGCCTGGACCGCGATCCATCACCGCGATGTCTCCGCGGAATCGCTCGGGATCCCCGCAGCGGCCTACAAGCTGCTCGCCTTCAGCGTGAGCACGGCGCTTACCTGCGTGACCGGAGCGCTGTGGGCATATCACACCGGATTCGTTTCGATCGAGGCCTTCGACTTCCACATGTTGATCCAGTACCTGGCCATGGTGATCATCGGCGGACTCGGATCGATCCTCGGTTGCATCCTGGGCGCCGTACTGGTGATCGTGCTCCCGCACCTGATCACGTACGGCGTTGAATCGATTCCCTGGTTACAGGGCATCGGAGGCAGGGTGTTCGAACTCCAGATCGGACTGTTCGGCATCCTGATGTTGGCCTTTCTGATTTTCGAGCCACGCGGCCTGGCCGGTATCTGGGGGCGTGTCCGCTTCTACTTCGAGCTTTGGCCGTTCCGGTTCCGGGCGTGGGAATCATGACGCCGCAGGTGGGCAGTAGCAGCATCGTGGCTGTCAACGACCGGGACCACTTCGAAGGACTCGAGATCGACAACCTCGAAGTCACGTACGGTCGTGTGATCGTCGCCGTACAAGGCATCTCGTTGAAGGTTCCCCGGCACGGCATCGTTGCCCTGCTCGGAACGAACGGCGCCGGCAAGAGCACGACGGTGCGTGCGATCTCGGGCTTCCTGCCCGTGGACGACGCGCAGATCCGCAAGGGTGCGATCCGGTTCGAGGGTCGATCGATACTGAACGAGCCGCCCTATCGAGTTGCTCGTGCCGGGGTCGTCCTCGTTCCGGAGCGCCGCAAGATCTTCGAGACGCTCACGGTGCTCGAGAACCTGCGTATCGCACAACGTTCCGGGACGTCGCGCGGCGATCGGGAGCGCGACGTGGAGCGTCTTTTCACGATTTTTCCCCGGATTGCCGACCGCAAGGACCAGTTGGCCGGATACCTCAGCGGCGGCGAGCGACAGATGCTGGCCATCGCGCAGGGAATCCTCTGCGAACCCAGGTTGCTGCTTGTCGACGAGTTGTCGCTCGGGCTCGCACCGCATCTCGTCCAGGAGCTGATGACGCAGTTGAAGCGGTTGCGCGACGAGTTCGCACTGTCGATCCTGCTCATCGAACAGGATGCGTCGTCGGCGCTCGAGATCGCGGATTTCGGCCTGGTGATGGAAGGCGGGCGGATCGTCTACGAGGGGACGCCGCAGAAATTGCGCGAGCACAAGGACGTCCAGGAGTTCTACCTCGGTTCCGGCGACGCTGGCCGCGTCAGCTACCGCGACGTGAAGCAATACCGGCGCAGCAGGAGATGGTGGGGATGAGCGGCTGGTTGTCGGTCGAGAACGTTTCGCTTCGCTTCGGCGGTCTTGTTGCGCTCGAAGACGTGTCGCTGGCAGCCGCGCCGGACGAGCTGCTTGCGATCGTCGGCCCGAACGGTGCCGGCAAGACCAGTCTGCTCAATTGCATCACGGGCGCTTATCGCGCGACCAGCGGACGCATTCGATACGACGGCGTCGACATCACGGCAGAACGCTCATACCGGGTCGCGAAACGCGGAATCGCGCGCACGTTCCAGCACAACGAGCTGTTTCCGCAGCTGACGGCGCTCGAGAACGTGCTGCTGGGTCGCCATCCGGTGCTCGATTACGGTCTGCTCGGCGCCGGCCTCTTCCTGGGCAAGGCGCGCCGATGGGAGTTGATGCAACGCGAACGCGTCGAGCGGGTCCTGGAGGTGTTCGAGCTCGAGCCTTATCGACGCAAGCTTGTGGGCGACATGCCGTATGGAATCCAGAAGCTCGTCGGACTCGCACGCGCCTTCGCGGCCGAACCGAAGCTGGTGCTGCTCGACGAGCCGTCGGCGGGACTGAACCGGCAGGAGAAGGAAGACCTCGCCCGCTACCTGCTGCGGATACGACACGAGTTCTCCCCGGCGATCGTATGGATCGAGCACGACATGCAGCTCGTTCGGGACCTGGCCGACAAGGTCTTCGTTCTTCACTACGGCAGGGAACTCGCCGCCGGCGATCCGCGGAGCGTCCTGGCGGATCCCCGCGTGGTCGAAGCGTACATAGGCAAGCGACAGGAAATGCAATGAAGCGTCCGGATCAAGCCCCTTCGATCCCATTGACCCCGGTCGTCCCGGTCGACCCGTCGACGTCCACCTACACCCGTTTCGCCGGCTTCTTCGAAGCTTTCGAGTACACCGGCTGGGTCGACGAGAGCCAGTCGTGGAAGACCACCTGCTACGTCGGCGACTGGTCGCCGCTGGCGAAGTTCCACCTGCAGGGCGACGATGCGCTGCAGTTTTTCTCCGATGTCGCCGTCAACGGCTTTTCGTCCTTCGACGTCGGGCAGGCGAAGCACCTGTCGCTGTGCAACGACGCCGGCAAGCTGATGGGCGAAGGCATCCTGATGCGGCTCGCCGACGACGAGTTTCTGTTCACCAGCGGGCCCGGCGTGCCGTGGCTCGCGTACCTGCACGAGAAGGGCGGATATCGCGCGCGTGCGACGCAGCGCGGGCGCTCGCAGTTCATCACGCAGGTGCAGGGGCCGAGCTCGCTGGAGCTGCTGGAGACGCTCACCGGAGAGAGCCTGCGCGACATCGGCTTCATGCGCTTTCGCCCTTCGCGCATCGGCGACCGGGAGTTCCTCGTGCTGCGCCAGGGCATGGCGGGCGAGCTCGGATACGAACTGCATGGGCCGAGCGAGCACGGGCCGGCGATCTACCAGGCACTGCTCGACGCCGGTCGCGACTTCGGCATCCGCCGTCTCGGCGGGCGCACGAAAATGGTCAACCACGTCGAGGCCTGCTTTCCGACGCCGTCGGTCGACTACATCCCGGCCCTCTACGGCGACGACGAGAAGGAATACTTCGACTGGTGCCTGCAGCATTTTCGCAGCATGGTGCTCGCCCGGCCGCGCACGGCCGGCAGCCTGCGCTTCGACGACATCAGTGCGCTGTACCGCAGCCCGATCGAGCTCGGCTGGTCGAAGAGCATCCGGCTCGATCATGAATTTCGCGGCCGCGCAGCACTCGAGAAGGAGCTTGCAAATCCGCGTCGAACGATCGTGACGCTGAAATGGAACGCCGAGGATGTGGTCGACGTCTACGCGTCTCTGTTCCGCGGCGACGAGCCGCACCAGCCGATGGAGATGCCGCGCGACCTGCTCGGCTGCATGGTCGTCGACGACGTACGCGTCGACGGACGTTCGGTCGGTGCGAGCACGTCGCGCTGCTACAGCCACACGTTTCGCGAGATGCTCTCGCTGTGCACGATCGACGTCGATTGTGCGAAGCCCGGTACCGAGGCGACCGTGCTCTGGGGTTCTCCCGGGTATCGCGTGAAGGAGATCCGCGCGACGGTGGCCCCCGCGCCGTACAAGCGCGACAACCGGCGCATCGACGTGAGCCGACTCCCCACGCGCACCGCGTCGTAGGCGAATCGCATTGGACTCGACGATCTTCCTCTTCCTCGTGCAGGACGGCGTCATCAACGGCGCGATCTATGCGCTCGCGGCGCTCGCGCTCGTGCTCGTCTTCGCGGTGACGCGGGTGATCCTCGTGCCGCAGGGGGAGTTCATCGCCTTCGGCGCGATGACGGTCGCCGCCTTCGAGGAGGGGCGCACGCCGCCGACGATCTGGCTGCTGCTGGTGCTCGGCGTGCTCGCGGCGCTCGCCTCCTTCGTTCAGGAGCGACATACGCTCGGCGTGCGCACCGTACTGCGCATCGTCTCGATCAACCTGCTGCTGCCTGCGCTGCTCGCGTACCTCGCGGTGCTCGCGGCGCCCGCCGAGGCCGGTGCCTTCGTTCACGTCGCGCTCGCGATCGCGCTGATCGTGCCGATGGGACCGATGCTGTATCGCGTTGCCTTCGCGCCGATGGCCAACGCAAGCGTGCTCGTGTTGCTGATCGCCGCGTTCGGCGTGCACTTCTCGCTGATGGGGCTCGGGCTCGTCTTCTTCGGCGCCGAAGGCGTCGCGACGCAACCGTTGATCACGCGCGACTTCTCGCTGGGCGAGATCCCGATCACCGGGCAGAGCGTCGCGGTCGTGGGAACCACCGCGCTGCTGCTCGTCGTCTTCGCGCTGTTCTTCGAACGCACGCTTCTCGGCAAGGCGCTGCGCGCGTGCTCGTCGAACCGGCTCGGTGCGCGGCTGGTCGGCGTACCTACTGCGCTCGCCGGCGAGGTCGCGTTCGCGCTCGCGGCCGCAATGGGCGCAGTGGCGGGCGTGCTCGCCGGCCCGATCGTCACCACCTTCTACGACAGCGGTTTCCTGATCGGATTGAAGGCCTTCGTCGCCGCGATCCTCGGTGGGCTCGTCAGCTTCCCGCTGACCGTGCTGGCCTCGCTCGGCGTCGGCATCGCCGAAGCCTTCTTCTCGTTCTGGATGAGCAACTTCAAGGAGGTGATGGTCTTCGGGCTGATCCTCCCGGTGCTTTTCTGGCGATCGCTGCGCGCGCCCATGCACGCGGAGGAGGAGTGATGGCGCTGCGCACCGGCTGGCTCGCGCCGCTGTTCGCAGCGGTCGTCGTCGTGCTGCCGTTCTCCGGCCTGATGCCCGCCTACTGGGTGACGCTGTTCAACTACATCGGCATCGCCAGTCTCGTCGCGATCGGGCTCGTGCTGCTGACCGGCGTCGGTGGGATGACCTCGTTCGGACAGGCGGCCTTCGTCGGTGTCGGCGCGTACACGACGAGTGTGCTCACGGTGCAGCTGGGCTTCAGCCCGTGGACGAGCCTGCCGGTATCGCTCGCCGCGACCGCCGTCGGGGCGTTACTGCTCGGTGCGGTCACGGTGCGGCTTTCCGGGCATTTCCTGCCGCTCGGGACGATCGCATGGGGCGTCGCGATCTTCTACCTGTTCGGCAATCTGGCCGTGCTCGGCGCGCACGACGGCATGTCGGGCATTCCGCCGCTCGAGGTGGGCGATCACGCGTTGATCGACGCGCGGCAGTATTTCATCGTCGTCTGGCTGGCGGTGGTGCTTGCGGTGGTCGCCGCGCACAACCTGCTGCGGGCGCGTGCCGGTCGCGCGGTGCGCGCGCTGCGCCGCAGCTCGACGGCCGCCGAGGCGTTCGGCGTCGACGTGGCCGCAGCGAAGCTGAAGATCTTCGTGCTCGCCGCGGTGCTCGCCGGACTCGCCGGCTGGCTGTACGCGCATTTCCAGCGCTCGATCGCACCCGGACCCTTCGGCGTGAACGCCGGCATCGAGTACCTGCTGATGGCGGTCGTCGGCGGCGCCGGTCGCGTCTACGGCGCCATTGCCGGGGCGACCGGGATCACCTTCCTGCGCGACCAGGTGCAGGACTACCTGCCGTTGCTCGTCGGCAGCGCCGGAAACTACGAGATCGTCGTTTTCGGCGCGGTGCTCGTCCTCGCGCTGCAGACCGCTCCGCAGGGCCTGTGGCCGATCGTGTTCGGCCCTCCGCGCGCCGTGCGCCCGTCGCCGAGGCGCCCGTCGGCGGGGCTCGAACGACGCGCGATCCCCGAGCGTGGAAGCGGCCTGCTCGAGGTCGATGCGGTGCGCAAGACCTATGGCGGGCTCGTCGCGGTCAACGACGTCGGCTTCGACGTGAACGCCGGCGAGATCGTCGGCCTGATCGGGCCGAACGGCGCCGGCAAGAGCACCACCTTCAACCTGATCTGCGGAGCGTTGGCGATCGACCAGGGTGACATCCGCTTTCGCGGCGAATCGATCGCCGGCGCGGCACCGCGCGCGATCGCAGCGCGGGGGCTCGGACGCACCTTCCAGCACGCCGACGTCGTCGCCGAGATGAGCGTGCTCGAGAACGTCGCGCTCGGCGCGCATCTGCGCGGCGAGGCCGGGATGCTGCGCGCAATGCTGCGCCTCGATCGCGACGAGGAAGCGCGCCTGCTCGACGAAGCCGCACGCCAGGTGCGCCGCGTCGGTCTCGCCGACGTCGCCGACCGGCCGGCGGGAACGCTGGCGCTCGGCCAGCTGCGGCTGGTCGAGGTGGCGCGTGCGCTGTGCCTCGACCCGGTGCTCGTATTGATGGACGAGCCGGCCGCCGGCCTGCGCCATGGCGAGAAGAAGGCGCTCGCGATGCTGCTGCGCGAGTTGCGCGACGAAGGCGTCGGTGTGCTGCTCGTCGAGCACGACATGGATTTCGTGATGAGCCTGGCCGACCGGCTCGTCGTTCTCGATTTCGGCACGAAGATCGCGGAAGGTTCGCCGGCGTCGATCCGGCGCGACCCGAAGGTGCTCGATGCGTACCTTGGAAACTGACGCGGATACGCCTGTGCAAACCAGTGCGGCGGGGCCGTCGGCGACCGAACGCGCCACGCGGGTGCGCGGCGCCGACACCGACGCGCGTTCTGCGCTTCGAGCGCGCGGCCTGAGCGTGCGATACGGACGTACGCTCGCCGTCGACGGGGTCGACATCGACGTCGGCGCTGCATCGCTGGTCACGATCATCGGCGCCAACGGTGCCGGAAAGAGCAGCCTGCTCAACGCGCTGATGGGCGTCGTTTCCGCACAGGGAACGATCTTCTTCGCCGAGCGTCGCGTCGAGAAGCTTCCGCTCGAGGCGCGTGTTGCCGCGGGGATGAGCCTCGTCCCCGAGCGCCGCGAGCTGTTTCCCGATCTCAGCGTGGAGGACAACCTCCGGCTGGGCGCCTTTCGCCGGCAGCGCAGCGAACGCGAGGCCTCGCTCGAGTCGGTGTATGCGCGCTTCCCGCGCTTGAAGGAGCGGTACCGGCAACTGGCCGGCACGCTGTCGGGCGGGGAGCGGCAGATGCTCGCAATGGGGCGTGCGCTGATGGCGCGACCGGCGCTGCTGATGCTCGACGAGCCGAGCCTGGGGCTGGCGCCGCGCATCGTCGGCGAGGTGTTCGAGCAGCTGGTTGCGTTGCGCGCGAGCGGCGTCTCGATCCTGCTCGTCGAGCAGAACGCGCGGGCGGCGCTGCGCGTCGCCGACTATGCTTATGTGCTCGAGCTCGGCGCGATCACGCAGCAGGGGCCCGCCGCACAGCTTGCCGACGATGAGCGGCTGATCGAAAGCTATCTGGGGATGGGCGGAACCGAATACTGAGCGCGGAGCCGGGCCGGTCTTCCGGTCGGCAACGTCGACGAGAACGCGGCCGCATGGGTCGCACCACTGGAGGACGGAGACGATGAGGACGACCTGCAAGACCCTGCTGGCAGCTGCAGTAACGGCCGTTGCGCTCGCCGCGGCCGTACCGGCGACTGCACAGATTCGCGTCGGCATCACGGTGTCGGCCAGCGGCCCCGGAGCGGCCCTCGGGCAGCCGCAGATGCGCAGCGTGCAGGCGCTGCCGAAGGAGATCGCCGGGCAGCCGGTGATCTACGTCGCGCTCGACGACGAGTCCGATCCGACGAAGTCGGCGCAGAACGCACGCAAGCTGATCACCGAGGAGAAGGTCGACGTGCTGATCGGCTCGTCGCTGACGCCGACGACGCTGCCGCTGATCGACATCGCGGCCGAGACGAAGACGCCGCTGCTCACGCTCGCCGCGGCGGCTGCGCTCGTGCAGCCGATGGACGACAAGCGCAAGTGGGTCTACAAGGTCGTGCCGAACGACGACCTGATGGCGCGTGCGATCCTCAAGCACATCGCCTCCACGGGCGTGAAGAAGCTCGGCTACATCGGCGTGTCGGACGGCTACGGCGAGGGCTATTACAAGGCGTTGAGCGAGGAGGCGCCGAAACTCGGCATCGAGCTGACGACGCACGAGGTCTACGCGCGCAGCGATTCGAGCGTCACCGGCCAGGTGCTGAAGGTCATCGCGAGCAAACCCGATGCGGTGTTCGTCGCTTCGGCCGGTACGCCCGCCGTGCTGCCGCAGAAAGCGCTGCGCGAGCGCGGCTACAAGGGCCCGATCTTCCAGACGCACGGCGTCGCCACCGAGGAGTTCATCAAGCTCGGCGGCAAGGAAGTCGAAGGCGCCGTCTTCGCCGGCGAGGCGTTCACGATCGGCGACGACCTGCCCGCGAACAGCCCGTTCCGCAAGCCGATCGACGAGTACGTGAAGGCCTACGAGACCACACACAGCCAGAAGCCGAACCTGTTCGGTGCGCACATCTGGGACGTGATGGTGCTGGTGGGCAATGCGACACCGAACGCGCTGAAGAGCGGCAAGCCGGGCACCGCCGAGTTCCGCACGGCATTGCGCGACGAGCTCGAGCGCAGCAAGGACGTCTATCTGAACAACGGCCTGTCGAACATGTCGCCCAACGATCACAACGGCTACGACGAACGCTCGGCGTTCCTGATCCGCGTCGACGGCGGCAAGTTCCGGCTGCTCGAGCAGAAATAGGCGGCCGCGTCGCGAAATTCATCAGCACAAGGAGAGCAAGCGAAATGCAATCGACGACAACGGGGCGCCCGCCCTTTCGGGCGGACCACGTCGGCAGCCTGCTGCGCCCGGCGAAGCTGCGCCATGCGTGGCGCGAGCACGCCGCAGGCCGCATGGGCGACGACGAGTTCCACCGCATCACCGACGAATCGATCCGCGAGGTCGTCGCGCTGCAGGAGCAGGTCGGGTTGAAGGTGGTCAACGACGGCGAGTTCCGGCGCGGGTCGTACTGGCTGCATTTCGTGCAGAAGACCGCGGGCTTCGGGATCCGGCCCGCGGTCTACAAATTCCGCAACGAGAACGACGAGCTCGTCGAGTTCACCGCGCCGCACGTCGAGGGTCGACTGCGACGCTCGGCGCCGATCACCGTCGACGAGTACCGCTTCACGAAAGCGCTTACCGACCGCGCAGTGAAGGTGACGATGCCGTCGCCGTCGACGCTGCATTTCTGGCGCGGCACGCAGTTCGCCGACCCCGGCGTCTATCCCGACGACGAGACCTACTTCGTCGAACTCGCTGCCGTGTTCCGCGAGGAGCTGCGCGAGCTCTACGAGGCGGGCGGCCGTTACGCGCAACTCGACGAAGTGCCGTTGGCGATGCTCTGCGATCCGGACATCCGCGACAAGGTGCGCGCGCAGGGACAGGACCCGGAGCGTCTCGTCGGGCTGTATGTCGACGCGATCAACGAGGCGGTCGCCGACCGCCCCGCCGACATGGCGATCGGCGTGCACATGTGCCGCGGCAACTTCAAGGGCCGCTACCTGTCGGAGGGCGGCTACGGCGACGTGGCCGAGCGCCTGTTCGGCCACGCGAAGGTCGATCACTTCCTGCTCGAGTACGACACGGCGCGGGCCGGCGACTTCGCGCCGCTGCGGCACGTTCCGAAGAGCAAGGGCGTCGTGCTCGGCATCGTCTCGTCGAAGGTGCCCGAGCTCGAGAGCGTCGATCATCTGCGTGCACGCATCGACGAGGCGTCGCGGCACATCGACCTCGCGCAACTCGGCATCGGCCCGCAGTGCGGCTTCGCGTCGACGGTGGCCGGCAACCCCGTCACCGAGGACGACGAGCGTGCGAAGCTCGCGCGCTGCGTCGAGGTCGCGCGCGCCGTCTGGGGCGAATGAGGCGGGAGCACGCGCGATGAACCTGGCCCGCCTGCTGCACCAGACGGCGCGCGTGCACGCGCAGCGCACCGCGCTGCTCGACGACGAGCTCACGCTGACCTGGTCGCAGTGGTTCGACCGGATGCGGCGCGTCTCGGGCCTGCTCGGCTCGCTGGGCGCGGGCGCCGGAACGCGCTTCGGCCTGCTGATGAAGAACGGCTTCCGGCAGGCCGAGGCGTTGTGGGCGGGACACTGGAGCGGAGCGGTTCCGGTGCCGGTGAACTGGCGACTCGCACCGCGCGAGGTCGCCGAGGTGCTCGACGACGCCGGCTGCGTGCTCGTGCTGGTCGATGCCGAGCTGGTCGCGCGCTTCGACGATACGGCGCTCGCCGCCTGGCGCGAACGCGTGGTCGTCGTCGATGCCGACGGTTACGAGGAGCGCGTCGCGCGGGCGCAGCCGGCAGCGATGCACGACGCCGACGGCAACGACGAGGCGCTCGTGCTCTACACCGGCGGCACGACCGGGCGCAGCAAGGGCGTGCGGCTGTCGCACCGCAATCTCGCGTTCAACGCGATGCAGGTCGGGCTTACGCTCGGCATCCGACCGGGCGACGTCACGCTCACCGTCGCGCCGATGTTCCATGCGGCGGCGCTGTGCAGCAACATCACGACGCTGCTCGGCGGTACACACGTGTACCAGCGACAGTTCTCCCCGCGCGGCCTGCTCGAGACGATCGAGCGAAGGCGCATCGCGTTCACCACCGTGGTGCCGTCGATGCTGAAGATGGTGCTCGACGAGCCCGACGCCGAGCGCTTCGATCGCTCGTCGCTGCGCGTGCTGTTCTACGGCTCGTCACCGATGCCGGTGTCGTGGTTGCGCTCGGCGCTGCGCTTCTTCCCGAATGCGCAGTTCCACCAGGCCTATGGCCTCACCGAGACGGCGCCGATCCTCACGATCCTCGGCGACGACGAGCATCGGACGGGCATTGCCGAGGAAAACCTCGCGATCCTCGGTTCTGCCGGCCGGCCGCTGGTCGGCGTCGAGATGCGCATCGTCGACGACGACGGCGCCGAATGCGCTACCGGACAGCCGGGCGAGGTGCTCGTGCGCGCGCCCGGCGTGATGCTCGGCTATCACGATCGACCGGAGGAAACGGAGGCGGCGTTGCGTGGCGGCTGGTTCCACACCGGCGACGTCGGTGCGCTCGATGCGAGCGGACGCCTGACGATCCTCGATCGAAAGAAGGATCTGATCATCTCCGGCGGAGAGAATGTATATTCGGTGGATGTGGAGGCTGCGCTCGCGCGGCACCCGGCGATCGCCGAAGTGGCCGTCATCGGCGTGCCCGACGAGCGGCTGGGCGAAGCGGTCGCCGCGATCGCGGTCCTGCGCAGTGGGGCTGCACTCAGCGCCGACGAACTGATCGCGCATTGTCGCGCCTCGATCGGCGCATTCAAGGTCCCGCGCCACGTGCGTTTCGTCGACGCGCTTCCGCGCACGCCGGTAGGCAAGGTGCAGAAGGGCGCACTGCGCGACGCGTGGGCGGGGATACGGAAACCGGGGTCAGACCACGGTTTCGCTGACGAAACCGTGGTCTGACCCCGGTTTCCGGAGCAGGACACTACGATGGCAGAGCGTTCGTTCACGCAGGAAGTCGGCAAGCTGCGACTGGGTGCCGGCGAGGAGTTCGTCGGCGAGGGGATCCTCGCGGTCACCAAGGCGCTGCTGCAGTCGGGCGTCGCGTACGTCGCCGGCTACCAGGGCGCGCCGATCTCGCACCTGATGGACGTGCTCGCCGACGCGCATGAGGTGCTCGACGAGCTCGGCATCCGTTTCGAGAACAGCGCCAACGAGGCCACTGCCGCGGCGACGCTGGCGGCTTCGGTGAACTACCCGTTGCGCGGCGCGGTCACGTTCAAGGCGCCGGTCGGCATCAACGTCGCGTCCGACGCGATCGCCAACCTGTCGTCGGGCGGCGTTACCGGCGGCGCGCTGATCATCGTCGGCGAAGACTACGGCGACGGCTCGAGCATCATGCAGGAGCGCAGCCACGCCTTCGCGATGAAGTCGCAGGTGTGGCTGCTCGATCCGCGCCCGAACCTGCCGTCGATCGTCAAGGCGGTCGAGGACGCGTTCGAGCTGTCGGAGGCGAGCTGCACGCCGGTGATGCTCGAGCTCCGGATCCGCGCGTGCCATCTGCACGGGCGTTTCGTTGCGAAAGACAACCGGCGTTCGTCGTTCGCGCTCGCCGACGCGCTGGAAAATCCGCGACGCGACGTCGATCGCATCGTGCTGCCGCCGGCGAGCTTCCTGCACGAGCGAGAGAAGGTGGAGGAGCGCTGGCCGGCCGCCGTGCGCTTCATCCAGGAACGCGGCCTGAACGAGATTTTCGCCGAGAAGGAACGCGACGTCGGCATCGTCGTGCAGGGCGGCCTGTACAACACGCTGATGCGCGCACTCGAGCGCCTGGGTCTGGCCGACGTCTACGGTCGCACGAGCGTGCCGCTCTACGTGCTCAACGTCACCTATCCGCTGGTCGATGAGGAGCTCGCACGCTTCTGCACCGGCAAGCGCGCAGTGCTCGTCGTCGAGGAAGGACAACCGAACTTCATCGAGCAGGCGATTGCGGCGTCGCTGCGCAACGCCGATCTGCCCACGCGCGTGCTCGGCAAGGGGCTGCTGCCGATCGCCGGCGAGTACACGCCGTCGGTGTTGCGCGACGGGTTGCGCGCCTTCTTCGCGGCGCAGGCTCCCGCAACGATCGCGCCGGCAGCCGGCGTGCCGTCGCCCGAGACGGCCGCCATCGTCGTCGAGGCGCAGCGGCAGCTCGCCGCGCAGGTGCAGGCGCGCACGCCGGGCTTCTGCACCGGGTGTCCGGAACGCCCGGTGTTCGCCGCGATGAAGCTCGTGCAGCGCGAGCTCGGCGAGCACCACGTGAGCTCCGACATCGGCTGCCACCTGTTCTCGATCCTGCCGCCCTTCAACATCGGCAACACGACGATGGGCTACGGGCTCGGCGCTGCGTCGGCGGCCGCGCTCGGCTCGCCGTCGGGCAAGCGCGCGATCAGCGTGATGGGCGACGGCGGCTTCTGGCACAACGGGCTCACCAGCGGCGTGGCGAACGCGGTCTTCAACGAGAGCGACCAGGTCGCGCTGATCATCGACAACCACTACACGGCAGCGACCGGCGGGCAGGACGTGCTGTCGTCGAAGGCGATCACGCGCAACCGCAGCACGCAGCACCCGATCGAGAAGGCGGTGCGCGGCGTCGGCGTGGGCTGGGTGCGCACGATCCGCCGCACCTACGACGTCACCGCAATGCGCGAGGCGCTGCGCGAGGCGCTGACGACGCGCGAGAAGGGGCCGAAGGTCGTCATCGCGCAATCGGAGTGCATGCTGAATCGCCAGCGCCGCGAGAAGCCGCAGAAGCGCAAGGCGATCGCCGCCGGCGAGCGCGTGCTGCGCGAGCGCTTCGGCGTCGATCCCGACACCTGCACCGGCGACCACTCGTGCATCCGGATCTCGGGCTGCCCGTCGCTCACCGTGAAGCCGAATCCCGACCCGCTGCGCTCCGATCCGGTCGCGCACGTCGAGCAGAGCTGTGTCGGCTGCGGCATGTGCGGCGAGGTCTCGCACGCCGCGGTGCTCTGTCCGTCGTTCTACCGCGCGGGAATCGTCAGCAACCCGGGGCGTGTCGATCGATTCCTGCATCGCGTGCGCAGTGCTGTCATCGGCACGCTGCAGCGGCGCACCGATCGTCGGCTCGCTGCAACGGCGATCTAGTGGAACCGGACAGGATGCCGCTCTTCGAAGCCGAGCAGGCCGAGCGCGAAGCGCGCGATGCGCGCACCGGCAGCGCGCCCGAGTCTGCCGGAACAGGGCAAGCGTCGACGACCGCGCACGGCGGTGCCGGCTCGGGCGATCCGGCGAGCATCGTGCGGCCGCTGAGCATCGCGATCCTCGCGATGGGCGGCGAGGGCGGCGGCGTGCTCGCCGACTGGATCGTCGACCTCGCCGAGCACAACGGGTACATCGCGCAGGCGACCTCGGTGGCAGGTGTCGCGCAGCGCACGGGCGCGACGATCTACTACGTCGAGATGTTCCCGCGCGCGAACGCCGAACGCGCCGGTGCTGCGCCGTTGCTCGGCCTGATGCCCGCACCGGGCGATGTCGACGTCGTCGTCGCCTCGGAGCTGATGGAAGCAGGGCGTGCGGTGCAGCGCGGGCTCGTCACGCCCGATCGCACGACGCTGATCGCATCCACGCATCGCGTGCTGTCGATTCCCGAGAAGTCGGCGATGGGCGATGGCGCGCGCGACAGCGCGCAGATGGAGGAAGCCTGCGCGCGTGCCGCGCGCCGCTTCGTACGCTTCGACATGGCCGAGGCGGTCGAGCACACCGGCAGCGTGATCAGCGCGGTGCTCTTCGGCGCGTTGAGCGGCGAGGGCGTGCTGCCCTTCGACCGGCAGCAGTTCGAGGACACGATCCGTCGCGGCGGCGTCGGCGTCGAAAGCAGCCTGCGCGCCTTCGGCGACGGCTTCGATCGCGCGAAGATGCCCCCCGCCGCGGCGCGCAGCGTTGCGGGCCCTGCGATCGCAGAGGCGCCGCAGACGCATCCCGATGCGCGCGTCGACCGTCTGCTCGTACGGTTGCGCAGCGAGTTCGACGATGAGTGCCGCCCGGTGGCCACCGAAGGCGTGCGCCGTCTGCTCGACTACCAGGATCCGGAGTACGCGGCACTGTATCTCGATCGCCTCGCGCGCATCGCCGGTCACGGCGACGCGTCGCTGCTCGACGCGGTCGCGCGCCATCTCGCGCTGTGGATGAGCTACGAAGACACGATCCGCGTCGCCGACCTGAAGACGCGCTCGAAGCGCTTCGAGCGCGTGCGCGCCGAGGTGCGCCCCGGAGACGCGTTGTTGTCGATCGACGAGTTCATGCATCCGCGGCTCGAGGAGATCTGCGATACGGTGCCCGCGCCGGTCGGGCGATGGCTGCTGAAGCCGGGCCTTGCGCGGAGACTGGTCGAGCGCCTGACGACGAAAGGGCGCATCGTGCCGACGACCTCGCTTGGCGGCTTCCTGATGCTGCGCACGATCGCGTCGATGCGGCGCTGGCGTCGATCGACGCTGCGCTACGAGCGCGAGAACGCGCAGATCGAGCAGTGGCTCGACCGCATCGATCGCGTTACGCCGTCCGATCGCGCGCTCGCCGTCGAGATCGCGCGCTGCCAGCGGCTGGTCAAGGGCTACGGCGACACGCACGAGCGCGGCAGCCGCAATTTCGAAACGCTGATGGATGCCGTGGATCGGCTGCAGGGGCGCCCCGACGCCGCCGTCCATCTGCGAGGCCTGCACGAAGCGGCGCTCGCCGATGAAGCCGGGGATGCGCTGCGCGAGCGCGTGAGCGCGCTGGGCTGATTCCCTTCGGCCTGGCACGGCCCTCGTTCGCCTGGCACGTCGCGCGCGTTAGAGTCGCTCGTTCGCAGGAGGAATCGGATGGTCGTGTCCACGAAACTTCATTCGAGTCTTCGGCTGGCGAAGCCGCAGGTTCTCGTAGAGCAGCGCCGGGATGGAACGCAGCTCCTGCGTTCGCCGGTGCCTTTGCAGTCGTATGGACGCGCCGTCGGCGAGTGGCTTGCCGCGTGGGCCGAGCGCGCGCCCGAACGCACCTTCCTTGCCGAGCGCGATGCGAACGGCGACGACTGGCGCCGCTTGTGCTATCGCGACGCTCTCGAGCAGGCGCGCGCGATCGGCCAGGCGCTGCTCGATCGCAAGCTCGATCCATCGCGGCCGATCGTCGTGCTGTCGGGCAACTCGATCGACCACGCGCTGCTCGCGCTGGGCGCGATGCACGTCGGGCTCGCCGTTGCGCCGATCTCGCCGGCCTACTCGCTGATGTCGCGCGCCTTCGGCAAGCTGAAGCAGATCTTCGAGCTGCTCGACCCGCAGCTCGTCTGGACCGCCGATCCGCAGGCCTTCGGTCCCGCGCTCGAGGCGGTCGAAGCGAAGGCGACGCCACTCACCGAGCTCGTCGCCGACCGTGTCACATCCGCCGTTGACGACGCCTTCGGCGCGATCCGTCCGGATACGCTCGCCAAGGTGCTCTTCACGTCGGGGTCGACGGGAACGCCGAAGGGCGTCATCAACACGCACGGGATGATCGTTGCCAACCAGCAGCAGAGCGCGCAGGTGTGGCCCTTCGTCAACGAGCTGTCTCCGGTGGTCGTCGACTGGCTGCCGTGGAATCACACCTTCGGCGGAAACTACAACTTCTTCCTGATCCTGAGCAGCGGCGGCACGATGTACCTCGACGAGGGAAAGCCGGCGCCCGGACTCGTCGAGGCGACGGTGCGCAACCTGCGCGAGATCTCGCCGAACCTGTACTTCAACGTACCGCGCGGCTTCGATCTGCTGATGCCGTACCTCGAACGCGACCAGGTGCTGCGCAGGTCCTTCTTTCGCGAGTTGCGCTTCGTGTTCTATGCGGGCGCGGCGCTCGCGCAGAACCTGTGGGAACGTTTCGAGCGGCTGGCGCTGGCCGAGCGCGACGGCGACCTTGCGCTCGTCTCGGCATGGGGTGCCACCGAAACCGCTCCGCTCGTTGCTGCCGTGCATTGGTCGATCGACCGGGCCGGCGTGATCGGCCTGCCGGTGCCGGGTTGCGAGCTGAAGCTGGTTCCGAGCGGCGACAAGCTCGAGGCACGCGTGAAGGGACCGAACGTCACGCCAGGCTATTACCGCCAGCCGCAGCTCACCAGCGAGGCCTTCGACGACGAAGGCTTCTACCGCATCGGCGATGCGCTGCGCTATGGAGATCCCGCCGATCCGGCGAAGGGGCTGGTCTTCGATGGCCGGATCGCCGAAGACTTCAAGCTGAGCAGCGGAACGTGGGTCAACGTGGGTGCGGTGCGCGTGCGGCTGATCGCCGCAGCCGATCCGCTGATCCAGGACGCAGTGATCACCGGCCACGATCGCGCGGAAGTCGGCGCCCTCGTGTTCCTGAACCCGGTGCTTGCGCAGCAGTCGAGCGACGAGGAGATCCGCTCGCGGCTTTCCGCCGCACTTCGCACGCTGTCGAAGGAGGGCGGCAGCTCGATGCACCCCACACGGCTGCTCGTTGCACGCGAGCCGCTGTCGATCGACGCCAACGAGATCACCGACAAGGGATACGTGAACCAGCGCGCCGTCGTCGAACGGCGAGCGGAACGGGTCGAGCTGCTGCACGCCGTGCAGCCCGGCCCGGAAGTCATCATTCCAACCAACGAGGAGACGCCGTCATGATGTCCACGCGCAGGACCGTACTCGCCACCGCGCTCGCCGCGGCCGCTTCGCTCGCCGCCTCGGGCGCCTTTGCCCAGGACAAGCCGATCCGCATCGGCGTGATGAACGACCAGTCGAGCGTGTACTCCGACTTCCAGGGGCCGGGTTCGGTGCTCGCCGCAAAGATGGCCGTCGAGGACTACGGCGGCAAGGCGGCCGGCCGCACGGTCGAGGTCGTCTTCGCCGATCACCAGAACAAGCCGGACGTCGGCAGTGCGATCGCACGTCGCTGGATCGACGAGGACGGCGTGAACATGATCGCCGACCTGCCGAACTCGGCGGTCGCCTTCGCGGTGAGCGACGTCGTGCGCGACAAGAACCGCGTGATGATCGGCTCGGGCGCGGGCTCGGCCGAGCTCACCGGCTCGAAGTGCTCGCCGAACACGGTGCACTGGACCTACGACACGTGGTCGTACGGGCATTCGCTGGCGAAGGCCGTGATGGAGCGCGGCGGCAAGTCGTGGTTCTTCATCACCGCCGATTACGCCTTCGGGCACGACCTGGAGAAGCAGGCCTCCGACGAGGTGAAGAGCGGCGGCGGCAAGGTGCTCGGCGCGGTGCGCGCGCCGATCGGCACGCTGGACTACTCGTCGTTCCTGATCAGCGCGCAGTCGTCGGGCGCCGACGTGGTCGCGCTCGCGGTGGCCGGCGGCGACACGACGACGTCGATGAAGCAGGCCGCAGAATTCGGTCTGCCCGCGAAGCAGACGATCGCGCCGTTGATCTTCGGCATCAACAACGTGCCGGCGCTCGGCCTGGAGGCGGCGCAGGGCGCATTGCTGGTCAATCCCTTCTACTGGGACATGAACGACGCGACGCGCAAGTGGTCGCGCGAGTTCCGCAAGCGCTCGCACAACGACGCGATGCCGAACGACATGCAGGCCGGCGTCTATTCCGCGGTGCTGCACTACCTGAAGGCGGTCGACAAGGTCGGCAACGCCGAGGACGGAAAGGCGATCGTCGCCGCGATGAAGGCGATGCCCACCGACGATCCGCTCTTCGGCCAGGGCCGCATTCGCGAGGACGGCCGCAAGCTGCATCCGATGTATCTGTTCCAGGTGAAGAAGCCTGCGGAGTCCAAGGGGGAGTGGGACTACTTCAACACGCTCGGCTCGGTTCCGGCCGACCAGGCGTTCCGCCCGATGAGCGAAGGCAAGTGTCCGTTGGTGGCGAGCAAATGAGGGAGGCGAGCGAATGAGCGGATCGCGTGCGCGTGAGAACGGCCCTGCTCGCCGGGATGGCGGCGCTCGCACTGCACGGATGCTCTCCATTTCCGCTGCCCGGCGACCGGCCGGTTTCGCACGCACAACGTGATACTGACGATACGCGTCTCGGCCGCGCGGTAGCCCCGCGCGTCGAGGCGCACCCCGGCACGTCGGGCATCGTCGCGCTCAGCGGCGGGCGCGATGCGTTCGCCGCGCGTGCGCTGCTCGCCGATGCGGCCGAGCGCACGCTCGACGTTCAGTACTACATCTGGCACGCCGACCTGTCGGGGATGCTGCTCTTCGACGCGCTGCATCGCGCAGCCGAGCGCGGCGTGCGCGTGCGGCTGCTGCTCGACGACAACAATACGGTCGGGCTCGATTCCCTGCTGCTCGCGCTGCATCGGCATCCGAACATCGAGGTGCGGCTGTTCAACCCGTTCCGGCAGCGCGACTGGCGCTGGGTCGGCTACCTCACCGACTTCTCGCGGCTGAACCGGCGCATGCACAACAAGTCGTTCACCGCCGACAACCAGGTGACGATCGTCGGCGGGCGCAACGTCGGCGACGAGTATTTCGGCGCCGGACAGGAGTTCCTGTTCGTCGACCTCGACGTGATGGCGATCGGTCCGGTGGTCGACGACGTGTCGACCGACTTCGACCGCTACTGGGCGAGCGCATCGGCGTGGCCGGTCGATCGCGTCGTGGCCGACACCGGAGTGCCGGGCGTGGAGGCTTTCGAGGCGCAGGCGATGCGCATCCGGCAGGACCCCGCGGCGGCGGAGTACGTGCGCGCCGTCGCGGCACAGCCCTTCGTGCGCGAGCTGCTGTCGGGCACGCTGCCCTTCGAATGGGCGCCGACGCGGATGGTCAGCGACGATCCCGCGAAGGGACTTGGGCAGGCGAAGGAAAGCGCGATGCTGCCGAGCCAGCTGGCCGAGCTGCTCGGTCAGCCGCGCGTCGAGCTCGAGCTCGTCTCGGCGTATTTCGTGCCGGCGGCAACGACCGCTGCGTTCGTGCGCATGGCGGGTGACGGTGTGCGCGTGCGCATTCTCACGAACTCGCTGGAGGCCACCGACGTCGTCGCCGTGCACGCCGGCTACGCGAAGCGGCGCAGGCCGATGCTCGAGGCGGGCGTCGAGCTGTACGAGACCAAGGGCCGGTCGGCGCCGCCGCCGACCCGCGACCACGGCTTCGCCGGAAGCTCGGCGGCGAGCCTGCACGCGAAGACCTTCTCGGTCGACCGCCGGCGCATCTTCGTCGGCTCGTTCAACTTCGACCCGCGCTCGGCGCACCTGAACACCGAGATGGGCTTCGTCATCGAGAGTCCGGTGCTGGCCGATCGCATTGCCGACATCTTCGACGAGCGGATCGTGTCGCACGCCTACACGGTGCGGCTCGGCGAGACGGGCAGCCTGCAGTGGGTCGAGCAGCTCAACGGCGAGCGCATCGTGCACGACGAAGAGCCGCATGCGAGCGTAGGGCGCCGTTTCGTCGTATGGGTGCTGTCGCTGCTGCCGATCGAGTGGCTGCTGTGAGTGTGCTCTGCGTCAGTCCGCGTGCAGCAGGCGGAAATAGGGGCCCTTGCGCCGGAACTCGCCGTCGACCTGCGACCAGTAGCGCGCCGCGGAGGGGCTGTGCAGGTACGCGCGCCGCCTCTCCAGCCGGCCGCGCCCGACGACGCTCTTGAGCACGGCGTAGCGCACACTGCCGTCGGGGCCGAGCAGCACCGTGCAGCCGCCGTGGTACGAGAAAGCGGGTCCATCGGCGCCGGCGCGCACGTGGCGCAGCTGCGTGAGCTCAGCGACCAGGTCGAAGGCGATCTGCCCGTCCGGGCCGACACGCCGCGCCGTGCGGATCGACTCGATGCAGGGCGGGTCGACGCGATCTCCATCGAGTCGCGGATCGCCTGCGGCGACGAAGCCGAGCTCCTCGAGATGCGCGGGCTGCGCGACGAAGCGTCCGAGTGCCTCGGCCTGCCGGCGTCGTTCGCGACGGTCGCCGACGTTCGACGGATCGCAGTGAAAGCGCCGTTCGTCGAAGCCGAGCGCCGAAACCGGCGGCAGCTCGATGCGGGGCGGGTGCCACAGCAGCGCGTCCTCGGAAAGGCTCGGCACCGAGTCCGGATAGATCCGTCGCCGGCGAAACGCGTCGACGAGCGCGCCGCGGTAATCCCACGGGTCGTCGGGAACGAGGTCGTAGTCGGCGGTGATCAGTGCGCGCAGGTAGTCGCCGAAAGTGAGTCCTGCCGGCGGGCAATAGTCGATCGCCCGGACGCAGATGCCGAGGAACTGGCCGGCCAGCTTGCTCGCCTCGTCGGCGAGCAGCTCCTGCAGGTCGTGCGCGAGCTCGCCGGGTGCGAGTACGCCGCTGCCGTCGGTGGCCAATCGAAGGTAGCGTTCGACCTTGCGTCGATAGACCGTCACGAAGGCTTCGAACACGGCGCTCATCAGTACCGCGCCGAGCCGATGCGGCTCGAGCGTCGCGTCGTAGAGCGTTGGATGCTCGGGATCGTCGTCGACGGCGCTGCGCATCGGTCCGTCGCGTTCCGTGGTGTGGCCGAACTGCTGCGCGATTCCGTTGAGCATCGAGCGCCGGCCGAGCTCGCCGCGACAGCGCCGGATCGCCTGTACGACGACCTCGCGATAGCTGAAGTGCTGGAAGAGCGCGACGAGGTCAGCGAAGGCTTCGTGGAAGGCGACGACGTCGGCGCAGCTCGGCTCGGCAAGCTGCGGGCGCAGGCCGTCGAGCAGCGCGTGCGTCACCTCGTGCGCGACGATGTCATGCGACAGGCAGGTGAAGACGTATCCGCGCGGCAGCGTGCGACCGGTCGTGTCGTCGGGCGCGGCGTAGTAGCCGAAGCAGAGTCGGCCGCCCGCGCCCTGGTTCTCGTACCATGCGTTTCGCTCCAGGCCGCCGTGCGGCTGCAGGAGGAGTCTCGCCGGCTCGGTTGCCGCGCTGTCTCCGAAGCCCCATTGCGGGTTGCGCCCGAGCGCCTTGCGGAACGCTGCATAGACGTTGCAGCACACCGCATAGACCATCTGTTGGTGAAAGCGCGGGTCCGATGGCGACGGCGCGAAGCCGTCGGCGATCAGCACGTTGCGATCGTCGAGGTCGGCCGAACGATAGGCGATGCCGAGCTCGAAATCGCGGTTGTCGACGGCGAATAGGCGGCCGCTCGGCCCGGGTTGCAGCGGTTCCCACGGTACGTCGATCTTCGCGATCGCGCCTTCGAGCCGCGATGCCGACGGATCGATCGCGTAGATGCGCAGCGGCCGGTACAGCGGTTCGTGTCGTGCGCGCTGGTAGGGCGAGACAGGCACCCGGTCGATCGCCGGCGAGATCGAGAAGCATGCTGGCTCGACCGGCGGCGACGGCGAAGGCTCCGACCGCGGCGCACGCGCATCCTTCGGCTGTATTCCCTGTTCCCGGCTCTGCGCCGCCGCCGCGACGGCCTCGGTGGTCGTCGCGGTGGTGGTGGCAGGGTCGGCGGCCATTTCAGCGAAGCGCTTCTAGCGCGCGGACAGTTGCGCGGCGAGCTTCTGCAGCGCGAGCAGCGTCGAATGCAGCAGCTCCGCGTCGACCGACGAGCCGTTCGGCTTCGCCGCAGCAGTCTGCGTTGCGGTACGCGCAGGGATCGTTTCGATCGCGCCGAGCAGGTCGAGTGCAGGGACTGCGCTGCGCAGCGGTTGCAGCAGGCCGAGTGCGAGCGCGTCGTCGCTGCAATCGAGCATCGGATGCTGGCGCGCGTTTGCGCCGAAGGCTTCGGTGATCCGACGCACGAACTGCTCGTTCGTCATTCCGTCGATACCGCCGGAGAGCACCTGCATCGCGCGCACGGTGAACTCGCCGTGCCCGTTGCTCTCCCATGCGACCTCGCTGTCGAGGCAGGCGGCGAACTTCACGTCGCGCATCCGGCTGCGCCCTCCGGTGCCGCCGGGAGCCGCTGCCGAGCGCATGCCGAAGCGCGACTGCTGACGGAAGCGCCGGTGCGCGTCGACGAGGTCCATGGTCGGCGGCACGAAGCGCCTGCGATCGTCGGCGGCCGTGCGGCTGCGGGTGTCCGGCGCGCCGACGGCGAAGCGCGTGTTCGTTCCGGAGTGGCAGCAGTCCATGAAGAACGTGAGGTTCACGCCGTCGGGCAACTTCCGCAGCACGCGCGCGACATCGTCGTCGATGTACAGCGCACCCGCGGCGAAATCGACCGGACAGATCGCCTCGTCCTCGCCATCGTCCTCGTCGGTGTCGAGGTCCGGCAGATGCGTGCCGTGTCCGGAGTACTGGAAAACGAGAACGTCGCCGGAACGGCTGTCGGTCACCAGGCGCTCGAGCGCATGGTCGATCGCCTCGCGCGTCGCCTCCCGGTCGCTGAGCATCGTCGTCTCGAAGCCGAGGTCTGTCAGCGCATCGGACCACATCCGCGCGTCGGCCACGCAGCCGGCGAGCTGGTGACGAGGCTCGGGATAGCGATCGATGCCGATGCAGACGGCCGTGCGCCGCGCCTTGCGGGCCGTGCCGATTGGGGGGATGCCGAGCGAAGTCGGCGTGGGGATCTCTGCGTTCGGCGTGATCGTGACGACCGGAGGGGGTGGGGCCGTTGGCGTGGCCGTCGTCGTTTGGGCGAGAACCGGCGACGCGCCTGGGGCAGCGCCCGTCGACGCTCCTGACGGGTCGCTCGTCGATTGGCTCGCCGGCGGCCAGGCCGCTTCGGCGGACGTCGACCACGTCGACGTCGGCACCGACGGCCATTCGTACAGCGCGCCGGCCGGCCAGTCGATCTCGTCGATCCAGGCGCGCGGCGCACGCACGAGATCGGGCGCGGTGGCGTAGTCGACGATCGCGTCGGCGTCTGCGCGGCCGAGCACGCGGCGTGCGACGCTGTTCATCGTCGGCACGTCGTCGTCGAAGGCGGCGTGCGCACTCGCCGTGCTCGCCGAGGCTCCGGTGTCCGCGGCGGTTACCGACCAGACGACGCTGCCCTGTGCCGAGGGCGCATCGCCCAGGCCGAACAGACGCTTCATCGCCGGGTCGGCGCGCAGGCTTTCCTCCAGTCCGAGCAGCGGCGTGCCGCGCTCGGTCTCGAGCGCATTCGATACCAGATAGAGCAGCGACTTGTGATAGACGTTCGCGCAGTTGTCGGCGCGTTCGTAGTCGCGCTGCATCGTGAACAGCGTGACGCGCCGCACCGCGCCGCCGTCGCCGATCCGGGTGCCCAGGCGGTCGCGGAAGGTGTCGATGCGCACGGCCGGCGCGAGGAACTGCGCCGACTCGAAGGCGGGAACGCCGAGCGCGTGCGCGCAGGCGAGAAAATGGGAATGGAAGATCGAGCCGGCGCTGTGTCCGACGGCGTGCAGCTCGACGTCGCGACGATGTGCATCGCAGAAGGCCTTGAGCCGGCCGGCAACGTATCGCGCCCCGCCGCCCACCGGATCACCGGCACCGGGCTCTGCAACCGCGTGCTCGGCGCTCGCCTTCATCCCCGCCCAGATGAGGTCGCCCTGAAACGCCCGCGCACCGATCTCGATCAGCGGATCGAGCGTATGGTCCCAGAGGTCGCGCGGGATCGCGCGCGCCGTGCGCTGCTGCGTTCGCGTGAGCAGCTGTCCGATCGTCTCGAAGAGCCCGGTCTCCCAGATGAAATGGATCGGGTAGACGTCGTTGCGCTTCCACCAGTCGATGTGCTTGGCGGCGATCTGCAGCCCGCTCGATTCCGAGACGAGCCCGCCGTGCGCGTAGAACAGCACGCGCAGCCGGCGCCCTTGCGCCTGCGCTGCCTCGAGCGCGCTCGGCAATGACTGCTCGAAGATCGCGTCGATGTCGGCCGGCGTCGACGAGATCTCGCCGCGATCCGACAGGCGTCCCATCCGCAGGTTGACGAGGTGCGGGCGCATCGACGCGAGCAGCGCGGCGTCGATACGCGCACCGCGCGAGCGTTCAGCAACCGCGGAAGCGGTCGTTACCGGCAAGGTCGCGGATTCGGGCAGCCGCTGGACGCCGGCCGCATCGCCTTCCGCGTGCGGCAACTCGGCGTCGCCGGGCTCCGGCGGCGCAACGGGCGTCCGGCTCAACGCTTCGATCGCCTCGCGCACGACGAGATCGGATTCGTCGGGGAAGGGCATTGGCGCTGGCTCCGCCGCACGCTTCGCCGGGTGGCCGCGCATTGCCGCGCGACGCTCGACCTCGGCGCGAATCTGCGCAAGGTCCAGCGAGCTGCCCGGGCACGACTTCGGCGCCATCGCGTTGTGGAAGACGAGCGAGTCCGCCGGCAGTGCAAATCGAGCCTGCACCTGCGCAACGAGCTCGAGCGTCGTCTCGCGCTGCGGTCCGTCGAAAGGATCGCAGCCCCGGTCGAAGTTGCCGATCATCTCGAACATGAAGGGCCCGAACTGCGCGTTGCCGTTGTGCCCCGACGCGCTCACCGGCGGCAGGTTCCAGTTGCGCCCAAGCCAGATCCAGCCTTCGGGATCGATCGTCACGTGCTGCGCGATGTCGCGCCAGCCCTGCTGCTGCGTGTGGAATCGCCACATTCCGACGATCGTGTCGTGACCGCGAAAGTCGCGTCGCGCGGGGCGCCACGTGTGGTGCATGTGCACCGCGTTGATGCGGCGCGTGAATGGGAAGCGGGCGAGGAGCGCCGCGAACTGGTCGAGCGAGACACGCTTGAACACGGGCGTCGACATGATCGCCTCCTCTTTCAGGTTGCCGCCTGTACCGTCGGGACCGCGGCGGGGGCCGGACGTGGCGTTAGCTTCTGGCGATACAGGTGCGGAACGAACCAGCCGATGGTTCCGCCGATGAGCAGCGAAGTGGCGGCCATCATCGGAATCCGCTCGAGCATCGTCGGGGGTGCGGCGCCGATTGCGATCAGCAGCTCGACGATCATCCACTGAAGCAGCGCGAAGGTGAGCGCGAGTCCGCCCGCCTCGGCGCGGCGCAGCCAGCGCGGTGCCTTCTGTGGTTCCTCGACGTAGTCGTCGGCCGCCCAGGCGATCGAGATCGTCGCGAAGAACACCATCAGCAGCCAGGGCCAGCGTTCGATCGTCACCGCGAAAACACTGCGAAAGCGCCCGGGCGATCCGAGCGCCTCGATCAGGTTTCCGGGGTATTCGAACGCATAGCGAAACAGCAGCGAGATCACGAAAGCTGCAGCGGCGGCCAGCGCGCCCGATGCGCAGTAGCCGGCGACCGGGCGATAGCCGACGTGGCGGATGTCGGCGAAGGGCCAGACCGCCTTCGGATAGATCGCGAGCATGATCGCGATCGCGTAGATCATCGGCACCATGATCAGCAGGCGCAGGTTCGGCGCGAGCGGCTCGGGCGAGATGAACCGCCGCGTGACGAGCGTGATCAGCAGCATGCCGAAGAAGATCAGCCCGGCGACGAGGAACACCTCGTGCACGTTGAGCACCTGCCGCGAGTGGCCGATGCCGGGAAAGCCCAGTCGCGACAGCGCCGCGTAGCGCTGGCGCGGGCTCAGCTCGACCTGCAGCACGCCGCCGGCGATGAAATCGCACAGGCTCTGCTCGAGATCGTCGACGTCCTTCGGCACCCGCTTGCGCAGCGGCTGCCCGGCGGGATCGGTGTCGACCGCACGCAGCGTCTTCTCGTCGAGCCCGGCCATCGCGTCGATGCGGTCGCGCAGCGCGGCGAACTGCGACTTCTGTTCCTCGACGTAACGCGTGTAGCCGCCCGTCTGCGGCCACGAGCGGATCGATGCATAGAGCACGGCGGTGCGCGCCCAGCGATAGGTCAGCGAAGACTCGGGAGCGAGCAGCCAGCGCTCGTCGACCTGCAGCTCGGCGAGCGTCGGACGCAGCCGCTCGATCGACTCGGGGTAGAGCACGAGCTTGGTGGCGGCGATGCGTCCCGACAGCTCGCGCGCTTCGAAGGGGATGTTCCCGATGCGCTGGAACCAGTGCTTGACCGCCTCGTCGAGCTTGTTCAGGTAGGGGAAATGCGGCAGCAGCGACGTGAGCACGAGCGCGGCGAAGAGCGGCCCCGGCATCTGCTCGACTTCGTCGGAGACGCTGTCGACGCGCAGGAAGGCCCAGACGGCGTTCAGGTCGATGTCGGTGAACGCGCCGCCGAGAACGAGGAACAGCGCGAGCATCGAGAACACGTAGCCGACGCGCGCCAACCAGTAGCGCAGGAACGTGGTCGTCGGCCGGGTGGGCGTGGGCTTGTCGAAGCGGTCGAGCGCGTACAGCCAGACCACCACGCCACCGAGGATCCATTGCAGCAGCAGCGTTCGGCTCATGGTGGCTCCCCTTCCGGGCAAAGCCGTGCCATGGCGCTGCGGCCGATCGGCAGGACGACTGCGTTACGACGGTGCTGCACGCTGCTCGCCCGGAAATGCATGGGCGTCGGACGGGCCAGTCAGCCCGGGCGACACTCCATGATAGGAGCCCGCTTCGCGGAAAGCATGACGTGGTGCAGCAATCCCGCGTCGGCGCGCGGGGGATTGACGTTTGCTCATCGTGTCGCTGCCGTGGCGTTCTTGAAGCGGCCGCCCGCGTCGAGTGCGCGCAGGAACGCGACGAGCGCGCGCTTGTCGTCGTCGCTGAGCCCGAGCGTTTGCAGCAACGGACTGCGGCCGGCGATGTCGCCGCCGCCGCGATCGTAGAAGTCGACGACCGCCTCGAGCGACGCGATCGATCCGTCGTGCATGTACGGAGCGGTGCGGGCGACGTCGCGCAGCATCGGCGTGCGGAACGCATTGCGCTCGGCGGGGTTTCCGGTGACGGCGAAGCGTCCCGGA
Organism: uncultured Limnobacter sp.; assembly: GCA_964538505.1. GTDB lineage: Bacteria > Pseudomonadota > Gammaproteobacteria > Burkholderiales > Burkholderiaceae_E > Zeimonas. The sequence goes on along the minus strand of CAZIDY010000018.1, from coordinate 15,067 downwards.
TCGGGCGGATCGTCGCCGCGCAGCGAGACGAGATCGGCCGGGCGCAAGGTCGTCTGCACGCCGGGCGCGAGCGGGACGACGTACTGTTCCGCTGCCGCCGTGGATGCGCCGGCGCCGGTGACGTGATAGCCGTCGTCGGTGAACCGCGCGAACGGTTCGTCGATGCGGTGGCATGCGCTGCAACGACCCTTGCCGGTGAAGAGCTCGAAGCCGAGCTGCTCGATCGGCGACAGAGCCGACGCGTCGCCGGCGAAGTGCCATCGGTCGAAACGCGAATCGGCCGAGACGAGCGTTGCCTGGAACGCGGCGAGCGCGGCGCCGACGTTGTCGCGCGACGCGGCGGCGCCGTCGAAGGCGCGCTCGAAGCGCCCGTCGTAGTCGGGCAGCGAGACGATTCGCGCGAGCACTTCGTCGACCGACGCGTTTCCCATCTCGTCCGCGTGCAGCAGCGGCTGCCACGCCTGTCGAACGAGGGATGTCTCTCGTCCGTCGTGAAAGAGTGCCGGGCGCCAGGCGACGTTCAGCAGCGACGGCGCGTTGCGGGGCAGGCTCCTGCCGAACATGCCGACTGCGCGACGCGAGGCGTTGGACGCGAAGCCCTGTTCGGGCACGTGGCACATCGCGCACGACATCGTTCCGTTCGACGACAGGCGTCGGTCGAAGAACAGCGCACGCCCGAGCGCGATGCGCTCCGCTTCGAGAACGATTCCGTCCGGCAGGCGCAGCGGCGGCAATCCGGGCGGTGGCGATGTGTCCGCGAAAGCGTGCGTCGTGGCCGGAGAAAGGCGCGGGGGTGGCGAAGGTAGCGGGGATGGCGCGTGGCCGTCTTGCGTGGATTCGAGCGCGATCGTGCGGATGTCGTCGAAGACGGCGTCCGGACGCAGGAACTCGACGCCGTAGATCTCGCGCACGCGCCCGCGCGGGTCGATCAGGAACACCTTGAGCAGGTGGGTGATCGCGCGCGTCGGCAGGCCCGAGGCGTCGCGCTCGACCTCGACGTCCTGCCCGTAGTCGTCGAGGATCGGCTTCAGGAAGCGCATCGAGTGCGTGGTGAGGAAATGCCAGCGCGGCGTGTTCGCGCGGGCGAATGCGTCGCCGTAGCGCTGCATCGCATCGGGTGTGTCGTTCGTCGGATCGAAGGACAGCGACACGAAACGCACCTTGCCGCGCAGCTGCGGATCGGCGCGCACGCGCTCGCGCACGTCGACGAATATCGAGTACGCGAGCGGACAGCCGAGCGGGTCGGTGCAGTAGGTGTAGACGAAGGACAGCAGCGTGACTGCGCCGTGCGTGTATCGCGACAGCCTGCGCGGGAAGCCGCTGCGCTCGAGCACCCAGCCGTCGCCGGCCCGCTGGATCACGGGCAGCGCATGGGTGTCCGGGGCGTTCGTGACGAGCTGCTGCGCGGGTGCGCCGAACGCCGGCTCGGGCTGCGTGCGGGCGCAGGCGGGCGGCGCGCCCAACAATGTGCCCGACGACACGCCCGCGACGAGCGCCGCGATGAGCAGCGATCGGAGCGGGCGCACGAGCGGGTCCGCGCGACGGGCGCCGTGCCGTAGCCCTTCAACGCTGTGCCGAGGCCAGCTGCTGCGGCTGCATCGACGGGCCGCTCGCCGTCGCCGAGCGTGCCGAGAACTTCATGTGGTGCGCGCGACCGAGGCCTTCGGCGCGGAAGTCGACTTCGAACACCGGCTTCAGCTCGTTGCCATCCCACGAGAACGCGCGCAGGAACTGTTCGTCGTCGGCGCCTTTCTTGTCCCAGTTCGCCAGCAGCGATGACGTGATGTAGACGCGCTTGCCGTCCCAGCTCTGCGAGACCATGTTCACCTGGCTGCCGGTGATTTTCTCGTAGGTCTGCTTCGGGTTCTCCGGGTCGCTCAGGTCGAAATAGCGCGTCGTGCCGTCCATGAAGGTGTTGACCCACAGGCCCTTGCCGTCGGCACGGATCGAGATGTCGACCGGCAACGGGATCTTCGATGGGTCGCCGATCGTCGCGACCTCGCGCGCCTTCCATTCGCCGGAAGGATCCTGCTTTACCAGCCACAGCTTCGAGGTCAGTGCGGTCGCGGTGACCGCCCATCGATCGCCGTCGTTCAGCGACCAGCGGATCTCGAGCGGCGCACCCGGCACGTCGAAGATCTTCAGCGGACGCATCGCCTTCAGGTCCCACAGCGCCATCGTGTGGCCGAAGTTCTTCATTGCCTCGGCGTCCTTCACGAGCGTGCCGAGGTCCATCATGTAGTTCGTCCAGCCCGAGAAGCTCGACGTGAGCATCAGGTTCTTCTGCGGGTCGATCGCGATGTCATAGCCGTAGCCGTCGCCGTCGCCGGCCTTCGTGTCGCCGCGCGGCATCTCGTGCCTGGAGACGAGCTTGCCCCGGTTGCTGTATACCGCCATGCCGGTCGCGCCGCCGTGGTCCTTCGTGTTCGACAAGGCCTGGATCAGCATCCGGCCGGGCAGCGCGTAGAAGGTGTGCGGGCCGACGAAGCCGGTCTGCGCGGCGAAGTCGTCGATCGTGCGAACGAGCTTCGGCTCGGCAGGGTTCGTGCCGACATCGAAGACGAAGATGCGGCTGTCGTCGAGCCGGCCTGCCCACAGGAAGCGCCGGTCGTCGGTGAAGCCCATGTGGTGCGCTTCGCCGCGTCCGCCGACCGACAGCGTGTGGACGACCTTGCCGAAGCTTGCGCTGCCCGGGCGGACGTCGATCGTCACGAGCTTGTCGGAGCCGTCGCCCATGCCGTCGATGCCGAGCGTCCAGACGTGCAGGTAGTCTTCCTGGCCCTTGATCAGCCGGGCCATGTACGGCGAATTGCACGTCTCGTCGGCGTGAGCCTGCGGAACGGCGAGCGGGAAGGTGAGGGCAGGAAGAGCGATTGCGCATAGGGCAATCGGGAAGGCGCGCGTCGAAGAGAGCTTCATGATGTCTCCTCCGGGGTGTTGCAGCGGCGCTCGCCGGACAGCTTCTGCCGTTGCCGGCGATTTCGCAATAGCTCGTGCGGGTAGCGGGAGCCAGCGCGTCGGGCATGCGGTTTGTAAGGTCGTCGTGTCCAGAGCCATACAGAGGAGCATTGCCATGCCCGGACGCGAACGACTCCCCGACACGCTGAAGCGCTCGCCGGCGAAGGCGCAGCGCACCTGGATGAAGGCGCACGACAGCGCGGTGCGCGAGCATGGAGAAGGCGAGCGGGCGCATCGCATTGCGTTCTCCGCGTTGAAGCACTCGTTCGAGAAGCAGGGCGATCACTGGGTCGCGAAGGACGAGAAAGGCCCGTCGGATCCGCAGGCGGCGAAGAGCGGCAAGGCCGCGCGCGCCGGCAAGGGCGAGACCTTCGGCGGCGTCGACTACGAGGGCAGCACGCGCGACGAACTCTATGAACGCGCGAAGCGACTCGATGTCGCCGGCCGCTCGAGGATGAGCAAGGCCGAGCTGGCGCGGGCGATCGCACGCAGGCAATAGGCGGGGAGGCGTCGCGCGCTGGCCCCGTGGGGCAGCCCGGCGAACTGGCCCGACGCTACCGTTGCAGGCGCCGGTACGCGTTGAAGTGGCGTACCGCGCGCTGCGTCTGGCCGAGCTGGTCGTACAGCCGCGCCGCGTTGAAGTGCGCATCGGACGAGCGTGGCTCGAGCGCCAGGCAACGTTCGTAGCTTTCGAGCGCCGCCTCGCGTTCGCCGAGGTCCTCGAGCGCGACGGCGAGATTGAAGTGCAGCGATCCCATGTCGGGGAAGCGCTCCAGCGCCTGCGCGTACACGTCGACTGCTTCCCGGCTGCGGCCGATATCGCCCAGCAGCGCGCCGAGATTCAGGCAGGCGTCCGCGTGCGAGGGGTCGAGCACGAGCGCCCGCCGATAGGCGGCCTCGGCTTCGTCGGTCCGCCCTTTGCCTTCGAGGGCCTGCGCGCGGTGGAACATCAGCTCGGCGTTGTCCTGCGGACGTTTCGCGCGACTGCGGTGCGCCAGCACCGCCACCGCCCCTTTGGCCGGGACGACGTCGAAATCGATCAGCAACTGCCCCGAGTCGGGCTCCCATTGCACGTCGCCTTCGCGCACGGCAACGGTGTTGCCGACCGCCGTGACGCGAAGGCCGGTCAGCGGCAGTTCGGCCGGAAGCGAGCGGCGCAGCTGTCGCAGCGAGCGCAGGATCGTACGCGGCGCGACTTTCGCCGCACGCAGCGCGTGCGCGGTGCGCAGCAGCACGACGTCCTGGAAAGAGAAGCGCAACTCGTTGCGTGCGCCGCGCGCCGGCGTGACGAAGCCGGCGCGAACGAGGCCGCGCACGATGCCCGGAGAGATGCCGAGCATCGCCTCGATGCTCTTCAGCGTATACGGCGTCTCGACCGGCCTCTTCGTCACTTCTTCGAGCGGGCGCGCGCGCGCGGGGCCGGTTCCTCGCTGGCCTGCGCGCGCCGGGGCGCCTTGCGTGCGCGCCCGGTCGGCGCAGCCGCCTGCGACTCGCCTTCCGACGCCTGTGCGGTCTTCGCCTTCGCCGGCGACTTGCCGCCGAGGCTGGCTCGCAGCGCCTCCATCAGGTCGATCACCTGGGCACCGGATGCCGGTGTTGCTTCCTCATGCACGACGACCTGCTTGCCGGCGATCTTCTCGTCGATCGCGGCGAGGATGCGCTTCTTCTCCTCGTCCTCGAAGGCCTCGGGATCGTAGCGTTCGGTGGAGATCTGCTCGATCAGCTGCAATGCGAGCTTGAGCTCCGCGTCGGTCACCGAAGCCTTCTCGATGTCGAGATCCTTCAGCGAACGGACCTCGTCGGCGTAGAGCAGCTGCTGCAGCACCAGCCCGTCCTCCGACGGGCGCACCTGCACGACATACTGCTTGCCTCGCCAGGCCCACTTCGCAAGCGCGCAACGCCCGCTCTCGCGCATCGCCTTGACGAGCAGGCTGTACGGCTTGCCGCCGCGCTTGTCGGGCGCGAGGAAGTAGGCCTTGTCGTAGTAGATCGGATCGACCGCCTTCTCCGGGATGAAGGCAATGATGTCGATCGTCTGGCTCGGACTCTCCTGCAACGCCTTCAGCTCGTCCGGCGAGAAGATGACGAAGCGGTCCTTCTCGAACTCGTAGCCCTTGACGAGCTCGGAGCGGTCGACGACCTCCTCGTTGCGCGCCGACACGTACTGCTGCCGCACGCGCTCGCCGTCCTTCGTGAGCAGGTTGAAGCGGATCGCGGCCGAGCTCTCGGTGGCCGAGTACAGCTTCACGGGAATCGAGACGAGCCCGAAGGACAGAGACAGCGAAGCGATCGAGCGCGCAGCCATGCGGATCTCCTGCCACGGGCACTGGGCACCCTTGCGAGTATACGTTTGGAGGCGCCCGGCAAACGGGGTTCCCGCGAAGTGCGACCATGCTCTCCTGTTCATTGCAAGGAGGGCCGACATGCAGCCGGCGGCAATACTCGAGCATCTGCCGGACGCGGTCGTTGCATCCGATCGCGAAGGCATCATCCGCGTCTGGAACGAGGCGGCCTCGCGACTTTTCGGTTATGCACCGGCCGAGGCGATCGGGCGGTCGCTCGACCTGATCATCCCCGAGCATCTGCGTGACGCGCACTGGAAGGGCTACGACGCGGCGCTCGGGGCGGGAACGACGAAGAACCGGGGCAAGGCGATGAGGACGCGCGCTACGCCGAAGAGCGGCGAGAAGCTCTACGTGTCGATGCGTTTCGCGGTCGTGCGCGACGACGAGGGTCGCGTGATCGGTGCAGTGGCACTTGCGCAGGAGGCGGAAGCCGCCTGACGCGCAGTCACCCCGACTCGCCCGTTTCGCGCGATTCGGGGGACTTCCGGTTGAGCACCCGCGCCTCCCAGCGGCCGATCAGCGTCAGAACCACCAGGCACAGGGCCGAGGCGCCGGCGGCCATCACGAAATGGCCGAGTCCGGCGGCAATGCCGATCCCGGCCGCCATCAGCAGCGAAGCGGCGGTCGTGAGTCCCTGCACCTCCTCGCCGGTGCGGCGCTTGATGATGCTTCCCGCACCGATGAAGCCCACCGCTGCAACGACCGCCTCGATCAGGCGCACCGGGTCGACGCGCAGGAATTCGCGGAAGCTCTCGTTGCTGAAGTCGAGCGCGAGCAGGTGACCGAGGCCGACGATCAACGCGGCGCTGCCCGATACGAGCATGTGCGTGCGCAGGCCTGCCGGGCGGTTCGCGATCTCGCGCTCGACGCCGATGATGCCGCCGAGGAGCATCGCTGCCAGCACGCCGCCGAGCACCTCGAGCTCCATCTGCCAGTAGCCGAAGTCCATGAGATCGTTGCTCCGGAAGAGGGCAGGTTACTTCAGTTCACGACGCGCGCTGAAAACCAGGCAGGAAGAACACGCACCAACATGTCGGTTTGATAGGCTTCGTTCGATTCCCGCGACGAGGTTGCTGCGCGGCAGCTTGACTGGGCTAAGGCAGGTCGCATTGAGCGCAATCACCAGATTCCGAGAACGGCCCTGCGCCGGTTCTTTCATTGGCACTCTCACGACGAGAATTTTCACGACGAGGGCGTCCCGGGATCCCTGCCGCCTCGTGGGGCGCAGGGCCGCCGGTGCGTTGTGCGCGGCTCTGTCCCTGATTCTCATCTCGTGCAGCCCCGCGACCCCACCACGCTCCACTCCGGACGGCCCGACGGTCCAGGCAGCGCTGAGCGATTCCCTGGAAGCGAGCTCGGGCGCAGGCACAGCGAGGTCTGCGCGGCGTGCCATGACACCGGGGTTGCAAACGCTCCCCGGATCGCCGATCGCGAGGATTGGAAGGCGCTCATCGAAGAGGGGCAGGGCGTCCTCACCGCTCACGCCTGGGTCGGAGTGCGAGCGATGCCGCCGCAAGGCGGACAGCCGGATCTGTCCCTCGCCGAGTTTGCGCAGGCAACCGCCTACATGGCGCGTGCGGCGGGCGCCGACTGGAAGGCGCCCGACGAGGCCATGCTCGACAGGATCGACGACGAGGTGAAGGCACGACGGGACAGCCTGGCCGAGCTCGAAGGGCCGGCGACCCGAACCGCGTCTGCGGCGGGCTCTGCCCGGGGCGGCGAACAGGTCTACGAAGAAGTCTGCGCGGCCTGTCATGCGACCGGTGCCGCGGAAGCGCCGAAGCTCGGCGACGGGGACGAATGGGAGGATCTGATCGAGGAAGGCCAGCACGTGCTCACGGCCCATGCCTGGGTCGGCGTGCGCGGCATGCCACCGCGTGGCGGAAGCCCCGATCTGTCGCTGCAGGAATTCGCTCGTGCCGTGGCGTACATGGCGCGCGCGGCCGGCGGAGACTGGCAGGATCCCGATGCCGCAATGCTGGAGAAGATCCGCGACGAGGAGGAGGCGCGTCGGCGCGAGCAGCACGGCTCGACACACTGACGGTCGTCGGACGAGTCCGCTGGCTCATGACCGACGCTCAGCACGAAACACTGCACCAGCCATAGGCGACGCGCCTGGCTGGCGGAACAATTCCCGTCGTCGTCCGTTCAACATGAGGAAAGGGCGCCCGTCGGCGCCGGAGGCGGGTGTGCGTTGACGATCGACGATGCAGTTCTGGCTGCCCGCGCGCGCGACGGCGACTCGCCTGCATTCGTCGAACTCGTCGGTCGCCACCAGGACCGCGTGTTCCGGTTCGTGCTGCGGATGACGGGCGCCCGCGACGACGCGATGGACTTGACCCAGGAAACCTTCATGAAAGCCTGGCAGGCGATGCCTCGATGGCAGCCGGAAGCGCAATTCGGTACCTGGCTGCTGCAGATCGCGCGCAATGGTGCACTGGATCTGCTGCGTCGGCGCGGCGTAGTCGGCTTCGAGCCGCTCGAGGAGGACGCGCCGATCCCGGATCGTGCGCCCGGACCGGAGCAGCAGATGCGGATCCGCCAGCGCTACGAGCGGCTCGAGACGGCGCTGCAGGCGATTGCCGTCGAGCACCGCGAGGTTCTGCTGCTGCGGGAGGTGGAAGAGCTTTCGTACGCCGAGATCGCCGGGACGCTCGGCATCGCGGAGGGCACCGTCAAGTCGCGCCTCGCGCGCGCGCGCTCGGCGCTGCTCGAGCAACATCGTCGAATTGGCGGAGAGAACGCATGACCAGGTTTTGTCCGAATCTCGAAGATCTGTCCGCGTACCTCGACGGAGAACTGCCGGCCGATGTGCGCAAACGAGTGGCCGCGCACCTCGCCTCGTGCGCCGCGTGCGTGGCCCGTTACGCCGAGCTCGACGCATTGCGGGCGGATTTCTCGGCGTTGCCGGACGAGCGCCTGGGCTTCGACCTCTCGCAGGTGATTCGCGGACGCATCGAAGCACTTCCGCCTCGCCAGGAGATCAGGCGCGCTCCCCGTTGGCGCCTGACGAACTGGCGCAGGCTGGTACCGGTGGGCGCGGCTGCGGCGTCGCTGTCGCTGGGCCTCGTTCTGGGAACCAGCCTGACCGCGCCGGTCGCCGTCGCTCCGGCGATGAGCGCACTCGAAGTGTTCGCGCCCATAGCGCCCGGCGGACTGTGCCCGGCGCTCGGTTCGTGCTGGCGTCCGGCGACTCCGACGAGGCAACTTCCATGACGCGGTCCCGGCTACTGCTCTATGTCCTCATCCTGTCGACCTCGCTCAATCTGGGCGTGCTCGCCGGGGTCGGCTACCGCGCCCTCGGATCGGCGCACGCACCCGGTTCCGACGCGGCATTCGCAGGACTCGTCGACTATCTCGGGTTGCGCGAGGAACAGCAACGGCACTGGCGCGAAGCCGAAGCCGCCTTTCTCGCGCAGTTCGAGCCGCGCGCCGCAGAAATCCGCGAGCGTCGTGACCGGCTGATCGGCGCGATCTTCGCCGACGAGCCCGATCCGACGGCAATCGAAAGCGAGCGCGCCCGGATCTCGGCGCTGCAGGACGCGCAGCAGCGCGCCGTCATCGAACAACTGCTGCGCGAGAGGGAACTGCTCGATGCCGAACAACGCGATCGGCTCGTCCAGCTGCTGCTGGAGTACCCGCCGGGTGCCGAAGGCTTCGAACAGCTCCATCGCGATTGAAGGGAACTTTCCGGCTGCTGCTTCGTTCAAGCGTTGACGTCGGCGTGAATCGCAGATCGCGCTTCCGATGCAGACATCGGAAACAACGCGCCGGCGCGATCAACCCTTCGGATGGAGTGAACGAAATGAAACGCAAATTGTCTGGATTCCTGCTCGCAGGCGCGATGGCGGTCGGCTCGTTGGCCGGCACCGCCGCTTATGCTTCGGATCATGCGCACGGACACGCGCACGCCGACACGGCGCAGATGCTCGTGCTCAACAACGGTGAGAAGTGGGCGACCGACCAGGCGCTGCGCGACAGCATGACGAGAATCCGCAAGTCGATCGACGTGAATCTGCCGGCGATCCACGACGCGAAGCAGACCACTCCGTACGAGGCACTGGCGCGCGACATCGACGCACAGGTCGCGAACATCGTGCAGAACTGCAAGCTCGAGCCTGCGGCCGATGAAGTGCTTCATGCGATCCTGGCCGAGCTGATCCAGGGCAACGATGCGCTGCAGGGCAAGGATCCGCAGATCGCGCGCATCGACGGCGTGAAGCGGGTGATGCACTCGCTCGAGCTGTACGCCGAGCATTTCGAGCACCCGGGATTCGAGGCGCCGCGCATCGCACATTGAGCGTCATCCACGCCAGGGCGGCACGGACGACGGGCCGCCCTGGCGTGATGCCAACTTTCTGAAGTCCTGCGGAGGTACCGTTGAAACATTCCCTTCTGCTTTCCAGACGCACGCAGCTGCTTGCCGTGCTCGGCTTCGTGCTGCTCGAGCGCGCCGCTGCCTGGTTTTTCGGATATGAATCGGCACTCGCAGGCGGCGGCGACGCGGGTCTGCTGTTGCTCGCCGCGGTCGGTCATTGCGACACGATCGATGGACCGCTCGTCACTTTCGCGACGAAATCGCTCGAAGACGGAAACGTCAATCGCGTCCTGCCATGGGTGCGCCCCGAAGACGAGGGCGAGATCCGGCACGCACTCGAGCACGCGCGGGCCGTTCGCACGCTCGGACCGGAAGCGAAGTCGCTGGCCGATCGCCATTTCCTCGAGACCCTGGTTCGCGTGCATCGCGCGGGCGAAGGAGCTGCTTTCACGGGCCTGAAACCGGCGGGGCTCGACCATGGCCCGGCCGTGCCGGCCGCCGATCGCGCACTGGCGGAGAAGTCGTTCGAGAAGGCCGAAAGCCTGGCCATGCTGATCGGGAACAGGGTTCGAGAAGGTTTGATGGCTCGATTCCGCAAGGCCGTCGAAGCGAAGGATTTCGATGTCGACGACGTGAAAGCCGGGCGCGTGTATGTGGACGCCTACGTCCCCTACGTGCATTACGCCGAGTCCGTCTGGAATGCGGCGAGCCGGGACGAGGACGCCGATCACGATCATCACGAAGCCGGAGCTTCGGCGGGGGCGCACGCCGCTGCTCATCACTGCTGAGTGGCGCAGCGTCTCAGATCCCGCTACCTACCAGCGTGCCGATGGCGTAAGTGACTGCCATCGCGAGCGATCTTCTCGATGTCGCGATAGCCCATCGCTTCAAGCTTGACCTGAACCTGGTGCATCGTCAGCCAGGAGGCCTGATCGGTATCGGTGTGGTCACCTTTGTCGCGCCGCACCTCGGTATCGCGACGCCGGCATCGTGGATACCGAGATGGGTCTGGGCGAGCGCCGGGACGAGTACGGTCCCGCCGGCAAGGATGCCGCCGCCGAGGACGAGGCTGGCGACGAGAGTGCTGGCACGCATGATGGTTTCTACTGTTGCAGTGAGTTGCGGCCTTTCAGTCGACCGTGCCGGCATCCGGCATCCGGCGACGGCGAGCCTGAAGCCACACTGAATCGCGCGTTCATTTCCGGTTCAGGCCTCGGATCGAGCAATCGACGAATCTTGATTTCGTTCAGGTTCGTTTCATCGCGCCGGCGTAGCCTCGTTTCGTCAGCGGTCCATCGCCGCGCCGATCTCCTGGTTACACGCCATGCTTCCGGTTTGTCTTCGCACTGCCGCTCTGTCTGCGGCACTGCCGCTCTTCGTCTCGGCCGGAATCGCGTCGCCGGCCTTCGCACTGCACGACGGTGATGCTTCGCTGCCGGTGCAAGCCGTTTCTGCACTCGGCATCGAGACGGCACCGGCTCGCGCCGCCGCCTCCGATCGACTGTCGCACCTGCCTGCGCACGTCCGGATTCCGAATGCACAGCAGCGCTTCGTCGCTGCACCGATCGGCGGCGTCGTCATCGAGCTTCGCACAGGCGTGGGTGATTCCGTGAAGGAAGGCCAGCCGCTGGCGCGTGTGGTCAGCGCCGACCTGCTCGCACTGCAGCGCGAGATCGCACAGGCCGCAGCCGAGCGCGAGCGTGCCCAGCACGCGCTCGAGCGCGACGAGCGGCTTCTCGCTGAAGGTCTCGTGGCCGAATCGCGCGTCGAAGCGAGCCGTGCATCCGACCGGCAGGCGCAGGCGGCGCTTGCCGAGAAGCGGGGCCTGCTCGCGCTCTCGGGGATACGGCCCGTGTCGTCCGGATCGTTCGAAGTGCTCGCGCCGATCTCCGGCGTCGTCCTGTCGCAGGACGTCCGTCCCGGGCAGCACATCGACGCCGCTACGCCGCTGTTGCAGATCGCGCGGCTCGAGCCGCTCGAGCTGCAGATCGACGTGCCGATCGCCGCCGCCTCGCGCGTGGCGGCGGGAACCTCGGCGCGCGTGCCGGCAGCGGGCGCCTCGGGACGCGTCGTCGCCGTCGGTCGCGCAGTCGGCGACGCACAGACGGTGTCGGTGCGCGCGCTCCTCGATTCGGGGCTCGGTGCGCTCGGTCCCGGGCAGCACGTCGAGGCCGAGATCGACGCGCGTCCCGCGCCGGGCAGCGCGCGCAACTGGGTGGTGCCGCCGGCGGCACTGGTGCGGCTGGGCGCGGCGGGGACGCAACCCGTCGTCTTCGTGCGCCGGGGCGAGCGCTATGTTGCCGTGTCGGCGCTCCCGATCGGCGAGTCGGGCGGCGATCTCGTCGTGCAGATGGCGCTGAACGAAGGCGAAGCCGTCGTTGTGTCCGGTGCGAGTCAGTTGAAGGCGGCCCTCGCGGCGGCGACGCCTGCCGGCGCTGCGGCGCCCGCGAGCGCAGTAGTGCCTCCCCGCGCCCCCGCGGGCGCGCCTCCCGCCGCCCCCGCATCCCGTTGAAGAGCATCCATGCTGGCCCGAATCGTCGACTTCTCGCTCACGCAGCGTCTGCTCGTTCTCGTGCTGACCGCGCTGCTGGTCGGCGCGGGCATCGTCGCACTGCGCGAGCTGCCGATCGACGCCTTTCCCGATGTCTCGACGACGCAGGTCAAGATCATCGTCAAGGCACCCGGCATGACGCCCGAGGAGGTCGAGAGCCGGATCACGATCCCGATCGAGCAGGAGCTGCTCGGCATCGAGCACCAGCGCCTGCTGCGCGCGGTGTCGAAGTACGGCATCACCGACATCACGGTCGACTTCGACGACGGCACCGACATCTACTGGGCGCGCCAGCAGGTGGGCGAGCGTTTCGCAGCGGCCGCCGAATCGCTGCCGACCCAGGCGAGCGGGGGCCTCGCGCCGATCACGACGCCGCTCGGCGACATGTTCATGTTCACCATCGAGGGACCGCTGTCGCTCGAGGAGAAGCGCACGCTGCTCGATCGCGTCGTGCGCCCGCAGCTGCGCACCGTTCGCGGCGTCGCCGACGTCAACAGCCTGGGCGGCTTCGTGCGCAGCTACGAGGTCGTGCCGAACCCACAGCTGCTGGCCGTTCGCGGCCTCGGTCTCGATGACCTGCGCACCGCGATCGAGCGCAACAACCGCAACGACGGCGCCGGTCGCATCGTCGAGGGCGAGGAGGTGCTGATCGTGCGCACCGAAGGCGCGATCCGCAGCGTCGCCGAGCTCGGCGAGATCGTCGTCGCGACGCCGGGCGAAGTTCCGGTGCGCCTCGCCGACGTCGCCGACGTACGCATCGGAAGCCTCACGCGCTACGGGGCGGTGACGCGGGACGGCGACGAGGCGGTCGAGGGGCTCGTGCTCGGCCTGCGCGGCGCCAACGCGCAGAAGGTGATCGATGGTGTCCAGCAGCGGCTGGCCGCGCTTGCGCCGTCACTGCCCCAAGGCACGACGATCGTGCCTTTCTACGACCGCTCGGCGCTCGTCGATCGCGCGGTCGGCACGGTGACGAAGGCGCTGCTCGAGGCGATCGTCCTCGTGCTCGTGCTGCTGCTCGCGTTTCTCGGCAACATACGCGCCGCATTCGTCGTCGCACTGACGCTGCCGCTGGCCGCGCTCGGCACTTTCGTGCTGATGCGCTACACCGGGTTGTCGGCGAACCTGATGAGCCTCGGGGGACTGGCGATCGCGATCGGACTGCTCGTCGACGGCGCAGTCGTCGTCGTCGAGAACATCGAGAGCCGCCTCGCCGAGGGCGGCGCACAGCAGCAGCTGCCGATGCTGCACGTCGTCTGGCGTGCCGTGCGCGAGGTCGCCGTCCCGGTCGTCTCGGGCGTCGCGATCATCATCATCGTCTTCGTACCGCTGCTTTCGTTGCAAGGGCTCGAGGGCAAGCTCTTCGTGCCGGTGGCGCTGTCGATCGTCTACGCGCTGTCGACCTCGCTCGTGCTCGCGCTCACCGTGATCCCGGTGCTCGCGTCGCTGCTGCTGCGCCGCAGGCACGCGCACCTGCCGTGGCTCGCGCGCAGGCTCGACGCGCTGTACGTTCCGATGCTCGACTGGTCGCTGCGGCACGCGAAGCTCGTCGTCGCCGTCGCGGTCGCGCTGCTGATCGCCGCAGGCGGCGCGTACATGTTGCTGGGCAAGAGTTTCATGCCGACGATGGACGAGGGCGACCTGATCATGCAGCTCGAGAAGCTGCCGTCGATCAGCCTCGCGCAGACGATCGCCGTCGATGCCCGCGTGCAGCGCGCGATTCTGGAGCAGGTGCCCGAGGTGCGCAGCATCGTCGCGCGCTCGGGTTCGGATGAACTCGGCCTCGACCCGATGGGCCTGAACGAGACCGACGGTTTTCTCGTGCTGAAGCCGATCGACGAATGGCGCGTGCCCGACAAGGCGTGGCTCACCGACGAGCTGCGCAAAGTGGCCGACGGCTTCCCGGGCCTGGAGGCGTCGTTCACGCAGCCGATCGAGATGCGCATCTCGGAGATGCTCACCGGCGTGCGCGGCGACGTCGCGATCAAGGTGTTCGGCTCCGATCTCGCCGAGCTCGGCGCTCTCGCGTCGCGCATCGAGTCGCTGCTGAAGACGACCCCGGGCGCCGAGGACGTCTTCACCGCGCGCAACGAGGGGGTGCAGTACCTGCAGGTGCGCATCGACCGGCTCGCGGCGGGACGCCTGGGACTTTCGGTCGACGAACTGCAGGCGAGTCTGCGCGCCCTCATCGAGGGCCAGCCGGCCGGCGCGGTGATGGAAGCCGGATGGCGCGTGCCGATCCTGCTGCGCGCCGGCGAGGACGTACGTGCGAGCGCCGCGCGCTTCGGCGACCTGCGCATCGCGCTGCCCGACGGCAACGCGGTGCCGGTATCGGCGGTCGCGCGCATCGAGCGTGTCGACGGGCCGGTGAAGATCGAACGCGAGAACGCCGCGCGCTATGTGACGATTCGCACCAACGTGCGCGGGCGAGACCTCGTCGGCTTCGTCGACGAGGCGCGCGCGCGCATCGCCTCGGAGGTGCCGCTGCCCGTGGGCTACCGTATCGAGTGGAGCGGGCAGTTCGAGAACCAGCAGCGGGCGGCGGCGCGCCTGGCCGTCGTCGTACCGGTGGCGCTGCTGTTGATCTTCCTGCTGCTGTTCTCCACCTTCGGCTCGGTGCGCCAGGCGGTGCTCGTGCTGGCGAACGTGCCGTTCGCGATGGTCGGCGGGTTGTTCGCGTTGCTTGCCGCCGGCGAATACCTGTCGGTTCCCGCGTCGGTGGGTTTCATCGCGCTGCTCGGCATCGCGGTGCTCAACGGCGTCGTGCTCGTCGCGCATTTCAACCAGCTGCTCGAGCAGCGGTTGCCGATCGATCACGTCGTCACCGAAGGCGCGCGCCGGCGCCTGCGCCCGGTGCTGATGACCGCGTCGATCGCCGCCTTCGGCCTGGTGCCGCTG
>CAZIDY010000017.1:0-57643 GCA_964538505.1 uncultured Limnobacter sp. | reverse complement strand
TCGGCCTGATGAAGGCGGTCGACAAGTTCGAGTACCGGCGCGGCTACAAGTTCTCCACGTACGCCACGTGGTGGATCCGCCAGGCGATCACGCGCAGCATCGCCGACCAGGCGCGCACGATCCGCATCCCGGTGCACATGATCGAGACGATCAACAAGATGAACCGGATCAGCCGGCAGATCCTGCAGGAGACGGGGCAGGAGCCCGACCCGGCCACGCTCGCGCAGCGCATGGAGATGCCCGAGGACAAGATCCGCAAGATCCTGAAGATCGCCAAGGAGCCGATCTCGATGGAGACGCCGATCGGCGACGACGACGACTCGCACCTGGGCGACTTCATCGAGGACACCGCTACGCTGGCGCCGGCCGACGCCGCGCTGCACGCGTCGATGCACGGCGTCGTCAAGGAAGTGCTGGATTCGCTCACCCCGCGCGAAGCGAAGGTGCTGCGCATGCGCTTCGGCGTCGAGATGAGCACCGACCACACGCTCGAGGAGGTCGGCAAGCAGTTCGACGTCACGCGCGAGCGCATCCGGCAGATCGAGGCGAAGGCGCTGCGCAAGCTGCGCCACCCGAGCCGGGCGGACAAGCTCAAGAGCTTCCTCGAGGGGCAGGGGTGAACGAAGGGGCCGGCAACGGCCCCTTCGCTTTTCGGGTTTGACTCCTGGTTTCGCAGGGAGGCATCATGACAGCAGTCGAATTGCTGTCATGATGCTATGCGTACAACGGTCACTATCGATCCGGATGTCAAGGTCCTCATCGAGCGCGCGATGCGCGCGAGCGGGCGTCCCTTCAAGCAGATCCTGAACGATGCGCTGCGCCTGGGCCTTCGTCACCCCCCTTCCGACGACAACGGTCGCAGGCGACCCCGTCGGCAGCCCGTTTTCGACATGGGCCGCCCGTCCGTCGATCTCACGAAGGCGAATCTTGTCGCCTCCATGCTCGAGGACGACGAGCTGATCGAGCGGATGCGTCGCGGTCGATGAAGCAACCGGACACGAACGTTCTCATCTACGCCACCAACCGGGCGGCGCCGCAGCACGATGTCGCTACCCGGTGGCTTCAGCGTGCTTTCGAGGATCCGGCCGGCGTCGGGTTGACCTGGTCGAGCCTGCTGGGCTTCGTCCGGATCACTACGCACCCGCGCATCCTCGAACGACCGCTGTCTGTCGACGATGCGCTTCGGACAGTCGAGTATTGGCTCGATCAACCCAATTCGGCGCTGCTGGGTCCCACGGAAAGGCACTTCGCGCTGCTCAGCAAAATGCTGCTGGCAAGCGGTGCAGTCGGCAACCTGACGAGCGACGCACATCTGGCCGCGATCGCGATCGAGCATGGCGCAACGCTCGTTTCCTTCGACAGTGATTTCGAGCGCTTCGAAGGACTGCGCTTCGAGCGCCTGCGGGCCTGAAGGCGGGTAGACGCGAAAACGCGACTGCTACGCCTTTCGGGCAGGTTGCGAAGTCGATCGCGCAGTTCGAACATTTCTCTCCCTCGGCGCGAGCGGCCAGCGCCTTGAAGGAGATCGTCATGCACACGAACGTCGACGAAATCGCCGATCGCATCTATCGGCTCTCCACCTGCGTTCCGGACGTGGCACCGGGCGGCTTCACGTTCAATCAGTTCCTCGTCGATGCCGACGAGCCGCTGCTCTTCCACACCGGGCACAGGCGCATGTTCGGGCTCGTGTCGCAGGCGATCGCAACGGTGCTGCCGGTGGAGAGACTGCGCTGGATCTGCTTCGGCCACGTCGAGGCCGACGAATGCGGCGCGATGAACGAGTTCCTCGCCGCCGCGCCGCGCGCGCAGGTTGCGCACGGTGTCGTCGGCTGCGGCGTTTCGCTCGACGACCTGTGCGACCGTCCGCCGCGCCGACTCGAGGACGGCGAAGTGATCGACCTCGGCGGCAGGCGGATTCGCCACATCGACACGCCGCACGTTCCGCACAACTGGGAAGCACGCGTGCTGTTCGAGGAGAGCACCGGCACGCTGTTCTGCGGCGATCTCTTCACGCATGCCGGCGACGGGCCAGCGCTCACCGACGGCGACATCGTCGGGCCGGCGATCGAAGCCGAGAAGCTGTTTCGTGCCAGTGCACTCGGGCCGGCGACCGGCGCGACGATTCGAAAGCTGGCGACGCTCGAGCCGACGACGCTCGCGCTGATGCATGGTTCATCGAAGCGCAACGGCTGCGCGCAGGCGCTCGGGCAACTTGCGGATGCGTATGACGCGATGATCTAACGGATCCGTGCGAGCCGTCCGCCGGAGCAGGGGCCGTCCTGTGTAGGATTGCGCTCTCGGGCCTCTAGCTCATGCTTGGTTAGAGCAGCGGACTCATAATCCGTTGGTGCCGGGTTCGACTCCCGGGGGGCCCACCATCTGGACAGTGCACGCCACCGCGCGGGTACCGCAATTGCCACACCTCATGCGCGTACAGCAACGTTAGTGAGGTGGAATCATGCGAGCCACACTGATCGCTGCGGCCGTGTCACTCGCGCTGGCCGGTCCGGCAGCAATCGCGCAGAGTTCACGCGCCGGAATACGAGAAGAACAAAGGCCTGATGTTGGGCATGGCGCCGAGCGGTGATTCGCGTACGTCGTCGAGGGGCACGACGCGGTAACCGGACCTTCACGAAACCCGTCCCGCCCGTCAGGCCACCGTTTTCCTCTCGTTCGTCCCGGGTCTCGTCTTCATGGCGAGCGCCACGAACGCGATCACCAGCGGACCGAACGAGACCCACAGCACCGTGTCCCAGTCCCACGCGGTGAGAATCGCGCCGGACGCGAAAGAGCCGATCGCCATCGTGCCGAACACGATGAAGTCGTTGAGCGACTGCACACGCGTGTTCTCTTCCGGGCGGTGGCACTCGAGGATCATCGCCGAGGCGCCGACGAAGCCGAAGTTCCAGCCTACGCCGAGCAGGATCAGCATCAGCCAGAAATGCGCGACGTCGATGCCCATCAGCCCCGCCACCGTCGAAGCGCCGGTCAACGTCATTCCCAGCGCGACGATGCGGGAGGCGCCGAAGCGGGCGATGAGCCCGCCGGTGAAGAAGCTCGGCGCGTACATGGCGATGACGTGCCATTGCAGCCCCAGGTTGGAGGTCTCCTGCGAGTGTCCGCACATCCGCATCGCGAGCGGCGCGACGGTCATCAGGAAGTTCATCAGCATGTAGGAGATCGCGCCGGACAGTACGGCGACGACGAAGCGGGGTTGCCGCACGATCTCGGACAATGGGCGCCCGCCGGCGATCTCGGCGGCCGTCGGCATCGGCAGGCGCACGCCGGCCAGCACGATGCCCGCCAGCACCGCCGCTGCTGCCTGCGCGACGAAGGTCGCGGCGAACAGGTGCGGTGGCCACAGGTCCATCGTGTAGGTGACGAGTTGCGGCCCGACCACGCCGGCCGCGACGCCGCCGGCCATCACGAGCGATAGCGCCCGCGGGCGC
This sequence comes from uncultured Limnobacter sp., assembly GCA_964538505.1. Lineage (GTDB taxonomy): Bacteria > Pseudomonadota > Gammaproteobacteria > Burkholderiales > Burkholderiaceae_E > Zeimonas. Next base: position 54,194 of record CAZIDY010000017.1, on the reverse strand, counting down.
CGCTCCGGCTCGACGCCGTCGGCGGCGGCGAAGCGGAACGACAGAACGACGGCGGCATACGCACCGCCGAAGAAGGTGGACAGGCAGAACAGCCAGAACGAGCCGAGGACCGTCGCGATCGCCGCCACGAGGCCTGCCAGCACGCCGAGCCCGGTTCCAGCCAGGAAGGCGGCGCGGCGGCCGTGCCGGCGGGCGATGGTTCCGGTGGGGAGAATGCTCGCCGCCATGCCGACCACGAAGACGGAGATCGGCAGCGTGGCCAGCGCCTTGTCGGGCGCGAGTGTGTTGCCGACGATTGCGCCCGTCGCGTACACCACCACCGAGTTCGCCCCCGCGAGCGCCTGCCCGAGGGACAGGCGGACGATGTTGCCGCGTTGGTGCCGCAACGGAAGGAAAGACGGTTCGGGGATCGAACTTTGCACCTTGGTTTTCGTACCTGTTTTCTATAGACTTTCTATTAATGGAAAACGCTGTTTTCGATCCCGCTCTGTCGCAATGGCTGGCTGGGCAGTTCTGCCGGGCTCATGAGGTTCCGTTGAGTCGCGCACTCGCCGAACACCGTGGCGTGACGCCGCAGGCGGCCAATCACCAACTGCGTTCACTCGAGCGAGCCGGAGTGTTCAGCTCTCGCCTCGTCGGCCGACGCAAACTGTACCGGTTGGGTGCGCTACGTACGGCGGCCAGGTCCTACGATCGGGTGACCACGGAAGAAGACGCAGTGTGGCGCAACCTCATCGTGCCTTGTCTGGAGCGATTCACGCCAGCCCCTGCGATGCGGGTTCTCGAGTACGGCTCAACGGAGATGATCAACAACGCCCGTGACCATTCCGAGGGCAAGCGGATAACGTTGTCCGTCGATGTAGACATGGCTTTTGCGACCGTCCGGGTGTCGGATGATGGCGAAGGAATCTTCGCGAGGATCAAGCGGCTGTGCGGCCTCGGCGATGAACGTGAGTCGTTGCTCGAGCTGGCGAAAGGCAAACTGACAACAGACCCCGAGCGCCATAGTGGCGAGGGTGTCTTCTTCACTTCCCGTGCGGTCGACCGGTTTGTAATCTTTTCTGGTGGGCTTTCGTTCTCCCATGAGAAGGACGGGCACGATTTCCTTGTTGGGCATGACGACCTGTATCAGGGGACGACCGTCGTGATGCGCCACGCGCACACCAGCCAGACCGATCTGACGGAGATCTTCAACCAGTTTGCCGCTCCCGAGGACTACACGTTCAGCAAGACGATCGTGCCACTGAGTCTGGCAGTGTTCGGCAACGAGAATCTGATGTCTCGCTCGCAGGCGCGGCGCGTCCTGGCGAGAGTCGAGCGCTTTCGTACCGTCGTGCTCGACTTCGATGGTGTCGAATTCGTCGGGCAGGCGTTCGCCGATGAAGTATTTCGAGTCTTTGCTACTCAGCACCCGGACATGGAGATCATCCCGATTCACACGAACGCTGCGGTCGGACAGATGATCAATCGAGCAAGGATGGGGCGCTCGAGCGACCATCCATAGCCCAGGCGTCCGAGCCGCTCCGGGTAAACCGCGAGCTCGCGCGACCGGCGCTTGCTGACCAGTACCCCATTCAATCCCGCGTCCGCTCCAGCCGCTCGCCCGCCATCCCGACGTCCCGCCCCGGATCGAAGTTCGGATCGTCGGTCAGCACATAGCTCCCATCGCGCAGCTGCCACGCATGGTTGTAGTGCTGCGGCAGCTCGACGACCCCGCCGCTGCGCGGATCGCGATAGCCCTGCACCTCGCGAATCGTGCGCACCGTTTCCCGGTGCATGCGCTCCTGCGTCGCCTGCCCGGAGCGCCACGTCTCGTTGCGCATGCGCTCGGTCTCGCGCATCGCTTCATTGCGAATCTCTCCGCGGCGCCGGATGTGCTCCAGCGTCTCGCGCGACGATTCGGCCTGCATCCGGGAGATCTGCGCCTGCGTGGCGGAGCGCTCGGCGGCCATCTGGTTTTCGGCCGCGCTGATCCGCGCCTGCCATTCGGGCGCCGTTTTCAGCGTTTCCCACATCAGGTCGAAGTGGCGCTGCGACACCGGCGCGGAGGCACTGCGCCAGCTGAGCACGCCGAGCGCTTCACCTTGCAGAGTTTCGAGCATCTGGCCGCCCATTCCGCTGAGCTGGCTGTGACTGAAGACGACGTTGGTCACCAGGATCTCGTGGAACTCGCGTGCGCCGCGCCGCCAGGCGATCACCGCCTGGCCGCTGTCCACCCAGTTTCGGAGGCTGCCGCCGGCCCACTGGTTCTGTGCGAGCAATTTCGACTTGTCGGGTCGCGGCTTGTATTCGATCAGTCGGGCGCCCTGACGGTTGCGCGCGACCCACGACGACAGGTATTCGCGCGCATCGCGGAAGGTCGCCTGCGGACAGTCTCCGACCGGCGTGCCGAAGCTCGAGGCTCCCCATGCCTCCGGCACCGACAGCTCGATCACTCCGCTACCGTCGGGTGCCTCGGCCTGCAGCTGAAGGCCGTAGGCGCGACCGCATTGGCGGCCGACGCGCCATTGCACTTCACCGCTGCTCTTCCATCCGGCCGGCACCATGATGGTGGCGGCGACCATCGGCTTCTCGAAACCCTTGTTATCGATGATCTCGACACGTTGCACGCGCAGCGCGTCGGTTTTTGCCGATGCGGCCTGTGCCAACGGAGCGGCGATGCCCGTCGCGACGGCGATGGCTGCGCAGACGAGGGCGCGGTGTGGTGAACGAAGTGCGGGTGCGACAGGCGGCATCTGCGCCTCCGGGAGAGGGGTGGGAGTTGGCGCTGCTCGTTCGGGCCGCAAATTGTAGCTTCCGGGTCCGTGGAGGAGTTTTCACGAGCCAAAGAGCGCCAAATTGTCGTCCGAGCATCCGCAATCGCACGGTGCCTGCGACGCAAAAGCAACTGCGCGGGCGAACGACGCCAGCCGCCGCACCTTTTCAACGTCCTCCCGTCGCGCCCGCGACGAAGTCGGCAACCGCTTCGATCTGCTCGTCGGTGAGCTTGCCTTCGAAGCTCGGCATCACGCCGATGCCGTCGCGTACCGTCGTGATCACGCGTTGCCGGTCCGGCTTGAGCTCGTCGAGCGAAGGCCCCACCGTGCCGCTGGCGCCGGCCGCCTCGAGCGTGTGGCACAGCGCGCACGGCGGCTGCGCGATCGTCGTGAACACCTCGCGACCGAGGTCGCCGGCGAAGGCGGCGCCGGGCATGACGAGGCCTACGACGATCGCGAGCCTGCGCACGAGCACCGGACGACGATCGCGGGCCTCGTGCATCACACGACGATGACCGCGACGCCGTGGTCGCGCCACCCGTTGTGCGCATAGCCGCGCTCGTTCTCGACGCGCAGCTCGGGTTGCACGGTGCCGTCGACGGCAGTCGCACGGCTCGTGATCAGGTACGAGCCCGGTTGCAGCGTGACCGGCAACACGAACTGGCGCCAGGCGTAGCGTCCGAGGTCTGGACCGAAGAACTGCGCCATGTGCCAGGTGCGACCGCCGTCGGCCGAGACTTCGACGGCCTTCACCGGGCTCTCTCCGGTGAACGCGACGCCGTGGATCTGGTGCAGCCCGGCGCGCAAGGGTTCGTCGGTGCCGGTCGGGTGCGTCACGAAGGACTTCAGGTTCATCTGCCACATCGACGGCTGCGCCGGACTGCCCTTGACGCCGATCTCGCGCACGCGATAGCTGGAGGTCTGGATGTTCGCGGCCGTTTGCTCCGGCGTGAACACGACGCTCTTCACGTACTTGATGTTGTTGACGCCGTAGTAGCCGGGAACGATCAGGCGCAGCGGCCCGCCGTGCGCGAGCGGAATCGGCCGGCCGTTCAGCCCCCACGCGAGGATCGCGTTCTCCATTTCGGTCCAGGGCACCGAGCGTTCGACGACGACCGTCTTCGGGTCGATGCCCGCGGGGAAGGTTTCGCCACCGGTGCTCGTCATGTAGCGCATGCCGCCCTGCACGCCGCCGAGCAGGCGCACGACGTCGCGCACCGGTACGCCGGTCCACAACACGTTGCCCGCAGCGCCCACCGTCCACGGCGAGCCGGACGGGTTGTGCTCGAAGAAGCCGCGGCCGTTGCCCGAGCACTGCAGCACCATCGCGACGCTGGCGAGACCGAGTCGCTTCAGCTCGGCCACCGTCAGCACGCGCGGCGAAACGACGCCGCCGACCTGCACCTGCCATGCGTCGGGATCGGCGACGATCGATTCGCTGGGCGGGTTCGCATTGTTGCGCAGGAACAGTGCGTCGATGTCGGTGATGCCGCTCGTGCCGAAGGCGGCGCGTCGGGTCTCGATGCCGTTCGCGCTGTGCACGATCATTCGATCGGCGTCCTTGAAGCTTGCAACAGGCGGCAGCGGTTTCGGCTGGGCGTGGCCGGACGGGCTCCATCCACCAAGCGCAGCGGCTGCGCCGGCGCCGCCTGCAGCGAGCATCCACCGGCGGGAAAGATCGATCTCGGTCGCAGTCGCTTTCATGCAGTCCTCCGTGGCGTTCGCTGAACGAAGCGCCCCGTGCCGGACGAGCGGGCCGCCGAGCGCGGGGCCACGAGAAAAACCTAGCACGTGCCGTCGCGATACCTGGCGCTTGACCCTGCCGCGGGAACGAAGCCTCCGGCCAGCAGATCGCGTGCCGGCAGCGGGACGACGCCCGCTTCGTGACGGATTCGATGCGCCGATCGGCCGTTCGCCGGTACCTTGCCGCGCAAGAGGAGAAGAACGATGAAAACGCTTCTGACTGTGCTGCTGCTCGGCGCAGGATCCTTTGCGCTCGCCGGCGAACCCGTGGGCTTCTGGCTGTGTCCGGGCGACGTCTACACCGATCGGCCTTGTGCGGGCGGACAGCGGGTGTCGGTCGATCCTTCGTCGAACCTGATGGCGGCCGAGATGCGGCGCCCGTCCACTGTCGGCGATGCGTCGGGGCCGTCGGTGCTGATGATCCCGCGGCCGAAACCGGCGGCTTTCGAGCCGCCGCCGTCGACGCATTCGCCGCTGATCTTCGGTCCGCCGACGGTGAACGTTCGCGTCGTGCCGTAGGAGCGGCAGGCTGCCGAAGGCACGGCGGCAGGACGGGGGACGGGGCGCACGCGCGCATGGCGCATGACCCGACGTGCGCGCGGCAACGGATTGCGGCATCCTCGCCGGACATGAGCTCCGAGCCTCCCTTCTTCGCTCCTGCGCAGTTCGACGATCCCGATGCCGCGCTGGAGCGCGTGCGCGCCATCTACGAAACGAGCGTTTCGTGGCTGCGCGATGCGCTGCAGCGTTTCGTCGCCGGCGAGGAGCACGGCCGCAGGATGCGCGCGCACTATCCGTACGTGCGCGTGCAGGCCGGTTCCTTCGCCCGCGTGGCCTCGCGGCTGAGCTACGGATTCGTCGCCGGCCCGGGGCTGTACGAAACGACGCTCACGCGTCCCGATCTGTACGGCAACTACTACCTCGAGCAGTTCCGGCTGCTGTTGCAGAACCACGCGGTGCCGCTCGAGATCGGCACCGGGCGCCAGCCGATCCCGCTGCACTTCTCGGTGCACGAAGCCGAGCACGTCGAAGGGCAGCTCGACGCCGAGCGCCTTCGCCGCTTGCCCGATGTGTTCGACCTGCCCGACCTGGGCGCGATGGACGACGGCATCGCCAACGGCACGCACCAGGCGCGGCACGGTGCGCCGCAGCCGCTGTCGCTGTTCACGGCGCCGCGCGTCGACTATTCGCTGCACCGGCTGCGCCACTACACCGGCACGAGCCCCGAGCACTTCCAGAACTTCATCCTGTTCACGAACTACCAGTTCTACCTCGACGAGTTCGTGAAGTTCGGTCGCGAGCGGATGAACGATGCAGCAGGCAATCCCGCGTATGAATGCTTCGTCGAGCCGGGCAACGTGCTCACGCGGCGGGCGGGTTCGCTGCCGCACGCGCCGGACGAAGCCGGCACGCCGCCGCCACGCCTGCCGCAGATGCCGGCGTATCACCTGAAGCGTGCCGACCGTTCCGGGATCACGATGGTCAACATCGGCGTCGGTCCGTCGAGCGCGCGCACGATCACCGACCACATCGCGGTGCTTCGTCCGCACGCGTGGATCATGCTCGGCCACTGCGCCGGCCTGCGTACGACACAGCAGCTGGGCGACTACGTGCTCGCGCACGGCTACGTGCGCGAAGACCACGTGCTCGACGAGGAGCTGCCGCTGTGGGTGCCGATCCCCGCGCTCGCCGAGGTGCAGGTCGCGCTCGAGTCGGCGGTTGCCGACGTCACCGGCCTGCGCGGGCAGGAGCTCAAGCGCGTGATGCGCACCGGCACCGTCGCGAGCACCGCCAACCGCAACTGGGAGCTGATGCCGTCGCGCGGCGTGCCGACGACGCCCGAGCGTCGCTTCAGCCAGAGCCGCGCGATCGCGCTCGACATGGAGTCGGCGACGATCGCGGCCAACGGCTTCCGGTTCCGCGTACCGTACGGAACGCTGCTGTGCGTGAGCGACAAGCCGCTGCACGGAGAGATCAAGCTGCCGGGCATGGCCGACCGCTTCTACCGCGAGCGCATCGACCAGCATCTGCGCATCGGCGTGCGCGCGCTCGAGCTGCTGCGCGAGCAGGGCTTCGACCGGTTGCACAGTCGCAAGCTGCGCAGCTTCGCAGAGGTGGCGTTCCAGTAGACGGCGCGCCGGCCCGATTCCCGATCCATGCCCGAGCAGCGCTGCTGCAGCCCATGGATCGCGCCATGAACAGGAGCTCTCGATGAACGAAACTGTTCCGCCCTTTGCCGAACTCCGCGCGCCGCAGTTGCGGCCCTGCCTTCGCCTCGACGTCGAGGTCGGCGCGCCGGTCGAGATCGGGCCATCAGCGTCGTCTTTTGGCTACGGACATCGCCGCGTGATCCCGATCACCGGCGGTCGCGTGCGCTGCGAGCACGAGAGCGGCGCGTGGAATGGTCGCGTGCTGCCGGGTGGCGCCGACTTCCAGATCCTCGTCGGTGATCGTGCGGCGCGCCTGGAGGCACGCTACGTGATCGAGACCGATGCGGGCGATCGCATCTACGTCGAGAACCTCGCGCTGCGCAGCGGCTCGCCGGATGTGATCGCGAAGCTCGCGCGCGGCGAGCCGGTCGACCCGGCGCTCGTCTATTTCCGCTGCGTGCCGCGTTTCGAGACGGCGGCGGCGTCGCTCGCTTGGATGATGGAGCGGCTGTTCGTCGGTACCGGCGCGCGCAGGCCGGATCGCGTCGAGCTGCGCTTCTTCGAGCTCGCCTGAGGCAGCGCGCCGGCATGAGGCACCCTGCAACGCGGGCAGCCTGCGCAGCCCGAAGCTGCCCCTGTGCCCATCAATGAGCGTCTGCTGCGGTGGCGCTCTTGATCATTCGGGGGTAAATAGTTTAAGCTTAAACAATTCAGACTAGGGCAGTCGCAGGACAAAGGAGCACGATATGTGGCGTCCCCCGCAGAAGATCAAATGGAAGCCGAAGCCCGGTGCATGGCCGTCGCTGCAGGAAGCGAGTGCTTCCCGGTTGTTCAGTCCGCTGGAGGCGGGGCCCTTTCGGCTGGCGACGCGTACCTGGGTGCCGGCGATGGTTCCGTGGCGCGCCACCGAGGACGGCTACGTCACCGACGACAACGTCGACTGGTATGCGCGTTTCGCTGCAGGGCGTCCGGGCGCGATCGTGCTCGAGGCAACCGGTATCCGGGACGTGCCGAGCGGTCCGCTGCTGCGCATCGGACACGACCGCTTCGTGCCAGGCCTGCGGCGCATCGTCGATGCGGTGCGTGAAGCGAGCAAGGGCGAGACGAAGCTTTTCATCCAGCTGATCGACTTCCTGTCGATTCGTCGGCGTCCCGAACCGGCGAAGTACCTTGGGCAGTATCTGCGTATCGCCGAGCGACATCGCACCGCGCTGGGGATGAGCGGCGCAACCGACGACGCGGTGCGGCAGGCGTTGCTCGGCCTGTCCGACGAGCGTCTCGCGGACGTGCTCGATGCGCGTGAGATGGAAGCCCTGCGGATGGGCGAGCGCGAGCGTGTCACCGACATGCACCTGCCGCACGTGCGCGAGCTGCCGCAGGTTCTGCCCGGCCTGTTCGCCGACGCCGCGCGTCGAGCGCGAGAGGCCGGCTTCGACGGCGTCGAGCTGCATTACGCGCATGCCTACACGATGGCGTCGTTCCTGTCGGCGCTGAACACGCGCGACGACGGCTACGGCGGCTCGCTCGAAGGGCGTGTGCGGCTTCCGCTCGAGGTGCTCGAGCGTGTGCGTGCCGAGGTCGGACCGGACTATGCGGTCGGCTGCCGGTTCCTGTCGGAAGACTGCATTCCCGGTGGCTCCAGCGTCGAGGACTCCACCCATTTCGGCGTCGCCTTCGCGCGTGCCGGCATGGACTTCCTGTCGCTGTCACGCGGAGGAAAGTTCGAGGACGCGAAGCAGCCGGCGGTAGGCTGGTCGGCGTATCCGTATACGGGACCGAGCGGCTACGAATGCATGCCGGCACATGTATCGGACGAGCAAGGGCCCTTCGGACGCAATTTCGATCCGTCCGCGCGCATCCGCGCCGCGATCCGGACGGCCGGATTCGAGACCCCGGTCGTCGTGACCGGCGGCGTGCACGGATTTCCGCAGGCCGAAGAACTGCTTGCCGAAGATCGCGCCGACGTCGTCGGCTTCGCGCGTGCGAGCCTCGCCGATCCCGACTGGTTTCTCAAGGTTCGCACCGGTCATGGCAAGGCCGTGAACATGTGCATCTACGCGAACTACTGCGAGGCGCTCGACGAGCGGCACGAGGAGGTCACCTGTCAACTGTGGGACCGCGTTGGCCTCGACCAGCCCGGCGTGCGCCTCACGAAGGACGGCAAGCGCCGGTTGACGCCGATGCCGTGGGTGCCGCCCGCCGCCTGAACCGCCAACCTCTACCGCGAACCCGAGCCATGGCGCACGTCGTCCTCGAATCCTGCATCCGCTGCCGCTACACCGATTGTGTCGACGTCTGCCCCGTCGACTGTTTCCGGCAGGGCCCGAACATGCTCGTCATCGATCCCGACGAGTGCATCGACTGCGCGGTGTGCATTCCCGAATGCCCGGTCGAGGCGATCGTCGCCGAGGAGGACGTACCGGCCGGGCACGAGTCGTTCATCGCACTGAACGCGGAACTGAGCAAGGTGTGGTCGGTGATCACCAGGACGCTCGCGCCGCTCGAGGAGGCCGAGCAGTGGAAGGACGTACCGGCCAAGCTGCAGTACCTGCAACGTTGACGGGGCAGCGTCGCGGCGCACGCGACACGAACGTCGTCGCGTATCCTCGCGCAATACTTCAGTAGGAGTGGATGCTCGATCGCCTGCGAGCGAGCATCGTTCCTGTAAGCGAACCGCCGGGTCGCAGTTATTTCCCTGCAAACGCACGTTCGATCACGAAATCGCCCGGCGTCGAAGTGTTCCCTTCCTGAAAGCCCTGCGCCACGAGCATCTTCTCGAGGTCGCGCAGCATGTCCGGGCCCCCGCAGATCATCACGCGGTCGGATTCCGGGTCCAGTCCGGGCACGCCGAGGTCGTCGAAGAGCTTGCCGCTTTCGAGCAACTCGGTGATCCGTCCCGTGTTGACGAACTCCTCGCGGGTCACGGTCGGGTAGTAGCGAAGCTTGCTCGTCACCAGATCGCCGAGGAACTCGTGCGACGGCAGATGCTCGACGAGGTAGTCGTAGTACGCGAGCTCATCGACCTCGCGCACGCAGTGCACGAGAACGATCTGCTCGAAGCGTTCGTAGGTGTCCGGGTCTCGTATCACGCTCATGAACGGCGCGAGTCCCGTGCCCGTCGACAACAGGTACAGTCGCTTGCCCGGCAGCAGATAGTCGATCAGCAGCGTGCCGGTCGGCTTGCGGCCGACGATGATCCGGTCGCCCGGCTGGATGTGCTGCAGCTTGCTGGTGAGCGGACCATCGGGCACCTTGATGCTCAGGAACTCGAGGTGATCCTCGTAGTTGGGACTCACGATGCTGTAGGCGCGCATGAGCTTCCTGCCGCCGTCTTCCAGCCCGATCATCGTGAAGTGGCCGTTGCTGAAGCGCAGCGTGGAGCCGCGAGTCGTACGGAAGCTGAACAGACGATCGGTCCAGTGATGGACGCTCAGGACTTCCTCTTCGTGCAGTGCGCTCATGACGTGGTTCGTTCCACTGGAAAAAGGACTCGGGTCGCTGGGGTCGGTGCTTGCCGGCCGTCACAGCCTTCGATAATAGTTTAAGCTTGAACTAAATCCCTGGCAAGCATTTTCCCCGTCACTGAAGGGCCAGCGCTCGCCTCGATGGGTTCGCGGGCGCCTCAGCGGCGCGACAGCGCCATCGCGAAGATCAGGATCGCGCCGATCGCGATCGTCTGCGCGTACGCGCCGATCTGCATCAGGTTCATCCCGTTCTGGACGAGCACGATCAGCAGCGTTCCGATCACGACCTTGAACGTGCGGCCGAGGCCGCCGGACAGGCTCACGCCGGCGATGACGCACGCGGCGATCGATTCGAGCGGAAGGCTCGCGCCGATGTTCGATTCGCCGGTATCCAGTCGAGCCGTGAGGAGCAGTCCGGAAAGAGCCGACAGCGCGCCGGCGATCGCGAAGGCGCCGATCGTCACGCGTGTGGTCCGCACGCCCGACAGCTCTGCGGCCCGCAGGTTGCCGCCGGTGGCGTACAGGTGGCGTCCATAGCGCGTCCACTCGAGCAATACGTAGATGATCAGCACGATCGCCGCGGCCATCAGCGACGGCACGGGGAGCCCCGCGATGCGACCGAAGCCGAAGACCTCGCCGAATGCCGGCGGCAGACCGTACACCGGTACGCCGCCGCTCACGAACAGCGTCACGCCGAAGACCACGGACGACATGCCCAGTGTCATCATGAAGGCCGGGATGCGCAGCACGGCCGTACCGATGCCGTTCAGCAGCCCCACGGCGACCCCCGCGGTGAGCCCGGCCAGGCTGCCGGCGGCGATCACCAGCCCTGGCGAGTCGGGCCATGCGGCATGCGCGGCCGCCATGACGGTGGCGCCGATCACCGATGACAGCGCGACGATGGTTCCGACCGACAGGTCGAGGCCGCCGCCGATCAGCACCATCAATTGCGCCAGAGAGACGATCATCAGGTAGACCGACTGCCGCGATACATTGATCAGGTTGTCGGCCGTAAGGAAGCCGGGCGCCTGGACGGCGAAGATCGAGACGGCCACTGCGAACAGCACCGGGAGGACGATGGCCTCGCGATGCTGCGCCAGCCACGTCCCGACCGTGATGTGCCCCGGAACCGGGGAGCGGGCAGGAACTTCTGATGGCATCGGTGCAGCCATGTCGGTGCTCATTCGAAGAATTGCTCGAGGATGCGACGTTCGTCGAACTCGTCTCGCCGGAACTCGGCCTCGAGCCTGCCCCCGCGCATGACGAGCAGCCGATGGGACAGGCCGAGCAACTCCGGGAGGTCCGACGACACGAGGAGGATCGCAGCGCCGTTGGCGCTCAGTTCGGCCATGTACTCGTAGATTGCGCGGCGCGCGCCCATGTCGACGCCGACCGTCGGCTCGTCGAACAGATACACGCCGACGTTCTGTCCGAGTCCTTTCGCGAGCAGCGCCTTTTGCTGGTTGCCGCCCGAGAAGTTCCCGACCGACTCTCCGACACGCCCGGTCGGAAAGTCGACCTTGCGCGAAAGCCGGCCGACCAGCTCGGACTCGCGCCCCCGGCGCAGCATTCGGCCGGCGAGATGACCGAAGGACAGCGACGACAGCGAAATGTTCTCGCGTGCCGGGCGCATCATCGCGAGCCCGTCCCGTTTGCGATCGGACGGCGAATACCAGACGCCGGCAGCGATGGCGTCGGCCGGGTGGCGAAACCTGCGGCGCTGCCCGTCGATCCACATCTCGCCCGACGTGATCCGCTTCAGGCCGAAGCAGGCCTGCGCGAGCTCGCTCTTTCCGCACCCGACCAGGCCGGCCACGCCGACGATCTCGCCCGCGCGCACGTCCAGGGTGGCGTCGACCACGGATTCGTGCTCGGTCGAAACGCCGCGCAGCGCGAGCCGCACCGCTGCCTGGGCCGCGACCGGGGGAAGCGCCGGGTAGATGTCGGACAGCGCGCGACCGGTCATCAACTCGACCAGCTTCGCTTCCGGCGTGTCGGCCGGTACGGTGGCGACGAGCCGGCCGTCGCGCAGCACTGTCACGTCGTCGCCGATCAGCGGGATCTCGTGCATGCGGTGCGTGATGTAGACGATCGCCGTGCCGCGCGCGCGCAGCCGGGCGACGAGCGTGAACAGCGCCCTGGTGTCGTGCTCGGAGAGCGAGGCCGTCGGCTCGTCGAGAATGAGCACGTCCGGATCCTGCCGCACCGCCTTGCAGATCTCGACCATCTGCTGCTTTCCGCGTGCGAGCCGCTCGACCGGCGTGTCCGGATCGAGGTCGAATCCGAGCTCGTCGATCACGCGGCGCGCCTGCGCGCGAGCGGCGGCGGGCGACAGCAACCCGATCGGGCCTGTCGGCTCCTCGCCGAGCGCGATGTTCGCCGCCACCGTCAGGTGCGGAATCAGCGAGAACTCCTGGAATACGGCGCGCACGCCGTGCGCGCGCGCTTCGCTGACCGAACGGAAGACGCCATGGTGCGAAGCGGTTTCGATCGTTCCGGAGCTCGGTTCGTTGGCGCCTGCGATCATCGAGATCAGCGTCGACTTTCCCGCGCCGTTCTCGCCGAACAGGACGTGCACCCGGCCGCGAAGGAAGTCGAGGCTCGTCGGCGACAACGCCAGGTTCGATCCGTAGCGCTTGCTCAGCTGGTGCACGCGAAGCGCGCACTCGCCAGCCGGAATCGCCTCGCCCGTCATGGGCCGGGCGCGATTCTCCGCGACGAGGGTCACGCTGCTTCTCCCGCGTCTACTTGCCGACGCGGAACACCGGCTTGAAGCCGGTGGGCGCGAGAACGACATCGGTGGTCAGCGTGTCGATGTCGTCCTTCGTGTACATGCGTCCGATCGGGCCAACGTCGCGGAGCACCTCCTTGCCTTCGAGCAGCCGCACGGCCTGGTCGACGGCAATCCGGCCGACGAGCACGACCGGAGCCATGTTCGAGGCCTCGATCGACTTGTTTTTCAGTCCCTGGTAGACGCCGGGCGTCAGGTAAACCGATACGACCTTTACTTTCGATGACAGTCCGCGTGCGCGCAGCACGGGCACGGCGGCTTCCGCAGTGACCGCGGTGCCGGACACGTAATCGATGTCCTTGTGCGCCTGCAGGATGTCCTCGATCAGGCGCGCCTGGACTTCCTTGCCGGTGTCGCCATACTTGGTTTCGGCGATCTCGACCGCGCTGTCCTTGATCGCATCCCGAAAGCCGTTGTTGAACAGCTCGACCCAGCCGGCGCCGGCCGGTCCGGGCAGCCACGCAACCTTCACCGGCTTGGTGCCCTTCGGGTGCTTCTCGGCCAGGTAACGACCGGCTCGAAAGCCTTCGTCGCGCGGCATGGTCAGCGAACGCGCGCCGATGTCCTTCGAGTTGATGCCGTTGAAGGCATCGATCACCGGAATGTTCTTGCGACGCAGCTCCGCCAGCAGATTGCCGAGGCCATCCTGCGAGATCGCCCCGACGATCACGGCCTGTGCGCCGCCGGCGACGCAGTTCTCGATCTGCGAGATCTGCGTGTTCAGTTGCGTGAAGCCGCCGGCGTCGAGCACGACCGCACGTACACCGAGGCGCCTGGCCTCCTCGATGATTCCGTAGTTTGCCGCCAGCCAGAAGGAGTCCTTCAGGTGCGGGAAGGAGACGCACAGTTCCCATGCCTGTGCTGCCTTCGGCAGCGCGACGTAGTCGGCCTCGACGACGGCGCCGTCGGCGTTCGTCGAGTTCACGCGCAGCGGGAACCAGTCGGCCCACGCCAGTGCGGGAGCGCTCAGCAGCGCGGCGAGCGCGGCAGCGGCCGCGAGTTTGGAGCGGATCATCGGTTGTCTCCTGGAAGAACCTCGGGGAACCCGGCAGCGCCCGGCCGGGCCTGCTTTGCGGTGCGGGATCGCGCCAGCGGATGGCCGCTGCGCAACTTGCCGAAGGCGTAGCCCTGCAACTGCGAGGCACGCGTAACGAGCACGAACTTGAACCACCATCCGGCGAGCAGTGCGCAGACCGCACCGAAGAAAGCCGCAGGCGCAGCGACGCCGGCCGGTGCGAAGAGTGCGACGAGAGCCGAGACGAGCGGAACGGCCGTTCCGCCGGCGAGCAGCCATGGGTGCACGCGCTGCATCCACGCGATCGCGGCCGCCGGAGCGTCGTCGCGCGCCAAGGCCGCGCGGTAGCGCGCCCACGCGAACGCGCGTGCGAGCACAGCGGCAGCGAGCAGCCACGCGAGCCACGTCGGCACGCCGTCGGCCTGCAAGGCGAGCGCCACCATCAGGACCGCACTGCCCTCGGAGAGTCCCGTGGAAAGAACGAGCGGGACGACCTCCTTCTGCCGCCAGGACGGAACCCCGCGCGACGCCATCAGGATGCGGGCCTGGCAATAGACGAAGGCGACGCCGAAGGCCGCTGCGATCCACGACAGCGCAGGCGATCGAAGCACCAGGCCCGACAGCGCGAGCAGGAACGCTGCCGACGCGACGAAGGCCTCGCGCGTCATCCACGAACGTTGCGGATGGCGGAAGACGTTCAACGCTCGCCAGGGTCGTCCGATCTCCAGCCAGACGCACAGCAGGCCCGTTCCGACCAGCGCCAGTGCGGCGAGCGTCGTGAGCGTCGCAGCGGTGTCGCTGCCGGCGAACGGTGCGAGCGCGAGCAGCATTCCGCCGGTGCCGCCGAACACGAAGTTGCCCGCCGCGCGCCAATCCCAGTGCCGCTGCAGCGTTCGTGCGAACCGGATCACAGCTTCTCCTTGTCCCACAGGTAGTAGAAGCCGGGATCGGTGCCGAGCTCCTCGTGCATCTGGAACCATTGGTTCTCGGCGAGCAGTTGCGAGACGTTACTGTCCGGGTCCTCGATGTCGCCGAAGCTCAGCGCGTTGGCGATGCACGAGTTCACGCAGGCGGGTGAGGCCTCGGGGTCGACACCGGGCGTGAGACCCTTTGCCTTTCCCGCGTCGATGCGGTCGACGCAGAAGGTGCACTTCTGCGCAACGCCGATGCGCGCTTCGTCGAATCCGGCGTCTTCCTGCGGCGTCGACTTCCCGTAGGCGAACGCCGGCTTCTCGACCTTGTAGCGTGCCTGGTACGGGCAAGCGACGGCACAGTAGGCGCAGCCGATGCAGATGTCGTAGTCGATCGTGACGATGCCGTCGTCGCGCTTGCGCGTCGCCGTGCTCGGGCACACGTCCAGGCACGGGGGATCGGAGCAGTGCTGGCAGCCCACCGGAACGAATACGCGTTCGGCGTCCGGATACTCGCCCATCTCGACGTCGAGCACCTTGCGCCACTGCACGCCGGGTGGCGTCGAGTTGGTGAGCTTGCATGCCGCCGTGCAGGTCTGGCAGCCGACGCAGCGACGCAGGTCGGCAACCATTGCGTAGCGTGTCATCCCGCGCGCTCCACCATGCGGATGCGCACGCGAACCGCGTCGATCGACGAGCCGGTGCCGTCGATCAGGTCGGTCGTCATCGGCACCAGGTCGTTGAGACTCGGCATCGGAATGTCCCTGGCGAAGGGCGTCTTCCAGTGGCCGAACTGACCGATCATCACGATCACATCCGGCCGCACACCCTGGCGCAGCAGCGCACGGCCGCGCGTTTGCCCCACCGGCGACGTCACCTCGATGGTGTCGCCCTCGTCGATGTCCATCGAGCGCGCCTTGCCGGCGTTGATCATGATCCCGCTGTGTCCGGCAACGTTCTCCGCGACCTCGCGGATCAGCTGAAGGCCGACGTTGCCGCCCCATGCGTACTGCATGCTGCGCGCGGTGAGCAGCCAGAACGGG
This sequence comes from uncultured Limnobacter sp., assembly GCA_964538505.1. Lineage (GTDB taxonomy): Bacteria > Pseudomonadota > Gammaproteobacteria > Burkholderiales > Burkholderiaceae_E > Zeimonas. The sequence goes on along the minus strand of CAZIDY010000017.1, from coordinate 38,321 downwards.
AACTCGGCGATGTCGACATCGAAGTTGCGCCGGTAGACGTCGCTCCACAGCGCATTCAGGTCCTTCCACTGCGGGAAGGCCTCGTAGTCGTGCAGTTGCAGATCCCACCAGTCGATGCCGTTCTCGTGCAGGCGGTTTGCGAGCTGTTTGCCGATTCGCAGCACGCGTTCCTGGTACGGCAGCTCGAAGCGTCGGTCGAGCTCGACCATGCGGGGATACAGGTACCAGTTCAACCGGGAGAACGGCTTGACGCGGAAACCGTGCTCCCTGAACCAGTCGAGGCCGTCGGTCGCTTCGCCGTCGGTGACGTCGACGCTCGCCGCGCGGCACACCGCGTCCCAGATCTCTTCGACGCTGTGCTGCGCATCGAGCGGGAGCGAGAAGTCGTACTGTCCGGTCTTCAGTGGCAGACCGCAGACGCCGGCGTTGATCATTGCGTTGAAGTCGGACTGCAGACCGGTGCGTCGCGCGAGCTCGGCGGCGATCCAGGTGAACTCGCGCGTGTCGCCCTGCGGCTGGACCACCGGCTGTCGCAGCGCCCAGCCGCGCGCCTCCCAGAACTGTTCCTCGTAACGCGTGCCACCGAGGCGCACGAGCTGCGTACCTTCGAGGTCGGTACGATCGGGCAGCAGGATGTCGGCGAAGTGGTTCGTCTCGTCGAGCGTGTACGCGAAGGCCACCATGAACGGGAAGCGCGCAATCGTCTCGCCGAGTCTTGTCGTCTCCGAGAACGAGATCAGCGGGTTGCAGCGATAGACGAACCAGACTTCGGGCGGATTCGGTATTGGCCAACTCGGTGCGGCGCGCCCCTGGAACCGCAACCAGGTAAGCGACGACGAGCCCACGGCCTGCGCGTACGGACCATCGCCCGTTCCCGGGATCAACGTGCTGTAGGCGTGCCGAACCGTGGGTTTGGCCACCCAGTTCTCGCGGTCGGTCGGGTGAAACGGGTAGTCGAGGAAGCCGTCCGGCCCCGGGGTCACCGTGCCCATCCGGTCGTGGTCCATTCCGCCCTGCGACAGCAGGACGGTCGTACCGAGCAGCCCGCCGGGAACCTCGAGGCCGCCGACCAGCACCATCAATACGGTCCGGGCCCAGACGCACTCGTACGAGCCCCAGCCGTTGCTGATCGACTTGCCGAGCGTGACAGCGACCGGGCGGAACGGCAGGGTGCGACCCGCAACCTCGATCGTTTCGCCGACTCGGGCGTGCGCGAGGAACTCGTCGGCAATCCGCCGGATCGTATCGGCGGGCACGTCGCAGATCGGGGCCGCCCATTCGGGAGTGTGCGTCGCGACGTGCGCCATCAGGTGCGCGTGCGCCGGAACGGCCGCTGCGCCCTCGTGCCGCCACAGCTCCTCGTCGGCGCCGACCTCGACCGCATCGATGACGTATGAGCCGGTGAGCGCCGGATCGATGTCGGGCGTGTCGTAGGGCACGGCGCGCGAGGCGCGCAGATCCCATACCAGCGGCTTGCGACTGTCGGGATCGCGCAGGTAGAAGCCGTGCGGGCCGATCAGGTACGGCGATGCCGTGCGGTGCTTCAGGAAAGGGACGTCGAGCTCGTCGAGCGCGTGCTCGTGCACGAGCACGTGGATCATCGCGAACAGGAACGCCGAGTCGGTCTTCGGCCGCAGCGGGATCCACTCCTTTGCCTGCGCGCCGGTCACCGACAGATGCGGCTCGATCTGGATGCGCTTCATTCCGCGCACGCGGGCATCGGCGCCGCGGCGTACGCTGGTGACGCCGCCCGATGTGTCGATGTTCAGGCCGAAGGAGACGACGTATTCGACGAGCGGTGTATCGGGGCACACGGTGAAGCCGCGGTGCCACAGCTCGCCGTACAGGTGCTCGGTGTGCTTGCACTTGACGGTGCCGCCGGCGCCGAGGCTCATGTCGAGGGGCCCCCAGGCGGCGAAGAATGCCGGGAACGCGCCCATGAACATCAGCGGCGTACCGGCGCCGCCGGTGGTGAAGGCGAACTTCGGATCTCCGTTGCCGTCGACGAGGCCCTCGGAACGGATGCGGTTCAGCTTCTGCGCGATGGTGTCGAGCGCCTCGTCCCAGCTGATCTCGACCCAGCCCGGATCCTCGTCGCGCCCCTTGCGCGGATTCGTGCGCTTCAGCGGCGTGCGCAACCGGTGCGGGTTGTAGATCTTCTGCACGAGGCCGTACGGCTTGACGCAGATCTTGCCGTCCGCCGGATGCACGCCGCAGGCGTCGAAGTTCGGCATGACTTTCGTCGCCACGCCGTCGACCACTTCGACCTGGAGCAGGTCCGGACCGTTGGTGCACTGGTAGCAGTAGGTCGGAACCCTCTTGATGGTGCTTTCGATCGTTCTCGCCATGTTGCGTCGTCCAGGGGGCGGCCGTTCCACCACCTGGCCCGAACGCTATTCCGGCGACGTGGATGGCGCTATCCGTTTACTACGCGCTTGATCCCGGAAAAGCAGTGAACTCGCTTGACGTGTATCAAGCAGGCGCCGGTACGCCCTTGCCAGAGCGGGTTCGATATTTCAAGCTTTAACCATTCGCGTGTCCCGGGCGAGGTGGCCCGGCCTTTTTTCGAGGAGGGGCGCGTGACGGGTCTTTCGCGGAATGCAATCGCAGGCAGGAATGCGCTGCATGCGTACTCGCTGCTGCACACGAGCGACCTCGACGAGGCGAGAGCCGGCGTCGCCCGGGTGCTGTCGCCCCATGAACTGAGAATCTCCCGCACCAGCGAGTGCCTGGATGCTCGGCTTTGCCACGCGCCGATCGGGGCCGTGTCGATCAACCGGCTGCGCTACGGCGCCACCGTCCAGATCGATGTCGGCTGCACCAACGATTTCCTGCTGGTGATGATGCCGCTGTCGGGCGTCTCGGAGGTGTGCTGCGGAAACGATTCGGTTCGCTCGTCGCCGAAGGTCGCGTCGGTCGTCTCGCCGACGCTGCCCCTGCGAATGACGAGCCAGCATGATTCCGACCAGATCATGGTCCGGATCGATCGCGCTTTTCTCGAGCGCCATTGCATGCAGTACCTCGGCCACGAGCTTCGCCGACCGATCGAGTTCCGGCTCGCGATGGACGCCTCGGAGGGCCCCGTGGAGAGCTGGTTCGCGCTCATCCGGTACCTGGTCGCCGAGCTCGATCGGCAGACGAACGTCTTCACGTCGCCGCTTACCCGTGTGCATATCGAGCACCTCGTCGTTTCGACGCTGTTGCTCGCGCAGCCGCACTCGTACCGCGACGACCTGCTGCACGCCCGGCGGTCGGTGGCCCCCGGTTATGTCCGCCGAGTCGAGGAATACATCGAAGCGCATGCCGACGAGCCGCTGTCGATCGCCGATCTTGCGGCACATGCGGGCGTCAGTACGAGCACGCTGTTCGCCGGATTCCGGGAGTTCCGCAATACCAGTCCGATCGCATTCCTGAAGGGGGTGCGCATGAAAAGAGTGCGCGACGAGCTCCGCGCCGCATCGTCCGGAAGCGAAACCGTCACCGATGTCGCGATGCGCTGGGGCTTCACCCATCTGGGCCGCTTCGCAGCCGAGTATCGCCGATGGTTCGGCGAGTCGCCGTCGCAGACGCTGAAGCACTGATCCTCCGGCGAGCCGGCGGAATCGGCTACTCGACGATACAAACCGGATAGCGTCCGTTCGCGCGTGGTGTAACGATCGCCGATGCCGGGCGCGGTGCGGACCGTTCGTTGCCGTGACCCCGTCGCCGCGCAGTGGTGCCATTCACGCTGGAGGAACACGGATGACCGACGTACTGACGCAGCTCGCCGACGCGATCGTCTCGGGAGGCATCCGGGTTGTCGACCTCACGCATACGCTGTCCCCCGATTTCCCGGCCTTGAAGCTGCCGCCGGAGTTCGGGCAGGCATGGGCGTTCCGGTCCGAGCGGATATCGAAGTACGACGGCTCCGGACCGCAGTGGTACTGGAACAACTTCTCGTGCAGCGAGCACACCGGCACGCACTTCGACGCGCCCGCGCACTGGGTCACCGGCAAGGACCACCCGAGCAACACGGTCGATACGATCGATCCGGCGCGCTTCTTCGGTCCCGCAGTGGTCGTCGACGCGAGCGCCGAGGTGGCGCGCGACCCGGACTGGCTGCTCACGGTCGACTTCCTGCGCGGCTGGGAAGCCCGGCACGGCGAGATCCCGCGCGGCGCGTGGCTGCTGTTCCGTACCGACTGGTCGAAGCGCCTGAGCGATCCGGATTCTTTCACCAACCGGCGCGACGACGGTGCGCACACGCCGGGGCCCACTCCGGAGGCCGTGCGATGGCTGATCGACGAGCGTGACATCAAGGGTTTCGGTGTCGAGACGATCAACACCGACGCCGGCCAGGCGCACACCTGGCCTGTGCCGAATCCCTGCCATTCGCTGATGCACGGTGCGAACCGGTTCGGGCTGCAGTGCCTGAACAACCTCGATCAGTTGCCCCCGAAAGGAGCCTTCATCGTCGCAGCACCGCTGAAGATCCAGGAAGGGTCCGGAAGCCCGCTGCGGGTGCTGGCCCTCGTCGCGGGCTGAGGGCGAGCGATGGCCGAACGTTCCTTTGCGCGCGAAGTCGAGTCGCTGCGCGTTCCGGCAGGAACCGTGTTCCGCGGCGAGGGAATCCTCGCGGTGACGAAGGCGTTGCTCGAAGCGGGCGTGGGCTACGTCAGCGGCTACCAGGGCTCGCCGATCTCGCACCTGATGGACGTCCTCGCCGACGCGCAACCGATCCTCGAGGAGCTCGGTGTCTACTTCGAGCCGGCAGCCAACGAGGCGACCGCGGCGGCGGCGTTGTCCGCGTCGGTGATGTATCCCGTGCGGGGCGCCGTCACCTGGAAGTCCACCGTCGGCACCAACGTCGCGGCCGACGCGCTTTCGAATCTCTCCTCGGGCGGCGTGACCGGCGGCGCGCTGGTGATCGTCGGCGAAGACTATGGTGAAGGCTCGTCGATCATGCAGGAGCGAACGCACGCGTTCGCGATGAAGTCGCAGATGTGGATGCTCGATCCACGGCCGAACCTGCCGTCGATCGTGCAGGCCGTCCACGACGGTTTCGATCTGTCCGAGGCCAGCAACACGCCCGTGATGCTGCAACTACGCATTCGCTCGTGTCACCTGCACGGCAGCTTCGTGACGCGCGAGAACCGCCGGCCGGCGTTTTCGCTGCAGCAGGCGCTCGAATCGCCGCGCCGGAACACGGACCGCATTGTGCTGCCGCCGGCCTCGTTCCTGCACGAACGCGAAAAGGTTCAGCAGCGCTGGCCGGCGGCGGTGAACTTCATCGCCGAGCGCAAGCTCAACGAGTTTTTCGACGGCGACGTCGATGAGCTGGGCATCGTGATGCTCGGCGGCATGTACAACAACGTGCTGCGGGCGCTGCACCTCGCCGGCATGGCCGACCTGTTCGGTGCCTCGCGGATCCCGCTGTACGTGCTCAACGTGGCCTACCCGCTGATCGACGACGAAGTGGCTCGCTTCTGCCAGGGCAAGAAGGCGGTCCTGATCGTCGAGGAAGGACAGCCCGACTTCCACGAGCAGTCGATCAACACCATCCTTCGTCGTGCCGGCATCGGAACGGTTCTGCACGGAAAGGATCTGCTGCCGATGGGCGGCGATTACTCGGTGGCGGTCCTGCGCAGGGCGCTGGGCGCCTTCCTCGACCGGTATCGCGCCTCGGTGTCGACATCCGCCGAAACCGCGTCGGATTCGCGGCCCGAAGCAGCACCGCAGCGCAACGCGCCTGCGCTCGCCGGCGGCTCCCACTCCGTGCCGACGCTCGACGACGTTCTGCCGCCGCGTCTGCCCGGTCTGTGCACCGGTTGCCCCGAGCGGCCGATCTTCTCGTCGCTGAAGCTCGCCGAACGAAAGCTCGGCGCGCACCACGTTTCCGCCGACATCGGCTGTCATCTGTTCTCGATCCTGCCTCCCTTCGAGATCGGCGCGACGACGATGGGCTACGGGCTCGGCGTCGCGAGCGCCGCGGCGTTCAACGGCGCGAGCCCGAAACGCGCGATCGCGTTCGTCGGAGACGGCGGCTTCTGGCACAACGGGCTGTCGAGCGGCATCGGGAACGCGGTGTTCAATCGCAACGATGGCGTCACGGTGATCGTCGACAACCACTATTCGGCGGCGACCGGAGGCCAGGACATTCTCTCGTCGCGCGCGCGGAACGCCCGGCGCAGCACGATGCATCCGATCGAGCGCGCGGTGCGCGGGGTCGGTGTTGAGTGGGTGCGCACCGTCGATCGCACCTACGACGTTACCCGGATGCGCGATACGCTCGAGGAGGCGTTGACGACCGAGTATCGCGGCCCGAAGGTCGTGATCGCGCAGAGCGAGTGCATGCTGAACCGGCAGCGTCGCGAAAAGCCGAAGAAGGCGGCTGCCGTCACCCGCGGTGAGCGGGTGCTGAAGGAGCGCTTCGGCGTCGATGCGGCCGTGTGCAGCGGCGATCACTCCTGCATGCGCCTGTCGGGATGCCCGAGCCTGACGCTCGCGCCGAGCGGCGATGCGCTCAAGCCCGATCCGGTCGCGTACGTCGATGAGCACTGCGTTGCCTGCGGGCACTGCGGCGAGGTCGCCGACGCCGCGGTGCTGTGCCCGTCGTTCTACCGCGCCCAATGGATCCGCAATCCCCGTCGACTCGAGCGGATGGTGCACACGGTGCGCGCTCGCGTTCTCGGGTGGCTGCTGCGCCGGCAGGACGCCGTGCTTCGACGCCGTTCGCTCTACGGGCAGGCCGAGGCATGAGCCGCAGCGAACGAAGGTGGCCGATCGCGATCGCGATCCAGGCGCTCGGTGGGCAGGGGGGCGGCGTTCTCGTCGACTGGATCGTCTCGCTCGCCGAGAGCAACGGTTTCGTCGCGCAGTCGACTTCGGTGGCGGGCGTCGCGCAGCGAACCGGGTCGACGATCTACTACATCGAGATGCTGCCGCTCGACGCGCTGCCGGGCGACGGGCGCCAGCCGATTCTGGCCCAGATGGCCGTGCCGGGCGAGGTCGATATCGTGATCGCCTCGGAGCGCATCGAAGCCGGTCGTGCGTTGCAGCGCGGCTTCATCACGCGCGACCGGACCGCGGTGATCGTCTCGTCGCACCGCAACTACTCCACCGAAGAGAAGGTTGCGCCGGGCAACGGCGTCGTCGACGCCGACCGGATCATCGACGAAGTGCGGGCACACGCACGACGTGTCGTCGAGCTCGACCTGCAGGCGATCGCCGTCGAGAACGGCAGCGTGATCTCGGCGAGCCTCTTCGGTGCACTCGCGGGCAGCGGCGAACTGCCGTTCCCGCAGGACGCTTTCGAAGACACGGTGCGCCGCTCGGGCGTCGGCGTCGAGGCGAGCCTGCGTGCGTTGCGGGCGAGCGCAGACGTGACTCGGCAGCCGGCATCCGCAGCGCCGCGGGCGCCGTCGATGCGCACTGCGCCGCGCGCGCTGCCGCTGCATGCGGCCGCTCCGGCCCTTCAGCCGCTCGTCGATCGCATCCGGCGGGTGTTTCCCGAGTCGGCCTGGCCGATGCTGGGTGAGGGACTGGCGCGCGTCGTCGAGTTCCAGGACGCGCGATACGGAGCCGAGTACCTTGACCGGATGGAGCGGGTAATTACCTGGGAACGGGCCGCCGGATGGGATCGAAGCGCGTATCCGATCACCGAGGAAGCGGCACGCCAGGTCGCCGTCGCGATGGCCTACGACGACGTGATTCGCGTCGCTGACCTGAAGACGCGCGCCGACCGCTTCGTTCGCATCCGCGGCGAGCTGGGCGCCGGTGCGAAGGATCCCGTCGCGACCGAGGAGTACTTTCATCCGGGGCTCGACGAGCTCTGCTCGATGCTTCCCGCAAGGGTGGGCATGTGGATTCAGTCGTCGCCGCGAATGCGCAACTGGCTGTCGTCGCGCCTCGATCGCGGCCGACGCATCGGCAGCGGCACCGTGCTGGGCTACCTGCAGTTGCGTACGGTTGCCGGGCTGCGCAGGTGGCGTCGCGGAACGCTTCGCTATCGCGTGGAGCGCGCGCATCTCGATGAATGGCTGGAACGCGTCGAGAAGGCGATCGCCCGTGATCCCGCGCTCGGGCTCGAGATGGTCCGCTGCAGACGACTCGTCAAGGGCTATAGCGATACGCACGAGCGCGGCACCAATCGCTTCGATCGCCTGATGGCGGCGGCAGAGATGCTGCTCGGCCGCTCCGGCGCTGCGGATTCACTTGCAGAGCTTCGCGAGGCCGCGTTGCGCGATGCCTCCGGCGACGCGCTCGAGAAGCGTTGGAGAGAGCTGGGTCTCGCAATGCTTTAAGCTGGAACCATCGCTTCGATGGGATTCTGAACCGAATGGACGACCGCAACGCACCGCGAGACGATGCTCGTCAGACGAACCTGGAGGCGCGCGTCTGGCTGCGCATGCTCGCTTGCGCGAACCTGATCGAGAATGAGCTGCGCGAGCTCCTGCGCACCGGATTCGACAGCACCCTGGCGCGCTTCGACGTACTGGCACAACTCGCCCGTCCGCCCGAGGAGCCGACGATGGGAGAGCTCTCCGAGCGCCTGATGGTGACGAAAGGAAGCATCACCGACGTCATCGGTCGGCTGGAGGCGGCGAAGCTCGTCGAGCGCAGGCGCGACGACGACGATGCGCGTGTGCAGCGTGTTCGCCTGACGGCGCGCGGTCGCCGCGTGGCCGCCGAGATGATTCCGGCGCACAACGAACGGCTGGCGGAGGTGCTCAGCGAGTTCGGGCGCGCCGATCTGAACCGGCTCGATGATCTCCTCGGCCGGCTGCGCTCGGTGCTGCGCGACGGTCGTTCGTCCCGAACGCGCCGTGCTGCTTGATCCGGATCAAGCGGCTTCGGTCGCGCGCTTGTAGTCCGCGCATCCCGTTCGCCATAATGGTTCGGGCTTGAACGATTTTTCTGGAGCGACACTCTTGGTAGCGGACAAGGAGCGGCCTTTCGCCGGCCGGCATGCGATCGTCACCGGCGGCGGCCGCGGGATCGGAGCAGCGATCGCCGCATCGCTTGCTGCCCGTGGCGCAACGGTGTCACTGCTCGGGCGAACCGCGTCGACGCTCGAGTCGACGGCACGGCGCCTTGCCGATGCGCACGGTGCGACGATCGGGACCGCCGTTGCCAGCATCAGCGACGAAGCTTCGCTCACCGATGCGCTGGCACGTTGCGTCGACGAGCGTGGCCCGGCCGGCATTCTCGTGAACAACGCAGGTATCGCGCCGTCGGCGCCCTTCCTGAAGAGCGATGCAAAGTTGTGGCGTGAAGTGCTCGACGTCGACCTGATGGGCGCCGTCTACGCCGCCCGGGCGGTCTTGCCGGGAATGCTGAAGGCGGGCAGTGGGCGCATCGTGAACATCGCGTCGACGGCGGGGCTGACCGGCATGGCATACGTCACGGCGTACTGCGCGGCGAAGCACGCGCTCGTCGGTTTCACGCGCGCGCTGGCGATGGAGACCGCGCGCAAGGGGATCACGGTGAACGCCGTCTGCCCCGGCTACACGGAAACCGACATCGTCGGCGATGCGCTCGAGAACATCACCGCGAAGACCGGGCGCTCGCGCGACGAGGCGCTGCAGAGCCTGGTAGCGCACAACCCGCAGGGTCGGCTGATCAGCCCGGAGGAAATCGCCGAGACGGTTGCCTGGCTGTGCACCGATGCCGCCGCATCGGTCACCGGGCAGAGCATCGTCGTCGCAGGCGGCGAGTTGATGCCCTAGCGATCGCTGAACGGCTCGCGGGCGTCGTGAGTCGCCCGCCGAAGTGCACCGGACACGAATCGAAACACGGAGATCTCCATGAAACTTCTCGAGCCGATCGACATCAACGGCATGCGCGTGCCGAACCGCGTGATGGTCCCGGCGATGGTCACGCGATTGTCGGGCGAGGACGGCTTCGTCACGCAGGCGATCTCCGATCGGTACGTGCGCTACGCGCAGGGCGAGGTCGGATTGATCATCGTCGAGGCGATGGCGATCCACGGCAGCAACGCCGGACCGCTGCTGCGCATCGGCGACGACAAGTTCGTTCCCGGCCTGAAGGAGATGAACGCGCGCATACACGGTACGTCCGACTCGAAGGTCGTGCCGCAGCTGATCCACTTCCTGAAGATCGCGCGTTCCGGCTGGCGCCAGACGGTCGACATGCTGAGCGTCGAGGAAATCGATCGCATCGTCGAGCAGTTCGGCCAGGCGGCGGCGCGCGCGCGCGAGGCAGGCTTCGACGGCATCGAGCTGCACAACGCGCACGCCTACACGCTCGCTTCATTCGTCTCCAGCGCCAACACGCGTACCGACGAGTACGGCGGCACCACGCTGGAGAACCGGTTGCGGATGATCGGCCGCGTGATGGAGAGCGTGCGCCGCTACGTCGGGAACGACTTCCCGGTCGGCATCCGCTATCTCGCCGACGAAGTCATCCGGGACGGCTACACGGTCGAGGACGCCAAGCTGATCGGGCTGCGCATGGCGCAGCTCGGCGCCGACTACCTGTCGTTGTCGGTCGGTGGAAAGTTCGAGGACGCAGTGCACTCGCCGGGCCAGGTGCTCCATGCGTACTCGGGCTATTCGGGCGATCGCTGCATGCCCGGTGCGAAATATCCGATTGCGCTGAACCTTTCGCACGTCGAGCAGGTCCGCTCGTTCCTGCGCTCCAAGGGCTACGAGGTGCCGATCATCGGCGCAGGAAAACTGTCCGATCCGCGCGTGGCCGAGGCCGCACTCGTCGAGGGCAAGCTCGACATGGTCGCGATCGCGCGCGGGCTGCTCGCCGATCCGGATTGGGTACGCAAGGTTCGACTCGGTGCGCTCGACCGCATCGTGGAGTGCGACTACTGCAACGTCTGCAAGCAGCTCGACGGTGCGCACATGCCGGTCACCTGCTTCCTGTGGCCGAAGGGTGCCCTGCAGGCGCCGGCAGCCGACGATGCAGCGTCGGCACCGGGCTGGCCCGACGGCAGGGCAGGCATCACGGTGAAAGAGGGGCCGAACGGGTTGACGTTGAAGTGGAAGAAGGCACAGGGCGCCCCCGTCTATTACGACGTCTATCGGGCCGACGACGACGGCCAGATGCGCATCGTCGACGGCGTCAAGACGCCGATGTTCACCGACACCGGGCTGCTCGGCGGAATCCGCTATCGCTACTACGTGCGCGCCTGCGACGCGACCGGACACGCGAGCCCGCCCTCCGAGGTCGTTCACGTCGAGCCCGCCCTGCCGGCCGCAGCGGTGCCCGGGCGCGAGGCTGCGGCCGCCCACTGACGGCGCAAGGAAGCGAGGCATGCTCGACGGCTGCACGCCCTGGCCCGAAGACTTCGCCCGCCGCTATCGGGCCGAGGGCTACTGGCAGGACATCACGCTCGGCGCAATGCTGCATCGTTCGATGCAGCGCCACCCCGACAGGCTTGCGGTCGTCGACGGCGCGAAGGCGGCCACCTATCGCCAGCTCGTCGAGCGCTCCGAGCGCTTGGCGGTGCAGTTCGCGCGGCTCGGGTTGAAGCCGCGCGAGCGCGTGATCTTCCAGCTGTCGAACTCGATCGAGCTGATTTATGCGTTCTTCGCGCTGCTGCAGGTCGGCGCGATTCCGGTGATGGCGCTGCCGGCGCATCGGCGCACCGAGCTCGGGCACTTCGGGCGGCACGCCGAAGCGGTCGCGCACCTGGTTCCGGCGTCGACCGATCGCTTCGACTACTCGGCGCTCGCCGACGAAGTGCGGCACGACGTGCCGTCAATCCGCACGATCGTGACCGCCGGCGCGCCGCGTCCGGGACAGGTGGCGCTCGATGCGCTGTTGACCGCCGAGATAGACGACGAATCACTCGCGCAGATACGGCGCGACACCTTCGATGACGCGGGCGACGTCGCGCTGATGATGCTCTCCGGCGGAACGACGGCGATCTCGAAGCTCATCCCGCGCACGCACAACGACTACGTCTACAACTGCACGCAGAGCGGCGCCGTCGCCGGCTTCTGCGAGCGCACGGTCTTCCTGGCCGTGCTGCCGATGGCGCACGGCTACACGCTCGCGTCGCCCGGCCTGCTCGCCGTGCTCTCGCATGGCGGCACCGTCGTCATCGCGCCCGACACGCGTGCCGAGACGGTCTTTCCGCTGATCGAGCGCGAGCGCATCACCGTCGTCGCCGGCGGCGTGCCGCTGGCCGTTTCATGGCTCGCCTCGCCGTGGCCCGAGCGCTGCGACCTGTCGTCGCTCGAGGTGTACATGAACGGCGGCGCGCGGCTGATGCCGGAGCTGCGCCGACAGATCGAGCAGCGCTTCGGCTGCACCTACATCGAGAGCTTCGGAACCGGCGAGGGGCTGCTCAACCAGACGCGGCTCGACGATCGGGAAGAGATCCGTTACCACAGCTCGGGTCGTCCGGTGTCGCCGGCCGACGAGATCCGCGTGCTCGACCCGCACGGCAACGAGCTTCCCGATGGCGTCGTCGGCGAGCTCGCCGTGCGCGGGCCGTACACGATTCGCGGCTACTACCGTTCTCCCGAGGCAACGGCTGCGGCCTTCACGCCCGACGGCTTCTACCGGATGGGCGACGCGGTGCGAAAGGTCGACGGCTACCTGTATCTCGAAGGGCGGCTGAAAGACCTGATCAATCGCGGCGGCGAGAAGGTGAGCATCGAGGAAGTCGAGAACCACGTGATCGCGCACCCGTCGGTGCAGAACGTGTGCATCGTCGCGATGCCCGACGAGCGCTACGGCGAGCGCGCCTGCGCCTTCGTCGTGCTGCGCCCCGGATGCACGCTCGACTTCCCGACGCTGCAGCAGTTCCTCATCGACCGTGGCATCGCGAAGTTCAAGCTCCCCGAGCGGCTCGAGCTCGTCGACGCGTTCCCGCTGAGTCCGGCGGGGAAGGTGCTGCGTCGTGAGCTCAGGGCTATGATCGCCGCTCGGCTCGAATCGGAACGCGCCGCAACGACGGCAACCGCGGCGACGCCGCACGACAACAGGGAAACGCAAGGAGACACACGATGAAGCAATCGAGCTGGATGGGCACCGTTGCCGCCGTGGCCGTGCTCGCGGCGAGCACCGCCGCGCACGCGCAGGCACCGGTGCGAATCGGATTTCTCACCACGCTGTCGACGCCCGCCGGCTACATCGGCGAGGACGAACGCGACGGCTTCATGCTCGCCGTGAAGGAAGGCGACGGCAAGCTCGGCGGCGTCCCGGTGCAGGTGCTCGTCGAGGACGATGCGCTCAAACCGGCCAACGCGAAGCAGACCGCCGACAAGATGGTGCAGGACGGCGTGCGGCTGTTCACCGGCATCAACTTCTCGAACGTGCTCGTCGCCGTCGCGCCCACCGTGCTCGATGCCGGCGGCACCTACGTGAGCCTGAACGCGGGTCCGTCGACCTACGCGGGCAAGAACTGCCAGCCCGGCTATTTCTCGGTCGCGTTCCAGAACGACTCGTACAGCGATTCCGCTGGCCTCGCCGCCAACGAGCTCGGCTACAAGCGCATGGCGATCCTCGCGCCGAACTACCAGGCGGGGCGCGATGCGCTGAACGGCTTCAAGGCCACCTACAAGGGCGAGGTGCTCGCCGAGATCTACACGAAGCTCGACCAGTCCGACTTCTCGGTCGAGCTTGCGCGTGTGCGCGAGCTCAAGCCCGATGCGATCTTCCAGTTCCATCCGGGCGGTGCCGGCATCAACCTGGCGAAGCAGTACGCGAACTCGGGTCTGGCGCAGAGCGTTCCGATGCTCACGCCGATCTACTCGATGGACCGACGCATGCTCGCCGCCACCGGCAACGCCGGCAACGGCTACTACCTCACCGCGTCGTGGAGTGCCGATCTCGACAACGCGGCGAACCGGCACTTCGTCGATGCCTTCGTCAAGGCCTACGGCCGCGTGCCCACCGACTACGCGGCCACGTCCTACGACACCGCGCGGCTGATCGGCACCGCGCTGAAGGCGGTCGGCGGCGACATCGAAGGCAAGCGCGACGAATTCCGCGCCGAGCTGCGCAAGGCGAACATCGATTCGGTGCGCGGCAAGTTCCGCTTCGCGAACAACCAGCACCCGGTGCAGGACTGGTACCTGCTGCGCGTCGAGCCCGATGCCGAAGGCAAGCTCGGCTACAGGACGCTGAAGAAAGTCGCCCCGGATCACGTCGACCCGCACGCGGCCAACTGCAGCATGTAAGCGCGCCGGCGCTCGAAGATCCGGGCCGGCGATGCTGCTGTTCCTCGAGCAGACGCTGAACGGCGTGCAGTACAGCGCGCTGCTCTTCCTGTTGTCGGCTGGGCTCACGCTCGTGTTCGGCATCATGAACGTGATCAACCTCACGCACGGCTCGTTCTACATGGTCGGCGCGTTCTGCGCCGCTGCCGCCGCGTCCGCTACCGGGTCCTTCGCTGCGGCGCTCGTCGCCGCGGTGCTGGGGGCAGGGCTCTACGGCTTCGTCGTCGAGCGTCTCGTCGTGCGTCACCTGTACCGTCGCGACCATCTCGACCAGGTGCTGGCGACGCTCGGGCTGGTGCTGTTCACGAACGAGCTGGTGACGATCGTCTTCGGGCGCAGCCCGCCGTTCATGGACATCCCGCCGATGCTGCGCGGTTCGGTCGAGCTGCTGCCCGGGCTCGCCTATCCGGTGATGCGCCTGGCGTTCATCGGCGCGGCGGCTGCGGTTGCGCTCGCGTTGTGGTTCCTGCTGCTGCGCACGCCGATCGGCATGCTGGTGCGCGCCGGCGCCGACGACGACGAGATGGTCGACGCGCTCGGCGTCGACGTGCGGCGCGTGTTCCTGCTGGTGTTCGTTCTGGGCGCGCTGCTGTGCGGCTTCGCTGGCGTGATGTCGGCGCCGCTGCTCGCGGTGCAGATCGGCATGGGCGAGCGCATCCTGATCACCGCCTTCGTCGTCATCGTGATCGGTGGCCTGGGCTCGGTGCGGGGCGCGCTGCTCGGGTCTTTTCTCGTCGGCATGAGCGACGCGTATGGGCGCGCGTACATCCCTTCGCTGTTTGCGGGAATGATGCCCGCGCATCTGAGCGACCCGCTCGCGTCGAGCCTGATCTCGGCCAGCGCCTACATCCTGATGGCCTTCGTGCTGCTGTTCCGACCTCTCGGGCTGATGCCCGCGCGTGCGTGATGCCCGCGGCTTCGCGTACCGGCGTCCCCGCCGTCGTGTCGCCTGCGCCGCGCGCACCGACGCGTGCGCAGTGGCTCGTCCTCGCGGGCGCGGCGGCGCTCGCGCTCGTGCCGATGATTGCGCAGGGGCTCGACGAACCTTTTCTCGTCAGCCTGTTCACGCGCTTCGTCGTCTACGCGATCGCGGCGGTGAGCCTCGACCTGGTCCTCGGCTACGGCGCGCTCGTCAGCTTCGGGCACGCAGCCTTCTTCGGACTCGGCGGCTACGTGGTCGGCATCGTCGCCTTCCACACGGCCGACGGCTCCGGACTGCTCGGCTGGGCGGGCACCGACGAGGCGCTCGTGCTGTGGCCGCTGGCGGTCGGCCTGTGCGCGCTCGCCGGGCTCGTCATCGGATTCCTGTCGCTGCGCACCTCGGGCGTGCAGTTCATCATGATCACGCTCGCCTTCGGGCAGATGTTCTACTTCCTGCTCGTCGGGTTGATGTATTACGGCGGCGACGACGGCCTGGCAATCGATCGGCGCAATGTGCTCGCCGGTTACTCGCTGCGCGATCCGCACGTCTTCTATTACCTGTGCGTGGCGCTGCTCGTCGGCTGGGTGTTCCTGTGCCGGCGCATCGTCGGTTCGCGCTTCGGCATGGCGCTGCGCAGCCTGAAGCAGAACCGGCGGCGTAGCATCGGCCTCGGTCTCGCGCCGCTGCGCTATCCGCTCACCGCGTTCGCGATCTCGGCAGCGGGCACGGGGCTGGCCGGCGTGCTGTGGGCGAACTACGCGCTGTTCGTCAGCCCGGACATGACCACCTGGCAGAAGTCGGGCGAGCTGATGGCGATGGTGATTCTCGGCGGCATGGGAACGATCTACGGTGCGGTCGTCGGTGCCGCGGTGTTTCTCGGCCTGGAGCAGCTGCTCACCGGCATCACCGAGCACTGGATGCTGTTCATGGGACCGGCGCTGGTCCTCGTCGTGCTGTTCGGCCGGCGCGGGCTGTACGGGCTGCTCGCCGGCCGGCAGGGCGACTGATCGCGATGCGACTCGAGCTGCGCAGCCTGTGCAAGTCCTTCGGCGCGTTGCGCGTCACGCAGGACGTCGATCTCAGCGTCGAGGAAGGCGAGCTGCATGCGCTGATCGGGCCGAACGGCGCGGGCAAGACGACGCTGATCTCGCAGATCAGCGGCGAGCTTTTCCCCGACTCGGGCGAGATCGAGCTCGGCGGCGAGCGCATCACCCGGATGCCGGCGCACCGGCGCGCGTCGGCGGGGCTCGCGCGTTCGTTCCAGATCAGCCAGCTCTACTCCGAATTCGACGCCGAGGACAACGTCGCGATGGCGGTGCAGGCGCGACTGCCCGGAGGCTTCGGCATGTGGCGCGATGCACGCAGCGATCCGCGGCTGCGCGAGCCGGCGCGTGAGGCACTTGCGCGCGTGGGGCTCGAGCATCGCGGGCATGTGCGCGTGAGCGAGCTCGCGCACGGCGAGAAGCGCCAGGTCGAGCTCGCGATGGTGCTCGCCCGCGAGGCGCCGACGCTGCTGCTCGACGAACCGATGGCGGGCATGAGTGCAGAGGAGTCGCGCCGCATGTCGGAACTGCTTTCCGGGCTGAAGCGGCGCTATACGATCCTGCTCGTCGAGCACGACATGGACGTCGTGTTCGCGCTGGCCGACCGCATCACCGTGCTTGTCTACGGCCAGGCGATCTTCACCGGAACGCCCGACGAAGTTCGTGCGAATCCGGAGGTGCGCAACGCGTATCTGGGGAGCGACTGATGTCGCGGGGGAGCGACTGAATGCCGCAGGAGAGCGACTGATGCTGCGCGTGCACGAGCTCGACAGCGGATACGACTCGAGCCAGGTGCTGTTCGCGCTGAGCTTCGAGATCGCCGCGCGCCAGGTCGCCTCGCTGATCGGACGCAACGGGATGGGCAAGAGCACGACCGTGCGCGCCGTGATGGGGATGCTGCCGGTGCGCGGCGGGCGCGTCGAGTTCGCCGGGCATGCGCTTGCCGGCCTGGCGCCGAACCGCATCGCGCGACTCGGGATCGGTCTCGTTCCGGAAGGCCGGCGCGTGTTCGGCTCGCTGAGCGTCGAGGAGAACCTGCTCGCTACTGCCCGGCCGGCGGCCGACGGCGCAAAGGGCTGGACGCTCGCGCGCGTCTGCGAGCTGTTTCCGCGGCTGGCCGAACGGCGCACGCAGCCGGCACGCACGCTGTCGGGCGGCGAGCAGCAGATGCTGGCGATCGCACGCGCGCTGATGACGAATCCGCGCCTGCTGATTCTCGACGAGGCCACCGAAGGGCTCGCGCCGCTGGTGCGCCGCGAGATCTGGTCGTGCCTGCAGCTGCTGAAGTCCGAGGGACAGACGATTCTCGTCATCGACAAGAACCTGGCCGAGATGGCGGTGCTCGTCGACCGGCATCACGTGATCGAGAAGGGGCGCGTCGTCTGGCAGGGCACGCCGGCGGAACTGCAGGCGCGCCCGGACGTGGCGGAGCGCTTCCTCGGCGTGTAGGAGTCCTGCGGCCATGATCGGACAGGGCCGTGCGCCCTGCGACGAAGGCTTCATCCGCGGCGCTGCCGCGGGAAGCGATCCCTGTCCCGCCGATGCCCGGCGCTGGGTGCTGGTCACGTCGATCGTCGGCTCGAGCATGGCGTTCATCGACGGCTCGGTGGTCAACGTCGCGCTGCCGGCGCTGCAGTCTGAATTCGCTGCGCCGATGAGCAGCATCCAGTGGGTCGTCAACGCCTATCTGCTGATGCTCGGCGCGTTGATGCTCGTCGGCGGCTCGGCCGGCGATCGTTTCGGACGTCGTCGCGTTTTCATCGTCGGCACCGCCGTGTTCACGCTGGCGTCGGTTGCCTGCGGACTCGCGCCGGATGCGGGCGCGCTCGTCGCGGCGCGCGCCGCACAGGGCGTCGGTGCCGCATTGCTCGTGCCCAACAGCCTGGCCCTGATCAGCGCCGCGTATCCGAAGGACGAGCGCGGCCGGGCGATCGGCACCTGGGCCGGATTCTCCGCCCTCACGACCGCGTTCGGCCCGGTGCTCGGCGGCTGGCTCGTCGACGCGTTCACGTGGCGAACGATCTTCTTCGTCAACGTGCCGGTGGGCGCCGTCGCGCTCGCACTCGCGCTGCTGCGCGTACCTGCGCTGCAAGGGGAGGGCAACGGCGCGCGCACCGACCTGCGCGGCGCCGTGCTCGCCACAGTGGGGCTCGGCGCGCTCGCATGGGGCCTGACCTCCGCTTCCGACCACGGCTGGATGGATCCGGTGGTGGTTGCCGCGGTCGGCGGCGGCGTGCTCGTCTGCGCGGCCTTCGTCCGGTCGCAGCAGGTCTCCACCGCGCCGATGGTGCCGCTTGAGCTCTTCTCGTCGCGCAGCTTCGTCGGCGCGAACGCGATGACGCTGCTGCTCTACTGTGCGCTGGGCGCGGCGATGTTCTTCCTGCCCTTCAACCTCATCGAGTTGCAGGGCTATACGGCAACGGCGGCGGGTGCCGCGTTCCTGCCGTTCACGCTCGTGATGGGGTCGCTGTCGCGCTGGTCTGGCGGGCTCGTCGCACGCTACGGTGCGCGCACGCCGTTGATCGCCGGCCCAGCGGTCGCGGCGATCGGTTTCGCACTGCTCGCCGTGCCTTCGATGGGCGGCTCGTACTGGACGACCTTCTTTCCGGCGATGGTCGTGCTCGGGCTCGGCATGGCGATCAGCGTCGCGCCATTGACGACGACCGTGATGGACGCGGTCGACGATCGGCATGCCGGCACCGCATCGGGCATCAACAACGCGGTGGCGCGCATCGCCGGCATGCTCGCGGTTGCATTGCTCGGAGCCGTCGCCGTGCAGGTCTTCGGTGCCGCGCTCGACCTGCGGCTCGATGCGCTGCCACTCCCGGCTGAGCTGCGCAGCGCAGTGCAGGCGCAGGTGCCCGCGCTCGCCGAGGCACGCGTCCCGGCGCAGCTTCAGGGCTGGGCGCGCCACTCGGTGGAGTTCGCGCTCGATTCGGCGTTCCTGCTCGCCTTCCGCATCGTCATGCTCGTTTCCGCCGCGCTCGCGCTCGCCAGTGCATTCGTCGCGGCGCGCACGATCGGGCGCGAGGCCTGACCCCGAACGGCGCGCGGCTCACTCGTCGACGATCACCTGGAAGCCGCCGTAGATCAAGCGCTTGCCGTCGAAGGGCATTGGGTTCACGTCCGGCTTCAATCGCGGATCTTCCATCACCTTCTTCATCCCCTGGTCGCGCGCCTCGCGCGACGGCCAGGTGATCCACGAGAAGATCACCGTCTCGTCGTCCTTGCGCTTCACGGCCATCGGAAACGAGGTCAGCTCGCCGTCGGGCACGTCGTCGCCCCAGCACTCGATCACCTGCAATGCACCGTGCTCGCGGAACACGACGGCCGCTTCCTGCGCGTGCTTGCGGAATCGCTCGCGGTTGGCGGTAGGTACGGCGGCAACGAAACCATCGACGTAGTTCATCGAGTTTCTCCTTCGGATTCGCATGATGCGCACGATTGCGCTCGTGCTCGAACCGACATTCAACGCATACCGCGTTCCCGTCGTGTTTCGATTCGGCGCAGCCGGATTACGTCTGAAACCGGGAGCCGTTGAAGCCGGCACCCAGCCCGGCGCTGCACGGGCACCTGCGTTGCAGCATCTCGACGATGCCGGCCTCCACCGCCTTTCTCTTCGACGTAGACAACACGCTGCTCGACAACGATCGCGCCGGGCAGCGCTACGGGCAGTGGATCGACGAGAACGTCGGTCCGGGTGCTTCGGAGCGCTACTGGCATGTCTATGAAGCGCTGCGTGCCGAGCGCGGCTATGCCGACTATCTCGGCGCCGTGCAGCGCATCTGGAGCGACGAGGGACACGATCCGCGCTGGCTCGGGCTCGGCGACTTCCTGCTCGGCTTTCCCTTCGAAGAGTGCGTCTACGAAGGTGCTTTCGACGCATTGAGCGCGGCGCGCGCGTATGGTCCGACATGGATCGTCACCGACGGCGAGGCGGTGATGCAGCCGCGCAAGATCCGTCGCGCCGGGTTGTGGGATGCAGTGGCGGGGCAGGTGATGATCTTCGTTCACAAGGAGACCATGTTGCACGAGATCGAACGACGCTGTCCGGCCGACCGTTACGTGCTGGTCGACGACAAGATCCGCGTGCTCGACGCGGTGAAGCGCCAATGGGGTGAGCGCGTGCAGACGGTCTTCGTGCGCCAGGGGCACTACGCCTTCGATGCGCGCGAGCTCGATGCGCATCCGCCAGCCGATCGTTCGATCGACGCGATCGCAGCGTTCCCGGCACTCGCAGGAACGGTGGCGTGAGCGGCAACGCTGGCCCCCGACCCGGCGAACGACTGCCTGCGTCCGCGCTCGTCGACGTCGACGCGCTGCGGGCCGCGTACTTCGATCGGCGGCCCGATGCGGCGGTGTCCGCCGAGCGCGTGCGTTTCGGCACCTCCGGGCATCGCGGCTCGTCGCTCGCCGGCAGCTTCAATGAATGGCACGTGCTCGCAATCACACAGGCGATCTGCGAGTTGCGACGAGAACGTGCGATCGACGGGCCGCTGTTCATCGGCATCGATACGCATGCGCTGTCGCAACCGGCCTTCGAGAGTGCGCTCGAGGTGCTCGCCGCCAACGGCGTCGACACCTGCATCTCGGCCGGCGGCGAGTACACGCCGACGCCGGCGCTTTCGCACGCAATCCTGTCGTGGAACCGCGATGCATCCGCTGCGCGTGCGGATGGCATCGTCGTGACGCCATCGCACAATCCGCCGGAGGACGGCGGCTTCAAGTACAACCCGCCGCACGGCGGGCCGGCCGAGACTCCGATTACGGCGGCGATCGAGCAGCGCGCGAACGGCTATCTCGAGCGCGCGCTCGACGGCGTGCGTCGGATCGCGTACGGACGCGCGCGCCAGGCCGACTACGTCCGCGAGCATGACTTCCTGCGCCAGTACGTCGACGCGCTCGAAGAGGTCATCGACTTCGAGCGGGTGCGCTCGGCCGGGCTGCGGCTCGGTGTCGATCCGCTCGGGGGCGCAGGCGTGCACTACTGGCGGGCGATCGCCGAGCGCTACCGCATCGATCTCGACGTCGTCAGCGAGGAGGTCGACGCGCGCTTCGCGTTCATGACGGCCGACTGGGACGGGCGCATCCGGATGGACCCGTCGTCGCAATGGGCGATGCAAAGACTGTTGTCGATGCAGGATCGCTACGACGTCGCTTTCGCCTGCGACACCGACCACGATCGCCATGGCATCGTCGTGCCGCGTACGGGGCTGATGCCGGCGAATCACTGTCTGTCGGTCGTCGCGGACTCGTTGTTCTCGTCGCGCGAGCGATGGCCGCGCGATGCGGCGCTCGGCAAGACGCTGGTCAGCACGTCGATGCTCGACCGCGTCGCGGCGAAGCTCGGCCGACGGGTCGTCGAGATGCCGGTCGGCTTCAAGTGGTTCGTCGACGGCCTGCTCGACGCGTCGCTCGGTTTCGCCGGCGAGGAGAGCGCCGGCGCTTCGGTGCTTCGCCGCGACGGTAGTGTCTGGACCACCGACAAGGACGGCATTGCGCTCGCGCTGCTCGCCGCCGAGATCACTGCACGCGAAGGACGGAACCCCAGCGAGTCGTACGCGGCGCTCGAGAACGAGCTCGGCCGTGCCTGGGCCGATCGCGTCGACGCACCGGCCGATGCCGCGCAACGCGCGGCGCTCGCCGGCTTGCGTGCCGATGCGCTCGACATCACGTCGCTTGCGGGCGAGCCCGTCCGCGCGGTGCTCGATCGTGCGCCCGGCAACGGTGCGCCGATCGGCGGCATCAAGGTCGTCGCCGATCGCGGCTGGTTCGCCGCGCGTCCGTCGGGCACCGAGGACATCTGCAAGATCTACGCGGAGAGCTTCGTCGGCGAGACGCACCTGCGCGAGCTGCTCGCGCAGGCGCAGGACGTCGTCGACGCGGCCTTGAAGGAAGTGCGATGACGACCTCACCTCGCGTCGACGCCGACGTGCTCCGACGCATCGATCTCTGGTGGCGTGCGGCGAACTACCTGTCGGTCGGGCAGATCTACCTGCGCGACAACCCGCTGCTCGCGCAGCCGCTCGCGCGCGAGCACGTCAAGCCGCGCCTGCTCGGGCACTGGGGCACGACACCCGGGCTGAACTTCGTCTATGCGCACCTGAACCGGCTGATTCGCGACCACGATGCCGACATGATCTGGATCGTCGGCCCGGGGCACGGCGGGCCGGCGGCGGTGGCCAACGTCTGGCTCGAGGGCTCGTACAGCGAGCGCTATCCCGCGGTGACGCGAGACGCCGCGGGGATGCAGGCGCTGTTCCGGCAGTTCTCCTGGCCCTACGGCATACCGAGTCATGTTGCCGCCGAGGTGCCGGGTTCGATCAACGAGGGCGGCGAGCTCGGCTACTCGCTCGCGCATGCCTACGGCGCCGCCTTCGATAACCCCGGGCTCATCGTTGCCTGCGTTGTCGGCGATGGCGAGGCGGAGACGGCCACGCTCGCTGCGAGCTGGCACTCGAACAAGTTCCTCGATCCGGCGCGCGACGGTGCCGTGCTGCCGATCCTGCACCTGAACGGCTGGAAGATCGCGAATCCGACGGTGCTCGCGCGCATCGGCAACGACGAGCTCGCCGTGCTGCTGCGCGGCTACGGCTATGAGCCGCATTTCGTCTGCGGCGACGATCCGCAGCCGATGCACGTGCAGATGGCCGCGACGCTCGAGGTCGTCCATTCGCGCATCCGGCAGATCCAGCGCGATGCGCGCTCCGGATCGGCGCCGAGCGCTGCGCGTGCCGCGGGCGCAGACGGCGCTTCGCAGGCGGCGGGGTCCCTCGAGCGGCCGCGCTGGCCGATGATCGTGCTGCAGACGCCGAAAGGGTGGACGGGCCCCGAGTCGATCGACGGCGAGCGCGTCGAAGGTACCTGGCGCTCGCACCAGGTGCCGTTCGCCGGGTTCGACAAGCCCGGGCATCTGCAGGCGCTCGAGCAGTGGTTGCGCTCGTACCGGCCGCAGGAACTCTTCGACCAGGCCGGGCGACCGATCGACGAGATCCTTTCGCTCGCACCGGAAGGCGCGCGACGGATGGGAATGAACTCGCACGCCAATGGCGGCGAGCGACTCGTTGCGCTCGAGCTGCCCGACTTCCGCGAGTTCGCCGTCGACGTGCCGCAGCCGGGCGCCGAGCGCAACGAAGCGACGCGCGTGCTCGGCGGCTGGCTGCGCGAAGTGTTCGAGCGCAATGCGGCGAATGCGAACTTCCGCTTGTTCGGCCCCGACGAGACCGCCTCGAACCGGCTCGACGCCGTCTACGGCGCGACCGACAAGACCTGGGTCGCGCAGACGCTCGATGTCGACCGCAACCTGGCGCCCGACGGCCGCGTGATGGAGGTGCTCAGCGAGCAGCTGCTGCAGGGATGGCTCGAGGGCTACCTGCTCACCGGACGCCACGGCCTGTATTCGAGCTACGAAGCCTTCATCCACATCGTCGACTCGATGGTGAACCAGCACGCGAAGTGGCTGAAGGTGTGCGGCGACATCGACTGGCGTGCGCCGGTCGCGTCGCTGAACTACCTGCTCACCTCGCATGTCTGGCGGCAGGACCACAACGGCTTCTCGCACCAGGATCCCGGTTTCCTCGATCACGTCGCCAACAAGAAGGCCGACATCGCGCGCATCTACCTGCCGCCCGATGCGAACTGCCTGCTGTCGGTCGCCGATCACTGCCTGCGCAGCCGCAACTACGTGAACG
The DNA here is from genome assembly GCA_964538505.1 of uncultured Limnobacter sp. Taxonomy (GTDB): domain Bacteria; phylum Pseudomonadota; class Gammaproteobacteria; order Burkholderiales; family Burkholderiaceae_E; genus Zeimonas. The sequence continues at coordinate 14,482 of CAZIDY010000017.1, read as the reverse complement.
TGATCGTTGCCGGCAAGCAGCCGCAATGGCAGTGGCTCGACATCGAAGCGGCGGTGCGTCACTGCAGCGAAGGCGCCGGCGTCTGGTCGTGGGCGGGCAACGAGCGCGCCGGCGAGCCGCCCGATGTCGTGATGGCCTGCGCCGGCGACGTGCCGACGATGGAGACGCTCGCCGCGACGATGCTGCTGCGCGAGGCGGTGAGCGACATCCGCATCCGCGTCGTCAACGTCGTCGACCTGATGACGCTGCAGTCGAGCGAGGAGCATCCGCACGGCCTTTCGCACGAGCGCTACGACGCGATCTTCGGCGTCGATCGTCCCGTGATCTTCGCGTTCCACGGTTATCCGGGTCTCGTGCATCGGCTCACCTACAAGCGCCGCAACCATCAGCAACTGCACGTGCACGGGTATCGCGAGGAAGGGACGACGACGACGCCCTTCGACATGGTCGTGCTCAACCGCATCGACCGCTATCGGCTTGCGCTCGATGCGATCCTGAACATCGAGCGGCTGGCGCCGCTGCACGACGAAGCGCGGGCGCGCTACGAGCGCCAGATCGAGCGTCATCGCCGATGGGTGAGCGAGCAGGGCGAAGACCTGCCCGAGGTGAAGGACTGGCGCTGGCAAGCCGCCGCTCGTTCGTAGGCCTGCGCAGGCGTCCGTCCGTGCCCTTCACCCTTCACCCTTCGCTTTCGGAAAGTCCAGCGCCCGCATCGCCGCGTCGATCGGCTGCCGCGTCGTCGCATAGTCGGCCCAGGGGTCGGGCTCGCCGAGACGCGTCTCCACCGTGCGCAACGTCCAGTGCGCGCCGTCCTTCAGCTCGGGCAACTCGTCCCACGACACCGGAACCGATACGCCGATGCCGGGCCGCCCACGCGTCGACCAGGCGGCGACGGTAGTCGCGCCGCGTCCGTTGCGCAGGTAGTCGGCGAAGATCCGGCCCTTGCGGTTCTTCGGGCCGCTGCGCGCGACGAAGCGATCGGGAAGCGTTCGCGCCAGGTGCACGACGATCGCCTTCGACAGCCCCTTCACGGTGTCCCAGCCGTGCTTCGGCGTCAGCGGCACGACGACGTGCAGCCCCTTGCCGCCGCTCGTCTTCAGGAAGCTCTTCAGCGCGAGCTCGTCGAGCAGCGCCTGCACGAGTTGCGCCGCTTCGCGCACCGCCGGCCACGCGACGCCTTCGCCCGGGTCGAGATCGAAGATCATCCGGTCGGGCTTCTCGATCGCGCGCGTCGTCGCGTTCCAGGTGTGGAACTCGATCGTGTTCATCTGCGCCGCGGTGACGAGCCCCTTCTCGGTGGCGACCTCGATCAGCGGTTCTTCGCCCGGATCGTATTTCGGGTCGAGCGAACGCACGCCGGGCATTGCCGAGGTGCTCGCGTGCTTCTGGAAGAAGCGCTGGCCGTCGACGCCGTCGGGCGCGCGCACGAGCGCCACCGGCCGGCGTTTCAGGTGCGGCATCATCATCGGCGCGACTACTGCGTAGTAGCGGACGACGTCGAGCTTGGTGATGCCGGTGCCCGCATCGATGACGCGACCCGGGTTGCTCACGCGCACGTCGGCGAGCAGCCGCTGCGCGCGTGCATCGGCCGATGGCCCGGATCCCGGCAGGCTGCCGGCTTCCTGCGCATGCTCGGTGCCGATCTCGGTGACCGGCTTGTCGTCGCGCAGGCCGTGGAATACCGAATGGCGGATGCGTCCGTCGGCAGTCCACTGCGCGAACGACACCTCGGCGGCCAGCTCCGGACGCACCCAGTGCGCGCCGCGCTCGCGAACGCGCTGCGCGAAGGGCGGGGTGTCGGTCTCGCGTTCCTTCAATCGCGCGTACAGCGCGCGCAGGCCCGCTTCGTCGAAGCCGCTGCCGACTTTTCCGGCGTAGCGCAACGCGCCGGAGTCGTCGTGCACGCCGAGCAGTAGTGCACCGAAGCCGGTGCGCGATCCCTGCGGGTCGGTGTAGCCGCCGATGACGAACTCCTGGCGGTTCGTGCACTTGAGCTTGATCCACGAAGGCGAGCGGCGCGAGACGTAGCTCGAGTCGCTGCGCTTGCCGATCAGCCCCTCCATGCCCAGCGCGCAGGCTGAACGCAGCAGATCGGCGGGCGGCGCGCTGAAGTCCTCGCTGAAGCGGATGTGCTTGGACGGATGCGCGTCGAGCCATTCGCGCAGCAGCGCGCGCCGCTCGCGCAGCGGCACTGCGCACAGGTCGAAGCCTGCGCAATACGGCATGTCGAACGCGTAGAAGACGATATCGTCGGTGCGCGCGCTGTCGAAGGCGTTCTGCAACCGCTGGAAGTCGGGGATGCCGTTGTCGTCGATGACGACGATCTCGCCGTCGATCCAGCCCGCCGGCAGCCCGAGCGCCGCGACCGCGCGCGCGAGCGACGGCATGCGGTCGGTCCAGTCGTGCCCGTTGCGCGTGATCAGCCGCACGTCGGTCCCGTCGATCCGCGCGAGCACCCGATAGCCGTCGAACTTCATCTCCCAGCTCCAGGCACCGGAGACGGGGATGGTGGCGACCAGCGTGGCGAGCTGCGGCGCGAGCAGCTCCGGCAGCGGCGCGGCGCGCGCCTGTGGCGGCGGTCCGGGGCGCGCCTGCGCTTCGAGCACACTGTCGGGCAGCGCGTCGACGATCGCGTATTCGGCTTCGGGCCGCGCGTGGCTGTCGCGTTCCTTGATCAGCAGCCACGGCTCCTGTCGTTCGCCGGCGCGCCCGTGCATGCGCACGAGTGTCCAGCGCCCGCGCAGCTTCTCCCCGCGCAGCTCGAACTTCAGCTTGCCGTCGCGGTATCCGACGCCCGGATCTCCGTCGGCGATCCAGTCGCCGCGGTCCCAGACGATCACCGTTCCGGCGCCGTACTGCCCGGCGGGGATCGTTCCTTCGAAGTCGGCGTAGTCCAGCGGATGGTCTTCGACGTGCACCGCCATTCGCTTGACCTCGGGATCGAGGCTCGGGCCCTTGGGCACCGCCCAGCTTTTCAAGGTTCCGTCGATCTCGAGCCGGAAGTCGTAGTGCAGGCGTCGTGCGGCGTGTTTCTGGACGACGAAGCGGCGCTCGGAGGCGGTAGCGCGTCCACCCGACGGCTCGCTCGTCACGTCGAAGTCGCGCTTCGCGCGATATCGCTGCAACGGATCGGGTCGCGACATCGGCGGCGTGTCGTCCGGTAACGAAAGGATTAGCGGCCGCAATCGACGCGCCCGGAGCTTCCGTTCGTCGCGATGCGGCACTCGCCTCCGGGCATTTCGATTGCTGCACGCCTCCTTCACGGGCTGCGAGAAAAGCGTTCACGGCAGCCGTTGCAGGAAGACGAGCGGATGAAGGTGCCGGAAATCCGAATCACCGAGAAGCAGTTGTCGCGCTGGCTGGCGACGGCGCTCGTCGCATCGTCGATCCTGCTCGGTACGGCCGTGGTGCTGGCGCAATCGCTCGATCGTGGGTCGCAGACGCAGCAGGCGCAGCAGGCGCAGCAGACGCAGGAGGGCGAGCCTGTACCGGTCGTGCCGCTGCCGACGCCGCATCCGGCCGCGCCGACCGCTCCGCCGGCGGTGACTCCGAGTACCGAAGATCCTCCGGCGCCGCGCACGCCGTCGGAGATCGCGATCGACCAGGCGATTGCCGAGCGCGTGCGGGACGCGCTCGCCACGGATCACCTCACGTGTTCGCAGCCGATCGACATCGCGGTGACGCGCGGCATCGCGAACCTGTCCGGCAAGGTGAGCACGACGGCGGTCGCGCAGCGCGCGCTCTCGATTGCACGCGACACCGGCGGTGTCTCGGCCGTGCAGGATGCGATGAAGGTCGAGGAAGCGCCGGCGGTGATCGACACGGCACGCTGACTCCGGTTTCCCCCGCTTTTCCTTAGCCGAAGGTGTTGCAGGCCTGCGGGTCGCCGGTTTCCAGCCCTGTGCGAAACCATTTCTTGCGCTGCGCAGACGAGCCGTGCGTGAAGCTCTCCGGGACGACCGTGCCCTGTGCCTGGCGTTGCAGGCGATCGTCGCCGACGGCGGCAGCGGCGTTCATCCCTTCCTCGATGTCGCCGGCCTCCAGCCAGTTGCGCGCCTGCTGCGAGTGATGCGCCCACACGCCCGCATAGCAGTCGGCCTGCAACTCCACGAGCACCGACACCGCGTTGTACTGGGTCTGGGACATCTGCTGGCGCGCACGCTGCAGCTGCTGCATCGTGCCTTGCAGGTTCTGCACGTGATGACCCACTTCGTGGGCGATCACGTACGCGCGAGCGAAGTCACCCTCGGCGCCGAGCCGCTGGCTGAGCACGCGGAAGAAGCTGAGGTCGATGTACAGCCGACTGTCGGCCGGGCAGTAGAACGGCCCGGTGGCCGCGCCCGCGAGGCCGCAGCCGGTGTCGACGCGTTGCTCGAAGAGAACGAGCCGGGGGGCGCGGTAACGGACACCCGACTGCTCGAAGATGCGCGACCAGGTGTCCTCGGTGCTCGCCAGCACCACCGACGTGAACTGGCCTTCCTCGTCGGTCGGCGCGCTCCCCGCCTCGCGTCCGGTCGACTGCGACTGCGGCGGGGCGCCCGCGCCGGAGAGCATGTTCAGCAGTACGCTCGGGTCGACGCCGAGGAACATCGCGGCAATGAAGGCGACGACGACGGTGCCGATGCCCAGGCCGCGCGCGCCGCCCGGAACGGAAAGCCCGCGGCGGTCCTCGACGTTCGAGCTTTCTCGATGACCCCGCCAGCGCATGGATGTCTCCCGGATTCGCCGCTTGCCACGGCAATTATGGCGCTTGTGAGGAAACCGGGGTCAGACCACGATTTCTGCAGAAATCGTGGTCTGACCCCGGTTTCCTCACGCGTGATGGTCGACCAGCGTGAAGCGTGCGCCGCCGCGCTCGCGCATCGCCGTGAAGCGCATGTCGGGCCAACGCTCCTGCGCAACGGTGATCTCGTGCGGCGAGCGCACGAGCCAGGTCGGCGCGTCCGCTGCGTCGTGTGCGATGCGTGATGCGTTCTGCTCGATGAAGCGGTTGACGAGCGCCTCGTCGTCGGCGTCGAGCCAGCGCGCCATCGTGTACGGCGCCGGTGCGATGCGCGCCGCGACGTTGTACTCGACGCGCAGCCGGTGCGCGACGACCTCGAACTGCAGCTCGCCGACGGCACCGAGCAGCAACTGCGCGCCGCCGTCCTGGCGGAAGACCTGGATCGCGCCTTCGTCGCCGAGCTGCGCGAGTGCCGCTCGCAGCTGCTTCGCCTTCATCGGGTCGACGACCTCGATCGTGCGGAACGACTCGGGTGCGAAGAAGGGCAGCCCGCTGAAATGCAGCGTTTCGCCTTCAGTGAGCGTATCGCCGAGGCTCAGGGTGCCGTGGTTCGGAATGCCGATGATGTCGCCCGGATATGCCTCGTCGACGAGATCGCGCCGCTGCGACAGGAAGGTGACGACGTTGTGCGGGCGAAGCGAACGTTTCGTGCGCGCGTTCACCAGCGCCATCCCGCGCTCGAAGCGGCCCGAGCACACGCGCACGAAGGCGACGCGGTCGCGGTGCTGCGGGTCCATGTTCGCCTGCACCTTGAAGACGACGCCGGTGAATCGTGGCTCGTCGGGCGCGACCATTCGCTCGTCGGCGTGCTTCGGACCGGGCGGGGGCGCCAGCTCGACGATCGCGTCGAGCACCTCGGCGACGCCGAAGTTGTTGATCGCCGACCCGAAGAAGACCGGCGTCTGCCGGGCCGCGACGAAGGCGTCGCGATCGAAGGGCGGCGTCGCGCCGCTCACCAGCTCGATCTCGGGCTCGGCGTCCTGCCACGGTGTGCCGAGCGCCTCGGCCTGCTGCGGATCCGACGGATCGACCTGCTCGTCGTCGCCGGCAAGACGATCCATGCCGGGCCGGAAGCGGTGCACGCGGGCGGTCGCGAAGTCGTAGACGCCCCGAAAGCGGTTGCCCATCCCGATCGGCCAGGTGAACGGGATCGGCGTCATCGCCAGCTCGCGCTCGATCTCGTCGAGCAGTTCGAGCGGGCTCCGTACCTCGCGATCGAGCTTGTTCACGAAGGTGAGGATCGGGATGTTGCGGCTGCGGCAGATCTTCAGCAGCCGCAGCGTCTGCGCCTCGATGCCGTTGGCGGCGTCGATGACCATCAGCGCCGCGTCCACCGCCGTCAGCACGCGGTAGGTGTCCTCGGAGAAATCCTGGTGGCCGGGCGTGTCGAGCAGGTTCACGACGCGATCGCGATGCACGAACTGCATCACCGAGCTCGCCACCGAGATGCCGCGCTGCTTCTCGATCTCCATCCAGTCCGATGTCGCGTGCCGGCTCGCCTTGCGCGCCTTCACGCTGCCGGCGATCTGGATCGCCCCCGAGAACAGCAGCAGCTTCTCGGTGAGCGTCGTCTTGCCGGCGTCCGGGTGCGAGATGATGGCGAAAGTGCGTCGCCGCGCGTATTCAGGAAGGGATTGCATCGTGTTCCGCGGAGGGCGGACAGTATATCTCCACACCATGCGCGTCGCTCGAGCGGCAGGTGTCCGCAGGCTGTTGCGAGAGCGGCTCGGCGTGGGCGCTTGCGCTGACTGAGGGGGTGGCACGCCGCGGCGCGTACGGTGCGCTCGGTGCGGCGGTGTCTGCGGCGCCGAGCCGCGCAGCCTCGGGGTCGGCGCGCGAAGCGCGCTTCGTAAAATCTGACTTGCGGCCGCCTGTCTGAGCGGAGCGAGCGAAGCTCGCGCAGCGAGTTCGGCCGCACGACCCCGAGGCGAGCAGCGAGGGAAGTCGGTGCGAAGCACCGACCGCTGCGGTCATCGCCGCACCGAGCGCACCGTACGCGCCGCGGCGTGCCACCCCCTCAGTCAGCGCAAGCGCCCACGCCGAGCCGCTCTCGCAACAGCCTGCGGACACCTGCCGCGACCGCTCCCTCAGCGGATCCGGATTGCGTCCCCGAAGCTCTGCAGCGGTCCGAGCGGATTGCGACGCGTCTGCATCTCGTGCAGGTTCGGCTGCCCGCCATATACGGTATAGACGACCTGGTCGTCGACGAACAGGATCATCGCGTTGAAGCTCCAGCCGGTGACGTTCGTGCGTCGCAGGAAGCCGAGCGTGTCGAGCCAGAAGTTCCCGATGCGGTCGTGTCTCGTGCGCTTGACCGCGATCTGGTAGCCGGTGCAGGCCTTCCCGGCGATCAGGCAGCTGCGGATGCCGTGCTCGTATTCCTCCTGCTCGAGCGCGGTGCCCGCCGAGAAGCGCTGGACGATCTCCGGGTACGACAGGATCGTCACCGCCGGGTTGTGATAGGGATCGAAGCCGTTGGCGACCAGCGTCGACTTGCGCGTGCGGAAGGGCTCGATCGCCTCGACCGCCGCGCGCGCTTCCTCGAAGCTTCGCCACTGCACCTGCGTCGCGTCGGACCCGCGCGGCAACAGCGACGAGCAGCCGGCGAGCATCGTGCCGAACAGCGCCAGGGCGATCAGGGTTCCGCTGCGGACGACGCGCATACCGGACAGGACGACTCGAAAAAGGACAGCTCGCTGAACTACGCGGGAAAGGATTGTCGCGCCGAGCAAGCCAGGTGCCCAGGCACGGTCTCGAGATTGTCGCCCCGTTCGTCTTTGCCTGCGGGCGCCGAAAAGCGGACAATGGTGGTTTTCATCGACCGTGCGCCGAAAAGAGCGCCGGTCCATCGGCCACCACCCTGTTGAGCACGACTTTCGACTCGTTCGGCCTCGCCGAACCGATCCTGCGCGCCGTCACCGAACTCGGCTACCGCGAACCCACCCCGATCCAGGCACAGGCGATTCCCGTCGTGCTGCAAGGCCGCGACGTCATGGGCGCCGCGCAGACCGGCACCGGCAAGACGGCCGGATTCGCTCTCCCCATCCTCCAGCGGCTGATGCCGCATGCAAACACCAGTGCGTCGCCGGCCCGCCACCCGGTTCGCGCGCTGATCCTTGCGCCCACGCGCGAGCTCGCCGACCAGATCCACGAGAACGTGCGCCAGTACGCGAAGTACAGTGGCCTTCGCTCGGCGGTGGTCTTCGGCGGCGTCGACATCAAGCCGCAGATCGCGGCATTGCGCCAGGGCTGCGAAGTGCTGATCGCCACGCCCGGCCGGCTGCTCGATCACATGGGCCAGAAAACAGTCTCGCTCGCGCAGGCGGAGATCCTTGTGCTCGACGAGGCCGACCGGATGCTCGACATGGGCTTCCTGCCCGATATCCAGCGCATCCTGCAGGCCTTGCCCGAGCGTCGCCAGAACCTGATGTTCTCGGCGACTTTCTCCTCCGACATCCGCCGGCTCGCATCGTCGTTCCTGAACGATCCGGAGGTCATCGAGGTCGCGCGGCGCAACGCCACTGCGGAGAACGTCGAGCAGCGCATCTACCGCGTGGCCGACCTCGATGCGAAGCGGGCGGCGGTTGCGCAGCTCGTGCGCGAGCGCGAGCTGTCGCAGGTGATCGTCTTCACGAACACGAAGATCGGCGCCGGGCGCCTCGCGCGGCTGCTCGAGCGCGACGGGCTGAACTCCGCGGCGATACACGGCGACAAGTCGCAGCAGGAACGCCTGGCGACGCTCGAAGCCTTCAAGAAAGGCGAGATCGTCGTTCTCGTCGCCACCGACGTTGCCGCGCGCGGTCTCGACATCGCCGAGCTGCCGGCCGTCATCAACTACGATCTTCCCTACAACGCCGAAGACTACGTGCACCGGATCGGTCGCACGGGCCGCGCCGGTGCCAGCGGGCTTGCGCTTTCGCTGATGACCAACGACGACGAACGTTATCTCGGCGACATCGAGAAGCTGCTCGGTCGCAAGCTGGCAGCCGAAAGGCTCGAGGTTGCTGCGTCGGCGCGCACGCGCGAGGGCGGTCGTCGCGAGTCGGGCGCCGAGCGCCGGACTCGCTCGGCGCGACCCGCGCACGGTGGCCGCGAAGCTTCCCGGCACACTTCTCTCGCCGGCTACTCGAACGACCCGTTTTTCTTCGAGCCCTACGTTCCGGCTGCGCCGTCGACGGCGAGCGAAGCTCCGGCCGGCGTCGAGCGCGTCAGTGCGACCCGCCGGGCACGCCGTCCGGTGGCGGCTCTGCTGGGCGGCGGCGGCAAGAAGCCCTGACCGGCTCGCGCACGCCCGCGGCCTTCGCCCAGCGTTCGGTCGCAAGCGTCCACCATTGCCCGAGCGTTTCCTGCCCGATGCGTCCGAGGCCCAGCGCTTCGAGCGCCGCATCGAGCGCTTCGATCGGGTGGCTCGCATCGACTGGTAGCGCACCGGTCTGCTTCGAGAGCTTGGCTCCGGTTGCGTCGACGAGCACCGGAACGTGCAGATGGCGCGGCACGCGCAGCCCGAGCAGGCGTTGCAGGTTCAACTGGCGCGCGGTGGAGTCGAGCAGGTCCGCGCCGCGTACGACGTCGGTGACGCCCTGTGCGTCGTCGTCGACGACGACGGCGAGCTGGTACGCCCATTGTCCGTCGGCGCGGCGAACGACGAAGTCGCCGACCTGCTCGTCGAGCCGGTCGCAGCGTTCGCCGGCGCGCCGATCGGTCCAGCATACGGGTGTGGAGTCGACGCGCACGCGCCACGCGCGTGCCGTACGTCCGGCCGGCATGCCGTGCCGGCAGGTTCCCGGATACGGCTTCTCGCCGCGCGCCGGCGCTTCGCCCGGACGCGTCATCGAGTCGGCGATCTCGCGTCTGGTGCAGCCGCACGGGTAGGCGTTGCCGCTTGCGACGAGTCGCTCGAAGGCCGCACGGTACGTGTCGTCGCGGCGGCTCTGGAAGACGATCTCGCCGTCGTGACGAAACCCGAGGCGCGCAAGCGTGTCGATGATCGAGCGAGCCGCGCCGGGCATCTCGCGTGGCGAATCGAGATCCTCGATGCGCAGCAGCCAGCGACCACCGTGTGCGAGTGCATCGAGCCGGCTGGCGAGCGCGGCGACGAGCGATCCTGCATGCAAAGGGCCGGTGGGCGAGGGCGCGAAACGCCCCGTGTACGACGTGGATCGTGCGGCGGTCGTTGTAGCCACGGCTGAAGCGGCGGACATTGCGCGACATTGTATTTTCCGCGGAACGGCCGGCTCCGGTCATGGCAGGCGCGCCGTGGCCGGCGTCCCGCGAGCCGCATTACACTGGCCGCACGCATGGGGGGAGCCGACGATGATCGAGATCCGACGCAGCCATGAACGCGGCAGTGCCGATCACGGATGGCTGAAGACGCTGCACAGCTTCTCGTTCGCCGACTACTACGATCCGGCCAACATGGGCTTCGGCGTGCTGCGCGTGATCAACGAGGACCGGGTCGCGCCCGGCACCGGTTTCGGTACGCACGGGCATCGCGACATGGAGATCCTCACCTATGTGCTCGAGGGGGCGCTCGCGCATCGCGACAGTCTCGGCAACGGCTCGGTGATCCGCCCGGGTGACGTGCAGCGCATGAGCGCCGGCACCGGCGTGCAGCACTCCGAGTTCAATCACGAGACACGCGACACGACGCATTTCCTGCAGATCTGGATCGAGCCATCGCAGCGAGGCATCGCGCCGGAATACGAGCAGCGCCATTTCGACGACGCGCTCAAGCGCGGTCGACTGCAGCCGATCGCTGCCGCCGATGCGCGCGAAGGAGCGCTTGCGATCCATCAGGACGCGGTCGTCTATGCCGCGTTGCTCGACAGCGGCGAACATGCCGAGCACGAGATCGGCGCGGGGCGCCGCCTGTACGCGCACGTCGTATGCGGTCGCGTCGAGATCAACGGCCAGCCACTCGAGACTGGCGACGCTGCGAAGTGCACCGACGACACCCGGTTCCTGTTTGCGCATGCGCACGAGGCCGAGGTGCTCGTCTTCGACCTGCCCTGAACATGCGCCGCGTCTCGATCGCCTATCACTCCGGCTACGGCCACACGAAGCGGATCGCCGAGGCGGTCCATGAGGGCGCCGCGTCGATCGCGCGCACCGAGGTGCGCAGTATCGATGTGGCCCGCATCGATGCCGACGGCTGGTCGACGCTGTCTTCGTCCGACGCCATCGTCTTCGGCGCGCCCACGTACATGGGCGGGCCGTCGGCGCCGTTCAAGGCGTTCGCCGATGCGAGCTCGAAGATCTGGTTCGCGCAGGGCTGGAAGGACCGCATCGCCGGCGGCTTCACCTGTTCGCTGGCGATGAGCGGCGACAAGCTCTCGACGCTGAACTACTTCTTCACGCTCGCCATGCAGCACGGCATGGTCTGGGTCGGCTTGGGCATGCTTCCGTCGGCGCAGGCGGGCGATGCGAACGCGGCGAACCGCATCGGCAGCTACACCGGCGTGATGGCGCAGGCCGACAACGTGCCGCCGGAGCTGAGTCCGCCGGCTGGCGACCTGGATACCGCGTATGCGTATGGCGGGAGGATTGCGCGGTTCGCGGGGATGCGGGGGGGATGAGGAAGAGAAGGGGGAAGGGAGAAGGGAGACGAGCGCCGAGAACGGCTCGTTCAGGCGTTCGCGTCGGTGGAATCGATGCCATCGAACGCCCGGCCGCTCGAACTGCCAATCGGCTGCGCATCCAGCCACGCCCCGAGATCGGCGAGCACGCGCAAGCGCGCCGGTTCGCGCTCGTTGAAGAGCTCATGCCAGAGCCCTTCGTAGACGCGCATATCGACCGTCGCCTGCGGTGCACGCTCGGCGAGACGCTGGCTGCCGTCCGCCTTGATCAACCGGTCGTCTCCGGCAACGAGCAGCAGTGTCGGCACGGCGAGCGTGGCGGCGCGCTCCAGCGCATCGCGCGAGCCGTCGACGATGAAGCGCACGAGACGCGCGGTGACCCGGTCGTGCACCAGCGGATCGTCCCGATACGCGCGAACGACCGCGTCATCGTGCGAGATCGTCGACGGGTCGATGCCGTTGCCGACCGCGAGATCGGGTGCGATGCGCGACAACACCGCGAGCAGCAGCTTCTGCGCGGCGTTCATCGCCGGGTCGAGCGCAGGTGACGACAGCACGAGTGTAGCCACGCGTTGCGGCTGCGCGAGCGCGTAGCGCAGCGCAACCAGCCCGCCCATGCTGTGGCCGACGAGCAGGATCGGCTCGCTCGATGTCGCATCGACGACCGCGCCGAGATCATCGACGAGGTCGTCGCGATGACGCAGCGCACCGCGTCGTCCGTCGGAACGTCCATGACCGCGGTGATCGAAGGCTGTCACCTCGAAGCCGCGCCCGGAAAGAAAGCCCGCGACATTGCGTTGGCGCGCCGCGTGCTCGCCGAGGCCGTGCACGACCACCGCGTGCGTCCGTGCGCCCCCCGCCCAGCGAAGGCCGCGCAGCACCGTGCCGTCGGGGCGGACGAGCTCGAGACGCCGCGGTTCGACGGACCGCGATCCGCCTGGCGGACGCTCCCCGGCCTGCGACTCCCCGGACTGTGGCTCAGCACCCGTCATCGCACCCCCTACACGGTGGCGTCGAGGCTCGCGGCGTGCTCGAGCCGCCGCGTGAGCACCCCGGCGATGCTCCAGCACAGCGTGCAGAAGGCGAGCAGCAGCATCGCGCGCCGCCGCGGGAGCGAAGGCTGGGGCAACATGGGTAGAATTTCGGGCCGATGAGATTCTACCGATGAGCGCGCCCGGTTTCGTCCACCTTCGGGTCCACACCGAATATTCGGTCAGCGACTCGATCGTGCGGATCGACGCGCTCGTCCGGCACGCGCTTGCCGACGAGCAGCCCGCGATCGCGGTCACCGACCTGGCGAACCTGTTCGGCTGGGTGAAGTTCTACAAGGCCGCGCGGGCGAGCGGCATCAAGCCGATCTGTGGCGTCGACGCGTGGTTCACGAACGATGCCGATCGCGACCGGCCCTTCCGCATGCTGCTGCTCGCGCGCGACCACGGCGGCTACCTGCGCCTGTGCGAGCTGCTCAGCCGCGCGTGGATCGAGAACGAGTATCGCGGCCGCGGCGAGTTGCGCGCCGAATGGTTCGACGAGCGAGCGGACGACGGCCGTCCGCTCGGCGATGGCCTGATCGCGCTGTCGGGCGCACAGCACGGCGACGTAGGGCAGGCGCTGCTTGCCGGAAATGCGCAGGCGGCGGGCGAGCTCGCGCGTGCCTGGGCGCGCCGTTTCCCCGATGCGTGGTATCTCGAGGTGCAGCGCAGCGGCCACCCCGAAGCCGAGGCGCAGACGCGCGCCGCGGCGCAGCTCGCCGCGCAGCTGAAGCTGCCGCTGGTCGCGACGCATCCGGTGCAGTTCCTCGCCCGCGAGGACCACCGTGCGCACGAGGCGCGCGTGTGCATCGCGCAGGGGCAGATCCTTGCCGATCCGCGTCGCGTGCGCAGCTTCGCGCCCGAGCAGTATTTCCGTACGCGTGCCGGGATGGCGGAGCTCTTCGCCGACCTGCCGTCGGCGCTCGCCAACAGCGTCGAGATCGCCCGCCGCTGCAACGTGACGATGGTGCTGGGCAAGGCGCAGCTGCCGCAGTTCCCGACTCCCGATGGCGTCTCGCTCGACGATTATCTGCGCACGCTTGCACGCGAGGGACTCGAGCGCAGGCTTGCCGCGCTGTTTCCGTCCGAGCAGACGTCGCCCGAGCTGCTCGAGGCGAAGCGCGCCGAGTACGGTGCGCGTCTCGTCTACGAGTGCGACACGATCGTGCAGATGGGCTTTCCCGGCTACTTCCTGATCGTCGCCGACTTCATCAACTGGGCGAAGGCCAACGGCGTCCCGGTCGGCCCCGGGCGCGGCTCGGGCGCGGGTTCGCTCGTTGCCTATGCGCTCGGCATCACCGACCTCGATCCGATCCCGTACGCGCTGCTCTTCGAGCGCTTCCTGAATCCGGAACGCGTGTCGATGCCCGACTTCGACATCGACTTCTGCCAGGACCAGCGATATCGCGTCATCGAATATGTGCGCCAGCGCTACGGCGAGCGGGCGGTGTCGCAGATCGCCACCTTCGGCACGATGGCCTCGAAGGCGGTGATCCGCGACGTGGGTCGCGTGCTCGACATGAGCTATACCTTCTGCGACCAGCTCTCCAAGCTCGTGCCGGTCGTGCAGAACAAGCCGGTGTCGCTCGCCAAGGCGCGCGAGGCCGAGCCGCTGCTCGCCGAGCGCGAGCGCAACGAGGACGAGGTGCGCGAGTTGCTCGCGCTTGCCGAGCCGCTGGAGGACCTCGCCCGCAACGTCGGCATGCATGCCGGCGGCGTGCTGATTGCGCCGGGCAAGCTCACCGACTTCTGCCCGCTGTACAAGCCGCCCGGGGCCGACGCCGGCGTCGTCAGCCAGTTCGACAAGGACGACGTCGAGGCGGTCGGGCTCGTGAAGTTCGACTTCCTCGGGCTGCGCAACCTCACCATCCTCGATCTCGCCGTTCGCTACGTCGAGCAGCGCACCGGAACGAAGCTCGACCTGCAGTCGATGAGCTTCGACGATCCGCGCGCCTACCAGGTGCTGAAAGACGCGAACACCACCGCCGTGTTCCAGCTCGAAAGCGAGGGGATGAAGAAGCTGCTGAAGAAGCTGCAACCCGACCGCTTCGAGGACATCATCGCGGTGCTCGCGCTGTACCGCCCCGGGCCGC
>CAZIDY010000016.1:0-69939 GCA_964538505.1 uncultured Limnobacter sp. | reverse complement strand
ATCGAGGTTGTTCATCAGCATGCGCAGCGGCGCCTCGGTGAGCCAGCTGCGCGCGCTCAGTCGATCGCCGCGCGGCGCGCGAACGACGCGTGCATCCTTGGGTGTTGCCAGATCCGTCATGAGAACCTCCTGAAAACGCCGTGAAGCCGCGCGTCGCGCGAATCACGCCTGTGCGGCTTCGCTCATGCCGAGGAAGGAATCGACCAGCGTCGGATCGCGCCGTGCCTGCTCGCCCGACGCCTCGTAGACCATGCGTCCCGACGCCATCACGTAGACGCGGTCGGCGGCCGCAAGTGCGCGATGCGTGTTCTGCTCGACCAGCAGCACCGCCATGCCCTGGCGCTTGAGCTCGGCGATCGCCGCGAAGCAGAGCTCGACCATCGCCGGCATCAATCCGAGCGACAGCTCGTCGATCAGCAGCAGCCTGGGCTGCGCCATCAGCGCGCGCCCGATCGCGAGCATCTGCTGCTCGCCGCCCGAGAGCAGCCCGGCACGTTGCCGATAGCGCTCGCGCAGGCGCGGGAACAGCTCCAGCACGCGCTGCTCGCTCTCGCGCGATTCGGCGGCGCTGCGCAGGTAGCCGCCGACGAGCAGGTTCTCGGCGACCGTCAGGTCGGAGAAGATGCGCCGCCCTTCGGGTGCGAGCGCCATGCCCCGGCGCGTGCGCTCGGCGGGCGACAGCCGGGTAACGTCCTCGCCGTCGAGGACGACGCGGCCACGCTGCACCTGTACGTTGCCGGCGATCGCCATCAGCGTCGAGGTCTTGCCCGCGCCGTTCGGCCCGAGCAGCACGGTGATCTCTCCGGCCTGCGCCGAGAGGTCGATCTCGTGCACGGCCTGCACGAGCCCGTAGCCGCAACCGAATCCTTCAAGCAGCAGCAACGGCTTCTCCTCCCAGGTAGGCGCTGCGCACGTCGCTGCGCGCCATCACCTCGCGCGGCACGCCCTGCGCGAGCGTCGATCCGTTGTGCAGCACGAGCAGCCGACGGGCGATGCGCGTGACCTCGCCGAGGTTGTGCTCGACCAGCACGATGCTCAGGCCGCCCGCGTTGAGCTCGGCGATCAGGTCGGCCAGTCGCTTCGCCTCGGTGTAGTTCAGTCCGGCGAGCGGCTCGTCGAGCAGCAACAGCTGCGGCTCGAGCGCGAGCGCACGTGCAACCTGCATGCGCTTCAGGTAGCCGAGCGGCACGCTGCGCGCCGACTTGTCGGCGGCGTCGGCGATGCCCAGGCGCTCGAGCAGCTGCATCGCGCGGCTGCGCGCGCCGCGCGTGTCGACCGACACGAGCGCACGCAACGGATGGCGCATCTCGCGCTGCGCGGCCGCGAGCATCACGTTCTCGAGCAGGCTCATCTCGCGAAAGGGCCGCACGACCTGGTGCGTGAGTACGAAGCCGAGCTGCGCACGACGATGGATCGGCATCCGCGTGATGTCGCGACCGTCCAGGCGCACGACCCCCGAGTCCGGCGCCAGGATGCCGGTCATCAGGCGCAGCAGCGTCGTCTTGCCCGCGCCGTTCGGGCCGATCAGGCCGAGCAGCTCGCCGCGCTGCACCGACAGGCTCACGTCGGAGACGGCACGCACGCCCCCGAAGGTGATCGACAGGCGCTCTACTTCGAGCATCGTCATGCCAGCCGGTGCCCGAACACGCGCCGGTACAGCCCGGCGAGCCCCTCGGGGCTGAAGCGCATCACCGCGAGCAGCAGCGCGCCGTAGACGAGCAGCTTGTAGTCGTTGATGAAGCGGAACAGCTCCGGCATCACGGTGAGCAGCAGCGCGCCGAGCACGACGCCGAGCGTCGAGCCGATTCCGCCGACGACCACCATTGCGAGGATCGTGATCGACTGCACGAAGTTGAAGGCATCGGGCACGATCAGCTGCGTCATGTGCGCATAGATCGCGCCGGCCAGGCCCGCGGTGGCAGTGCCGAGCAGGAACGCGGTGGTCTTGTAGCCGGCGACGTCGACGCCGATCGTGCGTGCCGCATCCTCGTCCTGCGCGACCGCGTCGAAGGCGCGGCCCATCCAGCTGCGCCGGATGTGAAGACTGAGCAGCGCGACTGCGATCGCCGCGCCGATTGCGAGCAGCGCATAGCCGGTCTTGTCGAGCGGAGACGGGATCTTCGCAATGCCCATCTCGGCGCCGAGCCACGACTGCTTGCGCACGACGCCGAGGAACAGGAAGCCGACGCCCATCGTGACGATGGCGAGAAAGTCGTCGCGCACACGCAGCGCGGCGAAACCGACGATCACACCGAAGACGCCAGCGACCACGATGCCGACGCCGATCGACGCGACGAAGGGAACGCCCGCCACCGAGCACAGCGCGGCGGCGTAGGCGCCGAGGCCGTAGAACGCGGCATGGCCGAGGCTCACCTGGCCGCAGAAGCCGCTGATCATGTTCAGCCCGAGCGCCAGCACGACGTTCAGCGCGGCGAAGGTGGCGACGGAGAGGTAGTAGTCCATCGGGAGTCCTGGCGCCTCGGCTCGCGCTCAGTGCGCGCCGCCGAGCAGCCCCTTCGGGCGAACCATCAGCACGACGATCAGGAAAAGGAAGGCCATCGCATCGCGGTCGAGCAGCTTGTCGAGGAACACCGACCCGAAGCTCTCGACGACGCCGAGTGCAAGGCTCGCGACGAGCGTGCCGGGCACGTTGCCGAGGCCGCCGAGCACGATGATCGCCAGTCCCTTGTAGCTGATCACGCTGCCCATCGACGGCTCGACGAGATTGTTCAGCAACCCGACCAGCACGCCGCCGATGCCGGCGAGCACCGACGCGACGAAGAAGTTCAGGTAGCGCACGCGCAGCACGCTGACGCCGAAGTTCTGCGCGATCACCGGGTCAGAGACGGTTGCGCGCCAGGCGACGCCGGCGCGCGTGCGCACGACGAAGAGTGCGAAGGCCGCCAACAGCACGACCGCCGCGACGACCATCCATACCTGCACGAGGTTCAGCGTGATGCCGCCGAAGCTCAGCGCCGTCGTGAACCACGGATTGTGCTCGAAGGACAGCCCATAAGGCCCGAAGATCAGCCGGAAGCCGTCCTCCATCGCGATCAGCACGCCGATCGACGCGACCAGCGGCACGAAGGGCGGCTTGTCGAGGATCGGCTCGTAGACGAGGCGGTAGATCAGCGGACCGAGCACGCCGGCCGCCAGCGCCGCGACGACGAAAGCCAGCGGCAGGCTGTCGGTGCGATTGGCGACGAGCAGCCCGATGTACGCGCCGAAGGTAAAGACGGTCGCCTGCGCGATGTGCAGGATGCGCAGCAGGCCGTAGACGAGCGTCAGGCCGAGCGCCATCAGCGCGTACATGCAGCCCCAGACGAGCCCGATGACGAGCAGTTCTACGTAGAACATCGGGCTTCGCCTGTGGCTGGTGCCGCTGGACGCTTCGGATGCCGCCTACTTCGTCGGCGCAGCCAGCAGCTCGGGATCGTCGATCGTCGCGAAGTGATGGAACCTGCCGTCGCGGATCACCTGGATCTGCCCGGCCTTGTTGACCTCGCCGAGCTCGTTGAAGGTGAGCGTGCCCACCGCGGTCGGCAGCTCCTTCGTCGCGGCGAGCGCGTCGCGCAGCTTCGCGGTGTCGTCGTGCCCGACCTTCGCGAGCGCGTTGGCGGCGACCGTGACTGCCGCGTGCGTGCTTGCCGCGACCATGTCGGCGCCGACCTTGTATTTCGCTTCGTAGTCGTCGATGAACTTGCGCATCGCCGGCAGCTTGGCCTCGCGATCGAGCGAGGTCGTGATGATCACGCCTTCGGCGGCGTTCTTCGCGATCGCGATGAAGTTGTCGGTGTCGAAGCCTTCGGTGCCGACGATCTGCGTCTGCACGCCACCGGCGCGCAGCTGCGCGACCAGCGGTCCGCCGTTGAAAAAGTAGCCCGAGATGTAGAGCACTTCCGGGTTGTCGCGCTTGACGCTGGCGACGACCGAGCCGAACTGCCGATCGCCCATCGCGTAGGTGTACTCGCTGACGATCTCGATGCCGAACCGGTCGGCCGCTTCCTTGAAGCCGGCCGACAGCGCCTGCCCGAAGTCGTTGTTCAGCGTGATCAGCGTGACGCGCTTCTTCTTCAGCAGGTCGCCGACGACTTTCGCGGCCGCCCTGCCCTGCACCTCGCCCATGAACGACGTGCGGAACACGTAGTCGCCGGCGCGCGTGATGTCCGGATGGATCGCGTAGCCGGCGACGTATGGAATCTTCGCTTCCTGGAACACGCCGGCGGCAGCGCGCGTCGGTCCCGAATAGCTTCCGGAGACGACCATCTTCAGGCCGTCGCCGATGTACTTGTTCGCCAGCGGCACCGCCTGGTCGGGTTTGGCCTGGTCGTCTGCGACCACCAGCTCCAGGGGTCGCCCGTTCACGCCGCCCGCCGCATTGATCTGCTCGACGGCGAGTTGCGCGCCGTTCAGCGACGACTTGCCGTCGGAGGCGGCGAAGCCGGTGAGCGGCGCGTGGAAACCGATGCGGATCGGCTGCTGCTGGGCGATGGCGGGCGCGGCGAGCAGTGCACCCGCAAGTGTCGCCCCGGCAAGGAACTTCAGTTTCATCGGGATTCTCCGGCAGGGGAAGAGGACAGGAGACGACCATCGCGCACGACGACGCGTCCCTGGGCGAGCACGGTATCGACCTGATTGACACCGAAGCGATTGATGACGAGACCGTGCGCAGGAACCGACCAGATCAGCACGTCGGCGCGCTTGCCGACCTCGAGGCTGCCGCGGTCGTGCGACAGATCGAGTGCACGCGCGGCATTCAGCGTGCACATGTTCCAGATCTGCGCATAGCCGAGCCGGTACAGCCGCGCAGCGAGCTGCATCACCATCTGCATCGACGGCGCCGGGCAGCTGCCCGGGTTGTAGTCGGTGGACAGCGCCACCGTCGCGCCCGAGTCGATCGCACGCCGCGCCTGCAGCGGCATGAACGGCTTCTCGGCCGCACCGAGCTGCGTGCCTTCGAAGCGCGGCGTCATCTCGCACATGTGCAGCGTGACGCCGGGCAGCAGCGTGGCGACGGTGCCGGCGGCAGCCATCGCGCGCAGCCCCTCGTCGCTCGCGTAGTCGAGATGGTCGGCGGCGGAAGCGCGCAGCGTGGCGGCGAGCAGCGCTCCGCGCCCGTCGCCGTTCTGGTCGGCGTGCACGCGAATGCGCATGCCGAGCGCACGCGCCGCTTCGCCGACCTCGACGCACTCGTCGAAATCGAAGAAGAGCGGGTCGCAGGAGACGTCGCAGTACTTCGCCAGGCCTGCGGCGTCCGGCAGCGCGGCGAGCACTTCGGCGATGTAGTCGGCCCGTCGCGTCTCGTAGCCGTCGGGCAGCACGTGCAGCGCGAGGTAGGTCGGCACGACGTCGACCGCGTGGCGCAGGCCGGCCGTCAGCTGCAGCAGGCGCAACTCGTGCCCGCGATCGAGTCCGTAGCCGGTCTTCGCCTCGAGCGTCGTCGTTCCGTGCAGCAGCATCGCGTCGAGGTCGGCGTGCGCACGCGCGACGAGCGCCTCGTCGGAGGCTTCGCGCGTCTTGCGCACCGTGTAGCGGATGCCGCCGTCCAGGCGCACGTCGGCGCGCTGCGTCACCTTCGCGTCGTATTCCTCGTGTCGCGAGCCGCCATGCAGCAGGTGTGAGTGCGGATCGACGAAGGCCGGAGAAACCAGGCGGCCGGTGGCGTCGATGACCTCCGGCGCCTGGTACTGCGCGAGGATCGCCTCGGTGCTGCCGACCGCGTCGATGCGGCCGTCGATGATCGCGAGCGCCCCGTCGGCCACGAGCTCGAGCCGGTCCAGCGCCGCGCCGCGGATGCCTTCCTGCGGGCCGGCGCAGGTCAGGAGCTCCGCCGCGTGGACGATCAGCAGATTTGCATTGCGCTTTGCCATCGTGCGGTACGATAATCCGCCTGATGGCAAAAGTGCAAGTGAAAAAACACTCCGGCGACGCGGCCTCGAGCTCGGCGACGCGACGCAGCCGGGTTGGCGCCGGCGAAAGCCGTAACACCCGCGTGGAGGTGGGCGAGATCGGCGAGCGCCTGCCCGTACGCGCCGTGCAGCGCGCCTTCGATCTGCTTGCGCTGGTTGCCACGAGCCCGGAGGGCGTCACGCTGTCCGAGCTCGCGCGCGGCAGCCAGCTGCCGGTGAGCACCGCAGCGCGACTGGTCGCGAGCCTCGAGCACACGGGCTTCGTCCAGCGCGACGCGGAAGCTCGCTACCGCAGCGGCGGCCGACTGATGCAGCTGGGCCTGTCGGCGCTGCGCGGCTCGTCGCTGTACGAGCTGTCGGAGCCGTTCCTGCAAAGCCTGTCCGAGGCCAGCGGCGAAACGGCCAACCTGACGATTCCCGTCGACGCGCAGCACGCGATCTACCTGCGCCAGGTGATCAGCCCGAAATCGATCCACCATTCGACCTGGGTGGGCCGAACGCTTCCGTTGAACCGCACGGCCGCGGGCGCGGCGCTGCTCGACCGCGTCGAGCCCGCCGGCTACGTCGCAATGCGCGACACGCTCGAGCGCGATGTCACCGCGGTGGCGGCGCCGGTACGCAACGCGGGTGGCCGGATCGTCGCCGCGCTCAGCATCACCGGGCCTTCGTTTCGCATCTCCGACGAGGATCTCGCCCGGTTCGGAACGCTGGTCGTCGACGCCGCACGACGCGCCTCGGTGCAGCTCGGCGCACCCGTGCCCGTTTCGGTCCCCGTAGCCGCTGGACAGGCGATCGCCACACCGGAGAACGCGAGATGAACACAGCACGAACGAAGCCGATCGTCGACGTGCCGGTCAGCGACGAGCAGGTGCAGGCTTTCCAGGCGGACGGCGTGATCGTGCTGCGCGGGGTTTTCCGCAACTGGATCGAGCTGCTGCGCGACGGTGTCGAACGCAACGTCGCCGAGCCCGGCCCCTTCGAACGCACCTATCGCCCGGCCGACCGATCGGCGCCGTTCTTCCAGGACTTCTGCAACTGGCAGCGCATCCCCGAGTTTCGCCGCTTCGTGCACGAATCGCCGGCAGCGGCGATCGCCGCCCGGCTGATGCGTTCGCAGCGCGTGCGCTTCTTCCACGATCACGTGCTCGTGAAGCAGCCGGGCACGAGCACCGTAACGCCCTGGCACCAGGACCAGCCGTACTACTGCGTCGACGGCGAGCAGAACGTGAGCTTCTGGACGCCGCTCGACCCGGTCTCGCGCGACGTGGTCATGGAGTGCGTCGCCGGCTCGCACCGCTGGGGCCGGCAGTTCCGCCCGACGCGCTTCGACAACTCGCCGCTGTATGCGCAGGATGCGTACGAGCCGCTGCCCGACATCGATGCGCAACGCGCCGAACTCGACATCGTCGCCGCCGAGATGGAACCGGGCGACGCGATCGCCTTCACCTTTCGCACGCTGCACGGCGCGCCGGCGAACACTTCGCATCGGCCGCGGCGCGTGTTCTCGTCGCGCTGGGTAGGAGACGACGCGGTGTTCGCCGATCGCGGCGGGCAGACCTCGCCGCCCTTCCCCGGGCTGAAGCTGCGGCCTGGCGAGCCGCTCGATGCGCCGGAGTTCCCGCTCGTTTTCGGCGTCGGCAGGGCCTCTACGCAGTAGCCCGAGCAGCGATGCCCGATCGGCGAGATCGGCGCGGCGAAGGCGGCGTCCGGCATTTCCGGGTAGCGCTCCGGGAGCAGCGCCGGGGCCGCGTCTCGACGCGTCGATCCGCGCCGAGCTCGCTGCGGCCGGCAAACCGATCGGCCCGTACGATGTGATGATCGCCGGGCACGCACAAGCCGCGGGCCTCGTGCTGGTAACGAACAATGTGCGGGAGTTCCAGCGCGTGTCCGGATTGCGCCTGGAGAACTGGGTGCGCGCGCAAGCGTAGTTCGGCCCCGGCGCCCGATTCCCCGTCGAAAGATCCCGGCGAGGCGGTGGTCATTCTGATACTGTATTGATATACAGTAGAACCGCGCAGTAGCACCGTGCTCCCCTCCTACGCCGAACTGCACTGCGCCTCGAACTTCTCGTTCCTGCGCGGCGCCTCGCACCCCGAAGAGCTCGTCGAGCGCGCGCAGGCGCTCGGCTATTCGGCGCTCGCGATCACCGACGAATGCTCGCTCGCCGGTGTCGCGCGCGCGCATCTGCGTGCGCGCGACACCGGCCTGCCGCTCGTCGTCGGCGCGCAGTTCTCGTTGCGCGACGCCTTCGACGACGACGCGCGCCTCGTGCTGCTTGCGACCACGCGCAACGGCTACGGCAACCTATCGGAGCTGATCACGCGCGCGCGCATGCGCGCTGGCAAGGGCTGCTACCGGCTGCTCGCCGACGATCTCGCCGAAGGCGTGGACGACTGCCTCGCGCTGCTGGTGCCCTCGCCCATCGTCGCCGTCGACGAACCCGGCGCGCAGCCCGCCGCGGAACGCCTGCTGCAGCAGGCGCGCTTCCTGCGCGAGCGTTTCGACGGGCGCTGCTGGCTCGGCATTTCGCTGCTCGTGCGCGGCCACGATGCGGCGCTGCTCGAGGCGACGCGGCGCATCGCCGGGCATGTCGGCCTGCCGCGCGTGGCGGTCGGCGACGTGCTGTGCCACGTCCGTTCGCGCAAGGCGCTGCAGGACACGCTCACCGCGATCCGGCTGCGCACGCCGCTGAAGTCGCTCGGCTATGCGCTCGCATCCAACGCCGAGCAGCATCTGCGCAGCCGCCTGCGTCTTGCCCGGCTGTATCCGCGCGAACTGCTCGACGAGACGCTCGAGATCGCCGGGCACTGCCGCTTCTCGCTCGACGAGCTGCGCTACGAGTATCCCGAGGAGATCGTCCCGCCGCAGCACACGCCGGCGAGCTGGCTGCGCACGCTCGCCTTCGAGGGCCTTCCGGCGCGCTACCCCGATGGCACGCCGGCGAAGGTGATCGAGCAGGTCGAACGCGAGCTCGCGCTGATCGCCGAACTGAAGTACGAGCCCTATTTCCTCACCGTCGCCGACATCGTTCGCTTCGCGCGCAGCCGCGACATCCTGTGCCAGGGCCGCGGATCGGCGGCGAACTCGGCGGTCTGCTATTGCCTGGGCATCACCGAGGTCGACCCGGCGCGCGCGAGCGTGCTGTTCGAGCGCTTCATCAGCCGCGAGCGCAACGAGCCGCCCGACATCGACGTCGACTTCGAGCATCAGCGCCGCGAAGAGGTCATCCAGTACCTCTACGCGAAATACGGCCGTCATCGCGCGGCGCTCACCGCCACCGTGATCTGCTACCGATCGCGTTCGGCACTGCGCGACGTCGGGCGCGCGCTCGGCATCGATGCGCAGCGCATCGAGCAGCTCGCGCGCGGGCACGCATGGTGGGACGCCGGCGTACAGCCGACGCGGCTGCGCGAAGCGGGCTTCGACCCCGGATCGCGCGTCGCGCGCCAATGGCTCGAGCTCGCCTCTACGCTGCGCGGTTTTCCGCGCCATCTGTCGCAGCACACCGGCGGCTTCGTCATCGCACGCGATGCGCTCACGCGCCTGGTTCCGGTGGAGAACGCGGCGATGGCCGATCGCAGCGTCATCGAGTGGGACAAGGACGATCTCGATGCGCTCGGGCTGCTGAAGGTCGACGTGCTCGCGCTCGGCATGCTGAGCGCGATCCGGCGCGCGCTCGACTTCATCGGACAACGGCGCGGCTGCACGTTCCGCATCCAGGACATTCCCGCCGAGGACCCGGACACCTACGAGATGATCTCGCGCGCCGACACCGTCGGCGTGTTCCAGATCGAATCGCGCGCACAGATGAGCATGCTGCCGCGACTGAAGCCGCGCTGCTTCTACGATCTCGTCGTCGAGGTCGCCATCGTGCGCCCCGGGCCGATCCAGGGCGGCATGGTGCATCCGTACCTGCGCCGTCGGCAGGGGCTCGAGCCCGTCGTCTATCCGCGCGACGAGATCCGGCCCGCGCTCGAGCGCACGCTCGGCGTGCCGATCTTCCAGGAACAGGTGATGCAGATCGCGATGCTCGCCGCCGGCTTCTCCGGCGGCGAGGCCGACGCGCTGCGTCGCGCAATGGCGGCGTGGCGCCGCCGCGGCGGGCTGGAGCCCTTCGAGCAGCGTGTCGTCGACGGCATGATGGCGCGCGGCTACGGACGCGACTTCGCCGAGGCGATCTTCCGGCAGATCCAGGGCTTCGGCGAATACGGCTTCCCCGAGAGCCACGCGGCGAGCTTCGCGCTGCTCGTCTATGTGTCGAGCTGGATCAAGCGGCACGAACCGGCGGCGTTTCTCGCCGCGCTGCTGAACAGCCAGCCGATGGGCTTCTACGCGCCGGCGCAGCTGGTGCGCGACGCGCGCGAGCACGGCATCGAAGTGCGCAGCGTCGACGTGCTGGTAAGCGAGATCGAGAGCACGCTCGAGGAGCGGGTCGACGCAGACGGCGTGCCGCAGACGTATCGCGCACCCGCCGACGGCAGCGTGATCGATCGTCGCCCGCAACCCGCAGTACGGCTCGGACTGAACCGTATACGTGGCCTGCCGCAGGCCGCCGCCGAGCGCATCGTTGCCGCGCGTCTCAAACGATGCAGCGAACGCCCCGACGCCCGCTTCGCATTCGACGACGTCGAGGATCTCGCCCGGCAGGCGCAGCTCGATGCGCGTGCGCTGAACGCACTCGCGCAGGCCGACGCGCTGTGTGCGCTTGCCGGCCATCGCGCGCAAGCACATTGGGAAGCCGCTGCGATCCGGCCGATGCCGAAGCTGCTCGCCGACGCGCGCTTCGACGAGCTGACAACGCGCCTGCCGGCGCTGCCGGAAGCGCGCGAGATCATCGCCGACTATCGCGGGCTGGGCATTCCGATGCACCGGCATCCGCTCGCATTGCTGCGCGATCGGCTCGCGACGCACCGTGTGGCGACGGCGCAGGCATTGCGCACCTTCCCCGACGGACGCCTCGCCCGGGCAAGCGGCCTCGTCACGCATCGACAGCGTCCTGAAACGGCATCGGGGACGATCTTCGTCACGCTCGAGGACGAGACCGGCACTGTCAACGTGATCGTCTGGCCCGACGTCTTCGAGCGCTTTCGCAGCGCGGTGCTCGCGTCGAAACTGATGACCGTCTACGGCCGCTGGCAGCGCGATGCCGAAACCGGCGGAGAGGTGCGGCACCTGCTCGCGCAGCGGGTCGTCGACCACTCGCGGTGGCTGGGGGAGCTGGAGGTGTCGAGCCGGGATTTTCGGTAGCGATCGGGAAGACGATCGGCGCCAGATCGCGCCTGAAGACGAGAAGCTTCATCGCACTGCGATAGAACTGCTCGTTTCGCGAGCGGTTTGCCCGACCCGTTCGATAAGGGCTGCCGAATTGCACGCTCTACGAGCGTTTCGACGTAGCTTGGCTCTGCCGTGCGCGAATGTGCTCCCTTTCCGTGCGATCCGGTTCACGTCATCGAGGCCGTGTGAACCTGCGGCACGCTACCGTTCACCCGTATCAGCGCGCCAGCGCGGCACGCGCCCGGTGCACCAACCACCCCGCACCGGCCGACACCCCGGCCGCAACGACAAACGCGACGAACTTCGGTACGCCCGCGACCAGCAGCGCAACCAGCGCAACGAAAAAGCTCACGAAACCGACCAGCCCGATCGCGAAGCCGCGCAGCAACGTCACCGTCGCGGCATGCCCGTGCACCGGCAACGTGAAACTCGGCAGGATGCTGCCGCTGATCGGCCACGCCAACAGCAGCCCGCTGATGGCGGCCGGCACGTGCTGCGCGCTGAGCAGCACGGCCGCCGCGAGAACGAAGGTCGCGACGAGGCGCATCACGATCTCCAGCCGCGGCACCGGCACCGCACCCATGACGGCGTGCACGCGCGGCATCAGGCGCAGCGCGACGAAGGGTCCGGCGATCGCCAGCGCGATCTGCACGGCACCCGGCATCCACGCAGCGGTCGTGACCGCACCCACGGCGACGAACGCGACCGCGGCCCCGACAAGGCAGGCACCCCAGGAAAACCTGCGCGACAGCCACGCAAAAGTGACGATGTGCGCGATCGCGGCCGGACACGCCGCGAGCGTCGCGCGCGCTACGCCCTCGATCTCCACGGCTGCGAGCTCGAACATCAGCGCGAAAATGATCGGACCGGCGATCACCGGAAATCCCGACAACAGCCCGGCAACGCCGTGCCCGAATCGGCGTGCGGCGAGCGTGGCGAGCAGGATCGAAGCCGGCGCGAGCGCGAGCTTCAATAGCAGGATGAGCAACGACAGCCCCGCCCGTACACGACAGCGGGCCAAAAGAGGGGAACGGCAAACGCCATGATAAAAGACGGAAACGATGCCCCGGACGGGCGCACAAGGCGTTTTCGATGAACGAGCTTCCGTCCACGAATGCGACCCGGCCTGCCGTGTTGCCCGAGTCGGCGCCCGAGTCGCTGCGCTGCCGTCTCGCCGTGCGCCGGGGTGCGCACCGCGCCCCCACCGCCGGTCTCGCGCCGGGCTTCGTGCAGGCGAACCTGATGATCCTGCCTGAAGCGCTCGCCGCAGAGTTCCTGCTGTTCTGCCAGCGCAATCCGAAGCCGTGTCCGCTGCTCGCGGTGAGCGAAGCCGGTGAATACACGTTGCCGGGGCTCGGCGACGATCTCGACGTACGCACCGACGTTCCCCGCTATCGCGTCTGGCGAAACGGCGAGCTCGTCGACGAGCCGACCGACCTGCAGGCGGTCTGGCGCGACGACCTCGTCGCCTTCGCGATCGGCTGCTCGTTCTCCTTCGAGGAAGCGCTCGTCGCCGACGGCATCGAGGTACGCCACATCGCGCGCGGCACCAACGTGCCGATGTACCGCACGAAGGTACCCACGGTTGCCACTGCGCGCCTGCACGGGCCGCTCGTCGTGTCGATGCGCCCGATGAAGGCGCCCGACGCGATCCGCGCGGTGCAGATCACCTCGCGCTTTCCGTCGGTGCACGGCGCACCGGTGCATCTCGGCGATCCGGCGCAGATCGGCATCGCCGACCTGATGCGCCCCGACTACGGAGACCCGCCTTTCATTCTCGAGGGCGAGATCCCGGTATTCTGGGCGTGCGGCGTCACTCCGCAATCGATCATCCATACGGTCCGGCCCGAGTTCAGCATCACGCATGCGCCGGGCCACATGCTCATCACTGACGTGCCGAACACCCGGCTCGCGTCGTCTTGAAGCCGGCACGCAGACCAGATCGGCCGTGTCGATGAACTTTTCCTGGAGGTCAAGATGAAAAGAACGCTGCTCGCCACGGTCGCCTTCGGCACGCTGCTTGCCGCCGGTCCCGCCCTCGCACAGCAGAAGGTCGAAGGTCTTCCGAAGACCGAGCTGCAGGTGGTCGGCGGCCTGAGCAACCTCACCGCGTACCAGAACCACGAGCAGCCGTTCTGGACGAAGACCGTGCCCGAGCTCTCGAACGGCCAGGTGACGGCGACGATCAAGGGCTTCAACGAGATGGGGCTGAAGGGTCCCGAGATCATGCGGCTGATCGGACAGGGCGTCATCCCGATCGGTACGGCGACGATCGCGTACTTCGCAAGCGACAACGCGATCAACGAGGCGATCGACCTCGCCGGCATCGCGCCCGACGTGAAGACGGCGCGCGCGGTCACCGACGCGTTCGAGCCGGTGTACGCGCGCTTCTACGAGAAGAGCGGCGTGAAGGTGCTCGGCCTGTCCACCTATCCGGCGCAGGTGCTCTTCTGCAACACGCCGATCTCCGGGCTCGCCGACCTCAAGGGCAAGAAGGTACGCACGAGCAGCCGCACCCAGGGCGAGTTCGTGCAGGCGCTCGGCGGCTCGAGCGTCACGCTGCCCTTCGGCGACGTCGTGCCGGCCCTGCAGAACGGCGTCGTCGACTGCGCGATCACCGGCTCGATGTCGGGCTTCTCGGCGAAGTGGTA
The DNA here is from genome assembly GCA_964538505.1 of uncultured Limnobacter sp. Classification (GTDB taxonomy): domain Bacteria; phylum Pseudomonadota; class Gammaproteobacteria; order Burkholderiales; family Burkholderiaceae_E; genus Zeimonas. The sequence goes on along the minus strand of CAZIDY010000016.1, from coordinate 56,105 downwards.
CGAGGTCAGTACGCACCTGTACACGCTGCCGATCAACTGGAACCAGCAGATCCACGCGGCGAACCTCGGGTACTGGAACAGGCTCGATCCGAAAGTGCAGGACTTCCTCGAGACGAACATCGCCGTGATGATCGACTCCATCTGGGACGGCGCGGCGAAGGAAACGCAGATGGGCTACGACTGCAATACCGGCTCGGCCGACTGCCCGCTCGACGTCAAGGGCAAGATGAAGCGCGTCGATCCCACTGATGCCGACCGCGAGTTGCTGAAGAAGATCACCGCCGAGACGATCGTTCCGAAATGGGCGCAGCGCTGCTCGGCCGAGTGCGTGAAGGACTGGAACGCAACGGTCGGCAAGCTGATCGGAATCACTGCGTCGAAATAGATGCGCGCCACGGCGCCCGGGCGGCTCGACCGCCTGCTCGATCTGGCAACGCTGCTGTCCCGCGGCGCCGTCTGGGTGGCGGGCTCGCTCACGCTCGCCAGCGCGATCTACGTCACGCTGGACGTCATCACCCGCAGGTTCTTCGACTTCTACCTCGGCGGCTCCGACGAGCTTTCGGGCTACGCGTTCGGCATCAGCATCACCTGGGCGCTGTCCTTCGCGACGCTGCAGCGCGCGAACATCCGCATCGATGTGCTCTACCGGCTGATGCCGGTGCGCGTGGCCGCCTTTCTCGACTGGCTCGCGCTCGTGAGCCTGGGCGTCTTCATCGCCTGGTGGACGCGCTACGCCTACGAGGTCTTCGCGACCTCGTGGGAGCGCAACGCGACGGCGAACACGATCCTGGCGACGCCCTTGTGGATCCCGCAGCTGCTCTGGGTGATCGGCCTCGCATGGTTGTGCATCGTGCTCGCGCTGATGCTGCTGCGCTCGTCGGTCGCGTTCGTGCAGGGCGATCTCGCCACCGTGCACCGGATGATCGGGATCCGCTCGAGCGAGGAGGAAGCAGCCGAGGAAGTCGAGGCCGGTGAACGGAACGTGCTCGGAGACCGAAGGTGATCGCCACGTTCCTGGTGCTGTTGCTGGTGCTGCTCGGGCTGAGCATCCCGGTGGGCGCTGCGCTCGGCATGCTCGGCCTGATCCTCGATCCGATGTTCTCGATGCTGCCGCTGTCGCGCGCCATAGGCGAAGTGGCGTGGTCGAGCAGCACCAACTTCCTGCTGGTGGCGATTCCGCTGTTCATTCTGCTCGGCGAGATCCTGCTGCGCTCCGGTCTCGCCGACCGGATGTACTCGGCGATGAGCCTGTGGCTGTCGTGGCTGCCCGGGGGCCTGATGCACGCGAACATCGGCGCAAGCGCCGTGTTCGCCGCCACCTCCGGATCGAGCGTCGCCACCGCGGCCACCGTCGGCACGGTGGCGCTGCCGCAGATCGAGAAGAAACACTACAACGAGCCGCTGTTCCTCGGAAGCCTGGCGGCCGGCGGCACGCTCGGCATCCTGATCCCGCCGTCGATCAACCTGATCATCTACGGCGTGCTCACCAACACGTCGGTACCGAAGCTCTATCTCGCCGGCATCATCCCGGGCATCATCCTCGCCGGGCTCTTCATGCTCGCCATCGGCATCGCCTGCACGGTGCGTCCGGCCTGGGGCGGCGAGAAGATTCGCGCCACCTGGTCGCAGCGGCTGACGAGCCTCGTGCACCTGGTGCCGCCGCTGGGCATCTTCCTGCTCGTCGTCGGTTCCATCTATGCCGGCGTCGCCACCCCTACCGAAGCGGCTGCGCTCGGCGTCGTAGGCGCGCTGCTGCTCGCGCTGTTCTCGGGGCGATTGCGTATCTCGATGCTGCGCGAGGCGCTCGAAGGCACGATGAAGGCTTCGGCCATGATCATGCTGATCGTCATCGGCGCGGCCTTCCTGAACTTCGTGCTGTCGGGCGCGGGCATCACCAACGCGATCACCAGCACCGTCACCGGCCTCGACATCTCGCAGATGGAGATGCTGCTGATCCTCGTGATCTTCTACCTGATCCTCGGCTGCTTCATGGAGACGCTGTCGATGATGATCACGACGATCCCGATCGTCGCGCCGATCATGTTCACGCTCGGCTTCGACGAGGTCTGGCTCGGCCTCATCATCATCATCCTCGTCGAGACCGCACTGATCACGCCGCCGGTCGGGCTGAACCTCTTCGTCGTGCAGAGCCTGCGCAAGGGCGGCAGCATGAACGACGTGATGATCGGCAGCCTGCCCTTCGTCATCATGCTGATCGTGATGGTCGGCATCCTCACCGTCTTCCCCGGGCTGGCGCTGTGGCTGCCGACGGTGTTCGGCTAGAACCACACCGCAGGAGAATCGATTCATGCAGTTGTCGTTCGAGATCGCTTCGGCTCCGGCGCCTTCGCGCATCGACGTCACGATCGGTCAGTGCATCATCGCCGGCTGGGCCGGCCGCGACCGCGCCGCGATCGAGCATCACATCGAGGAGCTCGCGGCACTCGGCGTGCCGCGCCCGAGCGCGGTGCCGCTGTACTACCGGGTCGGGGCCGACCGGCTCACGCAGCAGGACACGATCGAGGTGGTCGGTGACGGCTCCTCGGGCGAAGCCGAGGCCTTCGTCTTCTCGCACGACGGCAACGTCTACGTCAGCGTCGCCTCCGACCACACCGATCGCCAGCTCGAGACGCACAGCGTCGCGCTGTCGAAGCAGGCGTGCCCGAAACCGGTCGCACGCAGCGCGTGGCCCTACGGCGACGTGGCCGCGCACTGGGACGAGCTCGTGCTGCGCGCGTGGATCGAAGAGCAGGGCCAGCGCGTGCTCTACCAGGAGGGCACGCTCGCATCGCTGCGCCATCCGCTCGAGCTTGCCGAAGGTCATTTCGGCGACGACCTGATCCCCGAAGGCGCCGGGATGCTGTGCGGCACCGTCGCCGCACGCGGCGGCATTCGCCCCGCGGCCGCCTTCGAGATGGAGCTGTTCGATCCGGTGCGCGACCGGCGGATTCATCACCGCTATTCGGTGGTGATGCTGCCCGAAGTGGCTTGAAGAAGGCGTCGCGACGCCGACTGCTGTCGGGCGCGCTCGCGCTCGGCGCCGGCACCGCGCTGCTCGGCACGCGGATTGGTCATGAGCACGCTCATGCACTGCCGGAGGACCACATCCGCCCGCCCGGCGCCCTGCCCGAGCGCGAGTTCCTCGCGGCCTGCATCCGCTGCGGGCTGTGCGTGCAGGCGTGTCCACCGGACACGCTGCGCCTGGCCGATCTCGTCGGCGACGCGGTGCCCGCCGGCACGCCGTACTTCCGCGCGCGCACGAACGCCTGCGCCATGTGCGAGACGATTCCCTGTGTAGCGGCCTGCCCGACCGGCGCGCTGCGCCCGTCGCTGCGCAAGATCGGCGACGCGCGAATGGGAGTGGCCGAGCTCGGCGCACCGGAACGCTGCCTGAGCTACAGCGGCGCTGCGTACTGCAACAGCTGCTACTGGGCCTGTCCGATCGCAGGCACGGCGATCCGGATGAAGCAGGTTCGCACGAAGGGCGGCGGCTTCTTCATGCCCGTCGTCGATGCCGATCACTGCACCGGTTGCGGACTGTGCGAGCAGGCCTGCGTGCTCGAAGGCGATGCGGCGATCACCGTGCGCGCGAACCATGCCGTTGCACGCTGAGAGTCTCTCCCCGGCAGACGCGGCGGCACCTGCGCATCGGCCACGCTCGCTGCTGCGTCGCAATTGCTGGCTGCTGGCGCGTCGTACGAGCCAGCTGCTGATCCTGCTGAGCTTCCTGCTCGGGCCGTGGGCGGGCCTCTGGGTCGTGCGCGGAACGCTGGCTTCGAGCGAGTGGCTCGGACTGATCGGGCTCACCGACCCCTTCGGCGCGCTGCAGACCCTGCTCGCACGGCATGCGATCGGCACAGGCGCAGCCATCGGCGCTGCGATCGTCGCCGCTTTCTACCTGCTCGCCGGCGGGCGCAGCTATTGCGCGTGGGTATGTCCGATCAACCCGGTCACCGACCTGGCCGCGTGGCTGCGCACGAAGCTGAAGCTGCCGACGCTGTTGCGCGGCACGAAGCCAGACCGGCGACTACGCTACGCGATCCTGGGGCTCGCCTGCCTGATGTCGGCGCTGCTGGGCAGCGTCGCATGGGAGACGGTCAACCCGATCACCCTGCTGCAGCGCGCACTCGTCTTCGGCCTGGCCGGCGGCTACGGCGTTGCGCTGGCGATCTTCCTGTTCGACCTGCTGGTCCTGCCGCGCGGCTGGTGCGGCCATCTCTGCCCGGTCGGCGCGTTCTACGGCGTGCTCGGCAGCGTCTCGCCCACGCACGTCAGCGCCACGAATCGCGACGCCTGCACGCACTGCGGCGACTGCTTCAAGGCCTGCCCCGAACCACAGGTGATCGCTCCCGCACTGTACGGCGCAGAACACGGCCGCTCACCCGCGATCCGCAACGCCGACTGCCTGCGCTGCGCCCGCTGCATCGACGTCTGCGAAAGCGACGTCTTCGAGCTGCGCTTCCTCGGAAAACGGGGAAAACCGGGGTCAGACCACGGTTACGAAGTAACCGTGGTCTGACCCCGGTTTTCCCCTTCACCCTTCACATCCCTCTGGCCAGATCCGCGCAGATATCGCCGACATCCTCGAGCCCGACCGCGACACGAAGCATCCCCTCGCCGATTCCCGTCTCGAGGCGCGCCTCAATCGGCATGCGTCCGTGCGTCGTGCTCGCCGGGTGCGTGATCGTCGACTTCACGTCGCCGAGGTTCGCGGTGATCGACAGCAGCCGGCACGCGTCGACGATTCGCCACGCACGGGCCTTGCGTTCGGCATCGTCGGCGCCCTGCAGCTCGAAGGACAATACCGCGCCGCCCGCTCGCTGCTGCGCGCGCGCCAGCGCGTGCTGCGGATGCGATTCGAGCCACGGATAGCGAACACGCTCGATGCCCGGTTGCGCCTCCAGCCAGCGTGCAACGGCGAGCGCGTTCGCGGCGTGCCGCTCCATGCGCACCGACAGCGTCTCGAGGCCCTTGGCAAGCACCCAGGCGTTGAACGCCGACAGCGTCGGCCCGCTGTAGCGCAGCACCGGCTGCAGCGTCTCGTCCATGTAGCGCTTCGAGCCGAGCACCGCGCCGCCGATCACGCGTCCCTGGCCGTCGAGATACTTGGTGGCCGAATGCACGACGATGTCGGCACCGAGCTCCAGCGGGCGCTGCAGCGCCGGCGTGCAGAAGCAGTTGTCGACGACGAGTGCGATGCCGCGCTCGCGCGCCAGCTCCGACAGCGCGCGCAGGTCGGCGACCTCGGTGAGCGGATTCGACGGCGTCTCGACGAAAAGCATGCGGGTGCTCGGGCGGATCGCGTCGCGCCAGGCCTGCGGATCGGCGAGCGGAACGAAACTCGTCTCGATGCCGTATCGGCGAAAGAGTGCGAATAGCTGGATCGTCGTCCCGAACACGCCCTGCGCGCAGACGACGTGATCGCCCGCGCTCGTGAGGCTGAACAGCACCGCGTTGATCGCCGCCATTCCGGAGGCGGTCGCGCGGCACTCCTCGGCGCCTTCGAGCGACGCGAGCCGGTGCTCGAAGAGCCGCACGGTAGGGTTGCCGAAGCGCGAATAGATGTAACCGTCGGCCTCGCCGGCAAATTTCGCCGCCGCGTGCGCAGCGCTTCGGTGCACGAAGCTCGACGTGAGGAAGATCGGCTCGTCGTGCTCGCCGTAGGCGGTGCGCTCGAAGCCGGCGCGGATCGCGCGCGTCTCGAATCCGGGCAACGCATCGTCGCCGCCGATGTCGTCGCCGTCGTTTCCCGGAGGCCGCAAAGGATCGCTCATCGTGCAGCCCTCGAAATGCGTGAAGGAATCGCAGGAGCACTCATGCGTTCTCAGTCCTGCGCGGCCTGCAGGTGCAGGCTCATCTGGTTGCGCGGCACGTCGTCCTCGAGCGGCGGGACGCCGGTCAGGCGCTCGCGCTCGATGCGATCGAGGTACTCGGGCGTGATGTCGCCGGTGACGTAGTGACCGTCGAAGCACGACGACTCGAACTCGACGAGATGCGGCGCGACGTCGGTCACCGACTGCTCCATCGCCTCGACGCTCTGGTAGATCAGCGCGTCGGCGCCGATCGCCTGGCGGATCTCCTCGTCGCTGCGACCGTGCGCGATGAGCTCGCCGCGCGTCGGCATGTCGATGCCGTAGACGTTCGGGAAACGCACCGGCGGCGCGGCCGATGCGAAGTAGACCCTGTTGGCGCCGGAATCACGCGCCATCTGCACGATCTCGCGCGAGGTGGTACCGCGCACGATCGAGTCGTCGACGAGCAGCACGTTCTTGCCCTTGAACTCGACGCTCATCGCATTCAGCTTCTGGCGCACCGACCGCCGGCGCACCGCCTGTCCCGGCATGATGAAGGTACGACCGACATAGCGGTTCTTCAGGAAACCCTCGCGGTAGGTCAGCCCCAGCTTCATTGCGAGCTGCATCGCCGACGGGCGCGAGGTGTCGGGGATCGGCATCACCACGTCGATGTCGCCGCGCCAGATCTCGTGCGCGAGTCGCTCGGCGAGATGCTCGCCCATGCGCAGCCGCGCGGCATAGACGCTTCCTCCGTCGAGGATCGAGTCGGGTCGGGCGAAGTACACGTACTCGAAGACGCAGGGCACGAGTCGCGGATTTGCCGCGCACTGTCGCGAATGGAAGTTCCCGTCGAGGTCGATGAAGACCGCCTCGCCGGGCGCTACGTCGCGCACCATGCGAAAGCCGAGCCCCTCGAGCGCAACCGATTCCGACGCAACGAGATACTCGGTGCCGCGCTCGGTTTCCGATACCCCGTAGCACAGCGGCCGGATGCCGAAGGGATCGCGGAACGCAAGGATCCCGTAGCCGGCGATCTCGGCAACGCAGGCGTAGGCGCCGCGCGCGCGTCGGTGTACTTCGCTCACCGCGTCGAAGATCGTGTCCGGATCGAGCGATACGCCGCGCGCACTCGCCTGCAGCGAGTTCGCCAGCACGTTGAGCAGCACCTCGGAATCGGAGTCGGTATTGATGTGCCGCCGGTCGCGGCGGAACATCTCGTCCTTCAGTTGCCCCGCGTTGGTCAGGTTGCCGTTGTGCGCCAGCAGCAGCCCGAAGGGCGCGTTCACGTAGAACGGCTGCGCCTCGGCGGAGTTGCCCGCCGAGCCGGCAGTCGGATAGCGCACGTGCGCGATGCCGGTTGTGCCGGGCAGCGAACGCATGTTGCGCGTACGGAATACGTCGCGCACCAGGCCGTTGCCCTTCTGCATCTGGAACGACTTGCCCTGCTCGGTGGCGATGCCCGCAGCGTCCTGGCCGCGGTGCTGCAACAGCAGCAGTCCGTCGTAGAGCAGCTGGTTGACCGGCGAGCGCGCTACGACGCCCAGGATTCCGCACATGTCGGTCCTCGTTCGGTGGTGCGCACGGGCTGCTGCGGTCTTGCGCGTGCCGGGAGCCAGGGATCGACCCACGATACCAGCACGTCGAGCAGCGGCCTGGACAACGCCTGCTGCCAGGCCGCCTCGCGATCGGCGCCGATGTGACGCCCGACCAGCGCGATGATCGTGATGATGACGAGCGCTCGCAGCACGCCGAGCGCCGAGCCGAGCGTGCGGTCGGCGAAGCCGAGTCCGACGCGCGACAGCGCACGTGCGAGCAGCGAGCCGACGAGGCGCACCGCGACGAGCAGCACGAAGAAGACGAGCACGCCGACGAAGAGCGGCGGGAAGCTCCAGCCGGTCACTTCGAGCAACGGCGACGTGGCAAGCGGCGCGCCGAGCAGCGCAACGATCCATGCAGCGAGTGCGAACACGGTGCGCACGAGTCCGCGCAAGGCGCCGAGGGCAACCGAGATCGCAAGTGTCGCGAGCACGAAATAGTCCCAGGCAGTGAGGTGCTCCACGCTCACCGAGTGCCCTGCACGGCACCGGCATCCACGACGGCCGATTCGATCCCGGCGAGTTTCAGCGTAGCGCGCGCCTTCTCCGCCTCCTCGCGACTCGGGAACGGTCCGACCCGAACGCGAGTGCGTTCGCCCTGCGCGGTCTTCACGGTCTCGGTATACGCGCGAAGCCCGGTGCGCCGTGCCTTGTCGAGCTGCGCCCGCGCGCTGCCGGCATTCGCGAACGCGCCGACCTGCAGCGCATAGCGGGTGCCGGACGCGGTGGCCGTTTCGGCGCGCGGCTGCGCGGTGGCAACCTTCGGCGCTTCGGCGCGAGCAGGCCTGGGTGCCGCGGCGGGAGCGGGCTTCGCCGCTGCAGCCGGCGCGGTCTTCGAGGCTGCAGCCGGCGCGGTCTTCGGCGCCGCGCTGGGCGCGTCGTTCTTTGCCGACGCGGGAGCTTTCGACTGGGACGGCGCCGGCACTTTCGAGGCGCTCTGCGGACGGGCAGCGGACTCGGCCGTGGCCGCTGGCGCTTCGGCGGGTGCAGGCGACTCGGGATCGACGCGTGCCACCGCTTTCGGATCGGACGTGGGCTGCGCAACCGGCTCCGACGGCGACGGCGGCACGACGATCTCCTCGACGCCGGGCGACGCGATCGCAGCGTCCTCCGGCTTCGGCAGATCGACCTCGGGCAACGCCGCTTCACGCGGCGGAATCTCGATCTCGACGTCGCTGATCGTCTGCCGCGGTTCGGAGTCGAGCACGAGCGGAAGCACGAGTGCGGCGATGATGCCCAGCGTCACGGCGCCGACGAGGCGTCGACGCGCACGCTTCTTCTGGGTGAGGGCCGGATCGAGCGCGGCGCCGTCGGCTGGATTACGACGCGCCATCTGCGGAACGAGGTGCCGCGGCTGCGGACTGCGCTTCAGTGGGAACGTCGGAGGGACGGATCCGGCGAGCTGGCACGACTGGAAAGGATGTCCGCGACAGTGAGGAACGATCCGAAGGCAATGATTCTATCATTCGGCTGCGCAGCGGCACGCGCCGCTGCGAGTGCTTCGGTAGGTGTGGAGTGCGGCTCGCTGCCGATTCCCGCCGCGTGCAGCCGCTCGGCAATCCACGTTGCGCTCGCTGCGCGCTCGCCCGGCAGATCGGTGACGAACCAGCGATCGAATCGATCGCTCAGCGCCGCGACGATGCCGTCGACGTCCTTGTCGCGCATCACGCCGAAGACGGCGTAGTTGCGTCCGGCGCGCCCCATCGAGTCGAGGTTGCTCGCCAGATGCGCGGCGGCGTGCGGATTGTGCGCGACGTCGAGCACGACGGTGGGCATGCCGGGCAGCACCTGGAAGCGCCCGGGCAGCTCGACCTCGGCGAAGCCCTGCCGCACCGCCTGCTGGCTCACCGGCAGTTGTGCGCGCAGCGCCTCGAGCGCGGCAAGCACGCCCGACGCATTGAGCAGCTGGTTGGCACCGCGCAGCGCCGGATACGCAATCGAGCTGCGTCGCTGCGCGCGCCCGCGATACGACCACTGCTGATGGTCGCCGACGTAGTGGAAATCTCGTCCGCACAGCCACAGATCGGCCCCGATCGCCTGCGCGTGCTCGACCAGCGATTCGGGCGGCATCGGGTCGCTGCAGATCGCCGGACGGTTCGGCCGGAAGATGTGCGCCTTCTCCCAGCCGACGCGCTCGCGCGTGTCGCCGAGATACTCCGCATGGTCGACATCGATGCTGGTGACGATCGCACAATCGGCATCGACGATATTCACTGCGTCGAGCCGGCCGCCGAGGCCGACCTCCAGGATCACCGCGTCGAGGCGTTCGCCGCTGAACAGGCGCAGCGCAGCGAGCGTCGTGAACTCGAAGTAGGTGAGCGGCGTGTCGCCGCGTGCCGCCTGCACCGCCTCGAACTGCTCGACGATCGCGTCGTCGGAGGCTTCGCGCCCGCCTACACGGATGCGCTCGTTGAAGCGCACGAGGTGCGGCGACGTGTACAGGCCGACGCGATATCCGGCGGCGAACAGGATCGCCTCGAGCATCGCGCAGCTCGAGCCCTTGCCGTTCGTGCCGCCGACGGTGAACACGGCGCCCGAGAGTGACAGCGACAGTCGCTGCGCCACCGCCTGCACGCGCTCGAGACCGAGATCGATCGTCTTCGGATGCAGCGCCTCGATCCGCGCGAGCCAGTCGGCGAGCGACATCGACATCAGGCGAGCGCCTCGCTCGGCTGCCGGCACAGCATCGCGAGCAGCCGCGCGATCTCATCGCGCATCTGCCGACGATCGACGATGCAGTCGATCGCGCCCTTCTCGAGCAGGAACTCGCTGCGCTGGAATCCCTCGGGCAGCTTGGTGCGCACCGTCTGCTCGATGACGCGCGGACCGGCGAAGCCGATCAGCGCACGCGGCTCCGCCATGACGACGTCGCCCAGGAAGCAGAAGCTCGCCGACACGCCGCCCATCGTCGGATCGGTGAGCACCGAGATGTAGGGCAACTTCTTCTCGCTCAGTCGCGCGAGCATTGCGGTCGTCTTCGACATCTGCATCAGCGACAGCAGCCCTTCCTGCATGCGCGCCCCGCCCGAGGACGCGATCGAGACGAAGGGCACGCGCTGCTCGATCGCCGCCTGCACGCCGCGCGCGAAACGCTCGCCCACCACCGAGCCCATCGAGCCGCCCATGAAGTCGAACTCGAAGCACGCGGCCACGACAGGAATCGTGCGGATCGAACCGCCCTGCACGATCAGCGCATCGGTTTCGCCGGTCTCGTCGATCGCCTCGCGCAGGCGCTCGGGATACTTGCGGCTGTCCTTGAACTTCAGCGCGTCGACCGGAAGCACCTCATGGCCGATCTCGTAGCGCCCTTCGGCATCGAGCAGCAGGTCGAGCCGCTTGCGCGCCGACAGGCGCATGTGGTGCGCACATTTCGGGCAGACGTTCAGGTTCGCTTCGAGGTCGGCCGAATAGAGCACGGCGTCGCACGACGGGCACTTGACCCAGACGCCCTCGGGAACCTTCTTGCCGCCGGCAGGCGAACGCTTGATGCGCGGCGGCAGCAGCTTGTCGAGCCAGGTCATCGCGGATTCCCCGGAAGTGGGTCGGGCGCGTCATTGGGCGCCTCATCGGAAGCATCGAGCGCCGCACGGATCGACGCGACGAACTCGCGGGCGCGCTGCGGCGCCTGCGCGGCCGGTCCGTCACGCAGCACCTCGATCGTTCGCGTGCCGATGATCACGGCATCGGCCGCGCGTGCAACGGCACGCGCGGTCGCGCCGTCGCGGATGCCGAAACCCACGCCGACCGGCAGCGACGTGCGCGCACGGATCGCCGCGACGCGCGCGACGACCTCGCCGGCGTCGAGCGTGCCGCCCGTCGTTCCTTTCAGCGACACGTAATACACGTAGCCGCTCGCCGCGGCGAGCACGCGCTCGATGCGCGCGTCGGTGGACGTGGGCGCGAGCAGGAACAGCGGATCGATGCCGACCGCACGTGCGGCTTCGGCGAAGCTGGCGCACTCCTCGGGCGGGTAGTCGACGACGAGCACGCCGTCGACGCCGGCAGCCGCTGCCGCGTCGAGAAAGGGCTGCACGCCGAAGCGCTCGATCGGGTTCGCATAACCCATCAGCACGATCGGCGTGGTCGTGTCGTGCGCGCGGAACGCGCGCACGATCTCGAGCACGTCGCGCAGCCCGATGCCGAGCGAGAGCACGTGCTCGTTCGCCGCCTGGATTACCGGTCCGTCGGCCATCGGGTCGGAAAACGGCACGCCGAGCTCGAGCATGTCTGCGCCGCCTTCGACGAGCGCGTGCAGGATCGGCAGCGCCAGCTCGCGCTGCGGGTAGCCGGTAGTGACGTACGGAATCAGCGCCTTGCGTCCGCCGGCGGCGAGACGCGCGAAGGTACCGGCGAGACGTGTCATTCGAGATCGAGGCCGGCGCGTTGCGCGACGGTGTGCATGTCCTTGTCGCCGCGGCCCGACAGGTTGACGAGGATCGCGCGGTCTTTCGGCATCGTCGGCGCGATGCGCGCCGCGTGCGCGAGCGCATGGCTCGACTCGAGTGCGGGCAGGATCCCTTCGATGCGACAGCAGTCGTGGAAGGCGGCGAGCGCCTCGTCGTCGTCGACGACGACGTACTGCGCGCGTCCGCTGTCCTTCAGCCACGCGTGCTCCGGCCCGACACCGGGATAGTCGAGCCCGGCCGACACCGAATGTGTGTCGAGGATCTGTCCGTCTTCGTCCTGCAGCAGATAGGTGCGATTGCCGTGCAGCACGCCGGGAACCCCGGCGGTGAGCGAAGCCGAATGCCGGCCGGTTGCCAGGCCGTCGCCGCCCGCCTCGACGCCGACCAGCTGCACGTCCTGCAGCTCGATGTACGGATGGAAAATGCCGATCGCATTCGAGCCGCCGCCCACGCAGGCAACGACGACATCGGGCTGTCGACCGATCATCTCCGGCATCTGGCGCCTGCACTCGTTGCCGATCACCGCCTGGAAATCGCGCACCATCGCCGGATACGGGTGCGGACCGGCAACCGTGCCGATGATGTAGAACGTGTCCTCGACGTTGGCGACCCAGTCGCGCATCGCTTCGTTCAACGCGTCCTTCAGCGTGCGCGAGCCGCTTTCCACCGACACCACCTCGGCGCCGAGCAGCTTCATCCGGTAGACGTTCTGCTTCTGGCGCACGATGTCGTCGGCGCCCATGTAGACGACGCAGCGCATGCCGTGGCGGGCCGCAACGGTGGCGGTGGCGACGCCGTGCTGGCCGGCACCCGTTTCGGCGATCACGCGCGGCTTGCCCATGCGCGCGGCGAGCAGTGCCTGCCCCACCGTGTTGTTGATCTTGTGCGCGCCGGTGTGGTTGAGGTCTTCGCGCTTGAACCAGATCTGCGCGCCGCCAAGCCGCTCGGACCAGCGTTTCGCGTGATACACCGGCGAGGGTCGACCGACGAAATGCGCGAGCTCGTAGTCGAGCTCGGCGACGAACGCGGGATCGTTGCGATAGCGCTCCCACGCCTCGCACAGCTCGTCGAGCGCGTGCACCAGCGTCTCGGCAACGAAGCGTCCGCCGTAGGGGCCGAAGTGGCCCGTGGCATCGGGAAGGTCGTACGGATTCATTCGGTTGAACGTGCGGCGTCGGCCCGCAGTACCTCGGCGACGAATCGCTCCATGCGTTGAGCGGACTTCCGGCGAGGATCGCCTCGCGGCGTTCCATCGGCGGCGTCGGCCTGGATGCCGCTGGAGACGTCGACGGCATCGGGACGTACCCGCTCGATCGCTTCGGCGACGTTCCCGGACCCGAGGCCGCCGGACAGAACGATCGGGAGCGGCCGATGCGCCGGGACCCAGGACCAGTCGAAGGCCGTTCCGCTGCCGCCGTAGGCGGGACTGAACGAATCGAGCAACAGGGCCTCGGCGCGCTCGAAGGAAACGAACGATTCTAGCAAATCGGCCTCGGCGCGCATTCGCACGGCGCGCCACCAGCGAACGCCGGGCGGCGTCGACGCCTCGCACAGCTGTGCCGATTCGCTGCCGTGAAACTGCAGCGCGTCGAGACCGACCGCACCCGCGATGCGTCGCACCTCGTCGGGTTGTGCATCGACGAACAGCCCGACCGCGGCGACATACGACGGCAGCGTGCGCCGCAGGCCGGCGGCGTGCGCGAGGTCGACCGCGCGCGGGCTGCGCCGGTAGAACACGAACCCGATCGCGTCGGCACCGAGCACAGCCGCGTCGCGCGCATCGCGTGCGTCGACGATGCCGCAGAACTTGATCCGCGTGCGGCTCATCGCAATGCCTCGAAGAACTCGTCGCTCTCGCTCCACGACGGCACCGCGAAGTGCTCGTCATACTGCGCTCCGTCGAGATACAGGCCGTCGGGTGCAAAGGTGGCAGCGGCCGCGCGGCGGTCGCGCGCGGCGAGCAGCTCGGCGATCCAGCCGGGCGCGTGCCGGCCCTCTCCGACCGCGAGCAGCGAGCCGACGATATTGCGGATCATGTGGTGCAGGAACGCGTTGGCCACGAAGGTGAACACGACGAAGGGCCCCCGTTCAAGCAGCGAGAGTTCGTCGAGCCGGCGTACCGGCGATGCGGCCTGGCATTGCGCCGAGCGGAACGCCGAGAAATCGTGCTCGCCGAGCAGGCAGTGTGCGGCAGTACGCATGTGCCCGACGTCGACCTCGCGGAAGGTCCAGCCGGCCCGCTGCGCAAGCAATGGATGACGCACCCCGGAGCGGTACAGCAGGTAACGATAGCGCCTTCGCGCGGCGCCGTAGCGGGCATGGAACGAATCCGGCACGGCGGTGGCGCTGCGCACGGCGATCGACGCCGGCAGGTGCGCATTGACGCCGCGCACCCACGCCGACAACGGCCGCGATGCCGTCGTGTCGAAATGCACGACCTGGCGCAGCGCGTGCACGCCGGCGTCGGTGCGGCCGGCACAAACGGTGTCGATCGATTCGCCGGCGATCGCCGACAGCGCGCGTTCGAGCGTGTCCTGCGCGGTCGCGCCGCCGGGCTGGGTCTGCCAGCCCGAAAAGGCGCTTCCGTCGTAGGCGACCGTCAGCGCATGACGCGACAAGCCTTCGTCAGCCGATCTTCGCGAGCATCGTGCGTGCTTTCTGCTGCTGCGAGGCGTCGCCGCCGTCGACCACTTCCTGCAGCAGCTCGCGCGCGCCTTCCTTGTCGCCGATCTCCTCGTAGGCCGAAGCGAGATCGAGCTTGGTGGCCATCTCCTGCCAGCGCGACGACTCGACCTGCGGTGCAACCGCGGTGTCGGCCTGGGCGAGCCCGACGTCGCCGTCGGACAGCTCGAGATCGATCGACGAAAGATCGAGATTGCCCAGCGCGGGGCGGCCGGTGCCCAGATCGGCGAGGTCGATCGCCGGAAGCTCGTCATCGTCGGGATTCGCGCCACGCGAATCGATCTCCTCGAGCGACGGCAGGTCGATCTTGAAGTCGCCGAGATCGGCGAGCGCCGGAACTTCGTCGCTCGTCGCCGGCTCGCCGGCGGGCGATCCGTCCTCCTGTGTGGCGGAAGCGCCGAGGTCGAGCGACGGCAGCTCGAAGCGTCCGCCGATCGCGCGCTCGAGCTCCGAGTCCTGCGACGGCACGTCGGCCTCGTCTGCGTCCCGCGCGGCGAGCTCGCTGCCTGCCCGACCGACCGTCGTCTCGAGATCGAGATCGAAGTCGAGCGCGGGAACCTCGTGGTCGTCGATTTGCGCGGCTTCCTGCGACGTGGCCTCGCCGCCGTCCATCGGCATCGTTTCGGCGAAAGAGCCGGGCAGGCTGGGGAAACCGTGGTCTGACCCCGGTTTCGCCGTTCCGCCGAACATCGCGGCGGCGGCATCGGCTTCCTCGCCCAGATCGGCGATGGCCGGGACCTCATCGGCATCCGCCGTCGCAACCGGTGCGCCATCGTCGTCCGCGGGTTGCGCGACTGCAGCGCCTTCGCCCTGCCCCGTGTACAGTGGATTGGCCGGATCGATCGCCAGACCCAGCGTGACGACTTTCGCCCATTCCTCGTTCAGTCCGCCGGCCTGGTCGTACATCTCCTGCGCGAGTGCGCCGAAGGCGACCGGATCCTTGCGGGCGGCGTGGATCTCGAGCAGCTTCAGGCGGATCGCCTGGCGCTCGGGCTGACGCTTGAGCGCCTCCTTCAGGATCTCCTCGGCCTGCGCTTCACGACCGTAGGCGATGTAGACCTCGGCCTCGGCGATTGGATCGACTTCGGTCGAATGAACATCGACACCGCTGTCGCGTGCGCTGGTCGCGAACAGGCTGGCATGCGTGTCGACCGCCTGCCCGCCCGTGGAGCCGAACAACGAGTTCGCCGTGAAGGCGTCGGCCGAGCTCAGGCTGTCCTCGAACTCGGCGCCCTTCTTGCGACGCCGCACCGCGTACACGCCGTAGGCACCGAGACCAAGCGCGATGGCGACGAGCGCCGGCAGCGCAAGCGGGTTGTCCATCAGCGATTGCAGCACGCTCGGTGTCGCGGCCGGTTCCGGTGTCGCGGCCGGCGTGGGCGCGGCCACAGCCGGCGCGGGCTGCGAGGAATCGACGGTGGCCGCGGTGACAGCCGGAGTCGCTGTGTCGGATGCAGTGGACGGCGTGCTTGCCGCAGCGGCGGAGATGTCGGTGCTCGAGGTCGTGACCGACGTATCGACGCCCGATGTCGCCGCGCTCGTGTCGGGCGTACCGGCACCCTCGCCCACGCGGGCGGGGGCGGCGGTGTCGGCAGCGACCGAAACCGCGGGGGCGTCTGCTGCGCCGGAACTCGCGGAAGCGTCGGCCGCGGAGACAACGCTACCGACCGTGCCGCTCGCGGTGGCGCCCGCTGCGCGCGCGGCTTCGACCTGGCTCTGTAACTCGGCCAGCTGGGCGTTCTTCAGCTCGACGAGCCGCTGCAGGTCGGCGACATTGCGCTCGAGCGCATTGACCCGCTCCTGCTGCTCGCGCAAGGCCGCATCCTGCGCGACCTGTCGCTCGGCGCTCGATGCCGCCTCGCCATCCGCGGAACCGGTGGACGAGCCCGCAGCGGCACCGGCCTCGGCGCCCGAACGGGAGAGCATCAACTGGTCGCCGCTGGCAGCCGGCGCGCTGGCTTCGTCGGCCTTCGCGGCCACCGAGCCTTCGGCGGTCTGACCCGCGCGAGTGGGCTCCACCGACCGCGCGGACGCCGCGAGGCGAGCGCGGTAGGCATTGAACTCAGTCGCCTGCGCGCGGATCTCGCGCCGGGCGGCGGCGGCATCGACGGCGCTCATCGTCGCCGCATCGGGAATCGACAGATCGGCGCCCGCGAACAACTGATGCACCGTTCCGAAGAAGGCACGCGGGTTCGCCTGGTAGATCGCCATCACCGCCTGATCGACGGTGACATGTGCCGGCTTGACGCGCGCCGCGATCTTCGCGAGCGTGTCGCCCGAGCGCACACGAACGGTGTTCGGCGTATCGGCTGCCGGCGCCGCGGCCGGCGCGGGCGCAGGCGTGGGCGAAGACGTCGACGCAGCAACGCTGGCCGAAGGCGCCGCCGCGGGTGCCGTGGAAACGGGTTGTGCGCGAACCGGAGCCGCCGGCGTTGCGACGGGAGCCGCCGACGCGGCAACGGCCGTGCCGACTCCGCCTGCGACCAGCGTATCGCGGCCCATCCGCAGCTCCGGTGGATCGAGCAGGAAGGTGTACTCGCGCACGAACCGGCCCGAAGCCCAGTTCAGCTCGACGAGCAGGTCGACGAAAGGCTCGTTGACGGGCTGCGCCGAAGTGACGCGAACGATGGCTCCGCCGCCCGGGCGCTGCTCGATCGCGAAACGCAGCCCGCTGAGCGCCGGGTTGTATTCGAGTCCGGCCTGGCGAAAGGCTTCCGGCGAGGCGAGCCGGGCATTGAGCGACCCGATTTCCTCGCGGCCGAGCGCAGTGACCTCGACCTCCGCCTGCAACGGTTGCCCGAGCGCCGACTGAACCGTGAGTCGACCGAGTCCGGCAGCATCGGCGGCCAGAGGAACGGTGCTCGAGAGCGCTGCAGCGATCGCTGCAGCGAGCAGCGTCGGTCGTCCCGCAACGCGCTCCGAGATCGGTTGTTTTTCGCCTGCAGCCACGCTAATCCCCGGACGCTGGAAGTGATTTTTTGAGGCTAACATCAGCGATTTAGGGGTGCAAGATCGCGCGTTGCCTGAAGTAATGCATGTGGCCGCTATGTGACGAACGGCATCTTCTGCAGGGACTGGCGGCGTCCCGGCGTCTCGGGAAAGACACCGAAACGCGTCGCCTGAGCCTCAGGCGGCGAGCAGCCGCAGCATCCGGCGCAGCGGCTCGGCGGCACCCCACAACAGCTGATCGCCCACCGTGAATGCGCTCAGGTAGCCCGGCCCGAACGACAGCTTGCGCAGCCGACCGATCGGAATGTCGAGCTTGCCGTTCACCGCGACAGGAGTCAGCGCGCGCATCGATTCCTCGCGCGTGTTCGGCACGAGCTTCACCCATTCATTGGCCGACTTCACCAGTGTCTCGATCTCGGACAGCGGCAGGTCGCGCCGCAGCTTGATCGTCATCGCCTGGCTGTGGCAGCGCATCGCGCCGATGCGCACGCACAGGCTCTCGACCGGCACGTATCCGGCGTCGCCCGGCCCCGTTAGCCCGAGGATCTTGTTCAGCTCGGCGCCGCCCTTCCATTCCTCGCGCGAAGTGCCGTCGCCGAGATCCTTGTCGATCCAGGGGATCAGGCTGCCGGCAAGCGGCACGCCGAACTGCGCCGTGGGGAAGGCCTCGTCGCGCATCGTCGCCGAGACCTTCGCATCGATCTCGAGGATGGCCGACGCTGGATCGGCCAGCAGCGGCGCGACCGAAGCGTGCGCCGCGCCCATCTGTGCGAGCAGCTCACGCATGTTCTGCGCACCGGCGCCGGAGGCCGCCTGGTAGGTGGTCGCCGCAATCCATTCCACGAGGTTCTCGCGCAGCAGCCCGGCGAGCGCCAGCATCATCAGGCTCACCGTGCAGTTGCCGCCGATGAAGTTGCGCGTGCCGCGCTCGAAGGATTGCCGGATGACGTGCACGTTCAGCGGGTCGAGCACGATCACCGCGTCATCCTTCATCCGCAGCGCCGAGGCGGCGTCGATCCAGTAACCCTTCCAGCCGGTTGCGCGCAGCTTCGGATACACCGCGTTGGTCCAGTCGCCGCCCTGGCAGGTGAGGACGACGTCCATCGCCTTCAGCCGCTCGATGTCGGACGCGTCGTGCAGGCGCTCGTCGCCGAGGTTCGGCACCGTGGGCGCCTTGCCGCCGGCGTTCGACGTGCTGAAGAACACCGTTTCGATATGCGCGAAATCGTTCTCCTCGCGCATGCGCTGCATCAGCACGGAACCGACCATTCCGCGCCACCCGATCATCGCGACCTTCAACATGATTGCTCCATACAGTGGCCGATGAGGCCCTCGTGCGCTGCGCTTCTCAGAGCGCGGCGAGCACCGCGTCGCCCATTTCCTTCGTGCCGACCGTGCGCTTGCCCGGCTCGGCGATGTCTGCCGTGCGGAACCCCTGCGCGAGCACCCTGCGCACCGCGCGCTCGAGCCGGTGCGCGCCTGCCTCGTTGTTGAGGCTGTGCCGCAGCAGCATCGCCGCCGACAGGATCGTCGCCAGCGGATTCGCGGCGTCTCGCCCCGCGATGTCGGGCGCCGAGCCGTGGATCGGCTCGTACAGCCCGAAGCCGCGCGCGTTCAGCGAAGCCGACGGCAGCATGCCGATCGACCCGGTGAGCATCGACGCCTCGTCGGACAGAATGTCGCCGAACATGTTGCCGGTGACCATCACGTCGAACTGCTTCGGATTGCGCACCAGCTGCATGGCTGCATTGTCCACGTACATGTGGACCAGCTCCACATCGCGGTATTCGGCGTGCACCTCGGTGACCACGTCACGCCACAGCTGCGTCGTCTCGAGCACGTTCGCCTTGTCGACCGAGCAGACGCGCCGCTGGCGCTTGCGCGCCGTCTCGAAGGCGAGCACGGCGATGCGCCGGATCTCGCCCTCGCTGTAGCGCATGGTGTCGAAACCCTCGCGCTCGCCGTTCTCGTTCACGCGCACGCCGCGCGGCTGGCCGAAATAGATGTCGCCGGTGAGCTCGCGCAGGATCAGCAGGTCGAGCCCGGCGACGACCTCGTTCTTCAGCGTCGACGCATGGGCGAGCTCCGGGTAGACGATCGCCGGACGCAGGTTGGCGAACAGGTCGAAATGCTTGCGCAACCGCAGCAGCCCCTGCTCGGGACGCTTCGCACGCGGAAGCGTGTCGTATTTCGGCCCGCCCACCGAGCCGAACAGGATCGCGTCGGCGCGCTCGGCCACCTTCAGCGTGGCCTCGGGCAGCGGGTCGCCCGCCGCGTCGTAGCCGGCGCCGCCCACCGGCGCATGCTCGATCGAAAGCTCGAGCCCGTCGCTTGCAAGCGCCTCGAGCACGCGCACTGCCTGCGCCGTGATCTCGGGGCCGATTCCATCTCCCGCCAGAACTGCGATCCTCATCCGTACTCCCGGAAATCCTTCAGCCGGCGAGCGTCTTCGCCAGCCAGGGCTGCTCGGCGAGCCGCTTTTGCTCGAACTCGCGGATCGCGTCAGCGTGCTTGAGCGTGAGCCCGATCTCGTCGAGACCGTGGATCAGCGACTCCTTGCGGAACGGATCGACCTCGAAGTCGAAGACCCGCGCACCGTCGACCGTGCGCAACTGCTGCGCGGGCAGGTCGACGACGAGCTCGAAACCGACGAAAGCTCGCGTCTGGTCGAACAGCCAGTCGACTTCGGACTCCGACAGCCGCACCGGGAGCAGGCCGTTCTTGAAGCAGTTGTTGTAGAAGATGTCGGCGAAGGACGGCGCGACGATCACGCGAAAGCCGTAGTCGTCGAGCGCCCACGGCGCGTGCTCGCGCGACGAGCCGCAGCCGAAGTTCCTGCGCGTGAGCAGGATCGAAGCGCCCTGGTAGCGCGGCTCGTTCAGCACGAAATCGGGATTCAGCGGCCGACGGCTGTTGTCCATGCCCGGCTCACCGGCGTCGAGATAGCGCCACGCGTCGAACAGGTTCGGGCCGAAGCCGCTGCGACGGATCGACTTCAGGAACTGCTTCGGAATGATCGCGTCGGTGTCGACGTTGGCGCGATCGAGCGGCGCAACGACGCCGCGGTGAACGGTGAGGCTTCGCATGGCTATTTCTTCGCAGCGCCCTGGATCGTTTCGCCAGCGCGCTGGATGTCCTTGCCCACGCCGGCCATCGTGTTGCAACCGGCCAGCATGAGGCCGTACAGCACGAGGCAGGCCGTGATCAGTGCTCGTTTCATCAGATCCTCCGCTCAGCGCAGCGAACGCACATCAACGAAGTGCCCGGCGAGCGCAGCCGCCGCCGCCATCGCCGGGCTGACCAGGTGCGTGCGTCCGCCTGCGCCCTGCCGTCCCTCGAAGTTCCGGTTCGACGTCGATGCACAGCGCTCGCCCGGTTCGAGACGGTCGGCGTTCATCGCCAGGCACATCGAGCAGCCCGGTTCGCGCCATTCGAAGCCGGCGTCGACGAAGATGCGGTCGAGGCCTTCCTGCTCGGCCTGCGCCTTCACCAGCCCCGAACCCGGAACAACCATCGCGAGCTTGACGTTCGACGCCTTGCGCTTGCCGCGCACGACGGCCGCCGCCTCGCGCAGGTCTTCGATGCGCGAGTTGGTGCACGAGCCGATGAAGACCTTGTCGATGCGGATATCGGTGATCGGCGTATTCGGCTTCAGTCCCATGTACTCCAGGGCGCGCTCGTACCCCTCGCGTCGCACCGGATCCTTCTCCTTCTCGGGATCGGGCACGCGCGCGTCGATGGTGGCGACCATCTCGGGCGAGGTTCCCCAACTGACATAAGGCAACAGCTTCGTCGCGTCGATGTCGACGACGAGATCGAAGCGCGCATCGGCGTCGGAGTGCAGCGTGCGCCAGTGCTCGACGGCGCGGTCCCAGTCGGCTCCGGTGGGCGCCATCGGGCGGCCCTTCAGGTAGCGGAAGGTGGTTTCGTCGGCGGCAACCATGCCCGCGCGTGCACCCGCCTCGATCGCCATGTTGCAGATCGTCATCCGCCCTTCCATCGACAGCGCGCGGATCGTCGAGCCGCCGAACTCGATCGCATAGCCGGTGCCGCCGGCGGTGCCGATGCGCCCGATGATCGCCAGCACGACGTCCTTCGCAGTGACGCCGCGCGGCAGCGCTCCCTCGACGCGCACCAGCATGTTCTTCATCTTGCGCGCGACGAGCGTCTGCGTGGCGAGCACGTGCTCGACCTCGGAGGTGCCGATACCGAAGGCCAGGCAGGCGAAGGCGCCGTGCGTGCTCGTGTGCGAGTCGCCACAGACGACCGTCATGCCGGGCAGCGTGGCGCCCTGCTCGGGGCCGATCACGTGGACGATGCCCTGGCGCCGATCGAGCAGGTCGAAATAGGTGATGCCGTAGTCGCGCGCGTTCGCGTCGAGCGTTTCCACCTGCAGCCGCGAGATCGGATCGGCGATGCCACGCGAGCGGTCGGTGGTCGGCACGTTGTGGTCGACGACCGCGAGATTGGCGTTCACGCGCCAGGGCTTGCGCCCGGCCAGCCGCAGTCCTTCGAAAGCCTGCGGGCTCGTTACCTCGTGAACCAGATGGCGATCGATATAAATGAGGGCCGTTCCATCGTCATCTTTATGAACGACGTGAGCGTCCCACAGCTTGTCGTATAGCGTGCGAGCGATGAGCGGCATGACGGTAGGATTCGCGCCGGCGGCCGCGAGTTGACAGGCAAATGGCGGGCTGCGGCGAGTTTGCGGCAAACACCCGATTATGCCACGTGAAGGTCGATTGCTGCACTGCAGCGAAGCGTCGCCTTCCTCTCCGAAAGTCCGTCAGCGACGCGCCTGCCGATACAGCGGCATCACACGCTCCGAATAGACCTGCAGGTCGCGAATCCGATTCTCGGGTGACGGGTGCGTGCTGAGAAACTCGGGGCCGCGGCTGCCGCCCGCCTGCTTCGACATCTTCTGCCAGAGCGTGACGGCTGCGCGCGGGTCATAACCCGCTCGCGCGGCGATCTCGACGCCGATCCGGTCGGCCTCGGTTTCGTGCAGCCGGCTGTTCGGCAGGCCGAAAAAGGTCTTGTAGAACACGTTGCCGAGATCGGTGCCGGCCTCCCCCGCACCCAGCAGCACCGCGGCCCCGGTGATCAGCACCTGCGCCCCCACCTGCTCGGAGGCGCGTTCGCGCGCGTGCTCGCGCAGCGCGTGCGCGATCTCGTGGCCGAGCACCGCAGCGATCTCGTCGTCGGTGAGCTTCAGCTTCGTGATCAGCCCGCTGTAGACGCCGATCTTGCCGCCCGGCATCACCCAGGCGTTGATCTCGGGCGAATCGAAGACATTGACCTCCCACTTCCAGCTGCTCGCATCCGGCCGGAAGGCGGCACTCGCCGGAATCAGGCGCGCCGTGATCGCGCGAACCCGCCTGGTCAGGGCAGGGTCGTCGTTCAACGCGCCCTTCTGCCGCTGCTGTTGCACGATCTGCTGATACGCAGCAACAGCCTCCTGCTGCATCTGCTGCTCGGAGATCAGCGTAGACATGCGCTGCTGGCGATCGAGCCCGATCGCACCGGGATTCGTCGTCTGCACCGTGGTGCAGGCGGCCAACAGGAGTGCCGCAGCGCACGAAGCTGCGGTGAGCAGGCGCCTGGCTTTCATGATCGCACCGGAGAGGTTCGTTTGCAGGACTGTAAGCGATCGTGAAGCAACCCGGTTGCCCGGCCCGAGTCTTCGCCTCAGGCCGAGCCTGAGCCCCCTGAGCGCGGCGCACCGCCGATCCGAGGCGTCGCCACCGAGACCTGGGCGTTCTGCCCGCGATCGCGCAGCGCATGGTCGATCAGCACGAGCGCGAGCATCGCCTCGGCAATCGGCGTCGCCCGGATGCCGACGCAGGGATCGTGGCGGCCGTGTGTCTCGACCGTCGTCGGCTCGCCGTCGATGTCGATCGAGCGGCGCGGCAGCCGGATGCTCGAGGTCGGCTTGATCGCCAGCTCGACGACGATCGGCTGGCCGGTAGAGATACCGCCGAGGACTCCTCCGGCGTGGTTCGTCGCGAAACCTTCGGGTGTGAGTTCGTCGCCGTGCTCGCTGCCCTTCTGCACGACGCAGCCGAAGCCGGCACCGATCTCGACGCCCTTGACCGCGTTGATGCCCATCATCGCGTAAGCAATGTCGGCGTCGAGCTTGTCGTACAGCGGCTCGCCGAGGCCCACCGGCACGCCTTCGGCGACGACGCGGATGCGCGCGCCACAGGAGTCGCCCGCGCGGCGCAGCTCGTCCATGTGGCGCTCGAGCCCGGCGACGATCGCCGCATCGGCGGCGAAGAACGCGTTGTTCGGCACCTGTTCCCAGTCGGTGACCGGGATGCGGACCTCGCCCAGCTGCGTCATGCAGCCGCGGATGCGTGTGCCGTAGCGTTCGTGCAGCCACTTCTTCGCGATCGCCGCGGCGGCGACTGCGGGCGCCGTGAGCCGGGCCGAGGATCGCCCGCCGCCGCGCGGATCGCGAATGCCGTACTTCTGCCAGTACGTGTAGTCAGCGTGCCCCGGGCGAAAGGTGCGCGCGATCTCCGAGTAGTCGCTGCTGCGTGCGTCCTCGTTGCGGATCACCAGCGCGATCGGCGTGCCGGTGGTGCGGCCCTCGAAGACGCCCGACAGGATCTCGACGCGGTCGGGCTCGCGCCGCTGCGTGACGTGGCGCGAAGTGCCGGGCCGGCGGCGGTCGAGCTCGGGCTGGATGTCGGCTTCGGAGAGCACAAGCCCGGGCGGGCAGCCGTCGACGATGCAGCCGATCGCCGGGCCGTGCGATTCGCCGAAAGTGGTGACGCGGAAGACGTGGCCGAAGGTGCTGCCGGACAAGGCGTGATTCCTTTCTGCGTCGTGGACGTTCAGGCCGCCCAATTCTCGACGCGCAACCCCGCCACTCGCCTGAACTCCCTTACATTGTTCGTGACGAGCGTGGCATCGAGCGAGCGAGCATGGGCAGCGATCATCAGGTCGTTCGAGCCGATCGGACTCCCTCTACGCTTCAGGTCCGCCCGAATCTCTACATAGTGTTCCGCAGCGGAATAGTCCCAATCGAGGACTGCCAGATGCGGAATGAACGCATCGAACGCATCTTTCGCCTGCACAAGGCGAGCGGACAAGCGAATCCCGAACAGGAGCTCGGCAACGGTGACGATCGAAACGGCCTGATCGTCGAGCGAAACCGCGCGAATCCGTTCGAGCAGACGCGCACTCGACCGTCTCATGATGTACGAGCAGATGTCGGTGTCGAGGATGAACATGAACAAAGGCTCAGCGGTTGCGCTCCTGCAAGGGCAGATCCTCGACCCCTTCCATGAAATCGTCCGGCGCGACAGGACCGTGGTCAAGGTAGGCGTCCCAGCTCGAGGGACGCGGACGCAGCACCACGGCGGAACCCTCTCTGTGGACGTAGACCTCGCTCGTGGAGAACTGGAACTCCTTCGGGAGGCGAACCGCCTGGCTGCGGTTGTTCATAAAGATGCGAGCTCTCTTTGCCATGGGAACGCCGCTATATCCGCGAACCGTTGCCGATGCTATATACAAATGTATATGTCATCACAACACTACTGCATCGTCAATTGATCGTTCTTCGTCGACCGATCGGACGAGCTATTCGTTGGCGCGCAAGCGCTGCATGACCGCCTCGCGCGGCAGCGCCGCAAGCGTCGCGTCCAGCGACGGCGTTTGCGTGACACCGAGCACGAGCAACCGCACCGGAATCGCGAGTTGCGGCATCTTCAGGCCGTGCTCGGAGAGCGTCGCCTTGAGGACGGCAGCGATGGCTTCGCGGGTCCAGTCGACCGTTTCCAGCTTCGACGCGAAGTTCTCGATCGCCGCCAACAGCGGCGCCGGACCCCCGACGATATGCCGTTGACGATCCGCTTCCGCCACCACCGGCTCCACGTAGAACATGCGCGCCTGTCCGGCGAGCTCGTTCAACGTCTGCGCGCGCTCCTTCAACAGCCCGCAGACAGTGGCGAGATCCGCACCGTCGCTCGGTACTGCAACACCCGCCATCTCCAGGCGCGGGCGCACGAGCCGGGCGAGCTCATCGTCGTCCTTCGCCTTCAGGTAGTGCGCGTTCAGCCAGCGCAGCTTGTCGAAGTCGAAGCGCGACGGCGAGCGGCTGATGTGCGAGCCGTCGAACCACTCGACGAGCTGCTCGCGCGAGAAGATCTCCTCGTCGCCATGGCTCCAGCCGAGCCGCGCGAGGTAGTTGACGACCGCCTCCGGCAGGTAGCCGTCGTCGTCGTACTGCATCACCGACACCGCACCGTGCCGCTTCGAAAGCTTCTGCCCGTCCGGGCCGTGGATCATCGGCAGGTGCCCGTATTCGGGCACCGGTGCACCGAGCGCGCGCAGGATGTTGATCTGCCGCGGCGTGTTGTTCACGTGGTCGTCGCCGCGCAGCACGTGCGTGATCCGCATATCCCGGTCATCGACGACGACGCAGAAGTTATAGGTCGGCGTGCCGTCGGAGCGCGCGATGATCAGGTCGTCGAGCTCGGCGTTGTCGAAGGAGATCGGTCCCTTGACGACGTCGTTCCAGCCCGTTGCACCGTCGAGCGGGCTGCGAAAGCGCACCACCGGATCGACGCCCGCCGGCGGCTCGGGCAGCGTGCGCCCCGGCTCCGGGCGCCAGCGCCCGTCGTAGCGCGGCTTGAGGCCCTTCGCCTCCTGTGCGGCGCGCATCGCGTCGAGCTCCTCCTTCGAGCACCAGCAACGGTAGGCCGTGCCGTCCGCCAGCATCTGCGCGATGACCTCGCGATAACAGTCCATGCGCTGCGTCTGGTAGTACGGGCCTTCGTCGGCGTCCAGGCCGAGCCATTGCATGCCGTCGAGGATCGCCTGCGTCGCCTCGGGCGTCGAGCGCTCGAGGTCGGTGTCCTCGATGCGCAGGATGAAGGTGCCGCGGTGGTGCCGCGCATAGGCCCAGGCAAAGAGCGCCGTGCGCGCACCGCCGATGTGCAGGAAGCCGGTAGGGCTGGGAGCGAAGCGCGTGCGAACCATCTCGCCTGGAGTTCCGGAGGGGCTGGATCGTCCGATTCTACGGGAGCGGGTATCGTGCACGGATGGAGAAGCCGTTCTCGCTCGCCTGCGAACGCAATCGCGAGCCGATCCTGTCGGTGCTGCAGCAGCATTTCGGCGACCGCAGCCGCGTGCTCGAGGTGGGCAGCGGCACTGGCCAGCACGCCGTGCATTTCGCCGATGCGCTGGCGCATCTGGAATGGCAGGCGAGCGACGTCGACGAAAACCTCGGCGGCATCCGTGCCTGGCTCGACGACGCGGCGTTGCCGAACACACCCACTCCGCTCGCCTGGGACGTACGCGATGCGCCCCCCGCGCAGGGCTTCGATGGCGTGTTCACCGCGAACACGCTGCACATCATGGGCTGGGACGAAGTCGAGCGCTTCTTCGCGGTGCTGCCCGATGTGACGACCGACGACGCGCGCCTCGTCGTCTACGGTCCGTTCCGCTACGACGGACAGGCGACGAGCGACAGCAACGCACAGTTCGATCGCTGGCTGCGCAGCGAAGATCCGCGACGCGGCGTTCGCGACTTCGAGAAGGTCGACGAACTCGCGCGTGCGGCGGGCTTCACGCTCGTCGAGGATCGCGCGATGCCGGCGAACAATCGCTGCATCGTCTGGGAGCGGGGCGGATGAGTCTGGCGGGCTTGCGCCGAAGCGATTACAATCGCGCCTCCCCTCTCCGGGGCGGCTAGCTCAGCGGTAGAGCACTGCCTTCACACGGCAGGGGTCGCAGGTTCGAACCCTGCGCCGCCCACCAGCCAGCCTTTGCGGGCGCCTCCTGAAGACAGACCGGCGTCACCCTGTACAGCAGGGTCGACTCCAGTCTTGGCGAGGTCCATTCGGACACGCCCGGCAACGACCTCTTCCTCTGCTCGCGCGTGCAATCGGCCACGCACCTCGCCCGTTCAGCACCAATTCAGCTCCCCGTACGCACACTGCCTGCACAGTCGATATCGACTGCAGTCCATGCAAAGGAGTTGATCATGAAATCGACCGTGCTTCTCGCCTCGATCGGAGTGCTCGCAACGATCCTCGGCAGTTCCGTGCTGGCTGGCGATCGCGACGATGGCAACGACCGTGATCATGACCGCCCCCGCATCGAGAACGCCCGTCCTGCGGGCGCCTTCGACCACGGCATGCAGGCCGTGCCCCACGGCGCCGGCCCTGATGAACGGGGTCACGGCTGGCAATACTTCTCCGATCCCACGGCGCGACGCGCCGTCGTCATCAGCCCGCAAGGCGACTACTACTACAGCCGCGGCAAGGGTCTGCGCTGGGTCGCTGCTGCGCAGACGGGCGTCTGAAGAGCCGGCCTGCGTCCTGCCAGGAGCACCGTCATGAATCGCCACCCCTTCCTGCGCCACGGCGTGCTGGTCCTGTCGCTGGGCCTGGCCGCCGGGCCCACCCTGGCCGACGACGACTGCGACGCGCCGGTGCAGCAGTGGCAATCGCGCGAAGCCGTGCATCAGATGGCCGTAGCGCAAGGGTGGCAAGTGCAGCGGCTCAAGATCGACGACGGCTGCTATGAAATCCGCGGCACGGATGCCCAGGGCCGCGCCTTCAAGGCCAGGATCGACCCGCAGACCCTGGAGGTAGTGCAGATCAAACACAAGGATCGCGACCGCGCTCGAGACCGCGACCGCGGCCAGGTCGAGTAACGGGAAGAGAAAACCATGTCCAAGTCGCTTTTGACCATCGTGGCTGTTGCGAGCGCGCTGGCCCTGCCCTCGCTGGCCCACAGCCGCCCGGTCACGTTGACCACTCAGCTCAAGAACTACGGCGGCGACGGCGCCTACCTGGCCGTGTACCTGACCGACGCCAAGGGCGCCTATGCCCGCACGCTGTGGGTGGCCGGGGGCAAGGCCAAGTACTACAAGAATCTGGCCGACTGGAACCGCCTGTCGGCCCGCGACGCCAAGCGCCTCGACGGCGTGACCGGCGCCAGCGTGGGTGCCGGACGCTCGCTCAAAGTGACGGCCGATCTGGCCGACGCGTTGATCGATGCGGGCTACGAAATTCGCATCGATGCCGCCGCAGAAGACATGCGCGACAGCCCCTCCGAAATCCGCGTCCCACTGTCTACACAAAACGCCGGCAAACCCCAGGCGGGCAAGCGGTACATCCAGACCCTGACCTACCAACTGCAATAAGGAGCGCGCATTGGGCTGGAAAGCCATTCACCGCTGGCTGGGCCTGGCCGCTGGCAGCCTGGCGCTGGTGCTCGCCATCACCGGCGCCCTCCTGGCCATCGACCCGGTGCAGCAGGCCTGGCAGGCCCCCTCGGCGCCGGCCGATCTGCCCGTGGCCACGCTGGCCGAACGGGTACAGCGTGTCCTGCCTGGCGTGGAGGAAATCCGCCGTCTGCCCTCGGGCGCCATCGTCGCCTATGGCTTCGTCGGTGAGCAGCCGCAGGCTTCGTATGTGGACCCGGGGGACGGCCGGGCGCTCGCAGCGTACCGCCCCTCGCAACTGCCGCGCTGGGTGAAGAACCTGCACCGCTCCCTGCTGCTCGGCGACGCGGGGCGCTGGGGCGCGGCAGGCATTGCGCTCGCCATAGCGCTGATTTCGTTCTCCGGACTGGCGCTGCTGCTGCGTCGCATGGGCGGCTGGCAACACCTGGCGGGGCGGGTGCGCGGCCCGCTGGCGCAGCGCCTGCATGTGCTCGTCGGCCGGATGGTGCTTGCGGTGCTGGGCCTGTCGTCGCTCACGGCGCTCTTCATGAGCGCGACGACGCTGGGGCTGGTGCAGCTCGACGCCGAACCCGAGCCGAGCGTGGTGTCCGTGGCTGGCAGCGCGACCGAGGTGCCAGTCGCGCAAGTGCGAGCGCTGCAAAGCCTCACCGTACAGGACTTGCGCAAACTGAATTTCCCAAGCGCAACAGACCCCGAGGACAGCTGGAAAGTGACGACCGGCCAAGGCCAGGGCTGGATCGACCGCTACAGCGGTGAGACTTTGGCCTGGCAGGACGCCACCACGGCGCAGCACCTGTACGACTGGGCCGTGGTGTTGCACACGGGCGAGAGCGCCTGGCTCTGGGCCATCGTGCTGGGGCTCGTGGGAGCCTCCATCGTGCCCTTGTGGCTGTCGGGCGTGCTGATCTGGTGGCGGGCACGCCGCGAGGCGGTTCGCATCACGGGCAACAGCCCGCTCGCACAGGCCGACGTGCTGGTCTTCGTTGCCAGCGAAGGCGGCAGCACCTGGGGCTTTGCCCAGTCGCTGCACGACGCGCTGGTTCAATGCGGCCACCACGTGCACACCAGCGGCCTGGAGCATTTTCAGACTGCTCCGGCCACGCGGCACGTGTTCGTGCTTGCCGCCACCTATGGCGAGGGGCAGGCCCCTGCCCACGCCAGCCAGGTCCTCGCGCACATTGCGAGCCACAAACGCGGCGTGGTGCCCGTGGCAGTACTGGGCTTTGGCGACCGGCAATACCCGGCCTTTTGCGGCTTTGCCCAGGCGTTGGAGCACGCTTTGCGCGCACGGGGCTGGCCCGCGCTGCTGCCGCTCGAATGCGTCCACCAGCAATCCAGCCAGCAGTTCGCCCGCTGGGGCGAAGCCCTCGCACAGGCGCTGAACGAGCCTCTGGTTCTGAACCATGTGCCGCGCGTGCCGCCGAGCACCACCCTCACGCTGAGTTCGCGCCAGGACTACTCGGGCCAGGCGGACACTTCGACGGCCATCCTGCGCTTTTGCTGGCCACGCGTGGGCTGGCGCGATCGCCTGCGCGGGCGCGGCCTGGCGCGTTTTGCGGCGGGCGACCTGGTGGGCATCGTTCCGCCCGGCGCCAACGTGCCACGCTATTACTCGCTGGCCTCGGGCACCGAGGACGGATTCCTGGAAATCTGCGTGCGTCGGTTGGCAGGCGGCCTGTGCTCCACGCACCTCTACGGCCTGCAGCCGGGGGACACGGCCGAGGCTTTCATCCGGCCCAACCCGGGTTTCGCCTTGCACGACCCACGGCGAACCGTGGTGCTCATCGGCGCGGGCACGGGCGTAGCCCCGCTCGCGGGCTTCATCCGGCGCAACGACAGGCGCACCCCGATGCACCTGTACTTCGGCGGACGCAACCCGTCGCTGGATTTCTATTTCGAACCCGAGATCCGGCGCTGGCTCGACGAGCAGCGCCTGGCCAGTGTGCAAACCGCGTTCTCGCGTGTGCCGGGCGGAGGCTATGTGCAGGACGCCCTGCGCCGCGACGCCACGCACCTGGGCGAGCTGCTGCAGCGCGGCGCCTGCGTGCGCGTGTGCGGCAGCCGCCCCATGGCACGCGGCGTAGCCGAAACGCTGGATGACATTCTGCGCACGCTGCATTTGAGCGTGCAGCAACTCAAGGCGAAAGGGCGCTATGCCGAAGACGTGTTCTGACCATCCCGCGGAGGCGAAAGGCGCAGACCCGCACGCCGGACGCGCCCGCCTGCACCTGCATGGCCCGACCATGGGAACGCGCTGGTCTGTCCGCTGCGACGCGGCGCCTGACCGAGACCCCGAACTGCTGCACGCTGCCCTGCAGGCTGCGGTGGAGCAAGTGGATGCGCAGATGTCCCCCTGGAAGCCCGACAGCGACCTGATGCGCCTGAACCGGGCACCCGTCGATGCGTGGGTGGAATTGCCCAAAGAGATGCTGCAGGTGCTGACCCGGGCGCTGGATATCGGCCGGCTGAGCGCGGGTGCCTTTGATCCCGCCGTCGGAGCGCTGGTCGACGCCTGGGGCTTCGGTGCGGTGCGCGATGCGCCCGATGCGCAGGCGATCCGCGCCGCCCGCGACGATCCCCACTGCCCCGCGCACGAAGGCCTGCAACTGGACCTCGCCACAGGGCGTGCCTGCAAACGCGCGCGCCTGCAGGTCGACCTGTGCGGCATTGCCAAGGGCTACGCCGTGGATTGCATGGTGGCCGTGCTGAAGGACCACGGCATCCGCCACGCACTGGTAGCCCTCGATGGCGAGCTGCATGCCCTGGGCAGCCAGGCCGACGGCCAGCCTTGGGCGGTAGCCCTGGAGAGCCCCCAGGCCGGGCGCCGTGCGGCGCATGGCGTGATCGAACTTCAGGACCTGGCCGTGGCCACCTCGGGAGACTACCGTCGCCTGGTTCAGGTCGGCGATGCGCGCGTGGCGCACACGATGGATGGCCGCCGCGCAGCGCCCGTCCACAACGACGTCGCTTCGGTCACCGTGCTTGCCGGCACGTGCATGGATGCCGACGCCTGGGCCACGGCGCTGCTGGTAGCCGGGCCGGGCGAAGGGCTGGCGTTGGCGCAGCGCGTGGGGCTCGAGGCGCTGTGGTTGCTTCGCGGCGAAGGCGCGTTGGTCGAAATGGGGCTGGGGCGGTTCGCAAGCACGAGCCCGCCCCCCATCGCCTGATAAAACGCGACCGAGTCGGCGAGCCGTTGCGCCTGCATTGCGATCAGGTCCATCCGCGTCTGTTGCGCCTGCTGCTGCGCGATCAGCAATTCGATGTAGCTGGCTGCACCGAGCCGGTGTCGGTCGTCCATCGATCGCAGGAGTTCCCGCGCTGCCGCGTCGGCCGCCGCCTGCGCCGACAGCGCTTGCGCCCCGTGCTCGATCGCCTGCAGCACGTCGGCGACGTTGCGCAACGCCTGCAGGACGGTATCGCGGTAGTTCGCGGCGACCGCTGCGAGCTCGGCCTCGGCAGCGCGCGCCTCGGCGCGCAGGCCCGGCCGGAACAGGGGCTGCACGAGCTGTCCCGCAACGCCCCAGACGAGCGATCCGGCGCCGAACAGCCCGGCCGCGGTGAGCGTCTGCGAGCCGAGCGCCGCGCTGAGGGTGATCTGCGGATACAGCTTCGCGAGCGCAACTCCGTACTGCGCGTCGGCCGAATGCAGCAGCGCCTCGGCCGATCGAATGTCCGGTCGCTGGCGGACGAGATCGGAGGGAACGCGCAGCGGCAGTTCGGCCGGCAACGCGAAGTCTTCCAGCGTGAAGTGGGGCGACTTGAAGTTTGCCGGCTCCTTGCCCACCAGCACAGCGAGCAGGTGTGCGCTTCGTTCCCGCTCGATGCGTAGTGACGGAATCCTCGCTCGCGTCTGCTCGTACTGCGTCTGCAACGCGACGACTTCGTCGTTCGACGCCGCGCCGAGGGAGACGCGCGTTCGCGTGATCTCGATCTGTTCGCGCTGCAGTTCGGCGAGCGCTTCGGTCACGGCGATCTGTTCGACGAGACGCGCCTGCGCGATCGCCGCGACCGCGACGTTGCCAGCGAGCGCGAGCTTCGCCGCCTCGAGCTGGAAGCGCCGGTAGTCGACCTGTGCGGCGAGCGCCTCGAGCGTACGGCGGTTGCCGCCGGCGAAGTCCGGGTCGTACACGATGCCGACCGAGGCGCCGTACAGGCTGAAGCTCCGCTCGCCGATCGACTGTCCGAGCGCCGACCCGTTGTTTCGCTGGCGCTGCGCAGCGAACTCGGCTTTCGCCTGCGGGTATTCGAGCGCACCCGAGCGCGCGGCCAGCGTCTCGCCTGCCTGGCGCAGCGTGCTCTGCGCCGCGGCGAGCGTCGGGCTGGCGAGCAGGGCTTCGTCGACCAGCTGGTCGAGCCGGGCGGAACCGAGCGCGCGCCACCATTGCGTCATGATCGGAGCTGCCGTGACGAAACGCTGTTCCGCTCCCAGCCGCGTATCGCTCGAGGCCGTGCTCGCCGGCATCGGTTCGGCCGTGTACCCGCGGACCTCCGGCGCATCGGGTCGCCTGAATTCCGACGGCACGGCGCACCCTGCCAGCATCGCAACGACGGAGAGAACGCCGGCCGCGCGGGCGATGCGAAAGCGCCGCACGCGTTTCATCGGAACGGCCTTCCTTCGCCGACCTGCTCGTGCGTCCGCCCGTCGCGGATCTGGTAGATGCGCCGGAACGTGGGGATGATCTTTTCGTCGTGCGTCACGACGATCACGGCGGTCTGGTAGTGGTGCGCCATCTCGTGCAGGATGCGGATGACGGCGAGCGCGCGCTCGCTGTCCAGCGGCGCGGTCGGCTCGTCGGCGAGGATCACCGGCGGCCGGTTGACCAGCGCGCGCGCGATCGCGATTCGCTGCTGCTCGCCGCCCGAGAGTTGCGCGGGCATGGCGCCGGCGCGATGGTCGACGTCGAGCGCGAGCAGCATTTCACGCGCGCGCCGGCGCGACTCGGCGTTCGGGCGTCCGGCCAGCATCGGCAACAGCGCGACGTTGTCGGTGGCGTCGAGGAACGAGATCAGATACGGCGCCTGGAACACGAAACCGATCTTGTCGCGGCGCAGTGCGCGCAGGTCGCGGATCTTCCAGCCGTCGTCGTAGACGACGCGATCACCGAGCGTCATCCGGCCGGCGCTCGGCTCGATGACCGCACCGAGGCATTTCAGCAAGGTGCTCTTGCCCGACCCCGACGGGCCGATCAGGCCGACGACCTCGCCGGGCGCGACCTGCATGTCGACGTGCCTCAAGGCGTCGACTGCGGTGTCGCCCTTGCCGTAGCGCTTGCTCAGCGCCTCGATGCGGATGCCGGGGCTGTGCGAATCAGCCACCGACCGCCTCCGCAGGGTCGACTTTCAGCGCGGCGCGAATCGCGACGACACTCGCCAGCACGCAGATGACGAGAACCGCGCCGAGGGCACGCGCGGCATCGCCGGTTTCCAGCAGCACGTTCCTCGGGAAGACCGGCGCCCACAGCGTCGCCGCGAGCTTGCCGACGATGATGCCGATCACGCCGAGCCCGAGCGCCTGCTGAAGGATCATCCACGAGATCGTGCTGTTCTTCGTGCCGATCAGCTTGAGTACGGCGATCTCGCGGATCTTGGCCATCGTCAGCGTGTAGATGATGAACGCGACGATCGCCGCGCTGACGATGGCGAGAATGACGAGAAACAGGCCGATCTGCCGCGCCGACGTCGCAATGAGCTTGCCGATCAGGATGTCTTCCATCTGCGCGCGCGTATAGACCTGCAGCCGCTTCCAGCGCCGGATCGGATCGGCGACGTCCTCGGCCGCGTAGCCGGGCGCGAGCTGCACCAGCACCGCGTTGACGTACGGGTTGACGCTCTGCGAGGCGATCACCGCGTCGAGCACGCCCGGTGCACCGGGCAGGTCGAACGCCGGATTGGCCGCGGTGCGACGGCGTTGACGCACGATCGCGTCGTTGTCCTTCAGGAACTGCGCCTGCTGCGCGTCCTTCAGCGCAACGAAGATCATCGGGTCGCCGCTCGATGAAACCATGCGCCGCGTCAGTCCGACGACGACGTAGTCGTTGCGGCGAATCCGGATTTCTTCGCCCAGCCGGAACCCGGTGGCCGCATCGGCAACCGCTTCGTAATGATTGCGCGTGAGGTGTCGACCCGCGACCAGATGGCCGGGCTGACCGGGTTCGCCGGGCCCTGCGGGAACGACGCCGACGACCATGCTCCGCACGTCGCGCTCGCCGCGGCGCACCTGCATCGTCTGGTACGTGACATTGGCGGCGCGCGCGACGCCGGGAATCGAAGCGATTGCACGCCACGTGTCGTCGTACACGCTCGACGCTTCGGCGTACGGGCCGAGCGTGTCGCGCTGGACGACCCACAGGTCGGTGCCGCTGCTGCCGAGCAGTACGCGCGCGTCGTCGACCATGCCGCGGTAGACGCCGGCCATGGTCAGCGTCGCGCCGATCAGAAGCCCGAGTCCGACGCCGGTGAAGACGAACTTCCCCCACGCCTGCAGGATGTCGCGGCCGGCGAGGCTGATCACGGCGACACTCCGTGCACCCGGTCGACGACGCTGATCCGGGTACGCGTGTCGAGCATCGTGTGGCTGTACACGACGACGCTCTCGCCGCCTTGCAGCCCGTCGAGGATCTGCGTGCGCCCGTCGAGGTCGGAGGCGCCCACGCGCACCGGCGCGAATTTCAGCGCGCTTGCCTCGACGATCCACACGCCAAGCTCTCCGTCGTTCCGGTGCACGCTCGCGTTGGGCACGGTGGGACGCGGGTCGAGCGGGGGCAGCTCGACCGACACCTCGGCCAACTCGCCGATCGACGGAAGCGGCCGGGGAATGTCTTCGAGAACGACTTTCGCCAGAAGCTCCTCGGTAACCGCGTCCGCTTTCGGTTCGACGCGCACGACGCGCGCGGCGAGCGCCTCGTCGCCGCGCGAACGCAGGGTCACTCGCGCGGGCAGATCACCGCGCAGGCCGCCTGCACGCAACTGGTCGAAGCGCGCATTGATCCACAGGCTCGCCGGGTCGATCACTTCGAGAACCCACTGGCCCGCGACGAGCGAGGTGCCGGGATCGGCGCTGCGCGCTGCGACCAGTCCGTCGACCGGAGCGACCAGGCGCATGTCGGCGCGCTGGCGCAGCGCACCGTCGAGCTCGGCGCGCGCCCGCTCGAGTTCACGACGGGCGCCGTCGAGATTCGCGCGTGCGGCCAGCAGACCTGCTTCGGCCAGCCGCTGTTCGTGCCGTCGCGCCTCGGCCGCTTCGTCGCTGATCGAGCGCGCCTGCAGCAGCTTCTCGTAGCGGCGCGCCTGCGTCTCGGCGTACTGGCGACGCGCCGACATGTCCGCTTCCTGCGCTTGCGCACTCGACACGCCGGCGCGCGCGCGCTCGAGTGCCGCGCGGTATGCATCGACGCGCTGATCCAGGTCGACGGGGTCCATCTCGCCGAGCAACTGACCGGCGCGCACGGTGTCCCCCACGTCGACGAGCACGCGTCCCAGGCGGCCTGCCTGCACAGGACCGATCCGATACGTGTAGCGCGATTCGACGATGCCGATCCCGTACAGCGCGGGCGCCACCGCGACGCTGCCGACGATCGTCGTCGTCACCGGAACCCGGGCGAGCGGCCCCGAGCGCATGACGACCCCCGCAAATGACGCGAGCAGCAGCGCGAGTACACCGGCGAACGCCAGCGTGCGGCGTCGGACGAGGGGCCGCTTCATCGTGCACGCGCGATGCCGCGCCGATAGATTGCGAACGCGCCCGGCGCTTCGCGCCGGATCAGCCTCACGTCGTCGGCCACCAGCGATTGCATCACCAGCCCCTGAATCGTGCCGATGAAAAGAATCGCGGCGGCAGCGGTATCGAGTTTCGCGTCGAGTTCGCGTTGCGACTTGCCCTGTTCGAGCAGGACGACGAGTCGATCGCGATAACGTCCGAGCAGCACCTGTACGGCGCGCTTCGCACTGGTACCGCCCGCACGCTGCAGTTCACCGAACAGCATTCGCGGCACACCCGGATGCTCTGCGAGGAACTCGACGTGCGCGAAGAACATCGCTTCGAGCGACGCAAGCGGCGATGCCGCGTCGCGCGCCGCTCGTTCGATCCGTTCGATCAGCCGCTCGGCCACCCACTCCATCACCGCCTGCCAGATCGCGTCCTTGCTCGGGAAGTGCCGAAACAGCGCACCCTGCGTCACCTGCATGCGTGCGGCGATCGCCGACGTCGTGATTTCGCTGGGGTTCTGTTCGGCGGCCAGATCGACGACCGTCGTGACGGTGAGCGCGCGCCTCTCGTCGGCCGGCAGATTCTTCGAGCGGTTGTCCACGGTGCCCAGTAAAAGATAGTGATCTATTACTATCTTAGCGGACTGTTTGCCTCGTGTCCAGTTCGCCGCTGTCTACACTTGCCGAGTCCTGCTTGACCTGGCAGCAGCGAGGACGCTGCTCGAGAGCAGGTTTCAGCCACGAAACGCTTCCTGTATCTGGTACGGCTAACTTGAGACCCGCCGCCCTGCTCCAGCGTTTCGCCAACGTGCGCCGCGGGGAAATCGCTCCGACGGTCGTCGCGGGGCTGTTCTTCTTCTGCGTGCTCACGGCGCTGATGGTCGTGCGGCCCGCACGCGAAGCGCTCGGCATGCAACGCGGCATCGAGGCGATCCGCTGGCTGTTCGTCGGCACCGCCGTCGTGACGCTGCTGGCCAACCCGCTGTTCGGCTTGCTCGTCAGCCGCTTCCGCCGACTGGCCTTCATCAACGCGACCTACCTCTTCTTCGCGTGCGGCCTGGTCGCCTTTTACGCATTGCTCGTACTGGCTCCGGCGCAGATCGGCGAGCGCACGGGCCAGGTGTTCTACGTCTGGTTCAGCGTCTTCAACCTGTTCTCCACGATGCTGTTCTGGGCGCTGATGGCCGACCGCTTCTCGCTCGAGCAGAGCAAGCGCCTGTTCGGCGCGATCGCCGTCGGCGGAACGCTCGGCGCGATCGTCGGTCCGTGGCTGGCGAGCCTGCTCGCCAGACCCTTCGGCACGCCGGCACTGCTGCTCATCGCCGCCGCCTTCCTCGTGCTGGCGCTCGGTGCAGCGTGGTGGCTCACGCGCCTTCCCGGCGAGCGGCAGCATCTCGCGGCCGAAGAAAGCGCCGGCACGCGCGCACAGGTCGAACGATCGGTGATCGGCGGCAGCGCCTGGGAAGGCTTGCAGGCGGTGTCCCGCTCGCCCTACCTGCTGGCGATCTGCGCCTACGTATTGATCCTCGCGGTGATCGTCACCTTCCTCTACTTCACGCGCCTGCAGATGGTGGCTGCATTGGACAGCGATCTCGACCTGCGCACGACGATCTTCGCGCGCATCGACATGCTCACGCAGGCGGCGACGCTCGTGCTGCAGGCGGTGGTCACCGGCCAGCTGATGAAGCGGCTCGGCGTGGCGATGACCCTGGCGCTGCTGCCGCTCACCGCGGCGCTGGGCTTCATCGGCCTGGCCATCGTCGGCTCGCTGGCGGCGCTCGTCGCCTTCGAGGCGACCTTCCGCGCCGTGCAGCGGGGCATCATGCGCCCCGCGCGCGAGACGCTCTTCACCGTCGTCTCGCGCGCCGATCGCTACAAGGCGAAAGCGTTCATCGACACCTTCGTCTACCGCGGTGGCGACGTGCTCGGCGCGCAGACCGAAGGCATGCTGGGGCGATTGGGCACGGGGCTGGGCGCACTCGCGTCGTTTGCAGTGCCGCTTGCGCTGGTCTGGATGGGGCTCGGTCTGTGGCTTGGACACGCGCAACGCAACCACGCGCGCAGGGCCGAATCGCGAACCAACCCGCGAATGCAGGAACATGATGAGTACGTCGACGGCGCGCCGCCGACATGACGCATCGATTCGACGAAGCGGGACGATCCGCATGACCTTTTCCAGACGCCGCTTCTTCGCGGGCGGCATGGCGCTCTGCTTCCCGGCTTCGGTCTCGACAGCCGATGCAGGGGATCCGTACGAGAAAGCGCGGGCGGCCATGCTCGCCGAAATCGAGAACGACTTTCGGCTGACGGCGTCGGCGACGCGCCTCGAGCAGCTCGATCCGGCGGTCCGTGCCGCGATCGCCCTCGTGCCACGCCACCGCTTCGTGCCGTCGCATTGGGCCGAATCCGCCTACGCCAACCGACCCCTGCCGATCGGGCATGGCCAGACGATCTCGCAGCCTTTCATCGTTGCGTTGATGACGCAGCTGCTCGATCTGCAACCCGAGGATCGGGTGCTGGAGATCGGCACGGGCTCGGGTTACCAGGCCGCGGTGCTCGCCCACCTCGTGGCACGCGTGCATACGATCGAGATCGTACCGCCGCTCGGCGAACAGGCTGCCGAGCGGCTGCGCGAGCTCGGCTACACGAACATCGAAGTACGGATCGGCGACGGCTACCTCGGCTGGCCCGAAGCCGCACCGTTCGACGGCATCCTGCTGACCGCCGCACCGCCGGAAGTGCCGCAGCCGCTGATCGATCAACTTGCGCCCGGTGGCCGTCTGATCGCACCGGTGGGGCCGCAGGGCGGGATCCAGCATCTTCTGCTGATGCGCAAGGAACCGGACGGCCGCACGCTGACGAGCAAGCTGTTGCAGGTGCGCTTCGTGCCGCTCACGCGCGGGCGCTGAAGCGAAGCGCGGGGCCCGCCGGCCCCGCAGTCATCACGCATTCGGCGCGTACAGCAGCATGCGAGCGGTACGTTCGCGTTCGCTGATGGCGGCGGCTTCGCGCTGCACCTGCTCACGCGATTTCGCCGACGGCACGAGCTCGAGCGGCTGGGCAAACTCATGGCTTTGCGCGACTTCGCCATCACGCTGCGCCTCACGCAGTTCGGCGGCGACCTCTGCGCGCGTGACCACGCTCGGCGAATAGACGACTTCGTACCCGATTTCGTTGTTCACGAAACGCAGTTCATCGGCGACTGCCGGCGCGGCGATCACCGCCAACGACATCGTGGCAATGCAGGCAGCAAGGCTGTTCATCAGAGACTCCTTTCATCGAATGGAAGCGGCTGCGTCCTTCGCGAACCGCAAGACCGGGAGATGACCGTCCTGCTCATTGGAACGAATGAACGACCGAAACGTTCCCGCCGGAAGGCCCTGCTTCTTTCCGGTACCGGTGTCGCTGTCTACACTTGCCGGATCAGCTGCTTCGGGCGCTGCGCGAAGACCTTCAAATGTGGCCAGCGCCTGCCGAGCGCTCAAGCTGATCTGAAGGGCCGAGGATGAGGTCCACGGCAAAGCCGCTGGGCACTTCCGGCAGATGCACTCTCCCTCCGTGGGCGCGCGCGATCAGCTCGGCGAGGCGCAGGCCCAGCCCTGTAGTCGTGCCTTCGATCGTTTCGTCGATCGCTGCCTGCAATTGCACACGGCGCGACGCGTCGACGCCCGGCCCGTCGTCGTGCACGCGAACCGTGTCCGGAGCGATCACTTCGATGCGTACCTGTCGTGCGCCGTAGCGAAGCGCGTTGTCCATAAGGTTCAACAACGCGGCCGCCAGCAGATCGGCGTCGGCTTCGATCCAGCCACTACCGTTCACCTGGACCTGCAATCCTTCTACAGGCAATTTCGCGATCAGAACGCGAAGGTCCAGGGACTCGCGCCTGATTTCGGCGCTGCTGCGAAACAGCGTGAGCAATGCCGACACGACGCGGTGCAGGCGCGCAGCAGCTTCCCGCGCACGTTGTATCCGGGGCCGGACCTGCGCAGGGCTCTCCAGGACCGCAATCGCGAGTTGCGCATCGATGCCCGCCAACGGTGTGCGAAGCGCATGCGCGGCATGGGCGGCGAAAGCCCGTTCGCTCGCCAGTCGATCGGCCAGCCGTCGACCCAATCCGTCGATGGCCGCCTGCAGGGGCGCGAGCTCCTCGCGTTCGGCCTCCCCGAGGCTTGCACCGACAACCGTTGGATCGTGCGTGCGAAGTCGGTGCGACAGCTTCTCCAGCGGCGCGAGCTCTCGTCGTACTCGCGTCCGCAGCCAGAGGTGCCCGAGCAGCCCGACGCCGAGGGCTGCTACCGCCGCACTGGAGCCCGCCTCGAACGCCGCTTCGGAGCGCTCTGCCATCGTCTGGGCGACATAGAGCGTGCTTCCGTCGTCGGGCAGGACGACACCGTACACGCGCCACTCGGGCGAATCGCTGAAGCCGACGGTAGCAGCGGCGCGAAGCGGGGTGCTCGGCGCCAATGGAGAGCGCAGCCGTACGACGCCGTCGGCGCCCACCAGTTGCCAGGCGAAGCGGTCCTCGGGAAACAGGGAGCTACGGCGTTCCCGCGGCGCGGCGTCGGGAGCATGCGATACGTCGGCCAGCAGAGCCCGGTGAGGCGGCGCCAGCAGGACCGCGAGTATCTCGGCCGACGACTGCAGCGTGTCGTCGAGCAGTTCGTCGACTTCGTGCGGAACCGCGAGAATGATCACCGCCGCAACGGCCACGCCCCATGTCGCCGACCACGCGAGGATCGCCCGCGACAGCCGTGCGCGAATTGACGGACGGGGGCTCACGCCGAACCGATGCGATAGCCGAGGCCGCGGACCGTCTCGACCGCGTCGCGCCCCAGCTTGCGACGCAGGCTCGACACATGGACCTCGACCACGTTGCTTGCGACGTCGAACTGGAAGCCCAGAACGGCCCGCTCGAGGTCGGTCTTGGAAACGATCCGCCCCGGCCGCAACGCGAGCGCCTCCAGCACGCCCCACTCGCGCGCAGTCAGCTCGACGCGGGTGTCGCCGAGATACGCGGTTCGAGCCACCAGATCGATCTCGCCACCCGGCAGCCGCAGTCGCGGTGCGGCGACTCCGGCCAGACGCCTGCCGATCGCGCGAAGACGCGCCGACAGTTCCTCCGGTGCGAAGGGCTTCACGAGATAGTCATCCGCGCCGGTGTCCAGCCCCTCGATTCGGTCGCGCAGCAGATCGCGCGCCGTCAGCATCAGTGCCGGGGTCGTCTCTCCTCGGGAGCGGCGCGAGCGCAGCCAGTCGAGACCCGACCCGTCGGGCAGTTGCCAGTCGATCAGCCAGGCGTCGTAGGGCTCGCTGCGGTAGACGAGCGTCTGGTCGATGCTGCGGCACCAGTCGACCGCATGCCCTTCCGCACGCAGGAATTCGGCCAGCCCTTCACCCAGGATCTCGTCGTCTTCGATCAGCAACAGTCGCATGGGAGATCATTTTCGAGCGCATCTCACGTTAGCACGGGCCGTCTTCAGGTCTTCTTCAGGTCGGCAGGATTCAATGCGCAGGGATGTCGCGCGTCGCCCCGGATCTCCCCCGCTCGCCCCGAGACCCGGCGCGAGCGTCTTCGTTCACCTTCTCCGCAACGGTCGAGCAGCTCGTCCTGATCGCGAGCGTGTACTGGGCGCTCGTGGCGAACGGACCGTTCTACGAAGCCGCGCTCGCCGGCAGACCGTTGCTGGCGCCCGCAACCTGGGCCTATGCGGTTGCGCTCGCGGTGATCGTCGCCGCCCTCCACGTCCTGATGCTCGGCCTGGTCGCGAGCCGCAGAGCGCTCAAGCCGATGCTCGGCGTGCTGATCGTGTGCACGGCCTTCGCAACCTGGTTCATGCAGCGCTACCGGGTCCAGGTGGACCCGTCGATGTTGCGCAACGTCTTGCAGACCGACGCGGCCGAAAGCCGCGAACTGCTGTCGTCGTGGTCGTTGCTGCCGCATCTGCTGCTCTACGCGGTCCTGCCGCTCGTCGTGCTCTGGCGCGTGCGGCTCGTGCAGCGCGCCTGGCTGCCGAGCCTCGTCGCACGGACCGTGCTCCTGACGTCGACGGCCGTCGTGCTGGCTGCGACGCTGCTCGCCGCGTTCCAGCCGTTCTCCGCGATGGTTCGCAACCAGAAGGAGGCTCGCTATCTGATCACGCCCGCCAACTACCTGTGGTCACTGGGGCGCGTTGCGGTACAGGACGCCCGCGGATCGATGGCGCCGCGCAAGCCGATCGGGCTGGACGCTGCGCACGGACCTTCTTGGGCTACGGCCGCAAGGCCGGCGCTGGTCGTGCTCGTCGTCGGCGAGACGGCTCGGGCGGCCAATTGGGGACTCAACGGCTACACGCGGCAGACGACGCCGCAGCTTGCCCGTCTGCCCGTCACGAACTTTCCTGCAGCAACCGCCTGCGGCACGAGCACCGCCGTATCGCTTCCGTGCATGTTCGCGCCCGCGGGACGCCGACAGTACGACGAATCGCGGATCGCCACCAGCGAATCGCTGCTGCACGTTCTTGCCCGGGCCGGCGTCGAGGTTCGCTGGCGCGACAACCAGTCGGGCTGCAAAGGCGTATGCGAAGGCCTGCCTTTCGAAACCGTGTCATCGACACCGGTGACCGGACTGTGCGCGGACGAACCGTGTTTCGACGAGGCGCTTCTGCTCGGGCTCGAAGACACGCTTCGCCGCGCGCACGGCGTACAGCTGCTCGTGCTGCACATGATGGGAAGCCACGGGCCAGCCTATCACCGACGCTACCCGAAGCGCTTCGAGCACTTCCGGCCGGCATGCGACGAAGACGATCTCGCCCGCTGCACGCGCGAGCAGATCGTCAACGCATACGACAACTCGCTGCTGTACACCGATCAGGTATTGGCAAGCCTGATCCGCACGCTGCAGGCGCATCGCGCCGAAGTCGATTCGGCCGTGATCTATGCCTCCGACCATGGCGAATCGCTCGGCGAAAGGAATCTCTTCCTGCACGGAATGCCGTATGCGCTGGCTCCGGACGAGCAGCTACGGGTTCCGATGCTGATGTGGCTGTCGGCGGGCTTCGAGGAGCGGACTTCGCTGCGGGCGGGCTGCCTCGATGCCCGCGCCAGTGCGCCGGTGGCCCACGACCACCTGTTCCACACGCTGCTCGGCCTGCTCGATGTGCGAACCACGCTGTACGACCCCGCGTGGGATCTGCTGAGTTCCTGCCGCCCTGGCGCGGCAGATCTGCTGGCCCTGCCGCAGCCATGAGCAGCACCGCTCGGGCCGCTCGCCCATCGCCTGTTGCCGACGCTCTGCGGCGGCCGCAAGTCGCACTCCCGATCGGTCTCGCGCTGTATTTCCTGCTTCATGTCCTCATCCGGATGAGCCTTTCCGACTCGCTCGAGCTCGATGAAGCGCAAGCGGTCTTCCACTCGCAACGACCGGGGCTGGGCTATGGATCGCAGCCGCCGCTGTACAACTGGCTGCAGTGGCTGTTCATCGCAGCCTTCGGGCTCAACCTGTTCGCCCTCGCGTTCCTGAAGAATCTGCTGCTGCTGGCGACGTACCTCTGCACGTG
Source organism: uncultured Limnobacter sp. (assembly GCA_964538505.1). GTDB lineage: Bacteria > Pseudomonadota > Gammaproteobacteria > Burkholderiales > Burkholderiaceae_E > Zeimonas. The sequence continues at coordinate 12,236 of CAZIDY010000016.1, read as the reverse complement.
GTTCCTCGCACGCCCGCTCATCGGACTCAACGCGGCCACGGCCGCCGCGATGTCATTGATCCTCTTCCCGCAGATCGGATGGGAGTCGCAGCGGGACCTCACGCACTCGGTGCTGGTGATGTGCCTCGCGAGCGCCACGCTGTGGTGCTACTTCGCGCTGCTACGCAGGCCCACCCGCGTCCGCTTCGCGATGCTCGGCGCACTGCTCGGACTCGGCGTACTCGCGAAGTACAACTTCGTGATCTTCGCCGCCGGTCTCACCGCTGCGAGCCTCCTGGTCGAGGAACACCGCTCGACCGTCTGGAATCGCAGGATCCTGCTCACGGTTGCGGTAGCACTGGTGGTAGTTCTGCCCCACGGTCTGTGGCTATTGAGCAATCTCGAGACGGCGTCTGCAGGCACCCTGCAGAAGATGGCCGAAGGAACGAATGTCGATGGCTACCTGCGCAACGTCGCCCGAGGCACCGGCAGTCTCGTGGGCGCGACGCTGGCTTTCGTCTGGATGGTCGCACTCGTCTATGCGCTCGCATCGCGACGATGGTGGAAGCGGCTCGCGCTCGAACGACAGACGCCGCAAGCCCGCTTCTTCGTCTGGTTGTACCTGAGCTGGTTCGCCCTGCTGATCCTCATCGTTCTCACCGGCGAGGTCGGAAAGATCAAGGGCCGATGGCTGCAGCCGCTTCTGTTCTCGCTGCCGGTGGCCGTGCTCGTCGTGCTGCCGGCCTTGTGCGAGCGGCCGTTTCTCGTTCGCGTCGGGAAGACCTGCATTGCGATGGCGCTGGCGATCCTGCTGCTGATTCCGCTGCGCGTTCTGCTGGGGCCCACACTCGGCAAGCACGTGCGTCAGCACGATCCGTATCCCGAGCTGGCCACCGAGCTGGTCCGACGCTTTCCGCAGGTGCAGACCGTCGTCACCGAAGGAACGTTGCTGGCGGGGAACCTGCACTTCCAGCGACCTGCATGGCGCACGACGCTGTGGAAGGATCTGCGGACAGGCGAAGAAGCGCCCGCGACGGAGTTCCTGCTCGTGATGCCCGATCGCGAAGGCGAGGACTGGAACGCACGCCTGCATGCGGCCCTGCCGCAGGCGCAGTTGGGGCAGCAGGGACGGCTCACGTTGCGCTACCGCTTCGGCAGCAGGGAGACCGCCTCCTGGCGCTACGCGCTCATTTCCCTGGGGAATCGCTGATGTTTCTGTCGGTCGTCGTGCCGGTCCTCAACGAGGAACCGAACATCGAGCCGCTGGCGACGCGCATCGCCGATGCGCTTCACGGAATCGAGCACGAAGTCATTTTCGTCGACGACGGATCCACCGACGGGACGGTCGAAACGATCGAGCGCGTCGCCGGGCCGACGAGCCGCCTGCTCGTTCTGAATCGCAACTACGGGCAGACGACGGCCATAGCCGCCGGCATCGATGCCGCTCGGGGCGAGTTGATCGTGCTGCTCGACGGCGACCTGCAGAACGATCCGCACGATATCGGGGCGATGATCGAGCGACTGCAGGAGGGAGACTGGGACGTCGTGGCCGGAATCCGCGCGCAGCGGCAGGACGGCCTGTTGCTTCGCAAGATCCCCAGTCGACTCGCGAACTTCCTGATTCGTCGTCTGACCGGCGTGAACATCCGCGACTACGGTTGCACGCTGAAGCTGTTCCGGCGCGAAGTGGCGAAGAACCTGAGTCTGTACGGGGAGCTGCATCGCTACATTCCGGTGCTGGCGAGCCTGAACGGCGTGCGGATGACGCAGATGGAGGTCCGCCATCACCCGAGGCGGGCGGGCCGTTCGAAGTACGGAATCGGTCGCACATCGAAAGTCGCGAGCGACCTGATGTTGATGGTCTTCCTGCGGAAGTACGGTCAGCGACCGATGCACTTCTTCGGCGGGCTCGGCCTGTCGCTGTTCACCGCGGGAATGCTCGTGAACGGCTACCTCGCGTTGCACAAGCTGATGGGCGCCGACATCGGAGGACGCCCGCTGCTGTATCTGGGGCTGCTGCTGACGCTCAGCGGCGTTCAACTGATCACCACAGGCTTCGTCGCCGACCTGGTGATGCGCACGTACTACGAATCCCAGCGCAAGAAGCCGTACCTGCTCAAGGCCGAGAAGCGGCGTTCGGCTGAACACCATCGCAACCAGGAGAGCGTCGCCATTCAGCTTTGATTCAGCAACGCCCGTCGATACTGCGTCGCATCGGCCGGCGCTGCCGGCCTTCAGCAGAGCGAATCATGAAGCAGGTCGATCGGGTGGCGGTGTGGGATCCTTTCGTTCGCCTCTTTCACTGGGGCCTGGCGGGGAGCTTTGCGACGGCTTTCATCGTCAAGGACCACAACCTCACGGTGCATACCTGGGCCGGCTACATTGCGCTCACGCTGATCGCTGCGCGCGTCCTGTGGGGCCTGATTGGCCCTCGGCACGCACGCTTCTCCGACTTCGTGCGTTCCCCGGCTGTGGCGCTGCGCTACGTGAAGGCAACGTTGTCTGGTCGCGCTGCGCGGCATCTGGGGCACAACCCAGCCGGAGGGTTGATGGTGGTGACGCTGCTCGTCTTTGTCCCGCTGTTGGCACTGACCGGCGTGGCAAGCCTCGCGATCTCGGAGGGAGCCGGGCCATTGGCCGGCCAGCTCGCGGGAGTCGGTCTGAAGGGCGTCTGGGTCCTCGAGCTCCACGAAGTACTCGCCAACACAACCGTGGTGCTGGTAGGCATCCATGTGACCGGCGTGATCGTCGAGAGCCTGCTCCATCGCGAGAACCTCGTGTTGTCGATGCTCACCGGGCGTAAACCGCGCCGTTCCGGGGACCAGATCGCCTGAGCAGTGCAGCACCAACGCATTTCCCCATCATCTTTCAGAAGGAGTCACGACATGAATACCTCCCGGGTTCTCTCGATACTTGCCGCAGCCGGCTTGTCCGCGGCAGTGCTGATGTCCGCCGGTACGGCCAGTGCCGACAGCGACCGTTTGCGCCAGGGCGAGGTGCGCCAGCTGCGCGAAGCGGGCAAGATTCTGCCGATGGAAACCATCCTCGAACGGGCACGCACCGCACAGCCCGGGCAGATCGTCGAGGTCGAGCTCGAGCGTGAAGACGGCCGATACGTCTACGAGGTCAAGCTCATCGACGATGGCGATCGTGTCCACGAGCTCGAGCTCGATGCGGCGAGCGGTGACGTGCTCAACCGCAGGACGAAGTAACCCGGTGCGATTGCTGATTGCCGAAGACGACGCGGAGCTGGGGCCCCGGCTTCGCGATCGCCTCGTTCGTGAAGGTTACGCGGTGGATCTTGCCGCCGACGGCGTCGACGCGGGCCATCTCGGCGCGACCGAGCCCTACGATGCGGTCATCCTCGACCTCGGCCTGCCGCGCCGCAACGGCCTCGAGCTGTTGCGCGACTGGCGTGCGGCCGGCAACGCGGTTCCCGTGCTGATCCTGACCGCTCGCGATGGCTGGAGTGAACGCGTCGAGGGTTTGCGCGCGGGCGCCGACGACTACCTCGGCAAGCCCTTCCACACCGAGGAACTGCTTGCCCGCGTGCACGCGCTGTTGCGTCGGGCGGCGCCCGTCAGCACGCCGCAGTTGCGTGTCGGCGGGTGGCGACTCGACGAGGCCCGGCAATGCCTCGTCGCCGAAAACGGCGACGGCGACGAGCAGCCGCTCACCGGCACCGAGTTCCGGTTGCTGCGCTACTTCATGCGCCACCCCGGCGAAGTGCTGTCGAAGACGCGTCTGGCCGAGCACGTCTACGACTACGATGCTGAGCGAGACAGCAACGTGATCGAGGTCTATGTGCGTCGCCTGCGCCAGCTGCTCGGCGAGCGGCGGATCGAGACCCGACGCGGCCAGGGCTACGTCTTCATCGCCGACGCCGGATGAAGTCGCTGCGCAGTCGGCTGACGCTGAGCCTTTCGCTTCTGCTGATCGTCGCCGTCGCGCTGCTCACCGTCGGCTTCGAGCGCTTCTCGCGGGAACTGGTCGAGCAGTACGTGCTTTCGCGCCTGGAGCACGACGCGGATCTGCTGTACGCGCGCGTGCACGATGCCGTCGACCGCGAGCGGGCGGCGCAGGAGGCTGCCGGCACCGTCTACGACCTGCCTTTGTCGGGTCACTACTTCCGCATCGTTCATGACGGGCAAGCGATCCGGTCGCGCTCCCTGTGGGACGCGGACCTCGCTGCGACGCCGCCGACCGCTACGCAGGGCGTTGCCCGTCAAGCCGGCCCGGCCGGTCAGTCGCTGCTGGTCTACAGGAAGCGTTTTCCGGACGGTGCAGAGGGCTGGCTCGTCGAAGTGGCGGAAGACGTGTCGACGATCGACGCCGCGATCGCCGCCCTTCGCGGCACGCTGCTGATCGGCCTCGCGCTGGCCGTGGTCGCGTTGGTGTTCGTGCAGCGCAAACTGCTGATTCGCGGTCTCGCGCCGCTCGACGATGCCGTAGCGGCGTGTCGAAGGCTCGAGCAAGGCGATACGCGCGCCATCGACACGACAGCCCCGCTCGAGGTGCAACCGATGCTCGATGCCGTCAATCGACTCGTCGACCACCACGGACGGCGACTCGCGCGCATCCGGCACGCAACCAGCAATCTGTCGCACGCGCTGAAGACGCCGCTGGCGGTTCTAGGTCAGGAGGCCGATGCCGTGGCCGAACAAGGCAACGAGGCGCTCGCCGAAACGCTTCGCACCCAGCTCGATACGATGCGCGCGACCATCGATCGCGAACTGCAGCGAAGGCGGCTGGCCGGCGGCGGCCCTTCGTCGTCGGGCTTCGGCGTGCGCACGGAATTGACCGCGCTCGCCGAAGCACTCGAGCGCCTGCATCGCGAGCGTGGCGTAACGATCGACGTCGACGTGCCGCAGCGACGGTTCCCGTTCGATCGCGAGGACATGCTCGAGCTGTTCGGCAACCTGATGGACAACGCCTGCAAGTGGGCTCGCTCGCGTGTGCGGCTGGTCGTGCAAGGCGGCGATGGCGGTGCCGATGCGCTGCGCTTTCGCATCGACGACGACGGTCCGGGCGTTGCTGACGAACTGGTCGGCCGACTCGGGGACGCCGGATTCCGGATCGACGAAGGCCGACCCGGACATGGGGTCGGCCTGGCGATCGTCGCCGACATCGTCGGGCAATACGGCGGCGAGATCGTCTACGAGCGCTCGGAACTGGGCGGGCTGCGGGTGGAGGGCTTGTTGCCGTGCCCGGATGCGGAGGCGCAGCGCAGCGCGCCTCAGGGATGAACCGTGTTCGTTGGGAAGAAGCGCTCGAAGATGCGCGGGCGCAACTCGGGCGGAACTCCGTAGCCGCTGCCCTGCACGCGCAGCTCGACGGTGTCGCGGTGTACCTCGAGATGGACCGCGGGCGATCAAGCAGGCTGCGCGCTTCTCACATCAAGGCGTAGCCCCAGCGCCGCAACGACGGCCAGCAAGGTCTCGAGTCGCGGATTGCCCTTCGGGGAAAGCACTCGGTACATGCTTTCACGAGGGAGTCCGGCTCGTTCGGCAACCTGCGCCATGCCCTGCGCTTCCGCGATCTGGCGCAGCGCTGCAAGCAGCGCCTCTCGCCCGCCTGGCTCGTCGGCTTCGGCGAGCGCCGCAGAGAGGTAGGCCTCGGCGAACTGCGGGTCGTCCCGCAACAGTTCGACGACGGCTTCGTCGTGAGGGCGCGATGCGTGATTCATGATCGGTTCCTCTTCTGCCAGTCCTTCCAGTAGGATCAGCCAGGATGCGCGTGTTCCTCGGTGGCCCCAGCGGGGAGTCGGGTCGGAAGACGCGGGTCTCGCCCTTCGGCGTCGCAGCCTACGGCTCGCTTGCCCCGATACCCGCCAGAAAAATCGGAAACAACCGTTTCGCCTCTTCCGACAAGGACTTGCGTGGCCCCATGACCAGGAAGCGGATCACCAGTCCCTGGATGATTCCGATGAACAGGGTCGCCGCTGCTTCCTCGTCGAGGTCGGGGCGTACGAGTCCGAGCGCCCTGGCGTCTGCCAGCAGACTGGCCAGCTTCGCCTCGTAGCCATCGAGGAGTTCCCGCGTCAGGCGCTTGAGCTGCGGATTGGTCGTCAGCAGCAGGCGTGGCAATGCGGGATTCTTCTCGGCGAACGCGACGTGCGCGAAGAAGATCCGCCTTACGGCGTCCAGGGGATCACTGGCCTGGCTGGCTGCGCGGTCGATGACGCTCAAAAGGCGCGCACGAACCCAATGCACGACGGCGATCCATATCGTGTCCTTGGTGGGGAAGTGGCGGAAGATCGCCCCTTGCGTCACGCCGATGGCATCGGCGATTCCCTGCGTGGTGACGTTGTCCATCCCTTGCGTGGCGGCCAGATCGACGGCCGCCTTCACGATCTCGTCCTGTCGCTCCTCGGTGCTCAACCGCTGCCTGGCCGGTGTTTTCATCGTATACGTCACCCTCATGAATTCCGGGTGCTCGACGCCCGGCGTGATCGTTTCCATACGCGTCTGGCTCGGGCCAGGAGAACCTGTCATTCGAGCCGCGCACTGCGCATGCCGGTCAGGTACAACTGCAACAGGCGATTCGCTTCGTCGTGCAGTTGCTCGCGTGGCAGGAACCCCGCGAACAAGCGCAGCACCAGGCTCTGCGCGATGTCAACGAAGAGCACCGCCGCGGTTTGCGGTTCGACATCGGGACGGATGCGAGCCTGTGCCTGTGCACGCTGGATGATGAACGAGATTCGTGCGACGAACTGATCGACGACCATCTGCACGCGCCGTCGGATACGCCGATGACCGCTTCGCGCGGACCATCGAAGCATGCGGGACGGCACATCGGGGTTTCGGGCAATGAACGAGACCAGTGATTGAAAGATCCGTTCCAGTTCCCGTACGGGATCAGGATCATCCACGGGTCGGCGCATCGTGAGGCGCAGGAGCCGGCCACGCACGCGGGCGATGCCGCGCGCCTGGGCGCCGTGGCTTTCCACTTCCGATGCGAACGGCGCTTCCGCCGCATTGTTGCTGGTGCCCGAAGCCTGCTGCTGCGCGAACAGATAGCTGCGAGTCGTCTCGAGCCACTGCGCCACGAACGGGTTTTCCGGATTGACCGGATGGCCTCTCGTCTCGTTTCTCGTCACGACATTCCCTCCTGATGCGACGGTAGTGATCAAGAGTCAAAACTCCACGCTCAAGGCGACCGACCCGAAGGCATGGTGGCCGACCTGCTCGTCGAATTCGCGCCGCCTGCGCCACCCACGGGCGACGGCTGACGCGATGGCTGGAGCGAAACAGGTTCCCATCGAGCGAGAAATCCCAGGCGACGGCTTTGGCTTCCACATTGGCAAACAGGTGAGCGCCGGGTCGGGGTGCACCAATGGATTGCGGTTGCGTACTACGCAGACCGGCCGCCGACGAAGGCGGCCGATTCTCGCCGCCGGGACGGATCGCATAGCTGCCGAAGTCGTTCGCGATGTTCCAGCCCACGCGCAGTTCGAGGCCCGTGCTGGCGGAGGTCTCGATGTTGCCCACGCGCACCGCGTAGCTGCCGATCGCGTCCTGTCCCCAGCCCGGACGGACGGCGCCCCCTGCCAGGGCTTGAATTTGCGCTCCATCGCAAGCTGGAATGCGGGCTCGTTGTGCAACTGATTGTCCCAGCCGCGGAAGCTTTCGAAGCCGCGCAGCTCGTGCACCAGGTCCTGTGATCGTTCGGCCAGCGACCATGGTCCGATGACGCCGAGTGTCAACTCGCGGGTGTCGAGCATCTCGTGCCCAGCTCCCCGTGCGTGGATGCGCCGGTTCCACGCCAGCCCCAGATAGAGCAGCCCGGCATAAGGGCGATCGTCGCGAATCAGATCGGTGCGGTTCCTGTCCTCGGGCGTGTACATGGCCTGTCCGATGCGCATCACTACGTTCTGCGTAGCGGATTCCGCGCTCGCGCTTTGCCAGATATAACCCTGCTCACGGCGACGCAGTTTGCGATTCACTTCGGCTCACGTACCGGACAGCTGTTGCGACCGAGTAGCCGGTATGCGGGACAGCGACCGGCAAGACCCGTGATCAGCGGCACGAAACCGATCAAACCCAGCCAGCGCCACGGCGTATCGAGCCAGAACGGCAGGCTGAGCAGAATCAGGCCGACGACAATGCGCACGACACGTTCGGGGTTTCCAACATTGATCTGCATGACGGTGCTCCTTTCAGTGGGTGGGAACGACCTGCTACGGGTGTAACGTCGCAAAGGCTCCTGGGACGGGGACTCTTGCGGCGGGGACGACGCTGGCGGCAGCGGGCGCATCCCAGCCGCCGCCAAGCGCCTTGTACAGCGCGACCAGCTGCACGGCTGCAGCGGTGCGGGCGCGGGCACTCGAGGTCTCCGCCTCGTGCAGCAGGTGCTCGGCGGCGAGCAGTTCGACGAGCGCGATGTCACCGGCGGCAAAGCGCGCCCTGGCATGACCATGACTGCGACGCGTGGCGTCCAACGCCGTCTGGCGCCGCTGCAGCGAGTCCAGGCTCGCGTGATAGTCGCCCAGCGCACGTTCGGCATCGCCCAGCGCCGCCAGTACCGCTTGTTCATAGCCCAGTGCGGCTTGCCGCTCGGCTGCTTCGCGCACGCGGATCTCGGCGCGCACGCGACCCCCATCGAACAGTCGCCAGGAAATCATCGGCAGGATGGAAAAGCGCGTACTGGAGGCGTCGAACCAGTTACCGGTGCGCAGAGCCTGGAAGCCGCCGCCGGCGCCGATCGACAACTTCGGAAAGAGCTCGGCGGTGGCCACTCCAATGTCGGCCGTGCGGGCGGCCAGTTGCCGTTCGGCGACAAGCACATCGGGGCGGCGACGCAACAGGTCGGCTCGCTCGCCCACCGGCAACGCCCGCAGTTCGAGCGACGATGGTGCGGTATCGAGCAGCGCCAGTTCCTGTTCGGGCGGTGCGCCCAGCAGCACGCCGAGACTCAACACCGCGGCGCGCCGGCGAGCCCGGAGATCGGGCAGCGCGGCGTTGGCGGCGGCCCATTGCGCTTGCGCCGTTTCCACGTCTGCAGCGGAAACATCGCCCAGTTCCGCGCGCTGGCGAACGAGGTCGACCGTGTGCTGCAGCGTCTGCAGCATCGCCTGCTGCGTGCGCAGTTCGTCTGCGACGCCCACGACCGTAAACCAGGCGCGCGCGACCTCGGCGACGATTCGCATGCGTGCGCCCTGTCCCTCGACTTCGCTTGCCTGCAGTCGTGCGTCGGCACCCTCGAGTGCACGGCGCTTCCCACCGAACAGATCGGCCTCCCAGGCCGCATCGAAGCCGGCGTCATGGATCGTCTGCGTGGCGTCGAGCCCGGGAATGGACCCGATCGGCAAGGGGCCGTTCTCGCTTTGCCGTCGCCGGTTGACGCTGGCACCGGCGTTGACGGCTGGCGCCTGATCACCCGCGACGCGATCGCGCAGTGCGCGTGCCTCGTCGATGCGTGCGGAGGCCAGGCGCAGGTCGAGGTTTCGGCCCAGCGCGGTGTCGATCAGTCGCTCGAGCACCGGGTCGCCGAGCGTCGACCACCAATGCGCGAGATCGACCGACTCGGCGGATTCGACCGGCTGCGTCCAACCGCTTCCCGTGGCGACCGGGGGCGGTGCGCGATAGTCGGGACCGACCGCGGCGCAGGCCGTCAGCAGGGCGCTGCCCAGCAGCAGTGCAACGGGGCGCACTCCTCGGCCCAATCGATACGATGCAGCGGCGGCAGGGATTTCAATGGGATCGGTACCGGTCATTGCAGACGCCCCCGGACGAAAACGGTCGCCATCGTGAGCGACACCATCGCGATGACCGCCAACGGCCAGAGGCTCGCGAGGATGTCGCCGAGCGGCAGCGCCTTGAGGAAGCTGCCCTGGACGATGATCAGGAAATGGGTGAGCGGAATGGCCTGGGCGAGCCATTGGAGCAGCGTCGGCATGTTCTCCACCGGCGTGGCGAAACCCGACATCAGTACCGCCGGTACGCCGACAGCAAACGCGCCGAGAATCGCCTGCTGCTGGGTCGCACTGACCGCCGAGATCATCAGGCCTATGCCCACCACCGAGAGGATGAACAGCACCAGGCTGACCAGAAGCAGCCCGAAAGAGCCGCTGAACGGGATCCGGAACAACACGATCCCGGCGGCGATCATCATCGAGCCGAGCAGCGTGCCGATGGCCAGTGCCGGCACCGACTTGGAGATGATGATCTCGGGCGTCGAGGTGGGCGAAACCAGCAACTGGTCGAAGGTGCCCAGCTCGCGCTCGCGGGCGATCGACAGCGAGGTGATCATGAGAGCGCTGAACAGCGCCAGGATGCCGCTCAGCCCGGGCACGATGAACCAGCGGTAGACCAGGTTGGGATTGAACCAGTTGCGCACCACCACCGGTGTCGCCGGCGTGGCTTCGACGTCGACCTCGGCGCTCACGTCGGCGGCAATGGCGGACAGATAGCCGACGGTGATCTGGCCCGAATTGCTGCGTCGGCCGTCGACCAGCACCTGTACGTGGCCGCTGGCGCCCGCCGCGATGGCGCGGGAGAAGTCAGCCGGAATGTCGAGCGCGGCGATCACCTTTCCCTGGTCGATCAATCCGCGCAATTCGCGGTCGCTGGTCACGTAGCGGACCTCGTCGATGAACCCTGCGCTGTCCAGGCGGGCAATCAACTCGTGCGACCAGCGACCCGCATCCTGGTTGTGTACGGCGATATCGACATTGCGGACTTCGAGCGTGGCGGCGAAGGCGAACACCAGCAGTTGCAGCAAAGGGGGCACGAACACCACCATCCGACTTCTTGGATCGCGCAGGATGCTGAGCACTTCCTTGATGAACTGGGCACGCAACCGGATGAGGGCAAAGTGGCTGGATCGTTCCGACATGGCTCACGCCTGCAGGTTCTTGCGTGTGACGCGCTTGGCCAGCACGAGGAACACGATGCCGGTTGCCGCCATCGCCAGCAGATTCGGCAGGAAGACCGCCCAGATGTCGCCGGCCAGGAATACCGTCTTCAGCGAAGTGACGAAATAACGTGCGGGAACGAACCAGGTGATGACCCGGATCGGCGCAGGCATGACCTCGATCTCGTAGAGGAAGCCCGACAGCATGAACGCCGGCAGGAAGCCGGAGAACAGCGCGATCTGCGCCGCCAGGAACTGGTTGCGCGTGACGGAGGAGATCAGCAGGCCCTGGCCGAGTGCGGGCACCATGAACACCGCCGAGAGCAGCAACAGCGCGCCCAGTGATCCGCGCAGCGGCACGTCGAACACGAACACCGCCAGCGCGGCAGCGCCGAGGGTGGACAGCATGCCCAGCGCGAAGTACGGCAGCAGCTTGCCGACGAGGATTTCGACGACCGAAGCAGGCGTGGACAACACCGCCTCCATCGTTCCCCGTTCCCATTCGCGCGCGACCACCAGTGCGGTGAGCATCGTGCCGATGATGGTCATGACGATGGCGATCGCGCCGGGCACGAGCGCGCGGCGGCTCTCCAGCTCGGCGTTGAACCAGTAGCGCGGCTCGAGCGCCACGGCCGCGGACGGCGCCCCGGCGTCGAGCCCGGCACGCCAGGTCTGCACGACACCCTGCGTGTAGTTGGCAACGTAGTTGGCGGTATTGGGCTGCGAGCCGTCGGTGATGGCCTGGATCAATGGCCGTCCATCGCGCTCGACGATCCGGCGTTCGAAATCCTGCGGAATCACCACGAAGCCGCGCAGCCTGCCCGATACGACCTGATCGGCCACCTCGCGCCGGTCGTGCGCAAAGGTCACGTCCAGATAGCGGGTGCCGGCAAAGGCGGCGGCCAGCGCGTTCGCCGAAGCAGATTGCGATTCCTGCACGACGCCGATGCGCACGCCGCGCACGTCCAACGACACCGCATAAGCAAACAGGAACAGCAGCACCACCGGCAGCACGAAGGCGATCAGCAACGTGGACGGATCGCGCATCGCCTGCAGGCTTTCCTTGCGTACCAGTGCCAGCAGACGCTGCGGATCGAAGCGGCGCATGTCGCCGATCGGCACCCGCCCGGCCGGGCGCTGGCTCGTCGAGTTCGTCATGCCGCCACCCTGTCGCGGGCCTCATCGGCCAGGTCGGCGGATTCCACCAGATGGATGAAGGCGTCTTCCATCGTCGGATCGGGACGGGCCTCGCTCATCGCGTCGCGCTTGAGCGCATCGGGCGTATCGAGTGCGATCAACCGGGCGCGGTACAGCATCGCAACCCGGTCGCAATACTCGGCTTCGTCCATGAAATGGGTGGTGACCATCACCGTCACGCCCTTGCGCGCGAGGCCGTTGATGTG
>CAZIDY010000015.1:0-70207 GCA_964538505.1 uncultured Limnobacter sp. | reverse complement strand
GCTGGTCGACGCGCACCATCTGCTGCACGTACGGCAGCAGCAGGATCAGCCCCGGCCCCTTCACGCCGGTGAAGCGCCCGAGCGTGAAGACGACCCCGCGCTCGTACTCGCGCAGGATGCGGATCGCCGTCGCGAGGATCGCGAGGAGAATGATGACGATGGGCAGATAGACAGCCAGATCGAAGAAGGGCATCGGATCTCCTCGTTCAAGGTTCGGCGACGACGCGCAGGACCAGCCCGTCGACCGACACGACACGCACGCGCTCGCCCGGTGCGAGCGGCACATCGGCCTCGGCCTGCCAGCGCTCGCCGGCGGCGAGCACGCGACCACGGCCATTGCTCCACTCGAGCACGGTACCGGATGTGCCGATCATGCCGCGCTCTCCGGTCATCGCCGGTCGCCGGCGCGATTGCCACAGCATGCGCAGCACGAGCAGTGAGAACGCGAGCGTGGTGACGACGATCGCACCGATCGACGTCCACGGCACGCCGAATCCCGGCGCTTCGGTGTCGATGAGAATCGTCGCGCCGAGCACGAAGGCAATCGCGCCGCCGAGCGCGGCGGCGCCCGCAGTGGGCGTGAACGCCTCGGCGATCATCAGCACGAGGCCGAGCACGATCAGGCCGAGCCCGGCGTAGTTCACCGGCAGCACCGACAGCGCGTACAGCCCGACCATCAGGCAGATCGCGCCGATGATGCCCGGATACAGCGAGCCCGGGTTCATGAACTCGAAGATCAAACCGTAGAAGCCGATCGTCATCAGGATCAGCGCAAGGCTCGGATTCGTCAGCACCGCGAGCAGCTTCGCGCGCCAGTCGGGCTCGACCGCCTGTTGCGTGAGCCCGCTCGTCTTCAGCGTGACGCGCTCGCTGCCGAGCAGCACCTCGCGCCCATCGGCCTGCTCCAGCAGGTCGGCGACGTCGCTCGCGATGAGGTCGACGACGTTCAGCTTCTGCGCCTCGACCGCACCCAGGCTCGCGGCATCGCGCACCGCCTTTTCCCCCCAATCCGCATTGCGCCCGCGCATCTCGGCGAGCGAACGGATGTAGGCGACCGCGTCGTTGATCGCCTTCGCTTCCATCGCCGAAGACGACGGGCGGGCGCGTTCGGCATCGTCCTTCTTCGCCTCGTCGCCGTCGCCGTCTTTCGACGAATCGCCGTCCTTATTGGCGTCCTTATCCGCGTCGCGCTCGCGCTCCTTGCCCCGATCCGGCGGCTCGTCGCCGAAGGGAAGCCCGCCGCCTCCGCCGATCGCCACCGGCGTGGCTGCGCCGAGGTTCGTTCCGGGCGCCATCGCGGCGACGTGGCTGGCGTACAGGATGTAGGTGCCGGCGCTCGCTGCGCGTGCACCGCCCGGCGCGACGAAGGAAAGCACCGGAACGGGCGACGTGATGATCGCGCGGATGATCTCGCGCATCGACGTGTCGAGCCCGCCCGGCGTATCCATCTTCAGCACGACCGCCGCCGCACCGTCGCGCTCGGCACGCCGGATGCCGCGCGCAATGTAATCAGCGGTGGCCGGGCCGACCGCACCGTCGAGCGTGAGCACCAGCGCGGTGCGGGACGACGATGCAGCGGGAGACGTGTCGGCCGCGCCGGCGAGCGTGCCGAAGCCGAATGCAGCCACGAGCGCGAGCCACCCGAACCACGCCACGAACGATGCGAGCGCTTTACGTCGCAGTGAGGGGATCCACGGCCGTAGGTGGTCTGGCATGCGGTCCATCATACGCAACGATTCCCCGGCCACCGACCACGACGGGCCCGTGGGCGCCCATCAACCGTTATATAAGTCGATATACTACGAAACCGTCCACGCCTCCGGGAAGCCACGATCATGCGCCACCGCATTGCCCTTGCCATCGTCGTCGCCCTCTGCGCGTTGCCGGCCACCGCGGCCGAGTTGACCGTCTCCGCCGCGGCGAGCCTTTCGAACGCCTTCCGCGAGATCGCAATCGCGTGGGAATCGCAGAACCCGGGCGAGAAGGTGCTGCTCAATTTCGCGGCTTCGGGCACGCTGCTGCAGCAGATCGACAAGGGCGCACCGGTCGACGTCTTCGCGACGGCGGACAGGGAGACGATGAACCGCGCCCAGGAGAAGAAGCTCATCGATGCCTCTTCCCGTCGCACGTTCGCGCGCAACGAGCTCGTCGCCGTCGTTCCCGCCGCGTCGAAACATCCGGTCCAGGCCTTGAACGACCTGCGCAACGAAGCCATCCAGCGCATCGCAGTGGGAAACCCGCGCAGCGTTCCGGCCGGCCGCTACACGGAGAAGGCGCTCTCGGGCGACGGCACCTGGGATGCGCTGAAGGCGAAACGGATCAACGCGGAGAGCGTCCGGCAGGTACTCGACTACGTCGCGCGCGGCGAGGTCGACGCAGGTTTCGTCTACGCGACCGACGCCGCGATCGCCGGCGACAAGGTACGGGTGGTGTTCAAGGTATCGCTGGAAGAGCCCGTGATGTATCCGGTTGCGCCGATCGCCACGGCAGCGAACCCCGACGGCGCCCGCTCGTTCATCGAGTTCCTCACCGGCGCGCAAGGCCAGGAGATCCTCGCGCGCTTCGGATTCTCGAAGCCCTGAACTTCGGTGGAACCGGCATGGATCGCGCTGTCGCTGTCGCTGAAGGTCGCCGGCTGGGCGACGCTCCTCAATGCGGTGCTCGGCATCGGCGTTGCCTTCGCCCTCGCCCGATTGCGTTTCCCCGGGCGCGACCTGCTCGACTCGATCCTGACGCTGCCGATGGTGCTGCCACCGACAGTGCTCGGCTACTACCTGCTCGTGCTGATCGGACGCAACGGGCCGATCGGTGCGTTCCTGCAAGAGCAATTCGGGATCACGCTGATCTTCACCTTCACCGGCGCGGTGATCGCCGCCACCGTCGTTGCGTTCCCGCTGGTGATGAAGTCCGCACGCGCCGCTTTCGAGACGATCGATCCGCAGCTCGAGAAGGCCGCGCGCGTGCTCGGCCTGTCGCCGCTCGCGGTGTTCTTCCGCGTCACGCTGCCGCTGGCCAGCCGCGGGATCATCGCCGGCCTGCTGCTCGCCTTCGCGCGCGCGCTCGGCGAGTTCGGCGCGACGCTGATGGTCGCGGGCAGCATTCCGGGACGCACGCAGACGCTGTCGATCGCGGTCTACGAGGCGGTGCAGGCAGGAGACGACGCCACCGCCAACCTGCTCGTGATGATCGTCTCGATCACCTGCGTCGCGGTGCTGCTGGCGGTCGGACGATTGACGCCCGCACGGACGTCGGGCTGAAGACTCGGAGACATTCGAGGAGACGATGAGCGCTGCCGCACCCACCCTGGCGTCGCCGGTCGACGATGCCGCGTCGCGGACAGTCGACGAATCGGCCGGGGTCACGATGTCGGTCGACATCGCGTCGACGCTGCGCGCACGCAGCGGCAGCTTCGAGCTGAGCGTGCGTTTTGCCACCACTGCGCGACGCGTCGTCGTCTGCGGTCCGTCGGGCGCGGGCAAGAGCCTGACGCTGCAGGCCATCGCAGGCTTGCTGCGTCCGCAGCGCGGTCGCATCATGCTTCTCGGCCGCTGCCTCTTCGATTCGACTTCCAGAGTTGACGTGCCCGCGCGTCAGCGCGACATCGGCTACCTGTTCCAGGATTACGCATTGTTTCCGCATCTCACCGTGCGGCAGAACGTCGCGTTCGGAATCACCCGCTCGGTATTCAATCCGCGCTCGTCCACGCGCGATCCGCGTGTCGAACAATGGCTCG
Organism: uncultured Limnobacter sp.; assembly: GCA_964538505.1. GTDB lineage: Bacteria > Pseudomonadota > Gammaproteobacteria > Burkholderiales > Burkholderiaceae_E > Zeimonas. The sequence goes on along the minus strand of CAZIDY010000015.1, from coordinate 66,474 downwards.
CGGCGCTCGATATCGACACGCTTGGCGATCACTATCCCGACCAGTTGTCCGGCGGGCAGCGCCAGCGCACCGCGCTCGCTCGCGCGCTCACCCGATCGCCGTGTGCGTTGCTGCTCGACGAACCCTTCGCCGCGCTCGACCCCGCGCTGCGCGCACGCCTGCGCGACGAGCTCGACGCGCTGCAGCGTCGTCTCGGGCTGCCGATGGTGCTCGTCACGCACGACCCGGCCGATGTCGAGCTCTTCGGCGACGAAGTCGTCGAGATCGAGTCCGGACGCGTGCAGCATCACGAGATCCGCGTTCCTGCCGCAACGGCGCAGACGCAGGCCGCATGAAAGCGTCGATGAACGTGCGCGGGCTCCTCTGGCTCGCCTACGAAGACGAAAACTTCGGCGGCCCGGGGCGCATCTCGCTGCTCGAGGCAATCCGCTCTGAAGGCTCGATTACCGCCGCCGCGCGCCACATCGGTCTAAGCTACAAGGCCGCGTGGGACGCCGTCGACCGGATGAACAACCTCGCCGGCGCGCCGCTCGTGCTGCGCGTCACCGGCGGCAAGGGGGGCGGCTCCACCCGGCTCACCGAGCGCGGCGAGCGGCTGATCGCGAACTTCCGCGCGATCGAGGCCGAGCACCAGCGCTTTCTCGAGCTGCTGTCGAAGTACACGCAGGGAATGCCCGACGACGTTCAACTGCTCAGGAGGCTCAATCTGATGAAGACCAGCGCACGCAACCAGTTCACCGGAAAAGTGACGGCCCTGCATCGCGGTGCGGTGAACGACGAGGTCGAGATCGAGATCTCCGGCGGTCATCGCATCGTCGCGGTCGTCACGCACGACAGCACGCAGAACCTCGGACTCGCAGCCGGCGTCGACGCCTTCGCGCTCGTCAAGGCGTCGTCGGTGCTGCTCGCCATCGACCTGAAGGGCACGAAGCTTTCCACGCGCAATCGCCTCGAGGGCACGGTCTCGCGCCTCGAGCCGGGCGCGGTGAACACCGAGGTGGTGATCGACCTGCCCGGCGGCGGCACGATCGCCTCGATCATCACGAAGGAAAGCGCGACTTCGCTCGGCCTGGCGGTGGGCAAGAAGGCAACCGCGCTCTTCAAGGCGTCGAGCGTGATCGTCGGAACCGTCGACTAGGGCCTGTTCACAGGCCCTGAGCGAATCAACGCGCGATGCGGCGCGCAGCCAGGAACGCGAGCACGATCCACACGGCGCTGCGTAGCGTCATCGCCGCGAGCGTGCGCGACTCCCAGGCACCGCCCGTGGCGGCATGCAGGCCGAAGGCGGCGAAGACGAGCAGCGTAGCCACCGCGATCGCGGTGGCGAGCGCGATCGCCCAGCGGCTGCGCAGCCAGAGACCGATTCCGGCGAGCACATAGAAGAGACCGGCGATGAAATTGAACCAGAGCACGAAAGCGACGTAGTCGCCGGCCTCGCTCACGGCCTCCGGAACGCCGAAGAGCACCCGCGCACCGGCCCGGATCGTCGCCAGGCCGAAGACGATCGCCAACGCACCGGCGACCATCAACCACGGATCGCGTTGCACACGCACGGAAGCAGCGTCAGCCATCGGGAAACCACGCAAGCAAGTAATTTGTTACTTGATGCTAGAGACGCGTGCCGTAGGCTGTCAAGCAGGGAACGAGACGTACGACGGTCGACGCATCGGAGGGCCCGCTCATGGAATCGATCGCCGAGCTGCAGCGAACGGTCGCTGCGATGGTCCAGGCACCGAAAGGACTGCTCGCGGCCGACGAGAGCAATCCGACGATCGCGAAGCGCTTCTCGTCGATCGGCCTCGAATCCACCGAATCGACCCGCCGCGCGTGGCGAAACGTGCTGCTGGCCGCACCCGGGCTCGAGGAATCGGTGAGCGGCGTCATCCTCTACGAGGAGACGCTCGCACAGCAGTCCGACGACGGAACGCCGTTCCCGCAATTGCTCGAGCGCCGCGGCATCGTCCCCGGCATCAAGGTCGACGCAGGCAAGGTGCCGCTTGCCAACGCCCCCGGCGACGAGATCACCGAAGGCCTCGACGGGCTCGCGAAGCGTCTGCGGCGCTACCGCGACCAGGGCGCGCGCTTCACCAAGTGGCGCGCCGTCTACAACGTCTCTCCGACGTTGCCGAGCCGGCTCGCGATCAAGGTCAACGCGCACGCCCTCGCCCGCTACGCAGCGATCTGCCAGAACGAGGGATTCGTGCCGATCGTCGAGCCCGAGGTGCTGATCGACGGCGACCACACGATCGAACGTTGCCGCGAAGTGAGCGAGCAGGTGCTGCACGCGGTCTTCCACGCGCTGCATGCGCAGCGCGTGCTGCTCGAATGCATGCTGCTCAAGCCGAGCATGGTGCTGCCCGGCAAGGGAGCGGCGAAGGCGGCGCCCGAGGTGGTGGCGCGCAACACCGTCGACGTACTGCGCCGCACGGTGCCGGCCGCGGTGCCCGGCATCTTCTTCCTGTCGGGCGGACAGACGCCCGAGGAAGCCACCGCGAATCTCGATGCGATGAACCGGCTTGGCCCGCATCCGTGGGTGCTCAGCTTCTCGTATGCGCGCGCACTGCAGGAGCCTGCGCTCACCGCGTGGCGCGGCGACGCGGGCAACGCGCAGGCGGCACAGCGTGCGCTGGTGCATCGCGCACGGATGAACGCAGCCGCGCGCGAAGGTCGGTACGAGGTGGCGATGGAGAACGACGCCGCGCGCTGAGCCGGCGAAGGCTCAGCTGTAGCGCAGATGACGCTCGCGCACGGTGCGCAGCACTTCGTCGGGGTCGCGCTGCCACCAGCTCGTCGACAGGATCTCGACCTCGTGCGCACCGCGGTATCCGTTGCCCTCGACCTGCGCGCGCAGCCTCGGAAGATCGATCACGCCGTCGCCCATCATCCCGCGGTCGAGCAGCAGGTCGCGCGTCGGCACCAGCCAGTCGCAGATGTGATAGGCGAGCAGGCGAGCGCTGCCGGCGCGCGCGAGCGCCTGCGGCAGTCGTGGGTCCCACCAGACGTGATACGCATCGACGGCGACGCCGATCATGCCCGATGGATCCTTGCCGTTCGCCGGTGCGTCGAGTTCGTCGCACAGATCGAGCGCCTGGTCGATGGTGTTCACGCAGGCACGGTCGGCGCAGTACATCGGATGCAGCGGCTCGATCGCCAGCGGCACCCCGCTCGCGCGTGCGTGCGGCAGGATCGCGGCGAGCCCGTCGCGCACCATTGCGCGGGCGCCTTCTAGGTCTCGCGTGCCGGGAACGACACCGCCGACGACCAGCACCAGACAGCGCGCGCCGATCGTTGCCGCGTCGTCGATCGCACGCAGGTTGTCGTCGATCGCCGCGCGCCGGCCGGCCTCGTCCGCTGCGGGGAACATGCCGCCTCTGCACAGCCCGCTCACGTGCAGGCCGTTCGCGCGGATGCGACGCGCCGCTTCGGCGACGCCCAGTTCCGCCAGCTTGTCGCGCCACGGCGAAATGCCACGGATGCCGTGCCGTGCGCAGCCGTCGATCATCTGCGCAAGGTTCCATTGCTCGCGCACGGTGGCGGTGTTCAGCGACAACCTCCCGGGGTCGGGGGCGTTCGCCGCAGTCCTCCCCTCAAGCGCCTCGTTCGCTGCGATCATCGTGCAAGCTCCGCGTCGACGCCCTGCGTGAGGAGCCAGTTCGACATCCGTGAAGCGGCAAGCGCCGGGTCCTCCAGCAGGCCCGCCGCATCGGCGAGTCGGAACAGCTGCGACAGATGCAGCGCACTGCGCGCCGACTGCTGTCCGCCGACCATGACGAAATGATCCTGATGGCCGTTCAGCCACGCCATGAAGACGATTCCCGTCTTGTAGAAGCGCGTCGGCGCACCGAAGATGTGTCGCGACAACGGCACCGTCGGACCGAGAATCTCGTGGAAACGCGCCGCATCGCCCTGCGCGAGCGCGGACAGCGCCGCCGATGCCGCCGGTGCGATCGCATCGAAGATGCCGAGCAGCGCGTCGGAATGGCCGTGCTCGTCGCCCTCGATCAGCTCGGCGAAGTGGAAGTCGTCGCCGGTGTACATGCGGATGCCCGGTGCGAGCCCGCGCCGCATCGCGATCTCCTTGCTGCGATCGAGCAGCGAGATCTTCACGCCGTCGACGTGCCTGGCGTTGCGGTTGAGCACCTCGATCGCCACGTGCATCGCTTCGTCGGTGTTGCTGCAGCCCCAGTAGCCGGCCAGCGCAGGATCGAACATCTCGCCGAGCCAGTGCACGATGACCGGCTCGCGCGCCTGCGACAGCAGCCGGTCGTAGACGCGCGCATAGTCGTCGGGCGACTTCGCGCAGGCGGCCAGCGCCCGGCTCGCCATCAGGATGAGCCGTCCGCCGAGCGATTCGATCGCTTCCATCTGCATCTCGTACGCGGCGATCACATCGTCGATCGACGACGCCGCACCGGCGGGCAGATGATCGGTTCCGCAGCCCGAGGCGACGACGGCGCCCTTCTCTCCGCGAGCCGCATCGAGCGTGCGCCGGATCAGCTCGAGCGATGTTCGCCAGTCGAGCCCCATGCCGCGCTGTGCCGTGTCCATCGCTTCGGCCACGCCGAGACCGAGCGACCACAGCCGTCGGCGATACGCGATCGTCGCATCCCAGTCGATCGCGCAATCGATCCACGGATCGGCTTCGGCAAGCGGATCGGCGACGACGTGCGCAGCGGAGTACGCAACGCGATCGAAGGCGACACGCGGCTGCTTCGCAAAATCCCTGGGCCTCGAGAGCGTGAAGCGGCGCAGCGCGCCGCCGGCCTCGGGAAGCATCAGCGAGGGCATTGGTTCATTCCTCACGGGTGGGAAACCGGGGTCAGACCACGATTTCCCGGTTTCCTTAGGGCAGCGCTTCGAGATCGACCCAGCGCCGCTCACGCCACGACTGCAGCCCTGCCTCGACCAGTTGCACGCCCTTGGCGCCTTCGCGCAGGTTCCACGGAAAAGGCTCGTCGTCGACGACGTGGCGGATGAAGCGCTCCCATTGCGCCTTGAACGCGTTTTCGTAGACGACGGTATCGGGCACCTCCTGCCAGCCGCCGATGAAATCGATCGGCTGCGGGAGATCGGGGTTCCAGACCGGCTTCGGCGTGTTCACACGCGACTGCGTGCGGCACTCGCGCAGGCCAGCGACCGCCGAGCCGTGCGTGCCGTCGACCTGGAGCGTGAGCAGGTCGTCGCGTCGCACGCGCACGCACCACGAGCTGTTGAAGTGCGCGACGATGCCGCGCTCGGTGACGAAGGTGGCATATGCGGCATCGTCGGCCGTGGCCGCGTATGCCTGCCCGTTCTCGTCGCGGCGCTCGGGGATGTGCGTGGCGCCCAGGCACGAGACGCTCTTCACTTCGCCGAACAGGTTGTCGATCACGTAGCGCCAGTGGCACAGCATGTCGAGGATGATGCCGCCGCCGTCCTCCTTGCGATAGTTCCACGACGGACGCTGCGCCGGCTGCAGGTCCCCTTCGAAGACCCAGTAGCCGAACTCGCCGCGCACCGACAGGATGCGCCCGAAGAAACCGGCGTCGATCAGCAGTTGCAGCTTCTGCAGGCCCGGCAGCCACAGCTTGTCCTGCACGACGCCGTGCTTCACGCCCGCCGCACGCGCCGTCTCGTGGATCTCGAGCGCTTCCGCGAGGTTCGTCGCCGACGGCTTCTCGCAGTAGACGTGCTTGCCGGCGGCGATCGCCTTCTTCACCAGCGACGGCCGCATCTGCGTCGTCGCCGCGTCGAAGAACACCGTGTCCTCGGGATTCGCCAGCGCGCGGTCGAGGTCGGTATCCCAGCGAAGCTCGCCGTGCGCGCGCGCCAGCGCCTGCATGCGCTCGGCGCCGCGGCCGACCAGCACCGGATCGGGCATCACACGATCGCCGTTGGCGAGCTTCACGCCGCCCTCGTTGCGGATGGCGACGATCGATCGGACCAGGTGCTGGTTCATGCCCATCCGGCCCGTCACGCCGTGCATGACGATGCCGAGTCTTCGCGTGCTCATTCGTTCGGTGCTCCGGGAAAAATCAGGTGATGCGCAGCTTCAGGCGACCGTCAGGTGGCCGAGGTGTCGATACAGCGCGACCTCGGCGTCGGTCAGCGCGGAAGCGACTGCGCCGGGAGAACGGTCGGCGACGGATGCGCTCGTCGGCATCACGGCTCCTGCAAACAATTAACTTGTTGGTTAATAGTCTAGGGTGCGTGCGGAAGCCGCGTCAAGTGCAGTTGAAGCTCGTCGAGGCGCACGATAGGATCGATTTCTCACCAACCAGTTAACACACATAACATGCCGCGCATCGCGACCACCGTCGTCGGCTCCTATCCCGTCCCCCAATGGCTCGTCTCGGCGCCGTCCGAGCAGGCGCTCGTCGACGCGACGCGCGTCGTGATCGGCATCCAGGAGCAGGCCGGCATCGACCTCGTCTGCGACGGCGAGTTGTACCGCTTCGACCTGAACCATCCCGAGACCAACGGGATGATCGAGTACTTCGTCCGCCCGCTCGACGGCATCTCGCAGCGCTTCTCCTTCGACGCACTCATTGCCTGGCGCGCCGACAGCGGAATGAAGTTCCGCACGCGCCCGCCGGGCGTCGTCGTCGGCCCGCTCGGGCACGGCGCCCTCGACCTGCCGCTGGCCTGCGCACGCGCGAAGGCACTCGCACGCAAGCCCTTCAAGTTCACGCTCACCGGCCCGCACATGCTCGCCAAGACGCTGATCGACCGGCACTACGGCGATCCGGCCGCCCTCGCGCACGCACTGGCCGACGTGCTCGCCGCGCAGGTGGCACAGCTCGACGCCGACGTCGTGCAGATTGACGAAGCGAACCTGCCGGGCCACGCCGACGAGTGGCAATGGGCCGCATCGGCGATCAACCGCGTGCTCGACGCCGTGCCCGGCAAACCCGCGGTGCACCTTTGCTTCGGCAACTACGGCGGCCAGACGGTGCAGAAAGGCGCGTGGAACCGCCTGATCGACTACCTGAATGCACTGCACGCCGATCACGTCGTGCTCGAATGCGCGCACCGTCCGCCGGCCGAACTCGAAGCCTTCCGCGAGCTCGATCCGCGCATCGGCCTGGGCCTCGGCGTAGTCGACATCAAGGTCAACGAGGTCGAGAGCGCCGAAGCGGTGGCACGCGCGATCGAACGCGCCGAGGGCATCGTCGGCGCGGGCCGCGTGCGCTACGTACACCCCGACTGCGGCTTCTGGATGCTGCCGCGCTCGGTAGCCGACGCGAAGATGCGTGCGCTCGCCGCCGGACGCGATCTCTTCGAAGGCATGAACTGAAGGACCGCAACCCATGCAGCCCCTGCCGCAACGCTTCGACAGCGTCGACACGCTCGAGGATTTCCTGAGCGAACCCACGCCCGCGCTCGCCGCCGACCTGGAGCGCGTCGACGGCGACATCATCGTACTCGGCGTCGGCGGCAAGATGGGGCCGACGCTCGCGCGCATGGCGAAGCGCGCGCTGCCCGGCCGTCGCGTCATCGGGGTCGCGCGCTTCTCCGATCCGGCCACGCGCGCATCGCTCGAGGCGCACGGCGTCGAGTGCATCGCCTGCGACCTGCTCGACCGCGCCGCCCTCGAGCGGCTGCCCAACGTCGGCGACGGCGTGCGCAACGTCGTCTTCATGGCCGGCCACAAGTTCGGCGCCGCCGGCAACGCAGCTCTCACGTGGATGATGAACGTCGGCGTGCCGATGAACGTCGCCGAGGTCTGGCGCGACGCGCGGATCGTCTCGTTCTCCACCGCCTGCGTCTATCCCTTCGTACCCGTCGACGGCCCCGGCGCCGATGAGAGCGTCGCGCCGAACCCGCCCGCCGGCGACTACGCCAACTCGTGTGTCGGGCGTGAGCGGATGTTCGAGTACGGCTCGCAGCAGCACGGAACACCCGGCCGCTTCGTGCGCCTGTCGTATGCAATCGACATGCGCTACGGCGTGCTGCACGACGTCGCCTCCGCGGTATTCGAGCAGCGAGAGATCGACCTGGCGATGGGCTACGCGAACGTCATCTGGCAGGCAGACGCGAACGAGCAGTCGTTGCGGCTGCTCGCGCACTGCACGACGCCGGCGACGCCGATCAACGTCACCGGCCCCGAGCACACGAGTATCCGCTGGCTCGCCGGGCAGTTCGGCGAGCGCTTCGGGCGCACGCCGAAGCTCGTCGGCCGCGAAGCGCCCACGGCATGGCTCGAGGACACGAGCGAATCGCAGCGCCTGTTCGGCAAGCCGCGCGTACCGCTCGAGCGGATGATCGACTGGACCGCCGACTGGGTCGCCCGCGGCGGCGCGAGCCACGGCAAGCCGACGCATTTCGAGACGCGCGATGGGAAGTACTGATTCGGGCGCCGACGCCGGATCCGGGGCGAGTCCGGAGTCGACTGCCGACGCACCGATCCGCACGCTCGACGCACACGACCTGCCGGACGCCGTCGCGCTGTCGCGTGCGGCTTCGTGGAACCAGAACGAAGCCGACTGGCGAATGATGCTCGAACTCGGGCGCGGCTGGGGCATTCGCCCCGGCGACGGCGAAGCGCTCGCCGCGTCGATCGTCATCCTTCCCTACGGCGACGCCTTTGCCTGGGTCAGCATGGTGCTCGTGCTCCCCGAGTTCCGCGGTCGCGGCTATGCGCAACGCCTGCTGCGCCACGCGCTCGAGGATCTCGCGCGCAGCGGCTCGGGCGGCGTGCTCGATGCCACGCCCGCCGGACGTTCCGTCTACGTGCGGGAAGGCTTCGTCGACAGTTGGGGCTTTCGCCGATATCGGGGCGAATCGCTACCGAAGACAACGGCCGACGGCGTGCCGGGGCACACCGCCGTGCGCCCGCTCGACGAGCGGGACTGGCAAGCGATCGCGGCGCTCGATCGAACGGCATTCGGCGGCGATCGCACGGCGCTGCTACGTCGCCTGGCGACGCGCCTGCCGCCGGCCGCACACGTCGTCGAACACGACGGCCGGCCGGCTGGCTTCGTGCTAGGGCGCGACGGCCACGACGCGACGCAGATCGGGCCGCTCGTCTGCGAGAACGCCGCCGCCGTGCCGCTGCTGCTCGACGCGGCACTGTCTTCGATCAGCGGGCCGGTGTACGTCGACGCGCTCGATCGTCACCGTCCGCTGCTCGACGCTCTCGCCGAACGCGGGTTCGTCGAGCAGCGCCCGTTCACGCGGATGCTGCACGCGCTCGAGCGCGCGCCGGGCGACGATCGTCGCGTCTTTCTCGTTGCCGGCCCCGAGCTCGGCTGAGCCGCACCGCGCGCAGCAAAAGCCGCGCGCGGCGCTCCGCTCACTTCGGCATCCTGATCGAACGATCGAGGAACTCGTTCGTGTAGACGCTCTTGACGTCGAAGGGCTTGTCGATGCCGACGTACTCGCGCACGAGCTCGTAGTCGTCCTGCATGCGCTGGTCCTCGTGGATGCCAAGCGCCACCTCGCGCGAGAACCTGTCGCTCATCAGCACTTCCACGAGCTTCCAGTTCTGCAGCTCGTTGTCGAACTTCAGCGCACCATTCGCGTCGACCAGCGCCTGCACGCACGGCTCGGGTTTCTCGACACACTCGCGAAACGCACGCTGCGTAACCTTCACGAAGCGATCGATCAGCGGCCGGTTCGCCTCGAGGAACTTCGCGTTGACGATGATCGAGTTGCCGTAGGGGTTCAGTCCCGCATCGCGCCACGCGAGAAAGCCCATATCGTCGCCGAGCTCGCGCTGGAAGACGTGATGCAGGTTGTAGAACGAGGTCGTCACGTCGATCGACTTTGCCTTCAAGGCCGCGAGCTTGCCGTTCGCGTCGATGTTCACCCAGGTGACCGACTTCGGATCGATGCCGTTCGCCTTCGCCAGCGCCGGCCACATCACGCGCGCACCGTCGGCGGCCGGATTCCCGATCTTCTTGCCCGGGAAGTCCTTCACTCCCGAGATTCCCGAACTCTTCAGCCAGTACATGCCCTGCGGCGAGTTCGCGTAGACGTTGTAGACCGCGACGGTATCGGCGCCCTTGCCTTTGGCGACAAGCACGCCGGCCATGTCGGCCAGGCCGATCGGATTGGCGCCCGCCCCCACCTTCTGCGTAGCGATCGCCGAGCCCTTGCCGGGCTCGAGATTCAGCTCGATGCCCTCCTTCTCGTACCACCCGAGCTGCTTCGCGTAGTAGTACGGAGCATGGTCGCCGCCCGGCACCCAGTTCAGCACGAAATCGAGCTTCTCGAGCTTCTGCGCCTGTGCGCTCGCCGGCGTCGCGCCGATCGCCAGCGCTACCGCCGCCAGCGCGGCGCCGAACATCGACTTTCCACTCCTCATCATCGCTCCTCCATGTACGGCCTTCGTCGATCGCATCGACGCCGGTGCGCGTTGACGCTTCGGCGCTGCTGCGCTAGAGTAAATTAACCGGATGGTTACAATCCAGTGTAACGCGATTCCAGCCTGCACGACGCCGTTCCGCCAGCGGCGGGCATCCCGATTTTCCCGCACTCTTCCGTGATGACGCTTCACCGATCGGAACTGCCCGCCGAGGTCCTCGCGCTGCTGCAACGAGGCACCGTCATCCCCGCGCATCCGCTCGCGCTCGAACCCGACGGCCGCTTCGATCGCCGACACCAGCGTGCGCTCACCCGCTACTACATCGACGCCGGTTCCGGGGGCCTCGCCGTCGGCGTGCACTCGACGCAGTTCGCGATCCGCGACGTCGGGCTCTACGAGCCGGTGCTCGAGCTCGCCGCCACCACGGCGCGCGAGTGGGCGCAGCGCCCGCTGGTGATGATCGCCGGCCTCGCCGGCCGGACGCAGCAGGCGATCGGCGAGGCGAGCGTCGCGATCGCGCACGGCTACCACGCCGGCCTGCTGTCGCTGGCGGCGATGAAGGGCGCGTCCGAAGACGAGCTCGTCGCCCACTGCGAGGCCGTCGCCGAAGTGATCCCGCTCGTCGGCTTCTATCTGCAGACGGCCGTCGGCGGCATCGCTTTGACCGAATCGTTCTGGCGTCGCTTCGCGTCGATCGACAACGTCGTCGCGATCAAGATGGCACCGTTCGACCGCTATCGCACGCTCGATGTCGTACGCGGCGTCGTTGCCGCCCGTGCCGAGAAGCGCGTGGCGCTCTACACCGGCAACGACGACCATATCGTGCTGGACCTGCTCTCACCGTACTGCGTGCAGCGCGACGGCGAGGAGATCCGCGTTCGCATCCGGGGCGGGCTGCTCGGGCACTGGAGCGTGTGGACGAAAGGCGCCGTCGCACTGCTCGAGCGCATCCACGCCGCGACCGCCGAAGACCGCGTCGACGACGAACTGCTCGCGCTCGATTCGCGCGTCACCGATTGCAACAGCGCGTTCTTCGACGTGCGTCACGACTTCGCCGGCTGCATCCCCGGATGCCACGAGGTGCTGCGCCGCCAGGGCCTGCTGTCGACGATCCGTTGCCTGGACCCGGACGAGACGCTGTCGCCGGGCCAGCTCGACGAGATCGACCGCGTCTGCCGCGAGCACGCCGACCTGTCGGACGACGCATTCGTCGCTGCCCACCTCGAACGATGGCTCGCGTGAGCGTGTCCCACAGTCGGGTACGCTCGCGCCGATGAACCGCACCGGTTTGAACACCGGCCGCTACGCGCTGGCCATCCTCGCGCATCTGGCGCTGCTCCTCGCCTGGTACCTGTTCGTCCGGATCGGCGACGTACCCCAGTTCGTGATGCCGTCGCCGCAGGCGACCTTCCAGGCACTGCTGTCGCCGAACTACGACTGGTGGGCGAACTCGCTCGTCACCGGCACCGAGATCTTCGGCGGCTACCTGCTCGCGCTCGTCATCGGCGTGGTGCTCGCGCTCGTCTTCACATGGTCGAAGACGCTCGAGGCGCTGCTGCTGCCGCTGATCGTCACGCTGAACATGATCCCCAAGGTCGCGCTCGGGCCCCTGTTCATCGTCTGGTTCAAGTACGGCGTATTCCCGAACACGATCATGGCGTTCTCGATCGCCGTCTTTCCGATCCTGCTGACCACCGCACGCGGACTGCGCGAGATCGAGCCCGAGCTGCTCGACCTCGTGCGCTCGCTGCGTGGCACGCGCTGGCAACTGTTCACGAAGATCCAGCTGCCCGGGTCGCTGCCGTACATCTTCGCGGGGATGAAGGTGGCGGCAATCCTCGCGGTGGCGGGAGCGATCGTCGGCGAGTTCCTCGGCTCCGACCGGGGCCTGGGGTACCTGATGCTGCAGGTGCAGGTAACGCTCGATACGCCCGCGATGTTCATGGCGGTGATCCTGATCACGCTGCTCGGCATGCTGCTCTACGGCCTGGTGCTGCTGCTCGAAAGGCTGCTCGTGCCCAAGGACGCCCGGGTGACATGAGCGTCGAGCCCTTCATTCGCCTGGCCGGCGTGCGCAAGGTGTATCGCAGCGGCCGCACCGAGCACCTGGCGATCTCCGACGCGACCTTCGACGTCCTGCCGGGCGAGCTCGTCTCGCTGGTCGGCCCCTCGGGCTGCGGAAAATCGACGCTGCTGAAGATCCTCGCCGGACTGCATCCGCACGACGGAGGCGAAGTGCGGATCGGATCGGCGACGCACCCCTTCGATCCGGCGCGCGACACCGGAATGGTGTTCCAGCAGCCGCTGCTCCTGAAATGGCGCCGCATCCTCGACAACGTGCTGCTGCCTGCCGAACTGCTCGGGCTGCCGATGGCCGAGGCACGCGAGCGTGCGCGCTCGTTGCTCGCCCTCGTCGGCCTCGACGGCTACGAACAGAAGTATCCGTACGAGCTCTCCGGCGGTATGCAGCAGCGCGCCGCGATCGCACGTGCGCTCGTGCACGACCCGAAGCTCGTGCTGATGGACGAGCCCTTCGGCGCGCTCGATGCACTCACGCGCGAGAAGATGAACCTCGAGCTGCTGCGCATCTGGAAGGAATCGGGCAAGACGATCATCTTCGTCACGCACGGCATTTCCGAAGCGGTGTTCCTCGGCACGCGGGTCGTCGTGTTCACCGCAGGCCCCGCGCGCATGGCCGACAACTTCGAGATCGACCTGCCGCGCCCGCGCACGCTCGATCTGAAAACGCACGAGCGCTTCGGCGTGTACACACGGCGCATCTACAAGCTGCTCGGGATGGAGTGACGCGCGAGCGTTTCAGTCCCGCACCAGGTACCCGAGCACCAGATCGATCATGTGCGACAGCCGCTCGACCTTCGCCTTCGGCGACAGCAGATCGCGATCGAACACCGTCGACAGCGTGTACGAGTTGCTCAGGTAGAAATACGACAACCCGGCGATCGAGATGTAGAGCTGCACCGGATCGACCCCGGCCCGAAAGACGCCGGCCTTGCGGCCGCGCTCGAGCACGTCGGCGATCAATGCGACGAAGGGCGAGTGCAGCGTGCGGATCTGCGACGACTTCTGCAGGTGCTTCGCACGATGCAGGTTCTCGGTGTTCAGCAGCGTGAGGAATTCCGGGTTCGCGATGTAGTAGTCCCACGTGAAGGCGATCAACCGGCGGATTGCCTCGGTAGGTTCGACGCGATCGAGATCGAGCCGATGCTCCTCTTCGCGGATGCGCCGATAGGCGCCCTCGAGCACGGCGAGGAACAGCGCCTCCTTCTGCCCGAAGTAGTAGTAGAGCATCCGCTTGTTGACGTTCGCCCGCGCGGCGATTCGATCGACGCGGGCGCCGTCCAGGCCGTGGCGCGCGAACTCGTGCGTGGCGGCGGCAAGAATGGCTTCCTGTGTCGCTTCCGGATCGCGACCGACAGCGTTCCGATTGCGGGCGCGCGTAGCCATGGCGCGCAATGCTACCCGAACCCGTCCGCGCGACGAATCAGGCTGTTCCCCTTTGGGCTCCCGCGTCGACAAAACCTGCCAGCACGGTGATCGGCCAGCGGATCCCGCGCTCGAGATCGCTCGCGCCCCAGGCGGCACGCAACGCGGCCTCGAACTGCTGCACCGGATCCTCGCCGCGCGCCTGCCGGAAGCGAGCAACCGACGACCAGCTTCGCAGATACCCGAGCAGCCGTTCGACGCTCCAGCTTGCCTCGATCGCGAAGACCGGCGCATCGAGGCGCTCGAACGGAAACGGCAGCTCGCGATAGCCGTTCTCGACGTGACGGCGCTCGTCGGGCCACCATGGTGCGATGAACGCCCGAAAGCGCTGCACGAGCGCGTCGACCTCGTCGCCTTCGACGTGCAGCGGACCGTAGGTCCACGCGGCAAAGAGCGCGCCGGGTCGCGCAACGCGCCGTACCTCCTGCCAGAACCGGTCGAGATCGAACCAGTGCAGCGCCTGCGCGACGGTGACGAGATCCGCGCAGCCCGCATCGAGCCCGCTGCGCTCGGCCGGTGCGACGCGGTAGTCGACGCGCAGATGCGGCGCGGCGCGCGCAACCTGCGCAGCACTCGCGTCGGTGGCGATCACGCGTGCGAAATGCGCGGCGAGCGCGATCGACGCCTGCCCGCTGCCGGCGCCGCAATCCCAGGCGAGCTCGTGCTGCGAACAGCGCGACGCAAGCCAGTCGAACAGAGCCGACGGATAGGTCGGGCGTGCGTCGGCGTAGTCGCTCGCCACCTCGGAGAAATGGTCGCTGAAGTTTTTCGTCATCGTGGTCTGCAGCGGTTCAACCGACGCCCAGCGCGAGTTCGACGCCCAGATGCTCGTACAGGATGCCCGCACCGATGCCGAGCAGGATCAGGCCGCCGACGACCTCCGCCTTGCGACCCGCAACCGTCCCGATCACGCGACCGAGCATCACGCCCAGCGCCACCATCACCAGCGTCGTGACGCCGATCGTGATCGCCACCGGAACGATATCGACCTCGAGAAAGGCCAGACCCACGCCGACCGCCATTGCATCGATGCTCGTCGCGAAGCCCGTGATCGCGAGGATCCAGAACGAATGCCGCATGCGTCGCGGGAACTCGGCCGCGCATTCGCGCGCGTCCCGCTCGAGGCCGGCGAGGATCATCCGGATGCCGAGCACCGTGAGCAGCCCGAACGCGATCCAGTGATCCCACGCGGAGACCGCGTCGGCGGCAACCGACCCGAGCAGCCAGCCGATGATCGGCGTCGTGCCTTCGATCACGCCGAAGATCAGCCCGGTGCGAAGCGCCTCGCGCCAGCGCGGATCGTGCAGCGCACTGCCCTTGCCGATGGCTGCGGCGAACGCATCGGTGGACATCGCCAGCGCGAGCAAAGCGGTGGATGCGAAGTTCATCGAGAGCGCATTCCGCGGCCGGGCCTGGACCACGACAACCCGCGCTGCCCGACCTGCGTTGCGACGGGATGCCGTTGGTCTCGCCAGGCGCTTGTGCGCTGCCTGCACCACGGCGCGCGTTGCGCGGCCGAGCGTGTTGACGCAGGCGCTTCCGGAAGCGGAAGCAGGCTACTCCCCAAGGAAGCGACAGTCTAATACGGTTCACGTTCAGAGATGCGAAAGCGCCTCGATCGCGGAACGCTGCGTTCCGCTGCATTTTCCGTCGAGAAAGGAGTTGCCCGCGGAAAAGCGCTGCGTTTCGCAGCAAAATGGCTTGCGAACGTCCTTCAGCGAGCCGAATCTTGAGCCACGACCGATCACGCCCACCGCCTGTCGACCCTGCCTGCGAGGGATGGGCGATCCACGTCGACGAGGGCTTCATCGACCATGTCGGGCCGATCTGGGAACGCCGCGAATCGGGAACAACGGACTATGGATTCGTCGCCGAGCCGAAGCACGCGAACCTGCTCGGCGTCGTCCAGGGCGGCATGCTGATGACCTTCGCCGACCGGGCACTCGGGCTCGAAGCATGGAATGCCGCCGGCGGAGTTCCCTGCGTCACCGTGCAGTTCGACATGCAGTTCCTGTCGTCGGCGCGGATCGGCGAGTTCGTCACGCTGCTGCGGCCGGAGGTCGTTCGTCGTACGGCGTCGCTCGTCTTTCTGCGTGGCGTGCTGACGGCAAACGGGCGTGCGGTTGCAGCGGCCTCGGGGGTATGGAAGCGACTCAATCGCGCACGAGCCGCCTGACCCAGTCGAGCAGCGCACTCGACAGGTACTCCGGCCGCGGCAGCACGCAGTAGTTCACGCCGAAGATCGCCATCAGCAGCGCGCACGCGTGGCGCACCGCCGCTCCGGCGCGCGTATACCGCTTCGCGCTCGACGTCGATGATCCGCTGATCCGGCGACAGCCATGCGTCGGTCGAACTGCTGACATCGGTCAGCAGCATCAACCCAAGGTCGCGTCGAGCGGGTCGCTGCACCGCGTACACCGCCTGCGAGCGTGCGAGCCCCGCACGGAAATCGCAGTGGCTCTCGAAATAGGCCTCGAGATCGATTCCGTCGCCATCGAGCTGCCGCGGCAGCCGGACGCGCTGCGAACGCAAGGCGAGCTGCGGCGAAACGGCGTCCGACGGCAGTGCATTCTTTTGCGCACCGGTTACGGCGACCCGGCGAGCCTCCGGCACGATCGCGCAACTCGCGAAGACGACGCCCGAGCGTCACCAGTGTGAACGCAGTGGCCTGGTCCGCTCCGCTTTCGTGCGCAACGATCGCCACCTCGTGCTCGGTGTCGGGGAAATCGAGGTCGATCGCAACGAAGCGCTGCCGCGTACTCGGCTTCAGGTCCTTCAGCATGCGCTGGTAGCCGGGGTTGTACGAGACGACCAGCTGGAATCCGGTGGGTGCGATCACCGTCTCGCCGGTCTTGTCGATCGGCAGGATCCGGCGGTGGTCGGTGAGCGGATGCAGCACCACGACGGTGTCGGAACGTGCCTCGACGAGCTCGTCCAGATAGCAGATTGCGCCTTCGCGCACGGCGCGCGTGAGCGGTCCGTCCTGCCAGAAGGTTCCGTCATGCCGCACGAGGAAGCGTCCCACCAGGTCGCTGGCGCAGAGGTCGTCGTGGCAGGAAATCGTGATCAGCGGACAACCCAGCCGCCACGCCATGTGCTCGACGAAACGCGTCTTGCCGCAGCCTGTCGGTCCCTTGAGCATCACGGCGTTACCGTGCGCGTGGCAGTGCTCGAAGATCTCGATCTCGTGACCGAGCGGCACGTAATACGGCGGCTCAAACGCCCGGGGGTCGTAATGAACGGCGCCTTCGGCGCGACCCCTTCTTGAGCGTTTACAAGGGAGCCTCACCAACATGCCGATTCCGACTCCTTCGCTCGGACGCCGTCGCCTCGTCACTGCACTGCCCGCCGTTCCCGTCGCGATCGCGGTGCCGGGCGCGCTGGCACAGCCCGTGCCGCCCATCGTGCGGACGGCGCAGGCGCAGACCGACCCGCGCGCCGGTGGCGACGGTGCGCGCCTCATCCCCTCGCCGCCGCAGACCGAAGGTCCGTTCTACCCGCGCGACTGGGAAGGCGACATCGACAACGACCTCGTCAAGGTGAACGGCCAGGACGCGAAGGCAATGGGCGAGGTGCTGCTGTTGCAGGGACGTGTGCTCGATCTGCTCGGGCGGCCAATTGCCGGCGCCATGGTCGAGATCTGGCAGTGCGACGCGCGCGGTGTCTACCGGCACCCGCGCGACGAGCGCGGCGATCGACGGCGCGATCCGGCATTCCAGGGCCGCGGAAGAACGATCTCCGACGCCAATGGTGAATACCGTTTCCGGACGATCCGCCCGGTGCCCTATAGGGGACGCACGCCGCACATCCACTTCCGGTTGGAGCCGCGCGAGCACGACGATCTGATCACGCAGATGTACATCCACGGCGAGGCGCGCAATGCGCGCGACGGCGTGCTCAACTCGATCCGCGATCCGCGTCAGCGCGAGAGCGTGATCGTGCGGCTGGAGTCGGCCAAGCGCCTCGAGCAAGGCGCGATCATGGGCACGTTCGACATTGTGCTGACCTGAACGGTCGAGGGATCCGCATTGACGGTTCGGCCACTGCGCCCGATAATTGTTGAAATTATCAACAACCGGTCGACGCCATGGCAACCGTGAATTTCAGCGTCCCGGACGAGGTCAGGGACGCCTTCAATGCCGAGTTCGAAGGACAGAACAAGAGCGCGATCATTGCCTCGCTGATGCGTGAAGCGGTCGAGCGGGCCGAGCGCGAACGGCGCAGCCGCCGGGCGATCGATCGCATCCTGAAGCGCCGCCCGCAGGCGCCCGCGATCGACGACGCAACACTGCGCCGGATGAGAGACGAAGGACGGCCTTGATCGCAGTAGCCGACGCGAGCGTCGCACTGAAGTGGTTCTTTCGCGATCAGCCGGAGGAATCCGATGTCGACCATGCCTTGCGGCTCCTGTGGAGATTGCGCGCAGGCCGGCTCGAGTTGATCGAGCCGCCGCACTTCATCGCGGAGGTGGCCGCTGTTCTCGCTCGCGTATCGCCTCGTACGGCATACATCGATCTTCGTGATCTGCTCGAGATCAATCTACAGATCGTGTCGGATCCCATTGTTTACGAACTCGCGGTCGAGCTGGCGATCCGCCTGAATCATCATCTTTTCGACACCCTCTACCACGCAGTCGCTCTGAGCCGCGACGACGCTGTGCTCGTAACCGCCGATCGGCGCTATTTCGACAAGGCGAGGAGTTTCGGTCGGCTGGTCTGGCTGCCCGACTTCGCCAACAGCGCATGAAGCCTGATCACGACACAGCGCGGGCTTGCGGCGTGAGCAACAGAGCAACACCGTGCGCCCGATCGGCACCGACCGCGATCGAGCCGTCCGCCATCGGCAGCGGATCGGCACCGCCCGAATGCAGAACACGCGCTGCCTGATCGACATCGTCGACGCGCAGGCGGACCGCGACGATCGCCGGCTCTCCGTGCAGCGGCAGATCGACGCCCGGCAGCAACCGCCGGGCACCTGCGTCGTCGACGAACTGCAGCTGCGCCGCTCCGCAGTCGAGCACATGGGCCCCGTCTCGCTGCTCGACCGCCGAACCGAGTACTCGTCCGTACGCGGCGGCCGTCTTCGCCGGCGCATCGCTCGCGACCACGATGCCGGCGATCCCGGTCACGCCGACCGGGTGCGACTGGAACTCCGGGCGCCAGACGAGCTCGCGCGTGAAATGCTGGCAGGCAAAGACCTGCCCCGCCGGCGTCTCGGTCGGCGCAACCTGCATCACTCGGAATCGCGCATCGGCGGTTGCACCGCCGAGATCGACCGGCCGCGAGAACTCCACCGGCGCCTGCGCCGCGACGCCGTCGGCGACCAGGCCGCGATGCAGTCCTTCTGCATCGGAGGTGGCGAGCGCAACACCGGCCAGGCCCTCGCGACACGTGAGGAACTCATGGAAGAACGCCATCACCGGATGCGGCTTCGGCACGGCGAGCAGCTCGAGATAGTCGTCGCCGAACATCAGGCAGTGGTTCTGCGAACCGAGCGTGTGCGTGCCGCGCGGCGTGAGCGTGAAGCCCAGTTGCCTGTAAGTGTGCTCCGCACGATCAATGTCGCGCACGAGGATCACCAGATGATCGATGCCTCGAAGCTGTGTACGCATCGTGTGCTCCTTACTCGCGCAGCCGCTCGGGCTCGGATCCGCGCTTCAGCGCAGGAATCGCGAGCGTGACCAGGACGAAGATACCGGTGACGAGTTTGAGATCCGCTGGCTTCAGACCGAGCGCAAGACCGAGCGACACCAGCTGGTAATAGACGATCGACCCCGCCACCGGCGCCAGCACCTGCCGCAGCACCGTCGAGCGCCCGAGCACCGTCTCGCCGATGATCACCGCGGCCAGGCCGTTGATCAGCACACCGTGCCCCATGTTGACATCGGCGAAGCCCTGCAGCTGGACGGTGATCGCGCCCGCCGTCGCCGACAGCGCGTTGGCGAGCGCGATCCCGGCAATCACCCAGATCCATGGATGGATACGAAGCGCCGGCGCCAGCGTGGCGTTCGCGCCGACGGCGCGCAGGCTCAGGCCGGCTTCGGTGCGCAGGAACCCGTAGAGCAATCCGAGCAGCACGATCATCAGCAGCGCGAGCACGACGACCTGATACAGCGGAACGACGACGATCTGCGGCGAGATCGCCGAGAAGACCGTGTCGTTGGTGAGCAGCGTCTCGTTGGCCTTGCCGAGAATGCGCAGATTCACGCTGTAGAGGATCGTCATCACCAGGATGCCGGCCAGCAGCGTGTTGATCCGGAAGCGCAGATGCAGGATCGCCGTGACGC
Source organism: uncultured Limnobacter sp. (assembly GCA_964538505.1). GTDB lineage: Bacteria > Pseudomonadota > Gammaproteobacteria > Burkholderiales > Burkholderiaceae_E > Zeimonas. The sequence continues at coordinate 46,396 of CAZIDY010000015.1, read as the reverse complement.
TTCCCGCGAGCGCCCCACCGATCGCTGCCGCGAGCGTCGCGGGAAACGGTGCAACTCCGGCCACCAGCAATGCGGCGCACAGGCATCCGCCAAGCGGAAAGCTGCCTTCGCTGGTCAGATCCGGGAAGGACAGCAGCCGGAACGGGATCATCACGCCCAGCGCGACGAAGCCGTACAGCAGGCCCTGCACCAGCGTGACCGGGATCAGGTTCCAGAAACTGGCAAGCACCGCTTCCATCGTTCAGGCGAGCAGCATCTTGTCGTCGGCCAGCCGGAAACGATCGACGAGCGCCTCGACGGTGAGCCCGGCCTTCTCTTCGCCGGAGATATCAAGCCGGATCCGTCCGGCGTCCATCATCAGCAGGCGGTCACCGTAGCGGATCGCGTGCTGCATGTTGTGCGTCACCATCAGCGTCGTGAGTCGAGCGCCGGTCACCGCCTGCAGCGTTGCCTGCATGACCACGTCGGCGGTACGCGGGTCGAGCGCCGCCGTGTGCTCATCGAGCAGCAGCAGGCGTGGCGCCTCGATCACCGCCATCGCGAGCGCGAGCACCTGTCGCTGACCGCCGGAGAGCAGGCCCGCACGCGCATCGAGCCGCGACTCGAGACCCAGCCCGTAGGCAGCGAGCAACTGCGCAAAGCGCTGCCTGCGCCGCGCGTTCAGCGCGGGCTTCAGCCCTCGTCCGCGGGCGCGCATCTGCGCCAGTGCGAGGTTCTCCGCAACGGTGAGCGTGGGCAGCGTGCCGAGCATCGGGTCCTGCAGCACGCGCGCGACCAGCGCCGCCCGGCGGTGCTGCGGCCAGCGCGTCACGTCGGTCGAATCGATCGCGAGCGTACCGCCGTCGAGCGCGAGCTGCCCCGCGATCACGTTCAACAGCGTCGACTTGCCGGACCCGTTCGAACCGATGACGACCGCGAAAGCGCCGTCGGCGAGCTCGAGCGAGACACCGTCGAGTGCGACGCGCTCATCGGCGGTGCCGGCATGGAACACCTTGCGCGCGCCGCGCAGGCTCAGTGTCATGCGAGCAGGCTCGTCGGTTCAGTCGATGACGTAGCCCTTCAACGCGGGCGGCAGCGTCAGCTTCCACTGTTCCAGCTGCCTGCCGCTGATCACGATGGAGTAGTCCTCGGCCTGCGGGCGATGCGGCGGAATCGCCGAAGGCTTCTCTCCCTTGAGGATCCGCGCAGCGATCTTGCCGGCATTCGCCCCCATCCGCTCGTACGACAGCGCATGCGCAGCGAGGAAGCTGTGATTGCGCACCGGCGTGTCCAGCGTGTTGATCGCCGGAACCCCCATGCGTTGCGTCGTCGCCGCGATCACCGGCAGGCTCGTCTGCAGGATGTTCGACTGGATGACGAACACGGCATCGACCCGGCCCTGCAGCGACTGCATCCGTTGCGCGACGTCGTTGGGGCTGTCGATGCCCAGCTCGACCACCTCGAAGCCGAACTTCGGCGCAATCCTGCGCATCTCGGACAGATTGGTCTTGTCGTTGTCCTCGCCCGGGTTGTACGGGATGCCCAGGCGTTTCGCGTTGGGCAGCAGCTGGCGCACGAAGGACAGCGACGCCTCGTAGTCGGGATAGAGCGTCGCACCCGTGTGCGTTTCCGACCCGGCGTCCCACGAAGGCACGATCTTCGCGACCACCGGGTCGACCACCGACATGAACACGATCGGGATCGACTTGTCGGTGACGACGCGGATCGACGACTGCGCGACGAGCGTGGTGACCGCGACGATCAGCGCGGGGTCCTTCGACATTGCGTTGGTGAGCAGCTGCGGAATCAGCGAGCGGTCGAAGTTGATGTGCTGGTCGTCGAAGACGACGTCCTTGCCTTCGACGAAACCCTGTCGACCGAGCTCGGCCTTGAAGCCTTCGACACCGGCGCGCAGCGCAGGATGCTCGCCGAAGTTCGCGATCGCGATGAGTTTCGGCTGGGCAACGACGGGCGCCGCAACGGCGATGAGCAGGGAGAGAACGAGACTGCGGAACATCGGAGCTCCTGGAGCGTCGAGCGCGGCGGCCGACAGGGCAGCTTATCCGTGCGCACGCGGGATTGACAAGGCAGGTACCGCCACGGGTTTCAGCGCCACGCGGCCACGCCGGCGAGCGCGCTGCGCTGGATCTCGAGCGCATGATCGACCACCGCCGAGCGCCAGCGCGCGTCCGAAGGACAGAAAGCTTCGACGATCGCCGAGCGGATCGGCTCCACCCTCGCCGCGTCGCGCGCAGTGGCACCGAAGCGCAGCCAGCGATCCGCACGCAACGCATCGATGCTTTCACCGACCGGCACCGTGCCAAACTCGATCACGGCCCCTGCCAGTTGCGTATGAGGCAATCGGCGCTGCACGCCACCGAAGACGAGCCCTTCGTAGCGCGGGCGCTGTGCGCCGTCGAAGCCACCAGCTCCTTCGACGCGCTCGCGCCCCCACCACCGGCAACACTGCTCCCACAGCGGATCGCGATACTCGTTGAAGCAGAGGAAAAAGGGGGCCCCGTACGCGCCGAGACCCGCGTGCCAATCGATGAAGCCGACGCGACGAGCGCCCTTCAGGTGCTCGGACAGGATCGCATCGAGCACGAGATGCGAGCGTTGCGGAGAGTCGCCGCCGTACAGCAGCCCGGTCGGCTCCTGCCATTGCCCCTTCATCATGGCTTCCATCCACGCCTGCATTCCATTGCGCTCGATCCAGTCGTCGATTGCGCGCCGGGTTCGGTCGAGCGACTCGACGCTCCACTCGTCCGGACACAACAACGGATGCAACTGCGCATAGCCGTCGTTCGTCGGCAGCGGCTGCGCAAAGTCGAGGAAGTTTCGGTTCAGGTCGACGTTGTTCTCGTTGGTGCGGCTCAGGTGCGCGAAACCGTAGGCGTTCAGACCGTGCACGAGCACGACGCGTACGTCGGCGGGCATCGGCTCCAGCGCCCCGCTTTGCATCAACGCGAGTTGCGCCGCCGAGCCGCTGAAACCTTCCAGTCCGTGCGTCCCGGAGACGATGAGCATCGCGTTCTCGGCGTCGGGACTGCCGAACAGGCCGACGTCGATCGTCAGCGCTTCACCGGTCGGGCCCCGGGTGTCCAGATACCCGTGACGTGCGACGACTCCGCCGTGCCGGGAAACGGCTTCGAGAAACCGGTCACGCGCCTGCGTCCACGACGTGGAGAAGCAATCGTTCGTCACGTGCATTCGTGCGTTCCCTGTTCGGATTTCCCATGTTCCGGCGCCCGTTCAACAACGCTTGACACTCACCCGACTGCCGTTCACACTTCCAGACAGTTCAACATTGTTAAACAAAGGTACCTCGTGGAGATCATCCTGCGCAAGTACGGCAACAGCACCGTCGCAGTGCTCCCGCCCGCCGTCCTGAAAGACCTCGGCCTGTCCGCAGGCCAGCCAATGACGCTATCGACGACCGAAGAAGGACAACTCGTGCTGACCCGCAAGCGCAGGTACGTCCTGGCCGACCTGATTGCCCAGTGTGATCCCAAGGCGCCCCCGCCGGCCGATCTCGCGCTGTGGGAAACCGCTCGACCTGTCGGTGACGAGGTCTGGTGATGGCTGTCTTCGAGCGCGGAGACATCGTGTCGATACCTCTCGACCCTGCCATGGGACACGAGCAGAGAGGTACGCGGCCCGCCCTCGTGCTCACCACTCGCGAGTTCAATCGATTGGGTGACGTGCTGGTCGCGCCGATCACGCAGGGCGGCGACTTCTCGCGTCACGCGGGCTTTGCCGTCACGCTTTCCGGTACGGGGTGCAGGACCCAGGGCGTCGCGCTCGTCAACAAGATCCGGATGCTCGACCTTGCGGCCCGGAAAGCCCGCAGGATCGAACGCGCACCACAGGCGGTCATCGACGACGCCCTCGGCCGGCTGATGGCACTCTTCGAAGAATGAAACCGAAGGCAGAACTCAGGGTTCGCGATGGTGTCACCGAGATTCGTCCGGTGCGCCCCGATCCGCGTGAGGGCTGGGCGGACGATGCAAAGCAGTTGGCGGACGAAGACGACGACACACTCGTGTGGCCTGAGAACGTGTGAACCAATCGGCCGTGTCCGGAAAGCCCGCCAGGATGCGCCCGCTCTTCGTTGCAAATGCTCGCCATATCTACCGATATGGCTGTGCTTTGCGCCTCGATCGGACGCATCCTGGCGGGCTTTCCGGACACGGCCGATTGGCAAGCCATTTCGCTGCGAAACACAGCACTTTTCCGCGGGCAACTTCTTCCTCGACGGAAAATGCAGCACAACGCAGCATTCCGCACTCGTTGAGCTTGAGCCGTTTCCGCGAACAGCCCGGCGTCTTCGCCGTCGACATGATCCGAACTGGCGGACGGCGGAAATAAAGCCGTGCCACGATGTCGGCTGATTGGTGCGCCCATCGCCGACCTGGGAATCACCATGCTCGCGGAGCAGAGGGCCCGCACCGCCTCACTTCAGCGTCAACTCGACCCCCGCCTCGCCGTCGCCCGCCTTCGCCGCCGTCACGAACAGCCGCGCCGGATCGATTCCGCCTTCGCCCGCCAGCCAGTCCTTCACCGCCTGCGCGCGACGGCCGGCGAGCTGCTGCAGCGGCTCCTCGGCGAGCACGATCGAATCGATGAGTGCGCGCTCCATCGCGTCGATCGCCGGCCGATCCTTCTCGAGCGGCGCCGGCGTTTGCACCATCAGCCACGCCTGCGTCACCAGCACCGGACGCTGGGCGTCGCTGATCGGCTGCTGGAAACCGGTGCCGTCGAGTGCGCGACGAATCCGCTTCAGTCGCGACTCGAGCTGAGCCCGCCGCAGCGCCTCGCGGTCGGCTTCGAGCCAGCGCCCGCCGATGTCGAGTTGCAGGCCGGGCCGCTCGGACAGCGCCCTGGCGAGCGTGCCCAGCCGCTCGCGCACGGTATCGTCGAGCTCCGCCTGCGCTGCGCCGAAGGGCAACACCGACAGTTCCTCGGCCTCGCCGTCGACCAGTCCGGCGATCAATGCAAAGGGCGCAGTGACGGCCTTGACGATCAGGTTGCCGATCAGCCGCAGAACGATCCCCGCTACGCTGAACTCCGGATCGTCGAGCGAGCCGCTGATCGGCAGATCGACATCGATGACGCCGTCGCGATCCTTCAGCAGCGAGACCGCGAACAGCACGGGCAACTGCAGCGCGTCGGGACTGTCGACCGGCTCGCCGAAGGTCAGCTGATCCAGCACGATCCGGTTGCGTGCGACGAGTTGCCCGTTCTGGACCTGGTAAGCCACGTCCACCGACAGCTTCCCCTTCTCGATGCCGTAGCCGACGTACTTCGCCGAGTACGGCGACAGTGTCGGCAGATCGAAGTCGCGGGCGTTGGCCTCGATATCGAGGAAGAGCGGCGCCCCGATCGGGTCGATGCGTCCCGAGATCGTGACCGCACCGGTGTTGTCGATACGGCCATCGAGCTGCAGGTCGGCAGGCTGGCCACCCCCCATGGCGCCGATCTCGCCGGCCAGTCCGGTCAGGTTGGCCGAATAGTTGGGCTGGATGAAGTAGTCGCTGAAATCGATGTTGCCGTCGGACAGTCGGACCCGCCCGGTGCGAAACGGCGGAGGATCGCTCTTCGGCGGCGCTTCGATGCGCACCGGCTTCTGCTCGGCCATGCTCATCTGCGGCCCGTCATCGGCGCGCGGCGTCACACCATCGGGAGACTGCGCCGCAGCGGCGGCCCCTGATGCAGTGCCTGACCCCGCGGCTGCGTTCGCCTGCGCCTGGCGCCCATCCGCCTGCGCCTCGTCGTTGCCATCGGCGTCCTCGTCCGGGTCCGTCCCGAACAGGCCCTGCAGGTTGAAACGCCCGTTGGGCTGGATGACCAGCCGCGACTGCAGTCCGTCGAGCTCGATGTCGCCGAGGTCGGCAAGGAACGGCGCCAGCATCACCTTCGTCGAGCCCAGGCGCAGCGACTTCCATCCCAGCAGATCGGCGGGATCGGCGCCGCTGCGTCGCTGTCGGGCCGGAATCGCAGCCACTGCTTCGCGCTTGAGCCGCAGCCTGAAATCCGCAGCGTTCACCGCACCCTGCCATTGCCCGTCGGGACGCCCATCGGCGTCCACCGACAACTGCAGGCGACCGTCGATCGACAGCGCACCGTTGGCCAACTCCGCATTGAAGTCGGGCGGCATCCACGGTTGCGCGACCGCCACCGGCAGCGCCTTCGCCTGCAGCGCAAGCGACAGCTCGCGGGCGGCCGGCGTGACGGTTCCGCGTGCCGATACGCTGCCCGAGCGATCGACTTGCGCCGACAGCGAAAGCTGCACCGGGGTCGCGCCGTCGAGCGTGATGTCAGCGGCGTCGACGGTGATTCCGTTGACCCGCAGCGGTGGATGGCGCTCGCCGGTTCCCGCATAGGTGAGATCGACGTCCAGTCCCGATACCGACACGGTCTCGATCGCGCCCTGCCACGCGGCATCCGCAGCCGCCTCACCCCCTGGGTCCGCACGCCACCAGCCGGAGGCGTCGAGCTGGCGATCCGCGAGGCGGCGCAGCGCGAGCCGCCCGCCCGCCAACGCCGCTCGTCCGACATCGATCTGCTGCGCTTTGGCGTCGAGCCGCAGCCCTGCAAGCTCGAGCGAGTCGACACGAACGACATCCCGTCCCTGATCGGCAAGAGCGAGTCCGTTCACGGCAACGCGCCCATCAGCCAGCGTCCAGTTGCCGTCTTCGGCCAGTGCGAAGCGTGTACCGGCGGCGAGCGCTCCGGCCTTCGTTTCGAGCGCCAGCGCAGGGCCCGCCAGCCAGCTCCAGCTCGCCAGCGGCACTTCCGCGAGACCCACTTCTCCGGCGACGGTCAGCGGTTCCAGATCGATCTCGGCGTTCGCGTCGATCCGTTCACCGCCCTCGGCGCGCGTGGACAGCGTGAGTCGGGCCGGCTGCGCCGACGGCAGAGCGAGCCCGCTCAGCTCGATCGCCAACTCGTCGAGCCGGATCTGCAGCGGCCGCGGCGCGAAGGCCTGGTCATCGAAAAGCAGCTGCCCGTTGGTGACGACGGCGGTCTCGATCGACCAGGCGAAGCGAGCGGCGTCGGCCGGGGCGGATGGCGTCGAGTTCGGGGACACCGTGTCGGCGGACCCGGCGGCAACCGAGGGAGTCGAGCCCTCGTCAGAGCCGGCATGATCGGTCTGCCCGGTTTGTTCGGTCGGTTCAGCCGACGCAGCTCGCTCGCTCTGTCTGCTCTGCTGAGGCGACTTCGCGATCGCCTTCATCACCGGCTCGAGAAAACCGGCCTCGTCAGGCTTGCGCGCAATCACCAGCTCGGGCCGATCGGCCGCGATCAGACCGATCGCCAGACTCGGCCCGGAGAGATCGAAAGCGATCCCGCTCGCTTCGAGCGCGGGCAGCTTCAGCAGCGGCCGGTCGTCGGGCTGCCGGATCTCGATGCCGCCGAGTGCCGCCTGGCCGGTCGCACTGAGTCGGGCCGGGCTGTCGCGCGGCGCGCTGAAGCTCAGTTTGAGATCGCCGGCCAGTGCGCCCGATACGAGCCGGATCGGCGGCTCCTGCGGCAGATACGCGAGCCAGCGCGGCAGATCGAGCGCTTCGATCGACAACTCGACCTCGCCGGCAGGCACCGGCGCGAAAGGCAGCATCCGGCCGACGGCCCGGATCGGCGTCCCGTCGACCACTGCTTCGAAGCCCGGCTCGACCTCGATCTGCTGATCCACCGGAAGGCTCGAGAGAAAGGGCACGCGCAAACCGATGCCGGTGGCCTGGTGACGCAGATCGAGCAGGCGATCGTCGACGACGACGTTGCCGTCGATCAGCTCGATGTTTGCGATTGAGAACTTCGCAGGCGCCGGGTCTTCGTCCTCCTGCACCGGTTGCGGCTCCTGCGCGCCGAAAGCATCGACCAGATCCGTGCCGTCGTAGACACCCTCGGCGCTGCGCGCGATGAAGATTCGCGGTTCCTCGATCCGCAGCCGCTCGAGTACCGGCGCGAGATGTCGAAGCGAACGCCACGAGAGATCGGCTTCGAGCCGTGCGAGCCGCAGGTGGCTGCGGGCGGCGGTGCCATCGCTGCCGTCGTGCGGCTCGCCGAGCTCCAGGCCGTGCATCCGGAACACCAGCGCCCACGGATCGATCTCGACCCGATCGAGTCGGGCCGGCCGGCCGGTGGCCTCGACCAGGCCGTCGACGATCGCATCGCGCGCGAGCTTCGGTGCGACGAAGCGCAGTCCGAGATCCCAGAGGGCGACGAGGACGACGATGATCGCCAGCGCCTGCAGGCTGCGTCGTCGCCAGCTGCGCTGACGCACGGCGCGTGCGGGAGGGACATCCGCCTCGGGGCGGTCGGGCGCGGTCACCGACTGCCTGGCCACACGCAGTTACAGGCTCTTGCCTGCAAGGCATCGATCATGAGCACCGACCGCACCGTGATGTTCTCCCCGCGCCGCGGCCCGAAGGCATACCGCGGCTACAGTCCCCGCCACCGACACTGTACATTCCTGCGGGCGCTTCCCCGGCAAAGCTGCGAACGCGCGCATACAGAAAATAGCGAACCTTCCATGAATCTTTCGCCTCGTGTTGCTCTCGTCACCGGCTCCACTTCCGGTATCGGAGCCGCCATCGCTCGATGGCTATCCAACGAGGGATTCGCTGTCATCCTTCATTCGCGTTCCTCCGTCAAGGAAGGAAATGCGTTGGCTGGCGAATTGGCCATGGCCGCCTACGTGCAAGCTGATCTTGCCAACGAGGCGGACCGAGCGAGATTGATCCGCGAAGCGATCGCCGTATGGGGCCGACTCGACGTGCTGGTGAACAACGCGGGGATCAGTCGTGTGATCCCGCATGCGGATCTCCCGGCAGCCACTCCGGATGTATGGCAGGAACTGCATGAAGTGAATGTCGTGGCGCCGTTTCGTCTGGTGGCGCATGCGGAGTCCGCGCTCCGCGATGCAGCGGCCATGGGCAAGACCGGGTGCATCATCAATATAAGTTCGCATGCCGGCGTTCGACCGAAGGGCGCCTCCATTCCGTACGCAGCGAGCAAAGCTGCCTTGAACCATGTGACCCGGTTGCTTGCGCTTTCACTCGCCCCGCATATCCGGGTGAATGCCGTCGCACCGGGCCTGGTGGATACGCCGATGACGGCGGAGTGGTCGCAGGCACGGCGACTCTGGAACGAACGCGCGCCGATGCGTCGGGCGGCCAGCCCGGAAGACATTGCCCAGGCGGTTGCAATGCTGGTCGCATCAGACTATCTGACGGGCGAGATCCTGCTGCTGGATGGTGGGCTGAACCTCATATAGCCGGCGCCCCAGCCGCGGCGCCCCAGTTCGAGCTACAAACTCGAGCGTTTTCCCTCGTGGAACACGTTCCACGAGGGAAAACGCATCAAATTGAGGTCCGAAACGTGCAGGGGAGTGTGTGCGATCAGCGTACGCAGCGCGCCAGGAACCCGCGCGCAGCGGTATCGACGACACGCAGGTGGCGGAGACGGAGGGATTCGAACCCTCGATGCAGTTTTTGGCCGCATGCTCCCTTAGCAGGGGAGTGCCTTCGACCTCTCGGCCACGTCTCCGGGCTTCGATGGAGAGATAACGCTCGCTCGATGCCGGCTCGGGCGCGATTGTACCGCAGGCGCATCCGCCGGCGCGCAGCGCAGTGCGCCCTACTCCGCGACCGCCTCTGCCCCCGCACGCGGCTTGTCGAGCCCGAAGGCCTTGTGCAGCGCGCGCACCGCGAGTTCCATGTACTTGTCCTCGATGATCACCGAGATCTTGATCTCGCTCGTCGAGATCATCTGGATGTTGATCCCTTCCTCGGACAGCGTCCTGAACATCTGGCTCGCGACGCCGACGTGCGAGCGCATGCCGATACCGACGACCGAGACCTTCGCGATCTTCGGGTCGCCGATGATCTCGTTCGCGCCGATCTCCTCCTTCACCTTCGCGTTCAGCACGTCGATCGTGCGCTGCAGCTCGGGCGCCTGCACGGTGAACGAGAAGTCGGTGGTGCCGTCGACGCTCTGGTTCTGGATGATCATGTCGACGTCGATATTCGCGTCGGCAATTGCACCGAGGATCTGGTACGCGATGCCTGGTCGGTCGGGCACCCGCGTGATCGTGATCTTCGCCTCGTCGCGGTTGAACGCGATGCCCGAGATGACGGCCTGCTCCATTTCCGGATCTTCCTCGAAGGTGATCAACGTGCCCGACTTCGCCTCGATGTCCACCGGGATGTCCGGCGGCGTGAGGCTCGACAGCACGCGCGTCTTGACCTTGTACTTGCCGGCGAACTCCACCGAGCGGATCTGCAGCACCTTCGATCCGAGGCTCGCCATCTCGAGCATCTCCTCGAAGGTGACGCTCTCCAGACGGCGCGCTTCGGGAACGATGCGCGGGTCGGTCGTATAGACGCCGTCGACATCGGTGTAGATCAGGCACTCGTCGGCCTTCAGCGCGGCGGCCACCGCCACCGCGGAAGTGTCCGAACCGCCGCGACCGAGCGTGGTGACGTTGCCGTCGCTGTCGACGCCCTGGAAACCGGTGACGATGACGACGCGACCGGCGTCGAGATCCTTGCGCACGCGCGTATCGTCGATCGAGACGATGCGTGCCCTGGTGAACGCGCTGTCGGTGCGCACCGGCACCTGCCAGCCCGCGTAACTGACGGCATCGACCCCGATCGACTTCAATGCCATCGCGAGCAACCCCACCGACACCTGCTCGCCGGTGGCCGCGATCATGTCGAGTTCTCGCCGATCAGGTTGCGGCTGGATCTCGCGCGCCAGCGCGATCAGCCGGTTCGTCTCGCCCGCCATCGCCGACGGAACGACGACGATGCGATGGCCTGCCTCGCGCCAGGTGGCAACCCGGCGCGCGACGTTGCGGATGCGCTCCACCGAGCCCATCGAAGTGCCGCCGTACTTGTGAACGATCAGGGCCATCGGCTACCGGGTTTCCGTCGCGCCGCAGCGGCGCAAAAGGCTTGCGATTATACGGGAGGCGCGTCGTCGCAGAACGGCGCGCACGGGTCTGCGGCGGCGTCGGCACGCCACTCGATCTCGACGCGCGCGTCGCTCACCGCGGCCGTCTCGCGGGAACGATCCATCCCGATGCCGGCCACGTAGATCAGGCGGCCATCGGCATGCAGCGCGGGCAACATCGCGCGCAGCCGCGGCGCGATGCCGCGCTCCTGGAACAGGTTCTTGAGTGTTCGACTCGGGCCGTGCGCACGTGGACGCAGGCGCTGCCCGCTGCGCGCGGCGCGCACCTCGAGCGCCTGCGCGGCAAGCCAGTCAGCCGCGAGTGCATCGACACGTGTCGAGTGCTCGAAGCGCAGCACGCCCCCCCATCCGGGCAGCGAGATCTCGCGCTCGCCGCTCCAGCGGAACGCAAACGCAGGCGGTGGCGCCGACTCGACCGCGGTATCTGTCTCCTCCACCGAGATCCGGTCGCGATAGCGGCGGAAACGCCAGCCCTCGTGCACGAAGTCCGCGTGCGCCGAATCGGCGAGCAGCAGTTGCGACACCCACGCCGCCAGGCGTGCGCGACCCGGCATCGGTGCACCGAGCGTCTCGAACCACCTGCGCACCGCGAGGTCGCGACGCGCAGGGGGCAGCGCCGCCAGCGCACGCTTGTCGATCGAACGCGCTGCGGGCGATACACCGGCTTCGTGCAGGTCCCGCTCGGCAAGCTCGCGCAGCGCATCGCCGCTCTCGCGCAGCCAGTCGGCCGAACGCAGCACGTTCTCGCGCAGCGACGGTACCGCACGCTCGAGCTCGGGGATCACCCGCGTGCGCAGCGTCACGCGCAGGAAGCTCGTGTCCTCGTTCATCGGATCGTCGATCCACTGCAGCCCACGCTCGCGCGCACAGGCGACGATCTGCTCGCGGCCGATCGACAGCAGCGGGCGCAGCAGCCACCCGCCCGCACGCTGCTGCGCGGCCGCCATCCCGGCGAGCGCGGCCGGGCCGCTGCCACGGGCGAGCCGCATCAGGATTGTCTCGAGCTGGTCGTCGGCATGATGCGCAGTGAGCAATGCGCGCGACCCCATTTGCGCAACCGCGTCCCACAGCGCGCGGTAGCGCTCGTCGCGCGCCCAGCCCTCGAGGTTCACGCCGCGCGACGGCGCGCTCTCGAGACGCGTCGCCCCGAACCGGACACCAATGCGTGCCGCCTCGCGTTCGCAGTGCGCGAGCCAGTCGTCGGCCTGCGCCTGCAGCTTGTGATGCACGTGCCAGGTGACGACCCGCTCGCGCGGAAGAACGCGTGCGGCGGCATCGAGCAGCACCGCGGAATCGACGCCACCACTGAAGGCGACGACGACGCGGTCGTCGGCGTCGAGCCGGCGCAGCGACGACGCAACCGCATCGAGCACGGCCGCAACCGCGCCTGCGGACGGTGCGGGCTCAGGCTTCGCCGAGCTCCTTGAACTTCCCATAGTTCATGATCCGCTGGTGCCGCTGCTCGAGCAGCCCTTTCGGATCGACGCCCTGGAACTGGCGCAGCGCGTCGGACAATGCGCGCTTGAGCAGCTGCGCCATGTGCGCCGGATCACGATGTGCGCCGCCCACCGGTTCGCTGATGATGCGATCGATCAGTCCGAGCGCCTTCAGCCGGTGCGCGGTGATGCCGAGCGTCTCGGCCGCCTCGGGCGCCTTCTCGGCGCTCTTCCACAGGATGGCGGCGCAGCCTTCGGGCGAGATCACCGAGTAGATCGCATACTGCAGCATCAGCGTGACGTCGCCGACCGCGATCGCCAGCGCGCCGCCCGAGCCGCCCTCGCCGATCACCGTGGTGACGATCGGCACGCGCAGCGCCGCCATCTCGTACAGGTTGCGGCCGATCGCCTCCGACTGGTTGCGCTCCTCGGCGCCGATCCCGGGAAAGGCACCCGGCGTGTCGACGAAGGTGAACAGCGGCAGCTCGAATTTCTCGGCGAGCTTCATCAATCGCAAGGCCTTGCGGTAGCCCTCGGGACGCGGCATCCCGAAGTTGCGCTGGCTGCGCTCCTTCGTGCCGTGCCCCTTCTGGTGACCGAGCACCATCACCGGCTGCCCGTTCAGGCGCGCAAGTCCGCCGACGATCGCCGGGTCGTCGGCGAATTCGCGATCGCCGTGCAACTCGTGGAAGTCGGTGAAGATCGACTGCACGTAGTCGAGCGTGTACGGCCGCTGCGGATGACGCGCGACCATCGCCACCTGCCACGGCGTGAGCTTCGCGTAGGTGTCCTTCAGCAGCGCCTGGCTCTTCTGCTGCAGGCGCTCGACTTCCTCGGCGATGTCGACTGCCGAGTCTTCCTGCGCGAAACGCAGCGCCTCGATCTTCTGTTCGAGATCGGCAATCGGCTGCTCGAACTCGAGGAACGTAGTCTTCATCAATATTCCACCGGTAACGGATCCTGCACGCGCCACAGGTACCAGGTGGCGACGGTGCGCCACGGGCGCCACGCCTCGCCGAGCACGATCGCCTCGGCGCGCGTGACCGGCTGTCCCTCGCGATATTGCGTGGCGATGCCGCGCAACAGGCCGACGTCGTCGAGCGGATAGACGTCCGGACGCAGCAGGTTGAAGATCAGGAACATCTCGGCCGTCCAGCGCCCGATGCCGCGCACCGCGCTCAACTCGTCGATGATCGCGTCGTCGTCGAGCAGCGGCCAGCGCGCAGGGTCCACCTCGCCCGAGCGGAAATGCGCGGCGAGATCCTTCAGGTACTCGGCCTTGCGCTCGGAGAGTCCGCACTTGCGCAAGGTCGTGTGGCGCATCCGCGAGACGCGCAAAGGCGTTGCGCCTTGTGCTCCGCACGCCGCCGCGAAACGGTTCCAGACCGACTGCGCAGCCTTCACCGAGATCTGCTGGCCGATGATCGATCGGGCGAGCGTCTGGAACGAATCGCCGCGCGACACGAGATGGCCATCGCAACGATCGATGATGCGCGCCATCGTCGAGTCACTGCGCGACAGCGTCGCGCACGCCTCGTCCCAGTATCCGGGCCTGGACATCAGTGCGCCTTCAGCGGCAGGTTGAACAGCAGGTTCTGCGGCTTCATCCGCAGCACGCCCGACTCGTCAGCGGCGAGCGCGAGATAGACCGGCTTGCCCCGGACGCGCGGATCCTGGTCTTCGAGCTGCTCGAAGTCGAGCCGCATCAGCAACAGCAGCCGTCGATGCTCGTCAGGATCGAGGCCTTCGCCGCGATAGAGCTTGTCGAGCAGCACGCTCGCCTGTGCGTCGAGCCCCGCGTGCCAGCTCCAGCGCGGATCGTCGACCGAAGACAGCGTGGTCACGCGGACGGCGACGCCGAGCAGATGCCCCACCCATCGGCGGATCAGATCGCACAGGCGCTGTGCGGCCGCGCGACCATGGCCGATCTCGACCGCGAAATCGTGCCGCTCGTCGCGCCCGAAATACGCATCGGCGTTCGACACGTCGATCACCTCGAGGTCGACCTGCGCACCCGTCTGCGCCTGCGCGAGCAGCCGCCCGAGGCTGCCGCCATCGGCGCCGGCCGCTCGCGCATCGACCGTCTCGAGGTCGGCGAGCAGCACGCGGCCTTCGGTGAGCGAAACGCGCTGCTCGCGGAACCACAGCTCGGCCACGCGCAGCATCAATCCGTCGTCGCATTCGGCGAGCATGTGATGGACGATGATGTGCGCGAGCTGCTCGACGAGCAGCGGCGGAACGTCGATGCGTCCGCGCTGCTGCGCATCGGCGAAGATCGCAACATAGGCGGCCTGCAGGTTCGGCGCATCGAGCAGACGGTCGCGAAAGCGCAGGAACAACCGCCAGCTTTCGCGCGCGTCGCGATCGACGATCGCCTCCAGCTCGGCGGGCGCAACCGGGCGCCGCGGATCGCCGTGCAGGCTCGCGTGCAACATGCGTTCGGCGTTGCACGACGTTTCGATCGGCGCAAGCTCGGCACGGTGCAGATACGCACCGAGGAACGCATCGCTCGCGTGCAGGCCGCCATGCTCGTCGACCTCGAGCAGGGCGAGACCCGAGCGGACCCAGAACGGCTTCATCGAATGGAAACGACGCGTGCCCGGCTCACGAGCGTCTCCAGCTCGTTCCGCCCGCGGTGTCCTCGAGCACGATGCCGCGCTCGGCGAGCGCGGCGCGGATGCGGTCGGCCTCGTCGTACCGCTTCGCCTTCTTCGCTTCGGCGCGCAACGCGATCTGCGCATCGATCTCGGCGTCGTCGATCACCGCTGCGCCGGTTGCCGCGCGGCCGTGCAATCCGCCCTGGCGCACTTCGCCCGGGTCTTGCTGCAGCAGCCCGAGCGTGCCGCCCAGCGTCCGCAGCATCCGCTCGAGCGCGGGCGTGGGCGAGCGGTTCAGCTCCGCGGCCAGGTCGAACAGCACCGCGAGCGCGATCGGCGTATTGAAGTCGTCGTCCATCGCGTCGCGAAAGCGCGCCGCCCACGGATCGGACCAGTCGATTGGCGCCTGGCCGGCGTCGTCGGCATCGGGCGCCGCGGCCAGCGCACCGTACAGGCGCAGCAGCGCCAGGCGCGCATCCTCGAGATGCGCGTCGGAATGGTTCAACGGACTGCGGTAGTGCGCGCGCAGGATGAACAGACGCAGCACCTCGGCATCGAACTTCTCGAGCACCTCGCGGATCGTGAAGAAGTTCCCGAGTGACTTCGACATCTTCTCGTCGTCGACGCGCACGAAGCCGTTGTGCATCCAGTAGCGTACGAAGGTGCAGCCGAGCGCACCTTCACTCTGCGCGATCTCGTTTTCGTGATGCGGGAACTGCAGGTCGGCGCCGCCGCCGTGGATGTCGAGCGTCTTGCCGAGCAGGCTCGTCGCCATCGCCGAGCACTCGATGTGCCAGCCCGGACGGCCGTAGCCGTAGGGCGACTCCCAGCGGGCCTCCTCGGGCTCGTCGGGCTTGGCCGCCTTCCACAGCGCGAAGTCGAGCGGATCCCGCTTGTCGTCGTCGACCGAGACGCGCTCGCCGGCACGCAGGTCGTCGAGCGACTTGCCCGACAGCTTTCCGTAGCCGGGGAAGCGGCGCACGGCGAAATCGACGTCGCCGTCGTCGGTGCGATAGGCGAGCCCCTTCTTCTCGAGCAGGTCGATCAGCCCGAGCATCTGCGGAACGTACTGCGTCGCGCGCGGCTCGTGATCGGGCCGTTGCACGCCGAGCGCGTCGGCGTCCTCGTGCATCGCTTCGATGAAGCGGCCAGTGAGCGATGCAATCGTCTCGCCGTTCTCGACGGCGCGACGGATGATCTTGTCGTCGATGTCGGTGACGTTGCGCACGTAGGTGACGCGATAGCCGCTGGCGCGCAGCCAGCGCTGCACCATGTCGAACACGACGAGCACGCGCGCATGACCGACGTGACACCAGTCGTAGACCGTCATTCCGCAGACGTACATCCGGACCTTGCCGGGCTCGAGCGGAACGAAGACTTCCTTGCTGCGCGTAAGCGAGTTGTGGATCCGGAGCATGGAACGGGCACCGAAGGGCGCCGACTCGAAGAGCCGACGACGGCGCCGGCAAGCGCCCGTGCGCAAGGACGGCGGCACTCGCTGCGCGGGAGCAGCACTCGCGGGCGCTTCGTGCGCCCGGTTCCCGCGATTCGACGGCGCCCGGCGCCGGAGCTTCGATTGGCTAGAATGCCGGGATGCGATCGAGTATATCAGCAGCGTTGCGGCGTTCGAGCGACCCCGGTTCCGAGCGCAAGGCGGCGCCGCTGCTGGCGCTGCGCGCTGCGAGCATCGCCCTGGCGGTGCTCGTTGCCGCACCGGCAGGCGCGCAGACGAACCCCGTGCCGCTCGAGCGCGCAGTGCCCGCGGCCGCTCCGCGTGCCGCCGACCGGGCGCTCGAGCAGGCGCGCTCGCTGCTCGCCGAAAACCGGCGCGACGAAGCGCTCTCCGTGCTCGAACGCGGTCTCGAAGAAGCGCCGTCCGACGTCCGGCTGCTCTTCCAGCGGGGCGTGCTGCTGGCGCAGATGGGTCGCACCGACGAAGCCGTCGCCGCATTCACCGAGCTTACGCAGACATTCCCCGAACTGCCCGAGCCGCACAACAATCTCGCCACGCTGCATGCACAGCGCGGCGACCTCGATCGCGCGCGCGCAGCGCTCGAGGAAGCCTTGCGGGCGCTGCCATCCTATTCGCTCGCGCACGAGAACCTCGGCGACGTGCAGCTGCGACTCGCCGAACGTTCGTACCAGCGCGCCGTCGAAACCGACGCGGCGAACCACACCGCCCGCGAGAAGCTCGAACGCACGCGCGAGCTGATCGAGCGCATCACGCCCGCCGGCCGCTGACCTTCTTCCTTCTTCCTTCCTTCGCTTCGGGAGTCCTCCAACGATGTTCAGGAAACTGCCGCTGATCGGCGCCCTCGTTCTCGCACTGAACGCCCTCCCCGACGGCGCAAGCGCCGCCGACGTCCATCCGCAGGTGCTCGTCAAGACCTCGGCGGGCGAGTTCGTCATCGAGCTGTATCCGGACAAGGCGCCGGCCACGGTGGCGAACTTCCTGCAGTACGTCGACGACGGCTTCTATGCGGGAACGATCTTCCATCGCGTGATCGGCAGCTTCATGATCCAGGGCGGCGGCTTCGGCTCCGACCTGTACCAGGGCGCGATGCGACCGAAGCAGACGCGTGCGCCGATCGCGCTCGAGTCGAAGAACGGCCTGAAGAACGACCGCGGCTGGGTAGCAATGGCGCGTACCGGCGACCCCAACTCGGCGACCGCGCAGTTCTTCGTGAACGTCGTCGACAACGCGAACCTGAACCACCCGCAGCCCGACGGCCACGGCTATGCCGTGTTCGGCAGGGTCGTCAGCGGCATGGAAGTCGTCGATGCGATCCGCGCGGTGCCGACGACCTCGGTCGGCCCGTATCGCGACGTGCCCGCGTCGCCGGTCGTCATCGACTCGATGCAACGCGTAGGCGCGAAGGAGTGACGAAGTCGGCGCCGCGCGGCGGGCGCAAGCGCCGCGCGCGGCGCCGACGAAGCGCAGGCAACGCAGCCCGCAATGCCGCAGTACCCGCATGATCGAGATCGGTATCGACCCGGCCGACGTGGCGCTCTTTGCGTCGGACATGCACCTGGGTGAGCATGACCCGGCGACCGCAGCGCATTTCCTCGATGCCTTCGATCGTGTTGCACCGGCGGGAACGCATCTGTTCCTGCTCGGCGATCTCTTCGAGGCATGGGCGGGCGACGATCAGCCCGACGCGATCGCGATCGCCTTCATCGCCCGACTGCGCTCGCTCGCCGATCGCGGCACGCAGGTCTGCGTCATTCGCGGCAACCGTGACTTCCTGCTCGACGTGCCGCTGCCCGAAGCAGCGCACGTCGCCCCGTTCTCGCAGCGCAGCGGCGCCCACGTGCTCGACGATCCGCATGCGGTGAAGCTTTTCGGCCGCACGGTGCTGCTCGCGCACGGCGATGCACTGTGCACCGACGACGTCGAGTACCAGCGCGCACGTGCGATGGCGCGCAGCGATGAATGGCAGCACGACTTCCTCGCGCGTCCGCTCGACGAGCGCCTGGCGATCGCCGGCCGGCTGCGCGACGACAGTCGACGCGTACAGGCCGAGCGCGCGCTCGAGGGCGGCGTACCGGGCGACGTCGTCACCGAGGCCGTCGAGCAGGCGCTGCGCGACGCGCACGCGCAGGTGCTGATCCACGGGCATACGCATCGGCCGGCACTGCATCGCCACGAGGTCGACGGCACCGAGCGCGAGCGCTGGGTGCTTTCCGACTGGCAGGAGCCGCACAACAGCCGGCCCGCGCGCGGCGCGTTCGTGCGCGTCGACCGCGACGGCTGGCGCCTGGTTCCCTGAAACGCCGGGCGGAAGGCGCGCGCTACTCGACCATCCGGTTCAGCGCACCGATATCGAGCGGCTCGCCGGGGTCGCAGACATCGACGCCCATCCGCGCGAGGTGCGCCTGCAACTGCTCGATCAGGCGGTCCTGCTCGGCAACGTGATCGATCAGCATGTGCAGCGCGAGCGACAGCGGATCGTCACCGCCCTGCGTGATCGCGTAGGCCGAGAAGCCCATCTTCGCCGCCTGCGCCTCGCGGCGGCGATCGGCGTCCTGCACGATCATGCGCGCCGGAATGCCGAGCGCGGTCGCACCGGCCGGCACTTCCTTGATCACGACCGAGTTCGACCCGATGCGCGCCCCGTCGCCGACCATGAACGGACCGAGCACCTTCGCGCCAGCGCCGACGATGACGTCGCGTCCGAGCGTCGGATGACGCTTGCCGCGATCGAGCGAGGTTCCGCCGAGCGTGACGCCCTGGTAGATCGTGCAGTCGTCGCCGACCTCCGCCGTCTCGCCGATGACCACACCCATCCCGTGATCGATGAACACGCGCCGACCGATGCGCGCCCCCGGATGGATCTCGATTCCGGTGATCCAGCGCGAGAAGTTCGAGACGCAGCGCGCGAGCGTGCGCAGCCCGGCGTTCCACAGGCCATGCGCGCCACGATGCAGCCACAGCGCATGCACACCCGGATAGCACAGCAGTACCTCGAGCGCCGAATGCGCAGCGGGATCCTTCCCCTGCACGGCGGCAATGTCTTCCCGCATTCGCGCGAACATTTCGCACTCTCTCCGATGGCTTCGAGACGACCGGGTCCTCGTCGACGAACCGGCCGGCAGGCGCCCGCAACCCCGAGGCCCGCAGGGTCGAGTTTATTCGGATTCGCCCGGATCGGAGACTGGGCGTGAATGAGGCCGCGCGGGCGGCACGTGCGTCTGCGCAGCGGGCTCGTCCGTCTCCGCAGCGTAAGGGTTGCGACACGCCTTCTCGATCTGCGTGCAGACACCGCGCAACAGCTCGACCTCCTCGACCTCGAGCCGGGTGCGCGAGAACAGCCGCCGCAGCCGCGGCATCAGCTTCTTCGGGTGCTTCGGATCGAGAAACCCGATGCGCACCAGTGCCCGTTCCAGATGCGCATAGAGCGCCTCGACCTGCTCGTGCGCAGCGAAGCGCACCGGCGACGGCGCGGGCCGCTCGCACGAATGCAGCCGCTCGTGCGCCCGCAGGCAATAGGCGACGATCTGCACCGCCTGGGCGAGGTTCAGCGACGCGTATTCGGTTCCGCCGGGAATGCTGCACACCCGCTGGCATCGTCCGACCGACTCGATCGACAGGCCGTTGCGCTCTGCGCCGAAGACGAACGCGGTGCGGGCCGACGGGTCGGCGTTCGCCTCGGCAAAGGCGAGCGCGACGACCTCCTCGGGAGGCTGCGGAAGCGGACCGAATTCGCGGGTGTCGGCACTGACGGCGATCGCAAGCGTGCACGATGCGAGCGCCGCCTCGAGCGAATCGACGACGCGGGCGTGCTCGAGCACCGACTGCGCGCCGCTCGCGCGTGCGATCGCATCGGGGTGCCGCGCAATGTCGGCACTGCGCGGCGCGACGAGCACGAGCTCCTCGAGCCCCATCACGCGCATCGCGCGCGCAGCGGCGCCGACGTTGCCCGGATGGCTCGTGCCGACGAGCACAAAACGGATCTGCGCGAGCCACTGCGGCGGCGGCGCGTGAAGAGAGGCTGGTCCCATCCCGTACAATCGAGCGTTCTACGCAGGGGTCCGGTCAACGATGCATCCGATGCTCAACGTCGCGGTTCGCGCGGCCCGCCGTGCAGCGCGGATCATCAATCGCGCGAGTCTCGATCTCGAGACGCTCGCCGTTGCACGCAAGCAGCGCAACGATTTCGTCACCGAGGTCGATCACGCGTCGGAGCAGGCAATCATCGAGACGCTGCTCGGCGCCTACCCCGATCATACGATTCTCGGCGAGGAATCCGGGCATCTCGTGCGTGGCGAGAACGGCCCCGGCGGACGTGCGGTCGAGCGCGACGAGAACGTCTGGATCATCGACCCGCTCGACGGCACGACGAACTTCATCCACGGGCTGCCGCAATACGCGATCTCGATCGCGCTGATGCAGCGCGGCCAGGTCACGCAGGCGGTCATCTACGACCCGACGCGCGACGAGTTGTTCACCGCCACGCGCGGCGCGGGTGCTTTCCTGAACGATCGGCGCATCCGCGTTTCCCGTCGCACCAGACTCGAGGAATCGCTGATCGGCACCGGTTTTCCGTACCGAAACATCGCGCACATCGAGGAATACCTCAGGATCTTCCGGCGCCTGAGCGAGCGCGCAGCCGGCATCCGCCGTCCGGGCGCAGCCGCACTCGACCTCGCCTACGTCGCCTGCGGACGCTTCGACGCGTTCTTCGAGATGGGTCTGAGCCCTTGGGACGTCGCTGCCGGCAGCCTGCTCATCACGGAAGCGGGCGGGCTGGTCGGCGATTTCAGCGGCGAGGCCGACTACCTGTTCTCCGAGCGCGTCGTGGCCGGGGCGCCGAAGGTGTTCGGCGCGATGATCACGCTGCTGCGACCGTCGGGCCCGGAAGCGCACACCTGAGTACGCCACCGCAGGTTGCAGCGCCCACGCCGCCGTTACCCTGCTCGCGTTTCCGCCAAAGCAGTCTTCACGCCGCCGCGCGCGCAGTCTTCACGCCGCCGCGCGCGCGTCGAGCCACGCCTCGAGCCCTGCCGCGTTCAGGCGGATGTCGAGATCGAAGAGCACGAGCAGCGCGGGCTCGTCCAGCGGCCACTGCTGACGCGCCGCCTCGGCGAGAACGATCCCCCGCACGCCGTCGCGCAGCTGCTGCGCACGTTGCTCGCCGGTAATGCCGTCGCGCTCGGCTGCCAGCCCGAGCGAAGCGTGCGCATCGATCAGCCGGTGCAGGTCGTCGGCGATCCGCGGAACCTCGCGCACCTGCCCGAAGTGCGTCACGTAGACGGCCTCCGGACTGCGCGCGAGCAGCCGATCGATCGACGCGTGCAGCGCCGGCGGATCGAACTGCACCGGCGTCGTCGACGGGAAGATCGACGGGCGACCATCGACGTCGAGCTCGCGATACGACAGACCGAAGGTATCGCCGGTGAACACGTGACCCGATCGTTCGTCGACGATGCAGACGTGATGGCGCGCGTGGCCCGGCGTGTCGACGAACTCGAAGCGTCGGCCGTTCAGCGACACGCTCGCCCCGTCCGGCGTCTCGACGACCCGCTCGGCGGGCACCGGAATGATCTCGCCGTACATACGGTGTGCCTCGTCGGCGCCGTAGACCTCGATCGTGCCGGCGACCAGCCGGGTCGGGTCGATCATGTGCCGTGCGCCGCGTGGATGAACGCTCAGCCGTGCGTTGGGGAAATGGCGCATGTACAGTCCGGCGCCGCCCGCGTGGTCGAGATGCACGTGCGTAAGCATCACCCAGTCGACCTGCTCGGGCGACAGCCCCTTCGATGCGAGCACCGACAGCACCCGGGGCAGTGAAGTGTTCGACGCAGTGTCGACGAGCGCGGCGCGATCGCCCTCGACGACGAGATGCACGGCATCGAGCATCGGCCGCTCGAAGCCGGAGTCGATCGCAGTGATTCCGTGCTCGTAGTCGATGAAGGCAGGCATGGGCATTCGATGCGTGGAGATTCAGCGAGGCCCGGCGTCGATGCCGAGCAGCGAGTCGAAGCCGGCCGGCGGCTCGAAGAGCTCGTCGCGCAGCAGCAGGCAGTCGGGCCCCGGGATCGCGCGTTCGCGCACCGGGTGCCGGGGATGTCCAGGGTAGGCGATCGCACGCACGCCGTTCTCCTCGTAGGGCTCGGGCTCGATCAGCGGCGGCATGCGATCGCGCGCCTCGTCGAGCACCGATGCGGCCCGCGCGTGCGCTGCCAGGTGCACGAGACTCATCAGCTGCACCGGCGCGAGCACGATCTCGCGACGGCGATAGCGCTCGAGCGCAACGCGCGGGCGCAGCCAGACACTCTCGGTGGCCTCGTGATCATCGTGCTTCGCCTGCTGCCCGTCGGGCAGCTGCGCGACGAAGAAGCGCGCGTCGAATCGCTGGTTCATCATCGCCGGAACCCGCGGCGTGACCCAGCGCGTCCACGGCACGAGCGCCGCGGTGTCCAGCTGCAGCGCGAGTGCGTCGAGCACCGTATCGAAGGACTGCGCACTGCACAGCTCGCCGCGCGCACGCGCCGCGAGCGCCGCGTCGGCACCGTGCGCGAACAGCACGCCCGACTCCTCGAGCGTCTCGCGGCAGGCGGCCACGAAAAGCGCCGCAGCCTCGCGCGCATCGAGCCGGGGCTCGCCGAGCCGGGCGTGCAGCCGAGCGGGCGGTAGATCGACGAGACTCGACGCCGCCATCGCATGATCGGCCGGGTCGAGCTTGCCACCGGGGAACACGAAGGCGCCGCCGAGCACATGCGAGCGGACGTTCCGCCGCAGCATCAGCACCTCGAGTCCGTCGTCGGCGTCGCGCAGCACGACCACCGTGGCTGCCGGGCGAACCGGCGTCGTGACCGGACCCGCGAAAACCGGCCGCGGCACGGGCCGCGTCGTGGAATCGTTCATGTCTCCCTCTTGTGCCGGCCCATTCTGCCCCAATGTACGGAATGAGCGCCGTGCGGGCGGGGAAACGCGAGGGTGCCGATCTGCGCCCGGTCGGCTACCATACGCACAGCGCACCCGCGTCCGGCTCGACGAATCCGTCGCGACGGGCGCGTTCGCTTGTGGCTTGTGCCGCGGCCGCGCTTTCCTGTTTTGCTTTCTTTTCCCTTTACCACCGTGTCGCGTCGCCGCTCCGGCGTGCGACCCGACGAGCCAGTCGAATGAACGTACCGATCGTCCGCATCGCGAAGCAGCGTGCCGGCGCGCCACAAGGCGCCCCCGCAGGCGCTCGCGTGCGCGCGCCCGGTGCCCGGGCACGAATCGAGGCGGCCTGCCGATCGGGCATGTCCGCTTTCGACTGACCGCCCGGCGATCCACTCTCGACCCATCCGCCCCTTCGAGATCGCCGGGCTGCCCCGGGGGCTCGTGCTGCGCGACGCCCCGTCGCACCCTTTCGCAACCTTCCTGCGTTCGCCTCTACACGGAGTTCGCCATGACCCAAGCCTCGAACCAGTTTCGCCTGTTGAACGAACTGGACCACGTGCGCATCGACCGCCTGCTCAGCCGTGCGGGACAGGCGGGCGAGACGCTCACCGACCTGATCGACGACGCCGACATCGTTCCGCCGAGCGAAGTGCCGGCCGACGTCGTCACGATGTACACGCGCGTCACGGTGCACGACCTCGGCGACGGCACGCAGCGCACGCTCACCGTCTGCTATCCGGAAGACGCCGATGCGTCGGCCGGATTCGTCTCGGTGCTGTCGCCGATCGGCACGGCGCTGCTTGGCCGTCGCGCGGGCGAGGAGACGCAATGGACGACGCCCACCGGCGCCGTGCAGCGCCTGCGCATCGACGAGCTGCTGTTCCAGCCCGAGGCGAGCGGCGACTTCACGCGCTGAATGGCGCAGCGCGTGCGCAGTTTGCGCACGCGCCGCGCTGCGCGCTCTGCGCACGACGCTGCGTCGGGGCGCCGCCGCGCGCCCCTACGGGCGCGCGTCGCGCGTGCGCTGCGAGAGCAGAAAGCCGAACAGCAGCAGCAGCACCAGCCCGGCCTGCGCCATCGCTCCCTGCAGCGTCGGGTATAGCCCGATCAGCTCGAGGCGAAGGCCGCCTTCCCACCAGGTGATGGGCAGGTACCCGGCCTCCAGCAGAGCGGAAACGCCCTTGCCGACGAGCACCACGGCCAGCACCCCGATCAGGATCGCATCCAGATACCCACCCACACGAGCACGAAAGCCTCGCGAAGCTCCGCGGCACTACGCTGCAGCTCGGGCAACGCCGGCGTGGGCGGCAATGCCGCGATCGACTCCGCTGCGGTTGCGGAGAACTCGAGCATCTCGTCGTATTCGAGCACATTGACGACGGCGCCGTCCTGCACGGCCTCCGGGTAGAGCTACGCACGCGACTGGATGAACGCGATGGCCGCCAGCGGCTACATCGACTACGACGCCGAGCGCGACGCCTTCGGCAGGCCGGCTTCAGCCAGTTCCGGCGCACCGCGCAGACGCCGTTCAACCTCGTCTTCGAAGCGCGCATCTGAGCGCGCGAACGACGCTCCGTCCGGCCCCTCCTCCGGGCGCAGCGTCGGCGATCGCGCAGCAGCGACGCGCCCGCGTCGCTCGCTGCGCGCGGTTGGGACGCCCGCCGAATGACGGCATACTGCGCCTTCGCCGTCCCATGACGCACCGGATGGAAAAATCGAACCCGGATTCCGCCGCGCTGCGCGCCGGAACCCACGTCCCGGCTCCGAGCCCCGAACACACCCCGATGATGCAGCAGTACCTGCGCATCAAGAGCGAGCACGAGTCGCGGCTCCTGCTCTACCGGATGGGCGATTTCTACGAGCTGTTCTACGCCGACGCCGAGCGCGCATCGCGCCTGCTCGGCATCACGCTGACACGCCGGGGCACATCGGCGGGTGCGCCGATCCCGATGGCCGGCGTTCCGGTGCATTCGGTCGAGCAGTATCTCGCACGGCTCGTGCGCATGGGCGAATCGGTCGCGGTCTGCGAGCAGATCGGCGATCCGTCGACGACGAAGGGGCCGGTCGAGCGCAAGGTCGTGCGCATCGTCACGCCGGGAACGGTCACCGATGCGCAACTGCTGCCCGAGCGCGACGACACCGTGCTGCTCGCGCTGTGCCCGGTCTCCGCGTCGCGTCTCGGCGCCGCATGGATGGTCGTGGCGAGCGGCGAATGCTGGCTCGCCGAGCTCGATGCCGACGCGCTCGCCCGCGAGCTCGACCGGCTTCGTCCCGCCGAAGTGCTGCTCGCCGAGCACACGCCAGTGCCCGCAGCGCTGCAGCCGGCGCTCGACGCCGCAGCGATCGCACGCGCACCGGCCTGGCAATTCGATGCGCGTCGTGCGCAGCGCCGGCTCTGCGAGCTGCTCGGCACGCACGATCTCGCCGCCTGGGGTGCACAGGCGCTCGATGCGGCGGTCGCGGCCGCCGGTGCACTCGTCGAGCACGTCGAACGCACGCAGGGACATGCGCCTTCGCACCTGCAGGGCCTGCGCGTCTTCGACGGCGAGGAATCGGTCGTCGTCGACGCGGTCGCACGGCGCAACCTCGAGATCGTCGAGAGCCTGCGCGGCGACGACGGTCCGTCGCTGCTGCGCCTGCTCGATCGATGCGCCACCGGCGCCGGTGCGCGGCTGCTGCGCCGCTGGCTGCTCGAGCCGCCGCGCCGTCAGGAAGTAGCCGCACAGCGCCAGCACTGCGTGCAGACGCTGCTCGAATTTCCGCCGGGCCACGAAGCGCTGCTCGCCGAATTGCGCCTGCTGCCGGACCTCGAACGCGTCGCGACACGCATCGCGCTGCGTTCGGTACGCCCGCGCGAGCTCGCCGCGCTGCGCGACGCGGTGCCGGTACTGCAACGCCTTCGCGAATCGATCGCCGCGCTCGACGGCGAGCCCTTTCGCGAGATCGTGCAGGCGCTCGAGCTGGATCCACAAGCCTGGGAGCCGATCGCGCACGCGCTGCTCGACGAACCCGCGGTGCAGGCGCGCGACGGCGGCGTGCTGCGCGACGGTTTCGATCCGACGCTCGACGAGCTGCGTGCAATCGACCGCGACGGCGACGCGTTGCTCGCCGCGATCGAGCTGCGCGAACGAGAGCGCACCGGCATCGCGAACCTGCGCGTCGGCTACAACAGCGTCGCCGGCTACTTCATCGAGGTCACGCGCGGGCAGAGCGCGCGCGTTCCCGACGACTACCGGCGACGCCAGACGCTGAAGAATGCCGAGCGCTACATCACCGCCGAGCTGAAGGCCTTCGAGGACAAGGCGCTGTCGGCGCGCGAACGCGCGCTCGCGCTCGAGCGTGCGTTGTACGACACGCTGGTCGAATCGCTCGAGCCCTCGGTCCGCTCCTGGCAGCGCGCCGGCCGCGCGATCGCGCAGCTCGACGTGCTCGCGACGCTCGCCGAACGCGCGCACACGCTGCGCTGGGTACGCCCGCGTTTCGTCGCGATTCCGGGCATCGAGATCCGCGCCGGTCGCCACCCGCTCGTCGAAGCGGCGATCGAGCAGTACGTACCGAACGACTGCGTGATGCGAGACAGTCGCCGGATGCTGCTGATCACCGGACCGAACATGGGCGGCAAGTCGACGTACATGCGCTCGGTCGCACTGATCGCGCTGCTCGCATACTGCGGCAGCTTCGTGCCGGCCGACGAATGCGAGATCGGCCCGCTCGATCGCATCTTCACGCGCGTGGGCGCCTCCGACGACCTCGCCGGCGGGCGCTCGACCTTCATGGTCGAGATGACCGAGGCAGCCGCGATCCTGCACGCCGCCACCGACCGTTCGCTGGTGCTGATGGACGAGATCGGCCGCGGCACCTCGACCTTCGACGGGCTCGCGCTCGCGCATGCGATCGCCGCGCGCCTGCTTGCGCACAATCGCGCGCTGACGCTGTTCGCCACGCACTATTTCGAGCTCACGCGCCTGAGCGAACGTCATCCGCAGGCGGTCAACCTGCACCTGGCGGCGGCCGAGCGTCGCGGCGGCATCGTCTTCCTGCACGCGCTGCGCGACGGCCCGGCGAACCGCAGCTACGGGCTGCAGGTCGCACGGCTCGCGGGCGTCCCCCAGCCGGTGGTGCGTGCCGCCGAGCGCTTGCTCGGCGAGCTCGAGGCGCACGCACGCGCACAGCAGCCGCAGCTCGACCTGTTCGCATTCGCTGTCGAGGCCGCGGAGGACACATCGACGCAGGGCGAATCGCGCGTCGACGGCGAAGGAGCAGATGCCCCGGCGACGAGCCCATCCGGTTCGCCCGAGACGCACGCCCTCGACGCGACACAGGCAGACGTCCTCGCGCGCCTGCGCAATCTCGACCCCGACGCACTGAGCGCACGCGACGCGCTCGACCTGCTGTACACGCTGCACGCCCGGCTCGCCGCCCGGCAGCCGGCGTGAACCGGCGACGACGCCTGCTCGGTGCGGCGGCCGCGACGACGGCCTGCGCGATCGCGCGCACCGGCGCGCTCGCACAGCCGGCCGACAACGCAGTGACGAACGCCCGGCAGGGCGCGGTACCCGCTGTTGCAACCGCTGTTGCAACCGCTGACGCGCCGGGTGTCGCAACGGACGGAGCCTTCGCCTTCGCGCTGATCGGCGACCTCCCGTACAACCTGCTCGAGGTGCACGTGCTCGAAGCGGTGTTCGAGTCCTTCGACGCCGACCTGCACTTCGCGGTGCACGTCGGCGACATCAAGGCGAGTTGGGAGCCGTGCAGCGACAGCCTGCTCGATGGCCGCATCACGCAGCTCGAGTCGAGTCCGGTGCCGCTCGTCTACGTGCCGGGCGACAACGAATGGAGCGACTGCGCCGGCGCGCGAGCCGGCCGCTTCGATCCGCTCGAGCGCCTCGAATGGCTGCGCAGGCGCGCCTTCGGCGCGGGCATGGCCGACCCGCATCCTCCCTTTCCGCCCAGCGGGCACCGCCTGATCGCGCTCGAAGGCATCGAGCGCCACAGCGACCGTTTCCCGGACGGGCTGCCGGAGAACCTGCGCTGGACGCATCGGCGCGTGCGCTTCGTCACGCTGAACGTACCGGGCGGCAACAACGGACTGAACGTCGACGCGTTGCCGCGCAGCGACTGGGAACGACGCGCGCAGGCGAACGCGCAATGGCTGCTCGACAGCTACCGCATCGCTGCCGACGAATCGGCAACCGCGGTCGTCGTCATCGCGCACGCGAATCCGCGCTTCGGGGCGGCACGGCGCCGACCATGGTCGACCGACGGCTACGCCGGCTTCCGGTCACTGCTGGAGAACGCCAGCAACGGCTTTCACGGACCGACGCTGTTCCTGCACGGAGACACGCACCACCACCGCGTCGAGCGCATTGCTCCGAAGCTGCTGCGGGTCGAGAGCTTCGGCTCGCCCCTCTCCGACCGATGGGTGCGCATCGACGTCGATCCGCACGCGAGCGAGCCCTTCCGGATCACGACGCGGGCCTCACGTCTGTCGCGAAGCGAGCCTTGAGGAAGCGGTGAACGAATCTGGTGCGCGGCGTGTTCCGGCCGCTGCGATCACCGCGAGCATCACCGCGAGCAAAACGGCGAACGCGTTGTGCAGCGTCGCCGTCGTCAATGGCTGCAGGCCGAGCGTCGTCCCGACGCCGGTGAGCACCTGCGCGAGCAGCAGCACGACGATCGCAGCAGCCGCCAGCGTCCTTCCATTGCCGCGCGCGCGCAGCGCGGCGAGCAGCACGACGACTGCCAGGACGGCGGCGACCCCTCGGTGCAGCCAGTGCAGCCCGCGCGCGCCCGCTGCTTCGAGCGCCTGCGGCGTGCGCATAGGATCGAGCGCGCTCGCATCGAGCTGCACCGTGCCTGCGCAACGTGCACCTTCGCAGATACCGATCGCATCGTGCGCACCGATCATCGTGCCGATCCAGGCGGCGACGACGAGCAGCGCCCACGCCGCGACGACGAACGCCGTCGAATCACGACCGACCGGCACCGGTGCGCTGCGGCCCTCCGTTCGCGCCTCGGCGCGCGGCGACGCGGCGATCCACGCGAAGGCCGCAGCGAGTGCAATGCCGCCGACGAGATTGGCGACCGTGACGAGCGGCACCGGATGCGGCGTGAAGCGGCCGAGCCACGCGAGGAACGCGGTATCGACGAGCGCGAAGGCGAGCGCCACGCGCGCGCCCGTGCGCATCGACGACCATCCGAAGACGGCGATCAGCAACACCAGCACGCCGACGAGCATCGCACTCACGCGGTGCAGCGCACGCGCGGTGCGTACGCCGGGCGGAGAGGCGACGCTCTGCGCTGCCGTCGTTGCATCCGCAGTCGGCGCCACCACCCCGAGCCCGGCCTGCGAATGACGAATGAACGCGCTCGACGCGGTGATGCAGACGGTGAGCACGCAGGCGGCGATCGCCAGCCAGCGGATCACGATTCGCTCACACGCCCGTGAACCGTAGCGGCGCCGGCGGCCGCCGACACCCGCTCGCCGCGCGGCCGACGACCGCCGCGCACCGAAGCGAGCACCACCCAGATGAACAGGAAGCCGCCGACGATCGCGATCGCGCCGCCGAGCCCCATCACGCCCATCCCGAAAACCTCCTGCGGCGTGCGCAGCGCCTGCTCGGCACCGGCGACCTTGCGCTGCACACCGTAGCCGCCCGACCAGACGAGACCGAAGATGTGCAGCAGCTGCCCCGTGCCGTACAGCCACGGCTGCCAGTGCGCAATGCGACTGCCCGGTGCCCGAAAGCCCAGCCGCGGCAGCAGCGCGTACGCGAGGCCCATCAACGCGAGCGTGACGCCGACGATCGAGCCGTGGTAGTGCGCCGGCACGCGTACGTCTGAGCCTTCGATCAGGAAGCCGATCCCGCCGCCGACACTGAAGAGCAGCAGCGAAGTGATCAGCGCCGCGCGCAATGGCCGCGTCGTTGCGTCCTGCGGCACGCGGCGAAAGAGCGCCACTGCGAGCGCGAGCGCCATCGGCAGGATTGCCAGTCCACCACCGAAGCGCATCAGCCAGGTCATCATCCTCTGGTGCTCGACCGAAAGGATCGTCCAGTTCAGGTAGATCGGCGGAACAAAGAACACCGGCAACAGCCCGATCGCATACAGCAGCGCGACCACGCGCGGGCTGAGCGATAGCGGCGCACCGATCAGCGTCGCGAGCCAGCCCCAGGCGACGAGCATCAGCAGCGTCCACGTGAACTGGATGACGTGCCCCGGTCCCCAGAACAGCAGCTCGTAGTACGTCGCCGGATCGAGCTCGCGCGGCACCTCGATGATCGACCACGCCATCGCCATCAGCGCGAAGGCGCTCGAGACCGCCGCCGCCTTCAGGCCGAAACGCAGCGCATCGGTGCCATCGAGCCGCAGGCTCATCCGCACCGGCGCGACGAAGGAGCGCAACGTGAGCAGCAGGAAGCCGACGCCGAAGATGCACAGCCCGTAGAGGAAGGTGTCGCTCAGCAGCACCGGCACGTAGTTCGCCATCACCGGAACGGCAACGCCGGTGAAGGGTGCCGCCGCCATGAACAGCGTGCCGACCGCGGTGACGGCGAGCGCGAACCAGCCGAGCCCGATCCAGCGCGGCGAAGTGTCGATCGTCCACAGCATCCCGGCCATCGAGACGAACCAGACGAGCACCGACAGGTCGACGTGAACGACGAGCGCAACGCGGAAGAAGTCGATGCCGGGAACCAGCGCCGCCACGTACGGCGTGCGCGCGAGAACGAGCAGCACCGAGAACAGCCCCGCGCCGATCAGCGCGGCGATGCCGAGAAAGAGCCAGCCGGCGGCGATCGTTCGCTGCTCGGTGGCGGGCACCACCAGATCGAAGCGGTCGTCGGTGGGCGTGAACGCGGACCCGAAGGATCCGGGCCGCCCACGCAACAGGGCTTCCCGCATCATCGGATGATTACCCCGCCCTGGTCGGCGAGGAAGTCGATCAGCACGACCTGGCCCGGCTTCACGTCGACACGCCGCTCGCCTTCGTGGTTGAAGCCCTTCACCCGCACGTCGTCGTTGACCTGCACGCGAATCTCGTGCTCGCCGACCGGAATCGGCAGCCGGAAATGACCGCTCGCCGCACCGTCGCGTTGCAGCCCCGCCGGCTGGTGAACGCGGTCGAACAGCAGCTTTCCGTCGAGCTCGACGCGCACCTGCACCGGCGAACGCTCACGGCCGCATTCCATCTCGGTACGCAGCTGCGGCGGCAGCTTCGCGAGTTCCTCGGGCGTGCGCTTGCGACAGTCGGCGGCGATCTGGCCCGGATGACGGAACGACAGGCGCAGCAGCCCCTGATCGTCGTCGAGATGCCGATAGGGGGGCGAGGTCGAAAAATAGACGACGAAGGCCGCGAACAGCGCGTAGAGAATGGCCTGGCCGATGTAGCGGAATGCGGAACTAGTGGACTGCGCCATCGCAGCTCTCCCTGGAAACGTGCGGGACCTCGCCGTGCAACGGTTGCGTCCCATCGAGATCGTCGAGATCGTGCCGGAAAACGGCGAGCTGCGCCTGGAGTGCGATCAAATCCTCCGACGCCGCCTCAACGTACCGGAACCGTTGGCGTTCGGCCGCGGCTCGCAGTCGCGGTTCGCGCTCGCCGGCAAGGCGCTGCGCCGTCCATTGCGCGCCGAAACGATACTCGCAGTCGTCGGGCTCGCAGCCGACGACGACCACGCCGCGCGCTCCGCGGCGTAGCGCGTACTCGACGAAGGACGGCGGCAGCATCGCTGCACAGGGCAGCGCGAGCGCGACGACGTCGGCCGCCGTCGCCGGCGCCGCCGCATGACGACATCCGAACACGACGACCGGCTGCGCGCCCGTGTGCGCATCGAGACGTGAATCGAACTCATCGCGCAACAGACCGACTCCCAGGTCGGGCAGGTCGATGCCGGTGGCCAGGCGCTCGTCGGAACGGAACGGCGTCGAGGACGGGCACGCACCCGCGCAGATGCCGCAGGAGGCACAGCGGTCGGCGTCGACGACGGCGATCTGCCCGCGCCCCGAAGGGTGCGCCGCCATCTCGATCGCCGCGTAGGGGCAATCGGCGAAGCAGCGCTGGCACCCGTTGCAGTGCTCGGGGTCGACGCGCGCAGCCGGCGCACGCATGCGTGCGCGACGTGACAGCCACGGCAGCGCACCGACCAGCAGCGTGACCCCACCCATCGCCACCCAGGCGGCCAGCGGCGCGCCGGCGTCGACGACGGCCAGCGGCGCCAGGTAGAACCAGTCGAGCGCGAGCGTGCTCGTGAGGCTCGACGGATCGGCCAGCGGCCCCAGCGGCGCCGACACGAGCAGCGACACCACCGACAGCGCGGCGAGCGTGCCGAGCAGCACCGCACGCGAGGCGTTCGTGCGCGGACGCGTCAGGCGCTTCACGTGCAGCCACATCGCCAGCAGCAGCATGAGCGAGACGCCGATGTGCAGGAAGAGGATCAGCGAGAACAACCGGTCGGAGACCGCACTGGCGTCGATGAAGTTGCGCACCAGCGCCGGATCGAAGCCGGGCAGCACGCCGAACCATTCGCTGACCGAGGTGGCGACGAACAGCGCAACCGAATCCCACACCAGCCAGAAGCCCACCCCACCCGCAGCGAGGATCAGCCACGGTGTCGGCACCCCGGTGAGCCAGGCGAACCAGCGGAAACCGCGGTAGCGCCCGTACGCCCACTCGCGCAGCAGGTGCGCAAGCACCACGACGACGAGCGCATCCGACGCGTATCGATGCAGGTTGCGCATGAACGCGCCGCCGACGATCGCGCCGCTCGCCATGCGCTCGACCGACGCATACGCACCGTCGGCACTCGTGTCGTAGAACACGTAGAGGAAAGCGCCGGTGGCAGCGATCAGCCAGAACAGGTCGAAGGCAAGCCCGCCGAGCTGGCGCAACGGATTGCCGGAAACGCCGAAAAAACGATCGAAAGCCTGCTCGACGCGACGCACGACGCCGGCCGCCGCGGTGCGCACGTCGCGTGCATCCGGCATCGCTACGCCCTCGAAATCGACACGCTGTGCGCCGCCCGTGACGGCGAACTCCGGCACTTGTCGGGCGAGACGGCGCGGCGCCTTCAACGACCGCTCCGGCTTCAGCCGCGCCCCGGAGTACGCAGCGCGCGCAACACGAACCAGGCCATTGCGCCCAGCGTCGTGAGCCCGGCGAAGATCTCGACAAACAGCGAGTAGTTCACGCGATAGCCGCCGGTGTGCGGGTCGTACACCGTGCAATAGAGCTTGACCTTCTCCCAGACGTTATCGAGCGTGAGGTTGCGCGATGCCTGTCCGGAGAGCAGCTCCTTCAGCGGCTGCACGAGCATCGGCAGGTCGAAGTTCTCGCCGTACACCTGCCGGTAGATGACGCCGTCGGCGTCGACGATCGTCACCTGCGTGACATGGTCGAAGCCCGCGGGAGACGCCTCGTAGGTGAAGCCGAGATTGGCCGTCAGCGCATCGACCTGCGCAGGGTCGGGGCTGAGGAAGTGCCAGTCGCGATCGCTGATTCCATTCTGCTTGCGGAACGCAGCCATCGCGACCGGGTCGTCGAAGGGCTGGTTGAAGCCGATCGAGACGATGCGGAAGCGGTCCTCGCCGAGCGCGTCGCGCGCCGTGCGCACGGCCTGCGCGAGAAACTGCGTGGCCACCGGACAGGCCTGGAAGCAGCCGGTGTAGACGAGGCTGATCAGCAGCGGCCTGCCGGCGAAGTCGCTGAAGCGCACCGCCTTGCCGGTGTGGTCGCGCATCGACACGTCGAGCAGCGGCCGGCCGATCGCCGCCTGGCTGTCGGCGAGCACCTTGCGGAAGTCGGGGCCGGCACGCCCTTCGCTCGCGTGCGCGCTGCCGGCAGAAAGCGCAACGGCCGATACGACCGCCGCGAGCGCGGCGACCGTACGGCCGATGAGACTGCGGGTGATGCGGTATCGGCGGGTCAACTCAACTCAGGCCCCATACCGTCGACAGGTACTTCCAGTTCACGAAGTAGTACAGGACGAACGCGACGAGGAACACGAGCGCGAGCAGGAAGGTGCCCGGTGCCTCGAAGCCGCCGCCATGCGTGCCGTGCCCCCGCAGCGCAGCAGCCACCGGCGGCAGCCGCAGCGGACTGATCTGCGTGGTGTACGCACCCGCGTCGAGCCGCTTGCCGAAGAACACCGTGCCGACCGCGACGACGATGTACATCGCCCCACCGATGACCGCGACAATGCCCGTGATGCCGACCAGCGCCATCATCAGCAGCGCAGTACCCGGGAACTCGTACGGCAGCGACGTGCCGGCGAAGGTGATGTCCCAGTGGCGGCGCGGAATACCGAGCGTGCCGGCGCCCATCATCGCCGTCGTGAACGCAGTCATGCCCAGGCCGAAGACGTACGGCTGCCACTTCGCCCAGCCGGGCAGGATGACCTCGCGCTGGAACAGCGTCGGCAGCAGGAAGTACGTGATCGCCATGAACGCGAGCGTGGTGCCGAGCACGACAGTGGCGTGGAAGTGGCCCGGAACGTAGATCGTGTTGTGGATGATCATGTTCAGCTGCTCGGTGCCCATCATCACGCCCGTGATGCCGCCCAGGAAGCCGAAGCCGACCAGCGAGATGAACATCCCCGAGAACACCGGGTTGCTCCAGGGCGCCTTGCGCAGCCACTCGAACAGGCCCTTGGTGAAGCCCTTTTCGCGCTGCGCCGCCTCGATCGCGCCCGGAACCGTCAGGCCGTGGATCATCGACGCCAGCACCGCCAGGTACATCGCGTAGCTGGTGTTGAAGATCTTCCACTCGGTGCCCACGCCCGGATCGGCCAGGATGTGGTGCGCGGCGGCAAGCTGCAGGAACAGGATGTACAGCAGGAACGCACCGCGGCTCACGCGCTCGGACATCGGCTTGGCGCCGAAGACGATCGCGGCGATCGCGTACCAGACCGACACGTGCGCGGCGACGTTGATCTGCTGCGACGAGTGACCGAAGGCCCACCAGATCACGCGATACATGACCGGGTCGATGTGCTTGATGTAGCCGATCGACCACAGCCACGTCGGGATCAGGATGATCGCGCCCGAGGCGATCGTGTAGATCGCGATGATGCACGCGGTGAGTGCGCCGAAGGTGACGAGCGGGAGCGACCCTTCATAGGTCTTCTCGGCGCGCGCGACGACGAGCGTGCCCAGGAAGATGAAGCAGCCGATCAGTGCGCCGACGGCGAACAGGATGAGCCCCAGGTAGAACCAGTGCGAGGCCGGCATCGGTACGTACGAGGTCATCATGACCGTCGCGCTGCCCTGGAAGATCACGGTGTTCCACATCACCGTACCGATCACCATCAGCGCGAACGCCAGCCACGCGAGCCGTGGCGTCGCCAGGCGACATCGCAACAGCGTCGACGAGCAGAAATAGAGGATCGCGATCTCGAAGAAGATGATCCACGCGACGAGCATGTCGAGCCCGTGCGCGGTGAGGATCAGGTAGAAGTTGTCGGCGTCGACCAGGTGGATCGCCTGCCAGCGGGTGAGCGTGATCAGCAGCGCAAGCACGCCACCGATCAGGAGCATCACGATGCCGGCGACGGCGTTGATCTTGATCAGCTTCTCGGCCGACTTGTGAAACTGGAGCCCCGATCGGGGGCAGATCCGGAATAGCGCTTCGGCGGTGGCCATGAATGCCCCTCGTTATTTTACGTACAGCCGCGACACCATCTTGTGGTGTCCGATGCCGCAGAACTCGTTGCAGACGATCGCGTAGGTGCCCGAACGGTTCGGCGTGACCGTCACGACGTGCTGGTAGCCGGGGAGCACCTGGATGTTGATGTTGTCGGGCTGCAGCGAGAAGCCGTGCTGATAGTCCATCGCAGTCAGGTTCAGCCGGTAGGTCTTGCCCTCCTCGAGCTCGAGGATCGGCCACCACGCCCACAGCCGCGCGATCAGGTAGACGTCGCTGCCGGCCGGCGGCGCAACGACCGGAATGTTCTCTTCGGTCTCGGTGCGCACCGTGTACTTGTCGACCATGTCCTGCGTCGCCTTGGCGAACAGCTCGGGCTTGACGCGGTAGGTTTCGGACGACAGGTTCTGGGTACCGAACACGTGCCAGTACGGCATCATGAAGAACATGATCAGGCACCAGACGAAGGCGATCGCGATCCAGACCACCTCGGCCTTGCCGATCGGCTCCTTCGACCATATCCGCTGCGGCGGCGGAAGAATTGCACTCATTCCGGTCTCCTGGCTCGTGTCATTGCGCAAGCGGCGTGACCGGGATCCCGGCGATCTCCATCACACCCCAGAGGATGTAGAAGACCGTCGGCATCGTGACGCCGAGGAACAGCAGCAGGAAGGGGTTGTCGAGGATCTGCTGGAACACCGGAACCCTCTCTTCGGGCTCTTGCGGCGGCGCAACTTGCGGGACTTCCTTGTCGGCCATGGTCTATTCGTCCTCGAGTTTTAACGCGGGCATGATGGTTGCTCTCACCGGCCCCCCGCATTGACCGGGATCAAGCGTTCGACTGCACCGCCCGCAAGTTGCCACGAACGCCACGCACTGGGAAAGACCCGGAGCGCAAAGAGCGCTCGACTGGGGCGTCCGCGCGACAATAAATGGAATGCATTCACGCGAGCGGAGTGGTAGCTGTTGCGCCGCCGCGCCGTTCTCGCTACGTTCCAACGGCTTCGCATCCCTCGCCTGCCGACGGAGAATTCTCTTGCTCAAATGGATCCAGTCGCTGTTGCAACGCCTCTTCCTCAGTGCGGAAGCGGTCGGCAACCGCATCTTCGGGGATCGGCTCAATCCGCTCTACTACCTCGGCGCGACCAGCTACTGGATGTTCTGGCTCGTCGTCGCCAGCGGCCTGTACCTGTACGCGTTCTACGAAACCGGACTCGAGAAGACCTATCAGTCGATGGAGTCGATCACGCACGGGCAGTGGTACGCCGGCGGGATCATGCGCAGCGTGCACCGCTACGCGTCCGACGCGATGGTGCTGACGATGATGCTGCACATGCTGCGGCACTTCTCGTTCGACCGCTACCGCAGCTTCCGCGCCTTCTCCTGGGTCAGCGGCGTGTTCGTGATGTGGCTCGTGTACGCGTCGGGCGTGAACGGTTTCATGCTGCCGTGGGACAAGCTCTCGCAGTTCGTGATCATCGGCACCACCGAGTGGCTCGATGCGCTGCCGGTGTTCAACGGCATGCTCACGCGCAACTTCATCACCCCCGAGGCGGTCTCCGACCGCCTGTTCTCGCTGCTGTCGTTCCTGCACATCGGCATTCCGCTGCTGATGATGCTTGCGCTGTGGGTGCACACGCAGCGCGTTCCGCGCGCCTCGCAGATACCGCCACGCCCGCTGGCGATCGGTCTCGCGCTGATGCTGCTCGTCATGTCGCTCGCCGTTCCGGTGGTCAGCCAGGCGCCCGCCAACCTGCTCACCGTGCCGCTGACGCTCGACTTCGACTGGTTCTACCTCGTCGCCTATCCGCTGATCTATTCGTGGGACCCCA
The DNA here is from genome assembly GCA_964538505.1 of uncultured Limnobacter sp. Taxonomy (GTDB): domain Bacteria; phylum Pseudomonadota; class Gammaproteobacteria; order Burkholderiales; family Burkholderiaceae_E; genus Zeimonas. Next base: position 8,549 of record CAZIDY010000015.1, on the reverse strand, counting down.
TCAAGCTGTGGATCCTCGTCGCCGGCTCCACGCTGCTGCTGCTCGCGCTGCCCTGGCTGCCGCCGGTGCGCGCCGGACAGGCGAAGAGTTACGAACTCACTGCGCACCCGGGGCGCCAGCGCGCGCCGGTGCGCGCCGGTGAAACGCTGCTCGACGCCGGGCTGCGCGCCGACATTCCGCTTCCGTACGAATGCCGTTCGGGCGGCTGCGGCGTATGCAAGGCAACGCTGCTCGGCGGCGAGATCGAGATGTCGGGCTACCAGCCGACGGCGCTCACGGAAGACGAGCGGCGCGCCGGACGCATCCTGCTGTGCTGCGCGCGCGCACGTTCGGATGTCGAGTTCGAGTACGAGGAGCACGCCGGAGCCGCGCAGCGCATCCGCGAGCACGACGTCGTCGTCGAGCGGCTCGATCGGCTCGCGCACGACGTCATGCTCGTCGCGTTACGGCTGCAACACGGACAGCACATCGATTTCGAGGCGGGCCAGTACCTGAACATCCTCCTCGAGGACGGCTCGCGGCGCAGCTATTCGTTCACCGGCCCTTCCGGCGCCACCGACCTCGTCGAGTTGCATGTTCGCCTGATGCCGGGCGGGCGCTTCACGACGCACGTGTTCGAATCGATGAAGCCGGGCGACGCGCTGAAGATCGAGGGCCCGATCGGATCGTTCGTGCTGCACGAACCGAGCGAGAAACCGCTGATCTTCGTCGCCGGCGCAACCGGCTTCGCACCGGTGAAGAGTCTGCTCGAGCAGGCGTTCCGGATGGGCATCGATCGACCGCTGCACTTCTACTGGGGCGTTCGCCGACCGCGCGACCTGTACATGGTCGACATCCCGCAGCAATGGGAGCGCGAGCATCCGAACTTCAAGTTCGTGCCGGTGACTTCCGAACCGCTGCCCGAGGACGACTGGAGCGGGCGAACGGGCTTCGTGCACGAGGCGATCCTCGCCGACTTCCCCGACTTGCGCGGCTTCTCGGTCTATGCGTGCGGCTCGGTACGCATGGTGCAGGCGGCCCACCCGGCGTTCATCGCGCAGGGTCTGCACGAGGACGCCTGCTACTCGGACGCGTTCCTGCCCACTTCGACGATCACGCCTGCAGGCTGAGCGCGCTCAGGCGTCGTCCGCCTCGTCGGCGCGGCGACGCTCGTCCTCGATCTCCTCGACGCTCGCGTCGCGTACCTCGAGCACCTGCAACTCAAAACGCAGCGCCATGCCGGCGAGCGGGTGGTTCGCGTCGAGCACGACCGTGTCGTCGGTGAAGTCAGTGACGATGTGGATGCGCTGGTCGTCGGCCTCGCCCGGTACGCCTTCGAAGGACATCCCGCGCTCGAGTGCTTCCGGAAAACGCTCGCGCGGCGCGAGCTGCACCAGCGCGGCATCGTAGTCGCCGAAGGCGTCGGTGGGCTCGAGCCGAACGCTGCGCGAATCGCCGGCGTGCGCACCTTCGAGTGCCTGCTCGATCAGCGGGAACACGGCTCCGTACCCGCCGTGCAGATACGTCCATTCGCGCTCCGCCGCCTCGAGCGCCTCGCCCTGTGCGTCGAACAGCCGGTAGCGGACACGAACCCATCGGTCGTTGGCGACCTCGATCTGCATGTCGTTCCCTTGCATGCCGTCGTACGGCCTCGCGTCCGAGTGTAGTGCAGCGGGCCCGAGCGCCACGACGCGATCGCCGAAGGACGCTTGGGCAGCGCCGGCCCCGATCCGTCGGCTGCCTCGAGCATGAGCGTCAGCGGGCCGCCCGGGCCGGACGACAGGAACACGGCACAGCAGGGCACGGTTGCCGAAGCTGCCCGCGAGGCCGCGGACGCTGCGAAGGAAGCCGGCCTGATGGCCGAGGAAGCCGCTCAGGCGGCGCAGCTCGCAGTGAAGCAGGAGTGAAGACGCCGGAACAGCGGCGTCAGACGGCCATCCAGCCGATGCCGCTGTCCTGATCGGCTACCTGCAGGCGCACCGGGTCGTCGTCGAACACCGACGCGAGCGCCGCACGTGCAAGCTCGGGCCGGTTGTTCTGCCGGCTCAGGTGCGCCGCAACCACGGTGCGCAGGCGCGAGCGGTCGATCGACGCGAGGATGCGCGCGGCTTCCGCGTTGCCGAGATGCCCCCAGGGGCCCGCGATGCGGCGCTTGAGCGGGCGCGTATAGCGCGGGTTCGCCGCCAGCAGCTCGGCATCGTGGTTGCACTCGAGCACGAGTGCATCCAGACGCGCGAGTGCGCGCACGACGTGGGCGCTGCCATGCCCGAGGTCGGTGAGCACGCCGAGCCGCACGCGTCCGTCGTCGATGACATACTGCACCGGCTCGCGCGCATCGTGCGGCACCGGAACCGGGTCGACACGCAGACCCGCGCAGTCGAATCCCGTACTGGAATCGAAGACGTGCAGCAGCGCCTGTCGGTCGAATGCCTGCGGGACGAGGCCCGCGACGGCGCGCAGCGTTCCGTGCGTCAGATGGACCGGGATCCGGTGGCGGTGCGCGAGGCGGAAGACGCCGCCGATGTGATCGCCATGCTCGTGCGTGACGAGAATCGCGTCGATGTCACCCGGCTCGCGACCGGCAGTGCGCAGCCGGCGCTCGACTTCGCGCAGCCCGAAACCGCAGTCGATGAGCACGCAGCCCGCGCCATCGGCACCTTCGACGAGCAGCGCGTTTCCTTCGCTGCCGCTGCCCAGACTTGCGAAGCGCACTGCGCTACGTCATCTGTTCCTGCAGCAGCGACAGGATCCGGCCGACCGTCTTGCGGTCGACCTCGCCGACCGCCTGACCCTGCGGATCGCGTACCTCCACGACGCTGCGCTCGCCCTCGCCGCTGACCTCGATGCGAAAGCGCGGGCTCGCGTCGGCGCGTGCCTCGCCGCTGCCGAACAGGCGCGACAGGAAGCCCGGCTTCTTGCCGGTGCGTCCGCCTTCGATCTCCGGATCGATGTAGCGCACGTAGTACACGCCCTGCGAGCGATCGCGATCCTCGACGGTGAAGCCGCCGCGATCGAGTGCCAGGCCAACGCGACGCCAGGCGCGGTCGAAGCCTTCGGGCAGCACGAGTTGCTGCTCGGAGCTCGTGTTGACAAGCGTGATGCGCTCCGTGCTGCCGCCGGGCGTGCCGTTCTGCGCGACCTGGCTTCCGTCGGCGTCGGGAACGAAGCGCAGCATCAGCCGACGCAGGAACTCCGCCTCGAGATCCGGATCATTCGGCCGCGGCTGCCAGACGGTACGTTCCTCGGCAGTGGAGGTGTAGACCTCGATCATGCCGCGGTGCGTGATGAAGATCGCAGTGCCGCCCTGCGGAGCGGGCTCCAGGCGCGTGCGGAACTTGTCGCGCTCGCCGGTGGAGTACAGGTTGTCGAAAGCTCGCCCGATCGTACGGCGAATGAAGTCGAGCGGCAGCTTCGCGTGGTTCTCGGCCCAGTCGGTCTCGATGATGCCGGTCTGCGGCGACTCGCTGCTCACCGTGAAGCCCGAGTCGTGCCAGAACTCGCGCACGACGGGCCATACCTTCTCGGGCGGCGCCTCGACGACGAGCCAGCGCTGGTCGCCGTCGCGCTCGATGTGCGCACCGGCCACGTCGGGCAGCACCTGCGTCGAGGTCTGCGCCGCCGGGCCCGAGCGGTTGCGCTCGAACGACGACCACGTGCGATCGTTGCCCGCCCGATCCGGGATCGTGAAGCGATTGTCGGCACTCGGCTTCGTGAGGTCGGGCGGCACCTCGAGCGAAGGCAGCTTGGTCGACGAGCGGTAGTCGATCTTGCTGGCCTCGTCGATCTTCTCGGTGATGCCGCAGGCGGCGAGCAGCACACAGCACGAAGCGACCGCCGCGCCGCGCGCGACGGTCGACACTCTCGTCATCGTCAAGTGATCACTCCAGAGCGCTCGAGCGCCGCACGAACCGTCGCGTGGCGTTCGGGGGACAACGGGGTCAGCGGGAGGCGGATGCCTGGGGGAATGCGTTTCATCTCGGCCAGCGCCCACTTGACGGGAATCGGGTTGGCCTCGACGAAGAGGTCGAGATGCAGCGGCAGCAGCTGCCGGTTCAGCGCGAGCGCCTCCGGCCAGCGGCCTTCGAGTGCGAGCGCGCACAGGCGCGCCATCTGCCCCGGCGCGACGTTGGCGGTGACCGAGATGACGCCGTGCGCGCCCATCGCGATCAGTGCAAGCGCAGAGTCGTCGTTGCCGCTGTAGACGGCAAAGCCCTCCGGTATCGCCGCGAGCAGCGCGGAACCGCGCGGGATGTCGCCGGTGGCATCCTTCAGGCCAATGATTCCCGGCACCTCGGCGAGCCGCAGCACCGTCTCGTTGCTCATGTCGGCAACCGTGCGACCGGGCACGTTGTAGAGGATCATCGGCAGCGCGACCGCCTCGGCGACCGCGCGGAAGTGCCGGTAGATCCCTTCCTGCGTCGGCTTGTTGTAGTACGGCACCACCTGCAGCGACGCATGCGCGCCGGCCTCGCGTGCGTACTCGCTGAGCTCGATCGCCTCGCGCGTGGAGTTGCCGCCGGCGCCGGCGATGATCGGAACGCGTCCGCGCGCGTGCTCCGCCGCCACGCGAATCAGCGTGGCGTGCTCCTGCATGTCGACGGACGGCGATTCGCCCGTGGTGCCGACGACGGCGATCGCTTTCGTTCCCTGCTCAACGTGCCAGTCGATCAGGCGGCGATAGCTGTCGAGGTCGAGACTACCGTCCTCGTGCATCGGGCTGACGATCGCGACTATGCTGCCCCGGATCATGGTGTCGGTCGCTGCAAAACGAGACATTCTAGCGGAGCGACGGCAGCGCCTCGACACCGCACGCCCGAATCGCGCACAGATGCTGGATCACGGCGGGCGACGGCCGCTCGACGACACCCGTTTCGTAGCCGAGCACGGTCAGGCCGGCGCGCTGCGCGCGCTCGAGCAACTCGCCCGGCGCCAGCAGGAAATCGGGGTTCGACGGTCGGCCGTAGCGCTCGTTACCCTGCGCGAAGGTCTCGTATACGAGCAGGCCGCGCGGCGCGACCAGCGAAGCGAGCAACGCGAAGCGCGGCCGGAACAGATAGTTTGCGACGACGACGGCGTCGAATCGTTCGTGCGCCGCAAAGGGCCAGGGACCCGATTCGAGATCGGCTACCCGCAGCCGGATATCGGGCGAGCCGGCGGCCTGCCCGTCGGTAATCCGCGCAAGCGCCTGCCCGTCGCGATCGACGGCGAGCACGCGCAGTCCACGCTCGGCGGCTGCGCGGGCGTGTCGTCCCGAGCCCGCGGCGAAATCGAGCACCGATGCACCGCGCGGCACGCGATCGAGCCAGCGAAGGATCCACGGCGAGCTGGCGGGAGCCTGCACGGCGTGCGCTGCATTCGACTGCGACACGACAAATTCCTCGTTGCGATCGCCTGCTTCGGCTACAGTGGCGCCGACCTCCGGCCACGTCGGCTGCCTGCGGGAGAACAAGATTCGGGAAGCCACCCCCGAGCGGAACGCATTTGCGCGTCGCGGATCGATCGCGATCGCTCTTGCATCCGTCGCCGCGCTGGCCGGAGCGCTCGGCGCGAGCGTAGCCTATTTCGACGCCCCGGGAACGACCGGCCTTGCCTCTGCGGCCTTCGGCGTGGCGGCCTTCGCTGCGGCGCTCGGCGCCGTACTGCTGGCCGGCGCCGAGCGCCGCACGCACGCGCCCGAAGGCGCCGATGCGCTGCTGCATTCGAGCGCGCGGCAGGACGAGGTCGAGCAGCTCGCCGGCCTCGGCTCGTGGATCCACGACCTGCGCGCGAACACGCTGCACTGGAGCGACGGTGCGTTCCGGCTGTTCGGCGTCGACGCGGATGCCGGCGTACCGCCGCCGAAAGCGCTGCTCGCGCACATTCATCCGAACGACCAGGAACGCTGGCGCGAAGCGCATCGGCGCGCGATGAAGGCCGGGAGCGAAGCGCGCGTCGAGTTCCGATGGATGCGGCCGAACCGCGAGGTGATCTGGGTGCGCAGCGTCGGCCATCCCGAGCACGCACGCGGCGAGATCCTTCGCATGACCGGCATCGTGCAGGACATCACCGGCATCCGCTCGATGCAGCAGCAGCTCGCCGCGAGCGAAGCGAAGTTCCGCGACCTGACGCACCTGAGCTCCGACTGGATCTGGGAGACCGACGCGCAGCATCGCGTCTCGTTCCTGTCCGACTCCCTCGCTGCCGTCGTCGGCAGCTGGGCACGCTCAACGATCGGCCGTCGCCGCTGGGAGATGCCCGAGACCGATTTCCTGGCGCCCGACTGGGACACGCACCGGGCGATCTGCGAGGCGCACAAGCCCTTCGAGAACTTCGAGTTCAGCCAGATCGACCCGCAGGGCAACGTCTATCACCTGTCGCTCAGCGGGCATCCGGTGTACGACGAGAACAGCCAGTTCGCCGGCTATCGGGGCGTCGGACGAGACATCACGCGCGAGAAGCAGCAGCGCATCCTGCTCGAGCTCGAAGGCGACATCGCCGCGATCATGCGCGAGCAGACCGAACCGCAGCGTGTGATCACCGCAATCCTGATCACAGTCTGCGGCAAGCTCGGCTGGCTCGGCGGCATGCACCTGGTGCGCGCAGGCCGCGGCGTTCAGGTGCGCGAACGCTGGGGCTACCCGGCGTTCACCGGCGCGGTCGCCGCGCTGCCCGAGGAGATCCGGCTCGACGAGGGCGACATCGAGGACGAGTGCTGGCGCGACGCATGCGATGCGTGGATCACCAACCTCGCCGCCTACCCGTCCTTCGCCACGCGCTATCGAACGCGCGCGCTCGGCGCCAATGCCGCTTTCGTCGCCGCGCTGCGCGACGAGCACGGCCGCGCGTTGAGCCTGCTCGTGTTCCTCGCACCAGTCGCCTTCCGCGGCGAGTCGTTCCTGCGCGAAGCCGCCGAGATGCTCTCGCGAACGCTGTCGCTGTACCTGCAGCGCAAGGCGGCCGAACGACGGCTCACCTATGCATCGCTGCACGATGCGCTCACCGGACTGCCGAACCGCGTGCACCTGCTGCAGCAGCTCGACGAGCGACTGAGCGCAGGCGAGCCCGCGGCGCTGCTCTACGTGGACCTCGACCGCTACAAGCTGATCAACGACACGCTCGGCCATAGCGCCGGCGACAAGGCGCTGATCGAGGTCGCACGCCGGCTGAACGAGGCCGTCGGCGGACGCGATGTCGTCGGTCGCATGGGCGGCGACGAGTTCGTCGCGCTCGTCTCGCCGCGCGGTACGCGCGACGAGATCGAGTCGCTCGCGCGTGCGATCCTCGCCTCGATCGAGCGCCCGCTCGTGCTGTCGAACCGTGCGTATTTCCTGTCGGCGAGCATCGGCATCGCACTCGCACCCGACGATGCGAACGATGCCGAGTCGCTGATCCGCTGCGCCGACGCGGCGATGTACCAGGTGAAATCGGCCGGTCGCAACGACGTGCAGTTCTTCGCCGGCGGCGTCTCCAACGTGCGCGCCGAGCAGTTGCAGCTCGTCGCCGAGCTGCCGCAGGCGATCCAGCGCGACGAGATCGACCTTCACTACCAGCCGATCATGAACATCGGCGAGCGCCGCGTGGTCGGCTTCGAAGGGCTGCTGCGCTGGCGACATCCGACGCGCGGCATGCTGCTGCCCGACCAGTTCCTGCCGGCCGCCGAGCAGAGCAATGCGATCCGCGAGATCGGACTGTGGTCGATCCGGCGCGCACTCGACGATCGCGTACGACTCGGGCTCGACGCTTATCCCGACGTCTCGGTATCGGTGAACGTGTCGGCGCGCCAGCTCGCCGAAGACGGCTTCCTGGGTGCACTGAACGAATCGATGCTCGAGCGGCGCTTCCCTCCCCGGCTGCTGCGCCTGGAGCTCACCGAGAGCGCGTTCATCGAGCACCCTGATCGTGCGGTGATGCTGATCGGCGAGCTGCGCCGCCTCGGCGTGCGCGTGGTCATCGACAATTTCGGCACCGGCTACGCATCGTTGTCCTACTTGAAGAACCTGCCCGTCGACGGGCTGAAGATCGATCGCGCGTTCGTCGAGAACCTGCCGGAGGATCGCGGCAATGCGGCGATCGTGCAGGCGATTACCGCAATGGCGGCGAAGCTCGGGATGCAGGCGATGGTCGAGGGCGTGGAGACGGCCGCCGAGCTGCGCGAGCTGCGTGCGCTCGACTGCGACCAGGTGCAGGGGACGCTGATCTGCGAGCCGCTGCCGTTCGCCGAGCTCGCCGAGTTTCTCGAGTCGCTGCCGACGCTGCGGCGCATGCACCTGGTGCACGACGCGGACGCGATCGAGCCGCGCGAGGCTTGAGCCGGAGCGTTCGCGGCAGGCGGCGAGCGGGTCGGCCGGGGCGCTTCGCAGCGCAGTGCGCCATCCGACCCGCTGCCGCCTGCCGCTCGAGCAACGTTCGTGGTGTGCCGAGCACGAACGCCCACGTTCGCACGCACGTGGGTACGCCCCGCAGTTCCGGGTTCGCTCGTACGTGGGTACACACGCGCAGCTCGGAAATCGCAGCGCGCAGCTCGAGGTTCGTCGCGCGGAGCGCGATGTTCATCGCGCACAGCTCGACATCTCTTGCAAAGGCGCGGGCCG
>CAZIDY010000014.1:0-73834 GCA_964538505.1 uncultured Limnobacter sp. | reverse complement strand
GCTCGCGACCTGGTTCGATCGCAGCTCCTTTCGTGTCTTTGAACGCGAAGCCGTAAGACAAGGCGCGCATCACGCGTGCCGCTACGCTGCGCGGAGTGTCGGTACCGGCGTTCGTACGCGACGCAGTGCTGCGCGAGGCTGACACGGCCATGGCGGCGGAACTGGCCGTAACCCTCTCCCCAAAGGAGTCGCGCCACTTCCTGGCTGCGCTCGTTTTCGCGAGCGGTTTGCCGGACCCGTTCACCGGAACCGCGCGCGGGGCTGAATCGCTCAAAGAATATAGCGCGCAAGGTCCTCGCTCTGTGCGAGCGACTCGAGCCGCTCGTCGACGAAGGCGGCGTCAATCGTGATCGACTCGCCGCTGCGCTTCGTCGCCTCGAAGGAAACCTCCTCGAGCAGCTTCTCCATCACCGTCGACAGGCGTCGCGCGCCGATGTTCTCGGTCTTCTCGTTCACCGACGACGCGATCTCGGCGAGCCGGCGCACGCCATCGGCCTCGAAGCGCAACTGCACGCCCTCGGTGGCGAGCAGTGCCTCGTACTGCCGGGTAAGGCTCGCATCGGTGTCGACGAGGATGCGCACGAAGTCGTCGGCCGACAGCGACGCGAGCTCGACGCGGATCGGCAGCCGCCCCTGCAGCTCGGGTATCAGGTCGGAGGGGCGCGACAGGTGGAAGGCGCCCGACGCGATGAACAGGATGTGATCGGTACGCACGACGCCATAGCGCGTGCTCACGGAAGTTCCCTCGACGAGCGGCAGCAGGTCGCGCTGCACGCCCTGGCGGGAGACATCGGCGCCCTGCAGCTCGCCGCGCGTGGCGACCTTGTCGATCTCGTCGAGGAAGACGATGCCGTTCTGCTCGACGTTGGCGATCGCCTGCGCCTTGATCGCATCGTCGTCGACGAGCTTGGCAGCTTCCTCGTCGGCAAGCAGCTTCATCGCGTCGCGGATGCGCAGCTTGCGCGGCTTGCGGCGTCCCGGCAGGTTCGAGAACAGCGTCTGCAGCTGCTGCGTCATCTCCTCCATGCCGGCCGGGCCCATCAGCTCCATCGACTGCATTGGCGAGGCCAGTTCGATCTCGATCTCCTTGTCGTCGAGATCGCCTTCGCGCAGTTTCTTGCGGAACTTCTGTCGCGTCGACGAATCGGCCGACTCGCCGACCTCCGCGGTAAAGCCGACGTTGCGCGGCGGCGGCAGCAGCGCGTCGAGCACGCGGTCTTCGGCGGCGTCGAGCGCGCGCTGCTGGAACTTCTTCGTTTCCTGCTCGCGCATCAGCTTCACCGCCACGTCGGCGAGGTCACGGATGATCGTGTCGACGTCGCGTCCGACGTAGCCCACCTCGGTGAACTTCGTCGCCTCGACCTTGATGAACGGCGCGTTCGCCAGCCGCGCGAGGCGCCGCGCGATCTCGGTCTTGCCGACGCCGGTCGGACCGATCATCAGGATGTTCTTGGGCGTGATCTCCTGGCGCAGCGGCTCGGCGACCTGCTGGCGGCGCCAGCGGTTGCGCAGCGCGATCGCCACCGCACGCTTGGCGGCGTCCTGGCCGACGATGTGCTTGTCGAGCTCGGAGACGATCTCCGTCGGGGTCAGCTGGGTCATTCGTTCCTCGCGAGACGGCACGGAGTCAGCTCAGCGTCTCGACCGTGTGCTGCTGGTTGGTGTAGATGCACAGCTCGCCGGCGATGGCGAGCGACTTGCGCACGATCGTCGCCGCGTCGAGCTCGGAGTTCTCGAGCAGCGCAAGCGCGGCCGACTGCGCATAGGGGCCGCCGCTGCCGATCGCGATCAGTCCGTGTTCGGGCTCGAGCACGTCGCCGTTGCCGGTGAGGATCAGCGACGCGTCGCGGTCGGCCACCGCGAGCATCGCCTCGAGCCGGCGCAGCATGCGGTCGGTGCGCCAGTCTTTCGCCAGCTCGACCGCCGCGCGCACCAGATGTCCCGAGTGCTTCTCGAGCTTGGATTCGAAGCGCTCGAACAGCGTGAACGCATCGGCGGTGCCGCCGGCGAAGCCGGCGAGCACGCGCCCGTCGTGCAGGCGGCGCACCTTGCGCGCGCCGGCCTTGATGATGACCGAGCCGAGCGTGACCTGCCCGTCGCCGCCGAGGGCGACCTGGTTGCCGCGCCGTACCGAGACGATCGTCGTACCGTGGAACTGTTCCATGAGGGTCGATATGAGGCCGGATCCGGCCGTGGCAAGTCCCGGAGCTTAGCGCGTGTTCCGTCCGGGCCTCCGCGGGCCGAACAGGCATTTACCGGATCTGAACGTTTCCTTACATGACCGGCAGGCACGATCCGGCTGCCATGGAATCCGACTCTTCCCCGCTGCGGCGCGGCGCCGCGCGATTGCCTTCGACGCTGGGCGCGACGGCGCTCGCCGTCGTACTGGCCGGTTGCGCGGTGACACCGCGCGAGGCGCCACCCTTGCCGTCGATCGCGGTGCCTGCAGCCTGGTCGGCGGTCGACGGCGTCGAACGCGTCGAGTCGATTGCAAAGCCGGTCGACGATCCGCGTGCCGCTGCGCGCTACACCCTGCGGCGTCGGATCTCGGCCAGGTCGTGGATGCCCATGACGAGCATCAGCGCGTAGACGAGATAGTTCGGCTCGACGAACAGCACCTGTCGGCCGGCCGAACGCATCGTCGCCACCTCGTTGAGCAGGTCGCCGGCGGCGACGAACTCCATGCGTCGCAGCGAACGGCAATCGACGACGACATCGCCGCGGCCCGAAGCGAAGCTGCGCAAGGACCGCAGTTCGTCCTGCATGCGACCGAGCACCTCGCCCTGTAGCACGAAGGCGCCGCCCGGTGCAGCAAACGACCCGGGGGCCGCCGGCGCAGCAGCTCGTGCCGACGCCGGTTGCGGCATCGTCTCGCACAGCGCAGCGGGCAACAATGCGGCTCCGGGGGCGGGTGACTGGGTCGCCGCCGAGGGCGCGACAGCCGCGTTCGCACAGGCGACGCGAATCGTTTCGCCGATCGGCTCCCACGACGGCGGCGACACCTCGTAGGTGACGCAGTACTCGATGCCGAGATCGTCGAATTCCTGCTGACGACCCAGGATGCGCAGCGCCTGCAGCGCGAGCATCCAGCACGACTCGGAGGGGTCTCGCCGTCCGGGCTCGATCGCCGCGCGTGCGACCGTGAACAGCCGCTCGGCGCCGACGACGGCAAGCCCGCTCTTCGCTCGTTCGAAACGCGCGAGCAACGCGAGCAGCGCCTGCGCCCCGGCAGCGTCGATGGACGCTGCCTGCGAGCAATCGATCTCGGCATCGACCGCTGCAGCTTCGGCGAAATGCGCGGCGCGTTCGGCGATCGACGCGTCGATCGCACCAGCGAGCGCCAGCACGCGCGACGGGACGGCGCCTTCTGCAGTGGGAGTCGGCGCGGCCGCCGCTGCGGCTGCGGCTGTACGCAGCGGCGACAGCGCGTCGCTCCAGCCCGGCGGAGACGATTCGAAGCGCGCGGCGTACTGCAGCGCGATCGCCTCGAAACCGGCACGATCGCCGACGCACTGATGCAGGTCGAGCAGCATCAGCCAGGCGAGCGGCTGGTAGCCGGCGAGCTCGGGATCCTCCAGCGACTGACGCAATACGAGCGCTGCAGCCTGCGCCTGGCCGTTCGAATACAGGATCGCCGCTTCCTCGAGGATTGCCGGCAGCGCGGGGCCGTTGACGTCGATCGCCATCGCGTCGGCCGCGTCGCCGAGCACCAGCGAAGTGCCGCCTTCCACGGTCGCGCCTGCGCGCTCGGCGTTCGCGCCGCCGCGCGCTGCGTTCGCGCCGGCCGGCGCGCCGTCGGCGGCGATCGGCTTCGTCGGCAGCGAGGACATCCCCGCCCGAGCGACCGCCTCGGCGGCGATCATCTCCGATTCGATCCGGTCGATCTGTTCCTCGGTGCGGCGAGCCGCCTCGCGCTGCGCGGCGAGCGAATGAACGCCGCCGCCGGCACGGGAGTCGGCGCGCGAAACCGCACGCGAGTCCTTTTTCGATTCGACCTTTTCTTTTCGACTGAAAAGGGAGAAGACCAACGGGCGCCTTCCGATGCTGGGAGCGGTGGACGCCGGCGCCGCTATGCGCACGCCGGAATGCCAATCGAGAATAGCACCGGGTCCCCAAACAAAAACACGCGGCAGGAGCCGCGTGTCGGTGGCCAGGGGCCTGTGGTCGGCCAGCGAAGAATCAGTCTCCGTAGAGCTTCTGGCGCAACTCGCGCCGCTCCTGCGCCTCGAGCGACAACGTGGCGGTGGGCCGGGCGAGCAGGCGCGGAACGCCGATCGGCTCGCCGGTTTCCTCGCAATAGCCGTATTCGCCGCTGTCGATGCGTGCCAGCGACTGCTGCACCTTTTTCAGCAGCTTGCGCTCGCGATCACGCGTGCGCAGCTCCAGCGCATGCTCTTCCTCGATCGTGGCGCGGTCTGCGGGATCGGGCACGACGACGGTTTCCCGCAGGTTTTCCGTGGTTTCGTCCGCGTTGGCGAGGATGTCCCGTTCGATCTGCTGCAGTCGTTCGCGAAAAAATGCGAGCTGCGCGTCGTTCATGTAGTCGGACTCGGGCATCTTCAGCAGTTCTGCCTCGGTGGGAATTCGCTTTTCCTTAGTCGCTGCCATGATGTCTCTGCCTGCGCTTCGCGGAGCGCCTTGGGTTGACTCGGGAAGCCGGGATGCGGGAATCCGGCGCCAGCTCGCGACGCGCTCCCGCGCGCTGCTGGGAACCTGAAGAGCGAGCTCCGTGCCCGGAGCCCCGCAGGATCATGCCAGACATTGCTCGAGGCCTTTCACGATGGTCTCCTGCGGCAGGTTTCGGCCGATGAATACCATCCGACTGCCGCGTTTCTCGCCCGGCTGCCAGCGCCGCCCCGAATCGGCGCCCATCATCATGTGCACGCCCTGGAATACCGTCTGGCGGTCCGAGCCCTTCATGAAAAGGACGCCTTTATACCGCAACAGGTCGGGGCCGTAAACCTGAATCACCCCGGAAAGAAAGTCCTCCAGTTTCAACGGGTCGAAAGCCTTCGACGACCGGAAAACGAAGGACGACACGGCATCGTCGTGGTCGTGGTCGTCGTTCTCGAGAAACTGCGGATCGATCTCGAGCACGGCATTCAGGTTGAAACCGCGGATGTCGAGAATCTCGTCGATCGGCGCGTTGCCGAAATGCACCGGCCGCACCGGTGCCCGTGGATTCATCCGCTTCAGGCGCGCGGTGAGCCGCTCGCGCACCCCGTCATCGACCAGGTCGACCTTCGACAGCAGGATGCGGTCGGCGAATCCGACCTGCTCCTGCGCCTCGCGATGCTCGTCGAGCTGGCGCTCGCCATGGTGCGCGTCGACGACGGTGAGGACCGCGTCGAGCAGGAAATGATCGGCCACCTCGTCGTCGACGAAGAAAGTCTGCGCAACCGGCCCGGGATCGGCCATGCCGGTGGTCTCGATGACGACGCGGTCGAAGGCGATATCGCCCGCCTCGCGACGCTGGTGCAGGTCGCCGAGGATGCGAACGAGATCGCCGCGCACGGTGCAGCAGATGCAGCCGTTGTTCATCTCGACGATCTGCTCCTCGCGATCCTGCAGCAGCAGCTCGTTGTCTACGCCTTCTTCGCCGAACTCGTTCTCGATGACGGCGATCCGGTGCCCATGCTGCTCCTTCAGGATCCGGTTCAACAGCGTGGTTTTCCCGCTGCCGAGGAACCCGGTGAGGATCGTGACCGGAACCTGCCTTTTCGCCATCGAGCACCTCCTGCGCGACCGGTTCGCGACGCTACAGCAATGCCCGTCGCGCTTCCGGGGAGGGCGAAGTGTACAGCCGATCGCGCGGGGGTGATCGATACCCTCGCCACGCGCAAAACGGGGGGCTGCTCGAGGGTGGAACGCGGCGATCAGCCGCGGCGCCGGGCGCGCGGATGCGCGGCGTCGTATACCGCGGCCAGCCGCTGGAAATCCAGCGCGGTATAGACCTGCGTAGTAGATATGCTCGCGTGGCCGAGCAACTCCTGCACCGCACGCAGATCTCCGCTCGATTGCAGCAGATGGCTGGCAAAGGAATGGCGCAGCACGTGCGGATGCACGTTCGCCGGGATGCCCCGGCGCAGCGCGCGCTGCTTGAGCCGCAGTTGCACGGTCCGGTTCGAGATGCGCGTGCCGCGCGTGCTCAGGAAGAGCGCACGCTCGTCGGCCTGCGGGCGCAGCGCGCACCAGGCGGCACGAAGCCCGAGCCAGCGCTGCAGCGCGGCCCGCGCCGCGCTGCCCACCGGCACCGTCCGCGTCCGGCCACCCTTGCCGCGCACCGTCGCCTCGGCTTCGGCAAGGTCGATCCAGCCAGTGGACGCCGGCGGCCCGGAAAAATGACGAACATCGAGCGAAACGAGCTCGGACAGCCGCAGGCCCGACGAGTAGAAGAGCTCCGCGATCGCATCGTCGCGCGCGGCGTCGAATGCGTCGTCGGTCGCGCGACCGGGCTTCGCGAGGGCGAGGGCTTCATCGGCATCGGCGTCGCACCCGGTTGCGGGCTGCACCAGCCGCACCGCGAGATCGGGGGCGAGCGCCTTCGGCAGCCGTCGCGGCGCACGGGGCGCGCGCAGCCCGCGGACCGGATTCGCCTGCGCCAACCCGCACGATGCGAGCCAGTCGAAGAAACCACGCCATGCCGACAGGCGGCGGGCAATCGTGCGCGGCGACAGCCCGGCGCGCGCGCTCGCGGCGACCCAGCGACGAAGGTGCAGCTGATCGATTGCCGCCCACCGGAGCTCCTCGCCGCCGGGCTCGAACAGGCCAACGACGAGCGAAGCCAGCGCGGCAAGGTCGATCCGGTAGCTCTCGATCGTGCGCGGCGAGCAGCCGCGCTCGCCGGCGAGCAGCGCGAGATACCGCTCGATCGCCGGCGTCGTCATCCGCGTCTATTCGGCCAGCCGCGAGAGCGCCGCAGCGGCCGTATCGGCGATGCGCTCGAGGAAGGCGGTTCCCATCCCCGAACGGAAGCGCTCGGGATCGGAAGACCCGAGCACGACCAGCCCGAAGGCCTTCGGATCGACGCCCTTTCGCAGCGGCAGCAGCGCGATCGAATTCGTGCTTGCGCCGCCGTCGGGCAGCCAGGTGGCGGCGTGGAAATCGGAGTTCGGACCGCAGAACGGCTGCTTCATGCTGTTGGCGAGCGTGATCGCGTCGACCGCGACCGGCTGCGCGCATTCCAGCCCGACGTAGCCGTCGCGCAGGCCCCACAGGCGCATCGCCACCTGCGGCACCGAGAAGATCGTGCGCAGGCCGTCGACGACGATGTCGGGCAGGCGCTGCGGCTCGGCGGCGAGCAGCAGCTGGCGCGTCCAGCGATTGAGCTTCTCGGCCAGCGCATCGTTCTCCTCGCCGATGCGCACGAGCTCGGCGAGCTTCATCTCGCGGGCGCGCAGGCGTTCGCGCAGCACCTCGAGCTGGCGCTCGTGCAGCGAGATCGCCCGCCCGCCATGCGGATGCGGAACGGTAATCGAGGCGAGCAGCTCGACGTGCGATTCGAAGAAATCGGGGTTCTCGAGCAGGTAGTGCGCGACGTCGTCGGCGTCGCAGGCGTGTTGCGTCATTCGCAGTCCGTATCGAATAGCGTCGCGCAGTCGATCTCTCCCTCGAAGACCGTTTGCGCGGGGCCCGTCATGGTAAGCCTCGTTCCGTCCCAGTCGATGCGCAGCGCTCCGCCGCGCGTTCGAACGTCCACCGGCGAGCGCAGCCGCCGCTGGCGGATTCCGGCCAGCGCCGCGGCACAGGCGCCGGTGCCGCAGGCGAGCGTCTCGCCGGCGCCGCGCTCCCAGACGCGCAGCCGCAGCTCATGCGCGGAAACGACCTGTGCGAAGCCCGCATTCACGCCGCGCGCAAAGCGCGGCGAATGCTCGATGCGCGGCCCCTCGCCGGCGACCGGCGCCTCGTCGACGTCGTCGACGAACTGCACCGCGTGCGGATTGCCGAGCGACACGAGCGAGACCCAGCGTCGTTCTGCGTCGATGTCGAGTGCATGGACGAGGTCGTCGCCGAGTGCGCGCGCTTCGACGCCCTGCGCGTCGAAGCCGACTGCCTGCGGCCCGAAGGCCGGCGTACCCATGTCGACGCGCACGCGGCCATCGTCTTCGATCGCAGGCTCGATCACGCCGCCGAGCGTCTCGACGCGGATCGTGCGTCGATCGGTGAGGCCATGATCGAGCACGAAACGCACGAAGCAGCGTGCACCGTTGCCGCACTGCTCGACCTCGGCGCCATCGGCGTTGAAGATCCGGTAGCGGAAGTCGACGCCCTCATGCTGCGACGGTTCGACGAGCAGGATCTGGTCGGCGCCGATGCCGCGATGGCGATCGGCGATGCGCCGCCATTGCTCGCGCGTGAAGCCCACGCGCTGGCGCACGCCGTCGATGACGACGAAGTCGTTGCCCGCACCGTGCATCTTCGTGAAGCGAAGCGTCGCCCGATCCATCGATCGATTATCGCCGATCGCCGTCGGCGTACAGGCTGGGCTCGCCGGGCGGTCGCGTCTTGAAGCGGCGATGGCTCCACAGGTACTGCGGGGGCATCTCGAGCACGCGCTGCTCGATGAACTCGTTCATCCGCCGGGTCGCCTCGTGGAGGTCGTCGCCGGGGAAGGATTCCCACGCCGGATACAGGCGCACGACGTAGCCGTCGTCGGTCATGCGCGTCACGCACGGCACGACGACGGCGCCGGTCAGCCGCACGAGCCGCGCAACCGAGGTGACGGTCGCCGCGGGCACGCCGAAGAACGGAACGAACAGCGCATCGCGCGCACCGAGATCCATGTCGGGCAGGAAATAGAAAGGCGTCCCGGAGCGCATCAGGCGCACGACCGCACGCAACCCATCGGTACGCAGCACCATCGACGCACCAGGCAGGCGGGTACGACCGCGCGTCATCGCGGCATCGAACACGCGATTCTTCTGCCGCGCATACATCGACACGATCGGCGTCTCGAAATACATGCGCGCACCGCCCGCGTCGCAGCCGACGAAATGCGGCGCGAGCAGGATCACCGGACGACCGCGGTGCGCTTCGTAATGCTCGCCGCCTTCGAGCGTGCACAGCGCGCGCACGCGCGGCACGGGTCCGTACCAGAGAATGAAGCGGTCGACGAAGCTGCGCACGAAGTAACGGAAATGCGCGCGCCCGACGGCAACGCGCCTCGCCTCGCTCCATTCCGGAAAACACAGCTCGAGATTGCGCAGCGTGACGCGTCGTCGGTCGCGCGCGAGCCACCAGGCGATCGCGCCGCCGGCACCGCCGAGCACGCGCAGCACCGGATACGGCAACGCCGACACTGCACGCAGCAGCAGAAGCCCCACCCGCGTCAGTGCGTCAACGAGCACCAGGGCTTCCGTTCGATGGCGCGGGCTCCATCGGCACGCGCGCGGACGCTCCCGGAGGCCTGCGATACCGGTTGTATCCCCACAGATACTGCTCGGGACTGCGCAGGATGCAGCGCTGCATCCGTTCGTTGAGTGCCTCGGGGCTCGGTGTCTCAGGCATCGCCTCGAGGCGCAGGCGCCAGCCTGGCGGGCGCACGACCCGCTCGCAGACGGCGATGACGACGCGCGCGCCCGTCTGCTGGACGAGCCGCTCGGGCAGCGTCATCGTGTACGCCGGCTCGCCGAAGAACGAGGCCCAGCGCCCTTCACCGGCACTCGGGACCTGGTCCGGAAGCAGCCCGATTGCCTGCCGGTCGCGCAGCGCACGCAGCATGGCGCGCAGGCCGCCGAGCGTCGGCGGCACCGCGCGCATCGCGTCGCGCTCGCGCGCGAACACGACCAGCGGGCGCAGCCACGGCTTGCGCGGCGGCTTGAACAGCACGGTGATCGGCGCGCGCGTCGCGTACCAGCGCGCGGCGACCTCGAAGGCGCCGAGATGCGGCGTGACGAAGAGCACCCCGCGGGCAGCGCGCTCGGCATCCTCGAGCACGTCGAGATCGGCCCTCTCGCAGCGCACCTGCCCGGCGATCAGCGCGAGCGGGCGCGTCCAGACGTAGGGCAGCTCGCCCATCGTCCGCCCGGCCTCGCCGGCCACGCGCCAGCGCATCGCCGGCGAATCGAGCCCGGCATGACACAGGTTCGTGCGGATCTTGCGTCGGTAGCCGGGCGAAGCCGCGTAGGCGATCCACCCGAGCAACCAGCCCAGCGACCTCGCCGTGCGCAGCGGCAGCCGACCGATCCCGCGCAGGACGGCCAACACGACGCCGCCGTTCCCGGGGCGGGAGGACGCCCCGCCGCCGGGCGGGCGGGAGGACGCCCCGCCGCCGGGGCGGCGTGATGACGCCACGACGCCGGGAGGGCGTGGGGGCATGGATGGGGTCGTCATCGAATGAACGGAACGCGGCCTCTGGCGAGGCGCGAGCCTACCCTATAATCGGGGTGCCGCCGAGTTAATGAGACAACTTGCGGGGCGGCGACGGCGCATCATGCGTCCGCAGAAAGTTCCGCTAAAGCGTCGCCGCTTCTCGAAAGTCGGCAGCGCGCCGACAGGAGAGAAGCCTATGACCAGCGAATATCTGTTCACCTCGGAATCGGTCTCCGAAGGGCACCCCGACAAGGTTGCCGACCAGATTTCCGATGCCGTCCTCGACGCCCTGCTCGAGCAGGACAAGCTCTCGCGCGTCGCCGCCGAGACGATGTGCACCACCGGTCTCGTCGTGCTGGCCGGCGAGATCACGTCGACGGCCACCGTCGACTACATGCAGGTCGCACGCGACACGCTGAAGTCGATCGGCTACGACAACACCGACTTCGGCATCGACTGGCGCGGCTGCGGCGTGCTGGTCGCCTACGACAAGCAGTCGCCCGACATCGCACAGGGCGTCGACCACGCCGGCGACGACAACCTCGACCAGGGTGCCGGCGACCAGGGCCTGATGTTCGGCTACGCCTGCGACGAAACCCCCGAGTACATGCCGGCGGCGATCTACTACGCGCACCGACTCGTCGAGCGTCAGTCGCAACTGCGCAAGAGCGGCAAGCTCGCATGGCTGCGTCCGGACGCGAAGTCGCAGGTCACGCTGCGCTATGCCGACGGACGCCCGCAATCGGTCGACACCGTCGTCATCTCGACGCAGCACTCGCCCGACATCGGCCAGGGGCAGGTGCGCGAGGCGGTGATCGAAGAGCTGATCAAGCCGGTCATTCCGGAGTCGATGCGCGGCAACGAAGTGAACTACCTGGTGAATCCCACCGGCCGCTTCGTCGTCGGCGGCCCGCAGGGCGACTGCGGACTGACCGGCCGCAAGATCATCGTCGACACCTACGGCGGCTCGGCGCCGCACGGCGGCGGCGCGTTCTCGGGCAAGGATCCGTCGAAGGTCGACCGCTCGGCCGCGTACGCCGCGCGCTACGTCGCGAAGAACATCGTCGCCGCCGGACTGGCGCGCCGCTGCCTGGTGCAGTTGTCGTACGCGATCGGCATCGCGAAGCCGACCTCGATCATGGTCACGACCGAGGGAACCGGAGTCGTCGCCGACGAGAAGCTCTCGGAACTGGTGGCGCGCCACTTCGACCTGCGCCCGCGCGGCATCGTGCAGATGCTCGACCTCCTTCGCCCCTGCTACCAGAAGACCGCCGCCTACGGGCACTTCGGTCGCGACGAGCCGGAGTTCACCTGGGAGCGCACCGACAAGGCCGAGACGCTGCGAGCGGACGCCGGCGTCTGACGAACGGTCGGGGCGTTCCCGTCCCATCCGCCCCGGGCTGACGCCGATCAAGCCTGGAGCGGACCCGCTCTGCTCCAATGGGAGCATGTCACCTGCCCTGTACGCCGTCGCCCGCCTGATCGACTGCCCGTCCGCGCAGGCCGGGCTCGCCTCCGAACTCAGTGAAGCGCTGGTCGGCGAGATACGCCTGCCGATCGCGACGCGGCTGCGGCTGGTCGCCCTCGCCGCGCGCCTCGAGGCCGGCGAGCCCTGTCAATGCGGCAGCAGAGGCGGCGAAGCGCCCGCCTGGGTCGAATCACTCGCCACCGCGTTCCTGCGCGACGACGACAGCGCACTCGAGGCGCTCGTCGCGAATGCGTCGCGCCTGCGCGACGCGGTCGCGCGGGCCGGCAGCCGCGCCTGCCGGTTGCCGGCGATGGCGCTACTCGAGTTGCTGGAGCGGAGGTTGCATTGAGGAAGAGAAGGGGGAAGGGGGTAACCGCGCTCACTGCGGTGCCTCGACTCCCTTACGGTGAGAGGCGCTGGATCTTCCAGGTGGTGGTGCCGGGGGGGCGCTGGTACGACAGACGGTCGTGCAGGCGGGAGGGGCGGCCCTGCCAGAACTCCCAGTAGTCGGGGGCGAGCCGGTAGCCGCCCCAGTGCGGCGGCCGTGGGGGATGCAGGCCGTATTTGAGGCCGAACTCGGCGGCTCGCGCGACCAGCGCGGTCCGTGACGCGAGCGGCCGGCTCTGTTCCGATGCCCAGGCGCCGATGCGCGAGGCCAATGGGCGGGAAGCGTAATAGGCGTCCGACTCGCCGGCGTCGACCCGCGTGACCCGGCCTTCGATGCGCACGACGCGCTCGAGCTCCACCCAGTGGAACTGCAGCGCTGCCTGCGGGTTGCCGGCGAGTTCCCGGCCCTTGCGGCTCTCGTAGTTGCTGTACCAGACGATCCCGCGCTCGTCGAAATCCTTGATCAGCACGATGCGCGTCGACGGACGGCCCTGCTCGCCGACGGTGGCCAGCGTCATCGCGTTTGGCTCCGGGACGTTGGCGCCGATCGCCTGCCCGAGCCATTGCCGGAACTGCTCGAAGGGGTCGGGCGCGGCGTGCTGCTCGTCGAGCTCGCCACGTTCGTAGCTCTTGCGCAGTTCGGACAACTTCGTCATCGCGGGCAGTGTAGCGCGGCGCCGCTGTCGTCGAGGTGCATCGCGAACCGGCGCCGACGAGAGAAACGCGGCTTCGACCGTGCTTTTTGCCGCGGTCGATGCAGACGACGGCGGCTATGCTCGCGCGGTCGATTGCCATCTGTGCGCCATGTCCACGTCCTTCGTTGCCGATCTCGAAGAGATCGTCTACCCGTCGTCCTTCGATGCCGACGACAGCGCCGAGCTCCTGCGCGTCGACGCACTGCGGGTGTTGCCCGGCATGTTCGTCGCCGAGCTCGATCGCCCCTGGAGCGACACGCCGCTACCGGCCGGCGGACTGCTCGTCAGCGGAGACGACGAGGTATCGGCGCTGCGCAAGCACTGCCGCCAGGTTCGCGTCGACCCGGCGCGCTCGTCGCCCGACATGATCGACGCGATCAAGGCGGCGGCGGTGCTCTCGAGCGGGCACAAGCTGTCGCTGGTCGACGATCCGACCGCCGCCTCGACGCGCACCGAGGGCGAGGCCGGGGGCATCGGCACCTTCGATGACGACGTCCGGGACAGCGTGCGCAATCCGCGCCACGCCCGGCGCGGCGCGGCGCGACGCAGCCACGTGCTGCTGCCGGCACCGGCCGAGCGGCGCGACGACGTACATCCGACGAACGAAGCGCGCGGGCGGCTGCGCGCACTGTTGCTGGCCAGCGAAGGCAAGCCGGTCCGCGAGCGCACGGGAACGGTCGCGCGGCTGCGCAGCTGGTTCTCGGCGGGCGCAGGCGCCACCGGCCCGCGCATGTGCGACCTCGACGAGCTGCGTGCGCGTTACGGCGACACGATCGGCGCCGTCGACGCGGCGGAGCCCGCGCCGATCCGCGAGAGCGTCGGCGAAGCGCGCATCGTGCATGCGCGACTCGTCAGCGCGGCCGACGCGCTCGTCGCGCAGGTGCGCCAGGGCTCGACGCCCGCAGTCGCATTACTCGACGAACCGGTCGACGCCTTCGTCCGGCTGCTGCAGCAGGCACCGGACGCGCTGCGCTGGGCCGAAGCGCTCTACGCACAGAACGCGCCACGGCCCAATCCGGCATCGGCGGTCGCAACCAACCTCGCCGCCTTCGGTCGCGCGCTCGGCATGCCTGCCGAAGCACTGCGCGAGCTCATGCTCGTCGGATTGCTGCTCGACCTCGGCAAGGCGCTGCTGCCTCGCGAGCTGCTCGAGCAGCCGGGCGTGCTCGCGCCGCACGATTACGCGCTCGTGCAGCAACACGTGACGATCGGACTCGATCTGCTCGAGCGTGCCGGCAGCGTGCCTCCCGCCGTGCTGCGCGGCATCGCCGAACACCACGAACGGATCGATGGTTCGGGCTACCCGCGCAAGCTGCGCGGCAACGACATCGGGCTTGCGGGCCGGATGGCCGCGATCGTCGATGCCTTCAGCGGCCTCACCGCGGTGCGCGCCTACGCGAACCCGCTGTCGGTCGAGGATGCCCTGTCGGCGCTGAACGAGTGGTCGAAGTCGCTGTTCTGCCGCGATCTCGTCGAGCGTTTCGTGCTGGCGATCGGGGTGTATCCGGTCGGCACGCTGGTCGAGCTGCGCGAGGGCGAGGTCGCCGCCGTCGTCGACCGGCCGCGTGGCGGGCACCTGATGCCGAAGCTCGTCGTCCTCACCGGCCCCGACAAGGGGCCGCTGCGCACGATGCGCGACCGCACCGGCCGCCAGGAGCCCGACGAGGTCTACAGCGGCACGCAGGTGCGCATCGCGCGCGGCCTGCCGACCGGCGCCTACGGGCTGCGCCTGCCGGACTACTACGCTCGCCCGAGGCAGTGAAAGAAATCGGGGTCAGACCACGGTTACGTACGCGTAACCGTGGTCTGACCCCGATTTCATAACCCCGATTCCTGCGCTCGCTATAATTGTCGGTTACCCGAGGAGCGCTGCAACGGCCTGCCCTGCGAAGGCCGCCAGGCTCGGGAACCGCTTCAACGGCGCTCGTCGAACCGTGATCCGTCACGGCAGACGGGCGCCAGCGTCGCGTTCTTCCGCGAGCCCCTCCCCGTTCTGTCGCGTCGGCACCCTTTTCGCATGCGAGGAGTGACGATGTCCGCCGTACCGAAACCCGAAGCCTTCGCCGATTTCCGCATCGCCGATCCCACGCTGGCCGACTGGGGCCGCAAGGAGATCCGCATCGCCGAGACGGAGATGCCCGGCCTGATGGCGATCCGCGACGAGTACGCGGCCGCGCAGCCGCTGAAGGGCGCGCGCATCTCGGGCTCGCTGCACATGACGATCCAGACCGCCGTGCTGATCGAGACGCTCACCGCGCTCGGCGCGCAGGTGCGCTGGGCCTCGTGCAACATCTTCTCCACGCAGGACCACGCCGCGGCCGCGATCGCCGCCGCCGGCATCCCGGTGTTCGCAGTGAAGGGCGAGTCGCTCGACGACTACTGGGACTACACGCACCGGATCTTCGACTGGCCCGGCAACGGCACCTCGAACATGATCCTCGACGACGGCGGCGACGCGACGCTGCTGATCCACCTCGGCGCGCAGGCGGCGAAGGATCCGTCGGTGCTTGCGAACCCGACGAGCGAGGAGGAGAAGTCGCTGTTCGCCGCGATCCGCCGCCAGCTCGAGAAAGACCCGCAGTGGTACGAGCGCCAGCGCGCGTCGATCGTCGGCGTCACCGAGGAGACGACCACCGGCGTGCACCGGCTCTACCAGATGTCGGCACGCGGCGAGCTTGCGTTCCGCGCGATCAACGTCAACGACTCGGTCACGAAGAGCAAGTTCGACAACCTCTACGGCTGCCGCGAGTCGCTGGTCGACGGAATCAAGCGCGCGACCGACGTGATGATCGCCGGCAAGGTCGCCGTCGTCGCCGGCTACGGCGATGTCGGCAAGGGCTCGGCGCAGGCGCTGCGCGCACTCTCCGCGCAGGTATGGATCACCGAGATCGATCCGATCTGCGCATTGCAGGCCGCGATGGAAGGCTATCGCGTCGTCACGATGGAATACGCCGCCGACAAGGCCGACATCTTCGTCACCGCGACCGGCAACCGCGACGTCATCCGGCGCGAGCACATGCAGGCGATGAAGGACCAGGCGATCGTCTGCAATATCGGCCACTTCGACAACGAGATCGACATCGCCTCGCTGAAGGAGTGCCGCTGGGAGAACATCAAGCCGCAGGTCGACCACGTGATCTTCCCCGACGGCAAGCGCATCATCCTGCTCGCCGAGGGGCGGCTGGTGAACCTCGGCTGCGGCACCGGCCACCCGTCGTACGTGATGAGCTCGTCGTTCGCGAACCAGACGATCGCGCAGATCGAGCTGTTCTCGCACCCCGAGCGCTACGAGGAAGGCAAGGTCTACGTGCTGCCGAAGCACCTCGACGAGAAGGTCGCACGGCTGCAGCTGAAGAAGCTCGGCTCGACGCTCACCGAGCTCACGCCGCAACAGGCGGCATACATCGGCGTGCCGGTCGAGGGTCCGTACAAGAGCGACAGCTATCGGTACTGACGGGCCGTTGGCGCTGGTGGCCCGCTCCGACCTGCTCCTCGTCGCACGCGGCCTGGCGCCCTCGCGCTCGGCCGCCCAGCGGCTGATCGCGAGCGGCGCAGTACGCTGGCTCACGCCGCACGGCTGGGTCGCGCCGCGCAAGGCAGGCGACGAGCTGCCCGACGACTGCGAGCTGCGCATCGACGATGACGCCGAGCTGCGCTACGTGTCGCGCGGCGGGCTGAAGCTCGAAGGCGCTCTCGTGCGCAGCGGACTCGACGTGCACGGCCTCGTCGTCCTCGACCTCGGCCAGAGCACCGGCGGCTTCACCGACTGCCTGCTGCGTGCCGGTGCCGCGCACGTGGTCGGAGTCGACGTCGGCCACGGCCAGCTGCACGAATCGCTGCGCAACGACCCGCGTGTGCGCGCCTTCGAGGGCGTGCACGTGCGCACGCTCGATGCCGCGACGCTCGGCGATGCGTTTCCGCGCGATGGCTTCGACGCGATCGTGGCGGACCTCTCGTTCATCTCCGTGGCACATGCCTTCGCGCCTGCCCACGCGCTCGCGCGCGCCGGCGGTCGTCTGCTCGCGCTGGTCAAGCCGCAGTTCGAGCTCGGCCCGGGCGCCGTCGACCGGCGAGGCATCGTGCGCGATGCGGGGCGCTACGACGAGCTGCGCCGGCGCATCGAGGCATCGGCACGCGACGCCGGATGGACCCCTCAGGACTGGTTCGACAGCCCGATCGTCGGCGGCGACGGCAACCGGGAATTCTTCCTGGATGCACGCAGATGAAGAGATGCAGATGAAGCAAACGAGCACACCCGAAACGCAGGCACGCACACAGCGCACGATCAGCTTCGAGTTCTTCCCGCCCAACACGCCGCCCGGCGTCGAGAAGCTGCGCGTCGCCCGTGATGCGCTCGCGCGCTACGAGCCTGCCTTCTACAGCGTCACCTACGGTGCGGGCGGCAGCACGCGCGAGAAGACGCTCGCCACCGTGCTCGAGATCGTCGCCGAAGGACGCCCCGTCGCGCCGCATCTGTCGTGCATCGGCGCATCGCGCGAATCGGTACGCGAGCTGCTCGCGCTGTATCACGAGCACGGCATCCGCCGGCTCGTGCTGCTGCGCGGCGACCTGCCGTCGGGGATGCGCGGCGGCGGCGACTTCCGCTATGCGAGCGACCTGGTCTCGTTCGTACGCGCGGAAACTGGAGACCGCTTTCACATCGAGGTGGCCGCGTACCCGGAAACGCATCCGCAGGCAGCCTCGCCGCGCGACGACCTGCAGGCCTTCGTCGCGAAGATGCGCGCCGGAGCAGACTCGGCGATCACGCAGTATTTCTTCAACGCCGACGCATACCTGCGCTTCCGCGATTCGGCGGTACGCCTGGGCATCGATGCACCGATCGTTCCCGGCATCATGCCGATCTCGAACTACTCGCAGCTCGCCCGTTTCTCCGATTCGTGCGGCGCGGAGATCCCGCGCTGGATCCGCCTGGAGCTGGCAGCCTGCGGCGACGACGTCGAGGCGATTCGTTCCTTCGGCGCCGAGGTCGTCACGTCGATGTGCCGGCGCCTGCTCGACGAGGGCGCGCCGGGACTGCACTTCTACACGCTGAACCAGGCCGCGCCGACGGCCGCGATTCTCGACGCGCTCGGGGTGGAGACGCTGCGGAGCTGAAGCACGCCGAGCGCGCCCGGGCAGCGCCGCACGTCGGCAAGCGTCCGTGTCGCGGCCGCAAGCGTCAGCCTCGCACTCGCGCGATGTCCGGATCCTGCAGCGGATCGTCGCCCCGCGCGCCGTACATCAGCGCGTCGTCGTCCTCCGGCGCATCGTCGGCCTCGTCCAGCGCGGCGGCGGCGCTCTGGATGTCGAGCAGCTCGGCGGTGATCGCCGCCTGTCGCGCCGCCTGGTGGCGCGCGCGCAGTCGCGCGAGGCGTTCGTCGACGTTGTGCGAAGCCGCCTCCATTGCGGCGAGGCGCGCCGCGTTCTCGGCGGCGAGCGACGATCCGAAAGCCTTGACGATCGCGAGTGCCATGCGCTGCCGGATCAATCCACGCAACAGCTCGCGCGGATCGGAGAGTTCCATCGGCAGCTTGCGCGTCTCCCACGGCAGGCCCGCCAGGCGCTGGATCCAGCCCGAATCCACCGGCAGCACCTGCTCGATGCGCGGCTCGAAACGCGTCGAGCCGAGCGGACGCGCGTAGACGAGACGCAGCCGGCTCTCGTAGTCGGGACGCCGATGCGCGTCGACGAAGCCGAGCAGCTCGGCAACCGCAACATCCACCGCATCGAGACTGCTCGGTGTCGACAGCAGCGCGTCGGGCGAACGGCCTGCCCGGCGCAACCGCCGGGCCAGGCGCCGGCCGACGGCGACGACGCGCGCCGGCGCAGCCCTGGCCGCATCTGCGACTTCGGCGAGCTCGGCAATGTCCTGTGCGGCGAAGCGCGCCATCCGATCGTTGAAGGCACCGCAAAGTCCACGGTCGGAGCCGAACACGACGACGATCGAGTTCGATTCGACGGCGGGCTGCGACTCCGCAAGCTCCGGATGCAGATACAGCAGTGCGCGCGCGGCGAGATCGAGCGTGACCGTCGACGCGTCGAGCGCGCGCATCGTCCGGCGGTACTGGTGCACGCGAACCGATGCGAGCCCCTTCATCGTCGTCACGAGCTTGCCCAGGCCGGCGGCGGTCTCCAGCCTGCGCTGCACCGCGCCGCGCGAAGTCATATCCCGGCCCCGGCACCCGGCGGCGAATCGAAGCCGGCGCGCACGACGATGCTCCGCACCATCGCGAGCAACGCTTCGCGGTCGTCGTCGACCAGCGGCTCGCCGCTCTCGACGCGCTCGCAGACCTGCGGCAGCGCAACGCGCACCTCGCGCCGCAGCGCGAGCTCGATCTCGCCGACGCGCGCAGCCGGGATCGCGTCGAGCACGCCGGCGTCGGCGGCAAGCAATGTCGCGATCTGCTCGGCGACCGGGATCGGCTCGAGCGGCCCCTGCTTGAGCACCTCGCGCACGCGCCGACCCCGTGTCAGCGTGTCCTGCGTGCTCTCGTCGAGCTCGGCGCCGAGGCGCGCGAAACTCTCCAGCTCCTGGAACTGCGCGTAGGACAGCCGAAGGCCGCCGGCTACCGCGCGATAGGCCGAACGCTGCGCCTTTCCGCCGACCCGCGACACCGACAGCCCGACGTCGACCGCCGGCAGCTGGCCGAGCTGGAACAGCTCGGGCGACAGCACGATCTGGCCGTCGGTGATCGAGATCAGGTTGGTCGGCACATAGGCAGCGAGGTCGCGCTCCTGCGTCTCGACGATCGGAAGCGCGGTGAGCGAGCCTCCACCGCGCGCGGCGGTCAGCTGCGTCGCGCGCTCGAGCAGGCGCGAGTGCAGGTAGAAGATGTCGCCGGGAAAGGCCTCGCGACCGGGCGGCCTGCGCAGCAGCAGCGAGACTTCGCGGTGCGCCCGCGCATGCTGCACGAGGTCGTCGAGAATCACCAGCACGTGCCGGCCCGCCTCCATCCACGCCTCGGCGACGCTCATTGCCGCAAAGGGCGCGATCTGGCGCAGGCCCGGTTCCGACTCCGAGGGAGCGATGACCACGGTGGTGTAGTCGAGCGCGCCGCTTTCCCGGAGCGTGGCGACCGTGCGCGCCACCTCGGCGCCGCGCCGGCCGACGCTGCAGTAGACGCACAGCACTTCGGTGTCGCGCTGCGCGAGGATCGCGCTGAGTGCAATCGAGGTCTTGCCCGTCTGCCGATCGCCGACGATCAGCTCGCGCTGGCCGCGGCCGATCGGAAAGAGCGCATCGACGACCTTCACGCCGGTCTGCAGCGGTTCGCTCACCGGAGCGCGGCCGATGATCGGCGTCGCCGGCCGCTCCACCGGCAATCGCCTGCGACTGTCGATCGGGCCGGCGCCGTCGAGCGGCCTGCCGAGCGGGTCGATCGCACGACCCAGGAGCGCGTCGCCGACCGGTACCTCGAGCACCCGCCCGGTGCGCCTTACTGCCGCGCCGGCGTGCACGTGACGCGAACCGGCGAGCAGCACGACACCGAGCGACTTCTCGCGCAGGTCGGTGACGAGGCCGATTGCATCGCGGCCGAGCACGACGGTCTCGTCGGCAACGGCCCCCGGCAGGCCGGTGACCGTCGCCACCCCGCGTGCGACGGCCGTCACCTGCCCGACTTCGTCGAGCACGAGCTCGGTCGACACGTCGCGGCGCGCGCTGTCGAGTGCGTCGAGGCCCGTCAACAGCGCGGCGGCGACGGCGTCGTCGCTGCGATTGTCCCGATCGGTCACGGCTCCTCTGCCAGTGCGGGGGCGCCGGCCGACGGTGCGATCTCGGCTGCAGCGTCGAGCGCAGCGGCGAAGGAACGCTCGAGCGCTTCGAGGCGGGCGGCGGCGCTGCCGTCGACGCGCAGCCCGCCCGCCTCCAGCGCCGCCCCGAGCAGCAGCCCGGGATCGGTAGCAAAGCTCACCTGCTCGGCACCGAGCAGCTCGCGCAGCACCGAACGCGCTGCGTCGACGGTCGCTGCATCGAGCGGACGAGGCGTGACGATCCGCACGCCGCCGCGCGCCGCTTCCGCAAGTCTGTCTCGCTGCCCGGCTGGCAGCGCACGCAGGCGCTCCTCGAAGCGCGCCCAGGCCGGCGGGTCGAGCTCCACCCCCGCGAGCGAAGCAACGGTGCGCTCGACCTCTTCGACGACGAGACCCGAAAGTCGTGTCATCAGCTCGTCGCCGACCCGGCGGACATCGCGTTCGACGGCCTGCGCGGCGGCAGCGCGCAAAGCGGCCGTCTCGTGCTCCAGCAGCGCAAGCTGCTGCCCGCGCTGTTCCTCGATTTCGCGCATCGCCGTCTCGCGACGCTCGACACGCTCGCGCTCGAAAGCTTCCCTTTCCTGCTGCAGCGCGTCGCGCTCGGCGGCCGCCTCGGCGGCCAGGCGCCGCGCCTCGTTCAGTGGCGCGGCCGTTCGCCGCTCGCGCTCGGCCATCAGGTCGAGAATCGGGCGGTACAGGAAGATGCGCAGCAACAGCAGCAGCAGCGCGAAGTTCACGAGCTGCGCAACGAGCGTGAACCCGTCGATCGTCATTCGCTGCGCGCTCCGGGAACCTGTGGCCGTCGCACGCCGTGCTACCCGGCGGCGTTCCAGAACGGATTGGCGAAGATCAGGATCAGGGAGATCACGAAGCAGTAGATGCCGCTCGTCTCGATCATCGCCAGGCCGACGAACAGCGCGCGCGTGATCGAAGTGGTCTCGTCGGGCTGCTGCGCGATGCTCCTCAACCCCTCGGCCACCGCGCGCCCCTCGGCGAGCGCGGCCAGGCCGGCGCCGATCGCGACGGTGAGCCCGGCGGTGAGCACCGAGACGACGGCGATGAGAGACATGTCGGTCACACGGATTCTCCTGTAGACAGGCGCTTGCCGGACTCGGACATCCCGGCGGCGATGTAGACGAGCGCCAGAACGGCGAAGATATACGCCTGCAGCACGCCCATCAGTAATCCCAGCACCTGCATGAGGACGGGGAACACCAGCGGCGCGACGACGAGCAGGATCGCGACCATCATCGAGCTGCTCATCACGTTGCCGAACAGGCGCACGGCGAGCGCCAGCGTCCGCGTGACCTCGCCCAGCACGGTGAAGGGCAGCATCAGCGGCACGGGCTCCACGTAGGTGCGCAGATAGCGGCGCAGGCCGACCTGCCGGATGCCGAAGGCCGGCACGGCGAGGAACACCGCCAGCGCCAGCGCCGCCGTCGTCGTCAGCGAACCGGTCGGTGGATGGAAGCCCGGCACGATCGTGAGCATGTTGCAGGCAAGGATGAAGAGGAAGAGCGTCGCGACGAAGGGCAGGTAAGGTCGCGGCTCCTGTCGCGCGACCTCGCGGATCTGTTCGAGCACGAACACGATGATCGCCTCGATCGCGAGCTGCATGCGGCCGATCGGCGGCTCTGCGCGAAGGTTGGCGCGCATGATCAGCGACAGGCCGACCAGCACAGCCATGACGATCCACGTGTAGACGAGCGTGGCGCTGATGTTCAGCGGACCGATGCTGAAGTAGACGATCTCGTCCGGCGACAGGGTCATCGCGCCCGCTCCGCCCGTTCGCGCACCGCATACGTGACCAGCGGCCGGGCCACGGCAAAGGCGACGAGCGCGCCCACCAGCGGCCACGCTCCGCTGCGCGCGAGCAGCAGGAAGCCCGCGCCGACGACGGCGACGCGCAGCACGAAGCTGCCGACGAACCACGCCCACGGGCGGGATGCGCGACTCGCGCACCGCACGGTCGCCCACAGGCCGAAATAGAACATCGAGCCGAGCGCGAGCCCGACCCCTGCGCCGAGCAGCAACTGCGTGGCGTTCGCCGTCACGCCGGCCCTCCGTCCATCGGAAGAACGTCAACGGTCATTGTTCAGCTCCCGGCCGACCCAGTACCACGCCGTGATGCAGCCCACGACGAGGCCCACGGCCAGACCCATCAGTGTCCACGACAGCTCGCTGCCCGAGCGGCCGTCGAGCCAGACGCCCACGGCGACGCCCAGCAGCGTCGGCACCGCGATCGACCAGCCGACGATGCCGCTCGTCCCGAGGCCCCGCTGGATGTTGGGCCGACCCGCACGGCGCGAGCGCAGCTTGTCGGCCTGCTTGCGCGTGACGATGTCGAGCAGGTCGTCGCCGTCCTTGCGCGTCGTCATCGCAGCTCGCCCAGCCGGCGCAACACATCGGCTTCGAGCGCCATCAGCACCGAGCGGGACTTGCGCTCGTGCTCGCTGCGCTCGTGCAGGTGCCGCATCAGCGCAGACCTGGCATCCTGCAGGTCGCCGGCGACGACGGCACGCTGGCATGCGACCCGGACTTCGTCGCCCGCCTTGACGAGAACCCCCTCATTCACCGCGATGAAGACCTCATCGCCCGCGACGAAGACCTCATCGTCCGCCTCGTCGACGTAGGAAAGCAGGCCGGGACGCAGCAGCATCGCGCCGTCGGCATGACGCGGCAGCAGGGTGAACGAGCCGCGGTCGGACTCGCCCGAAATCCTGGCGACCCGGATGTCGAGGACGACGCCCGTGGGCACCGAAAGCAGCAGCTTCACGTCACCTCCGCGCGCTCGGACAGCGCGCCGATCATGTACAGGCTGCGCTCCGGAACGTGCTGATGCTCGTCGTTCAGGATCGCCTCGCAGTCGTCGAGCAGTGTATCGATCGGCACGGTGGCCCCGGCGCGGCCGGTGAACGCCTCGGTGACGTGGAAGGGCTGCGTGAGGTAGCGCTCGAGGCGGCGCGCACGCGAGACCGTGCGCTGGTCGTCCTCGTTGAGCTCCTCGAGCCCGAGCATCGCGATGATGTCCTTCAGGTCCTCGTAGCCGGCGAGCGTCGCCCGCACCGCACTGGCCAGCCGGTAATGACGCTCGCCGACGACGGCCGGGCTGAGCAGCGACGACGACGACGCGAGCGGATCGACCGCCGGGTAGAAGCCCTGCGCAGCGCGGTCGCGCGACAGCACGACCGACGCCGACAGATGGCTGAAGGTGTGCACGACCGCGGGGTCGGTGAAGTCGTCGGCCGGCACGTACACCGCCTGCACCGAGGTGATCGACGCGGCGGGCGTGCTCGCGATGCGCTCCTGCAGCTCGCCGAGATCGCGCGCCAGCGCCGGCTGATAGCCCATCTGCGAAGAAAGCTGGCCGAGAAGCCCCGACACCTCCATGCCCGCCTGCACGAAGCGGAACACGTTGTCGATCAGCAGCAGCACATTGCGCTGCTCGTCGTCGCGGAAATGCTCGGCGATGGTGAGCGCGGTGTGACCGACGCGGAAGCGCGGCCCCGGCGGCTCACTCATCTGGCCGAAGACGAGGATCGTCTGGCCGAGCACGCCCGCATCGCGGATGTCGCGGATCACCTCCTCGGCTTCGCGCGAACGTTCGCCGATGCCGCAGAACACGCTCACGCCCTTGTGGCTGGCGGCCATGTTGTGGATCAGCTCGGAAATCAGCACGGTCTTGCCGACGCCCGCCCCGCCGAACAGACCGGCCTTTCCACCGCGCTCGAGCGGAGCGAGCAGGTCGATCGCCTTGATGCCGGTATGCAGCGCCTCGGAGGCGACCGGGCGCTCGCGCAGCGCAACGGCCTGTCCGTAGACCGGACGCCGGACGCCGGCGATGGCCTCTCCGCCATCGATCGGGTCGCCGAACACGTCGACCACCCGGCCGAGAAGGCCGCTGCCGACGGAGACGGTGAGCGGTGCGCCGGTGGCCTCGAAGCGCGTGCCGCGTGCGAGGCCGCTCGTCACGCCGAAGGCGAGGCAGCGCGCGGTGTGCGCGTCGACGTGCGCCGAAACCTCGAGATGCAGCCCGTCTTCCGAAACCAGCAGCTCGCGCAAGGCGGGCAGGGGGCCGTCGAAGCGGACGTCGACGACCGAGCCCCGTATCGCGGTAACGGTTCCGAAGCCCGCTTCGCGGTCGCCGACGCGCGCAGCGGATTCCAGCTGGGGAGGTCTGTCGCTCGCCGGCACAGGTCGATGATCGGCAGGCGTCCTGTGCGTGTCAAGAAAGCCGGACCGGCCTCCGCTGCTCCGGCTCGAGCGCCGCGGCAACCCGCCGGCGCCCGTGCCCGGGCCGTTCGTCGGACACTGTTGCCGATGACCCGATCGGCGGCACGGCGCTCTTCGACCCGGCGCGCGCGCATCGTTACCATCGGTTCACCTGACGACGAAGGCCTGCCCGGCTCGCGCCCGAACCGATATGTCGACGACCTTGCCCGCATCGGGGACGACCTCGGTGAAGCGCTATCAGATTCCGGTCGAGAGTCTGCAGCCGGGCATGTTCGTCGCCGAGCTCGATCGCCCGTGGCTCGATACGCCGTTCCTGCTGCAGGGCTTTCTCATCGACAGCCAGATCGAACTCGACACGCTGCGGCGCTACTGCCGATACGTCTATGTCGACCTGGAGCTGTCGAGTTCCGCACTCGCCGCCGCGATCCGGGCAGCCGAGCTCGCCGACGGCCCGCCGACCTCCCCCGCGGCACCGGCCTCGACGCCGCTGCGCTTCGACACCGTACTCGACGAGAAGACACCGGCGCGTCCGCGCCCGCCGCGGCCGGTGCGCATCCGCTCCGACCTGAAAATCAGCCGGCAGACCCGCGAGCGTTTCCGCGATCTGATCCGCGCCACGGCAGTCGCCCCGACCGACTCGCTGCCCGACTCGGCCTGGCAACGCATGCTCGGCTGGCTGCGCCCCGGGGCACGGTCGGGCACGGGGGGCAGCGCAGGAAAAAAGCGACGCCACGCCTCCGCGACGTCGGCCGCCGAAGCGCTGAAGGGACAGCTCCCCGAAGGGATCGAGCTGCGTCGCTACGTCGACCGCGCGCCGGTCGAGGCCGAGCTGCCGCGCGCACGGGCCGCTTTCGGTCAGGGCGAACGCGCGCTCGAGACGCTCGTCTCCGACGTGCGCAGCGGCCGCGTTCCCGATGTGCAGGAAGTCAGCGGTGCGGTCGACGGCATCGTCGACAGCATGGTCGACAACCCCGACGCGCTGATGTGGGTTGCGCGCCTGCGCGAGGAAAGCGTGCAGACCTACCAGCATGGCGTGAAGGTCGCGCTGTATCTCGTCGCGCTCGGACGCCATCTCGGCTTTCCACGGCGCGAGCTGGCGAGCCTCGGAATGATCGGAATGCTCGCCGACGTCGGCAAGACACGCCTGCCGCACGCGCTGCTCGAAAAACCCGGGATGCTCGCCCCGGCCGAGTACAACGTGGTCAAGGAGCACGTGCGACTGGGTCTCGAGGCGCTCGCCTCGAGCGTGCAACTGGCTCCACCGATCGTCGAAGGCATCGCGCAGCATCACGAACGGCTCGACGGCTCCGGCTACCCGAAAGGGCTGCGTGGCGAGGAGATCGGCATCTACGGACGCATGGCAGCGATCGCCGACAGCTTCGCCGCACTGATCACTGCGCGCGCCTATGCCAACGCATGTGCGCCGCAGGACGCGCTGATGAGCCTGTACGAATGGACGGGCACTTCGTTCCACGAGCCGCTCGTCGAGCAGTTCGTGCAGGCAGTCGGCATCTTCCCGGTCGGCAGCTTCGTCGAGTTGTCGAGCGGCGAAGTGGCCGCGGTGCTCGCGCACAACCGCGTTCGCCGGCTCGAGCCGCGCGTGCTGGTGCTCACGACCACCGACAAGACGCCGTTGCCCGAGCCTTTCGAGCGCGACCTGCTGCGCCGACCGAAGTCGGCCGAAGCCAGCCGGATCCGCATCGTGCGCGGGCTCGCGGCCGGAGCGTACGGCCTGAAGCTGCACGACTACTACGCACGCGAAGCGATTCCGTCAATCGCGCAGGCCTGACGAACGTGTGAACGGACCCGCATCGTGCCCCACCGTTCCGACGCGGCCTCCGTGACGATTCCCGTTCCCGGTCCGCGCGAGCGCACGCCGGCGCAACTGCTCGGCGACATCGCCGCCGCGGCGACGCACGCCGATGGCGCGCGCGACGTCGTTCTCGTCGTCGCACTGAACCGCTCCGATCGCATCGATGCACTGGCGCGCGAACCGGGTGATCGTCCGGTGCTCGACGAGATCGGCCGCCGCCTCGAATCGGTGCTGCGTCCGGCCGATCGCTACTCCTTCGCTTCGCGCGAGGAGCTGTGGGTACTGCTCGCCGGCCTGGCCAGCGAGGCGCTCGCCGAACTGGCCAGCCACTCGTTGATCCAGTCGCTGTCGACGCCGGTGCGTGTCGCGCGCGACGCGCTCGCGGTGCGACTGCGTCCGTCGGTGGGCGGCGCGTGGGCGCCCGCCGGTTCCACCGCAGACCCGATGACGCTCGTCTCCGTTGCTTCCGAGGCAGCCGCGCAATCGCTCGGGCGCGAGGATCACGTGCGCATCCTGCGCGTCAACGACGACCACTCCTCGGGGCTGCGCCGGCACGAGATCGAGCGCGACCTGCACGATGCGCTCGCACGCAACGAGCTCGAGGTCCACTTCCAGCCGCAGATCGACCTGCATACCGGCCACTGCGTCGCTGCGGAAGCGCTGGTGCGCTGGAAACGCGCCGACGGCCGCGCCGTGGCGCCGTCGACGATCGCATCGATCGCCGAGGAGCGCGGACTGATCCTCGAGCTCACGCGCTTCACGATGAACACCGCGCTGCGTCACGCAGCGCAGTGGAAGCAGCACGGGCTCGACCTGTCGGTGGCGATCAACCTGTCCGCGATCACCTTCGGCGAGGACACGCTGCCCGAGCTCGTCGCCCAGACGCTATCGATCTGGGGCGTCGACCCGGGAAGCCTTACCCTCGAGCTGACCGAAAGCGCGCTGATCCGCAACGAGCGCTCGGCGATCGCACTCGCCGGCGAGCTGCGTGCGCTCGGCTGCCGGCTGTCGATCGACGATTTCGGCACCGGCTACTCGTCGCTCGCCTACCTGCACCGCTTCCCGCTCGACGAGCTGAAGATCGACCGCAGCTTCGTGCAGGCGATCGCTTCCGGCAGCGACGACCGTCGCATCGTGCGCGCGCTGATCGAGCTCGCGCATGCCTTCGAGCTGAACACCGTCGCCGAGGGCGTCGAGAACGCATTCACCGAGTCGGCGTTGCGCGAACTCGGCTGCGAACTCGCACAGGGATTTCACCTGTCGCCGGCGCTGCCGCCCGACGACTTCCTCGAATGGTCGGGAAACCGCAACGCCGCGCCGCGCGTCAGGACGCGCCGATCACCCGCGACTCCGTGACGATCGCGGACAACGCACGATCATGCGCGGCGGCATCGAAAGCCTCGAGCTCGCAGGCGTCGTAGGCAACGCCGATCGCCGCGACCGCATGCTGCGCCAGCGTCCGGTCGTAATGACCGCCGCCGTATCCGAGTCGATAGCCGCGCGCATCGAAGCCCACGCAGGGCACGATCAGCAGCTCGGGCTCGCAGCGCTCGAACGGATCCGGCACGGGAATCGCGAAGCGACCGGCGCGCAGCGCGTCTTCGTTTCGCCAGCGGCCGAACTCGAGCGCGCCGTCCCCGGCGATGCGCGGCAACGCGAGCGTTCGCCCCTCCGAGCGCCATTGCGCGTAGCACGGTGCGAGCTCCGGCTCACCGCGGATCGGCCAGTACACGCCGAGCGTGCCGGCGCGATCGAAGGGCGGCCTGCGCAGCAGTTGCAGCAGCCGTTCGCCCAGCGCCGGATCGGCCTGTGCGCGCAACCGCGAGCCGTGCTCACTACGCCATCGAATCAACGTGTTGCGAGCATGACTTCGAGTGATTTCGTCGACGACACGCATGCTATGCTCGGTCCCGGCATCGCGGGCACCGAATGGATCACCGCGGGCGCCGAATGGCGTTTGAGCAGGCAACGGGAAGTGGCAGGGGCGACATGAAGCACCGGATCGCGATCGCGGCGATTGTAGGACTGATCGGCCTTTCGGTTCTCTCGCCTGCCGAGGCGCAGAAGCGCCGGCCGGAGTCAGCCGCCGCGTCGGCACCCGCGTCGCTCGACATCGACCAGGCCTTCACCGCCGCGCACGAGGCCTTCACGAAGAACGATCGCCTGCGCTTCGACGCGATGGCCGCGCGCGCACAGGCGCACCCGCTCGCCGTCTACCTCGACTACTGGCGCCTGCGCATGCAGTTGCAGACGCCGCCCGGCGAGACGGTGCCCGGCAGCGTCGACACCGACGTGCAGCGCTTCCTCGCGCAGCACGACGGATCGCTGGTCGCCGACCTCGCCAGCCGCGACTGGATGCTCGATCTCGGACAGCGCGGCGAATGGGCACGCTTCGATGCCGAATACGCGAAGTGGATCCTGCGCGACGACGACGAGGTCCACTGCTATGCGTCGCTCGGGCGGGTCGAGCGCGGGCAACCGGCGCCGGAGGCGCGTGCAGCGATCTTCGCGGTCCGCAACCTCGGTTCCGGCTGCACGGCGCTGCTCGACGCACTGCTGCGCACCGGCGCCTTCGACCGAGGCGACCTTGTCACCCGCCTGCTGGTCGCGCTCGAGACGAACTCGGTCGCCACGATTCGACTGCTCGGCTCCCGACTCGCGCTCGATTCGCGCCGGCTCGGGCTGGCGCTCGATCAGCCTGCCAGGGCGCTCTCCGGCAAGCGCTCGCGCGAGATCACACTGATCGCGCTGTCCCGGCTGGCGCGCAAGAACCCCGCCGAAGCGATGCAGCGACTCGACCAGAGCGCCGACACGCTGCGCGAAACCGATGTCGCATTCGTACGCTCGCAGGTCGCCGCCTCGGCGATGCGGGATCTCGACCCGCGTGCACTCGAATGGGCGCGTGCATCGCTCGATGCGCCTGCTTCCGATGCCACCTGGGTCTGGCTCGCGCGCGCCGCGCTGCGCGAGCAGGACTGGAAGACGCTGCGCCGCGCCGTAGACCGCATGAGCGACGCTGGCCGCAGCGATCCGGCCTGGATCTACTGGGGCGCGCGCGCCGAGCGG
This sequence comes from uncultured Limnobacter sp., assembly GCA_964538505.1. Taxonomy (GTDB): domain Bacteria; phylum Pseudomonadota; class Gammaproteobacteria; order Burkholderiales; family Burkholderiaceae_E; genus Zeimonas. The sequence goes on along the minus strand of CAZIDY010000014.1, from coordinate 44,109 downwards.
GAGGCCGGCAACGCGGCGAAGGCCGACGACTTGCTGCGCGCGATCGCCGGCGAGTTCACGTTCTACGGACAGCTCGCCGCCGAAGACCTCGGCTCGCTGACGGCACCGCCGCCGGCGGCACTCGCCACCACCGAGGAAGAGCTCGCGCAGGCCGCGCGCAATGCAGGCTTCGAGCGCGCACTGCGCTTCTATGCGCTGGGCCTGCGCTTCGAGGGCAACCGCGAGTGGAACTTCCAGCTGCGCGGAATGAACGACCGCCAGCTGCTCGCCGCCGCACGCTTCGCCTGCAGCCGGCAGGTGCTCGATCGCTGCGTGAACACCGCCGATCGCACGCGCGAGGAGCACGACTTCGCGCTGCGCTTCGTGTCGCCCTTCCTCGACCAGATGAAACCGGTGGCCGCGAACGCCGATCTCGATCCTGCCTGGATCTACGGATTGATCCGCCAGGAATCGCGCTTCATCATGGACGCGCGCTCGTGGGCCGGCGCGCAGGGGCTGATGCAGATCATGCCGGCCACCGCGCGCTGGATCGCGAAGAAGCTGGGCGAGCGCGACTTCCGCGTAGCTCAGCTGCATGATCTCGACACCAACCTGCGCTACGGCACCTTCTACCTGCGCACCGTGCTCGACGACCTCGACGGCTCGCCGCTGCTCGCTTCGGCCGGCTACAACGCCGGCCCGCGGCGGCCGCGCAACTGGCGCTCGACGCTGTCGGCGCCGGTGGAGGGCGCGATCTTCGCGGAGATCATCCCGTTCAACGAGACGCGCGACTACGTGAAGAAGGTGCTGACGAACGCGGTGTACTACGCGGCGCTGTTCTCCGGAGAGCCGCAGTCGCTGAAGGCGCGGCTCGGCACCGTAGCGCCGCGACTCGCAACGCAGACCGACATTCCGTAGAGGCCGCATGACGAACAGACGCGTACTCATCCTCGGCGGCAGCGGCTTCATCGGTCGCCATGTCGCTGCGCGCCTGGCCGCGCAGGCGCGACACGTGATCGTGCCGACGCGCAATCGCGAGCGGGCGCGCGCACTGCTCACGCTTCCCACGGTGCAGGTGTTCCAGGCCGACGTGCACGACGATGCAACGCTCGCGTCGCTGATGCGCAGCGCTGATGCGGTGATCAACCTCGTCGGCACGCTCGACGGCGGACGCGGCACACCGTGGGGGCCGGGCTTCGAGCGCGCTCACGTACAGCTGCCGGCGCGCCTGGTCGAGGCGGCACGCACCGCGGGCGTCCAGCGGCTGTTGCATGTCTCGGCCCTCGGCGTGCAGGAAGACGGCGAGCGCACGCTCCCGTCGATGTACCTGCGCTCGAAGACGGCCGGCGAGAAGCAGGTGCGCGAAGCGAAGGACCTGCAATGGACGGTGTTTCGCCCTGCGGTGGTCTTCGGGCGGGGCGATGCACTGATCGAGCGCTTCATCACGCTGCAGCGATGGCTTCCGATGCTGATGGTCGGACGCGCCGATGCCCGCTTCCAGCCGGTCTGGGTCGGCGACGTGGCGGCTGCGATCGTGCGCGCCCTCGACGGGCAGTTCGCCGTGCACCGCTGTTACGGGCTGGCCGGCCCCGAAGTGTGGACGCTGCGCGAGCTGATCCGTTTCGTCGGCGAGCTCGGCGGCCGCCAGCGCACCGTCATCGGCCTGCCCGACGGGCTCGGCAGACTCCAGGCAAGGCTGCTCGAATGGGCGCCGGGTCCGCTGCACATGTCGCGCGACAACTTCGACTCGCTGTCGGTCGACAACGTCGCCGCCGGCCCGATCGCAGCGGAGCTTCGCATCGAGCCGAGAACGCTCGCCGCCGTCGCACCGTCGTATATCGACGTGCACGAGCTGCGGCTGGCCGAGGACCGCCGGCGCGCCGGACGCTGATCGCAGCGAGCAGCCGCCGATGAAGATCTATCGGGTCGGCGGCTCGGTTCGCGACGAGCTCCTCGGGCTCCCGGTGAAGGATCGCGACTGGGTCGTCGTCGGAGCCACCTCCGACGAGCTCGTCGCGCGCGGCTTTCGCCCGGTAGGACGCGATTTCCCGGTGTTCCTGCATCCGCAGACGCATGAGGAATACGCACTCGCACGCACCGAGCGCAAGACCGCCCGCGGCTATCGCGGCTTCGAAGTGCACGCCTCCCCCGACGTCACGCTCGAGGACGACCTGCTGCGGCGCGACCTGACGATCAACGCAATGGCGATCGCCGAGGACGGAACGCTGGTCGATCCGCACGGCGGCCACGCCGACCTGCGCGCAGGCCTGCTGCGCCACGTCGGCACGGCCTTCGCCGAGGACCCGGTCCGCATCCTGCGCGTCGCACGCTTCGCAGCGCGCTTCGATGGCTTCACCGTCGCGCCGGAGACGATGGCGCTGATGCGCACGATGGTCGAGCAGGGCGAAGCCGACGCGCTCGTCGCCGAGCGCGTCTGGCAGGAGATCTCGCGCGGGCTGATGGAGCGGCGCCCTTCGCGCATGTTCGACGTGCTGCGCGAGTGCGGCGCGCTCGCGCGCGTGATGCCCGAGCTCGACCGCCTGTGGGGCGTGCCGCAGCGCGCCGACTACCACCCCGAAATCGATACCGGCGTGCACGTGATGATGGTCGTCGACTTCGCGGCCGACGCAGGCGCCTCGTTGCCGGTGCGCTTCGCCGCGCTCGTGCACGACCTCGGCAAGGGAACGACGCCGCCCGACGAATGGCCGCGCCACATCGCGCACGAGCAGCGCTCGGTACAGCTCGTCGACCAGCTGTGCGCGCGACTGCGCGTGCCGGTCGAGTGCCGCGACCTCGCGCGCATCGTCGCCCGCGAGCACGGGCTCGTGCATCGTGCGCTCGAACTGCGCGCGGGAACGATCGCGAAGCTGCTCGAGCGCATCGACTACGCGCGTCGCCCGCATCGACTCGACGACGTCCTCGCCGCCTGCGAAGCCGACTACCGTGGCCGGCTCGGGCTCGAGTCACGTCCCTATCCGCAGACGCAGCACCTGCGCGATGCCGCACGCGCCTTCGCGTCGGTCGACACCGCTTCGATCGCGCGAGCGCACGAAGGCGCGCCGCAGAAGATCCGCGAGGCCTTGCACGACGCGCGGGCCGAGGCGATTGCGGGGGCGCTCGGCATCCGGCGCTGACTACGGCAGATCTTCAAAGCAACCGGGCAAGCAGCGCAGCAAGGAGCGACAGCAGCACGGTCGATGTCACCGGGATCGACCAGTGGCGGCCGAAGGCGCGGAACTCGAAGTCACCCGGCAGCCGGCCGATGCCGAAGCGGCGCAGCACCGGCATCAACCCGGAAAAGAGCGCCAGCGCAAGAACGACGACGAGCAGCCACTTCATCATTCGAATCTGGACGGCGATCGTCCCGCTTCACCTGCGAGCATGCGTCTGCAGGAAGCCGACGATATCCGCGACCGACAACTGCGGCTCGCGCGCATCGAGGCGGCCGCCGACGGCGCGATTCATCCACTCGAGATTGTCGCGCATGCGCTCGACCACCTTCGGCCATTCCTCCGCCGTATGCTGCGACGGATCGGGCAGCACGTGGCACTGGCTGCAGGCGTCGGCGAACATGCGACCGGCGCCGCGCTCGAGCGCCCGGGCGATTTCGGGTTCGGCGGCCGGATCGAATCCGCGTTGCGCGTGCCGCTGCAGGTAGCGAACGATCTCGAGTTCCTCGTCGGGCGTGGGTGCAGCCATCGCACGCTCGCCCGCCCCCGGCGCGCGCATCAGATCGGCCATCAGCGGTCCGAGGTTTCCCCGACCTTCCATGCGCGGCACCATTCGACGCACCACCTTCGGCCAGGTACGCGCATCGTGCATCGCCGGATTTGGCAGGTTGTGGCACTGCACGCAATAAAGCGCGACCAGTCGGGCGCCCCGCGTATCGGCTTGCGGCAACCCGGACGATTCCAGGCGCTCGGGCAGGATGCGAAACAGCATCGGCCCGTGCGTGCTGCGCTGCCAGCGCTCGCGCGACGCCTGTGCGAGGCGCTCGAGGTCAGCCGCCGACAGCGCACCCACATCGACGCGGCCGGCCTCGACGAGCGGCCGCGCCGGCGGTCGCCGCTCGATCGAGCGCGTGATGACATCGGGCGACTCGACCGACGGCCCCGGATTCGCACCCGCCGACGACATCGTGAGATCGGCGGCGCCGACGGCGCCGATGAGCACCAGGCAGGCACGGACCGCCGCGGCATTGCACGACTCGGTCGCGACGCGGCGCCGCTCCCGGCCCATCCGACGCAGCATCTTCAGCCCCCACCGCATCGCCGGCTTCCTACAGCGAAGCACGCCGATCGCGCGACCGAAACCCCACCGCGTCATCCGCCACGCCGCGCCCGAACGCGATCGCCTTGAACAGCTCGCCCATCTCCGCTTCCGAAAGCAGCCGCTGCACCGCGTGCGTCTCGCGTGTCCACGCGCGCAGGTCGTCGCGCGGAATCGCGGCGCAGGCGTCCAGCAGCCCGCAGTCGAGCAGGAATCGGGCCTGCGACTGGAAGCCGAGCAGCTCGAGCCCTGCGCGCGCGGCCGCGTCGCCGACGGCGCTGAAATCGACGTGCGCGGTGACGTCCTGCAGCCCCGGCCACAGGAACGGATCGTCGTGCGAACGATGGCGGAAATGACAGCGCAGCGTGCCGCCGTCGCGCTGCGGGTGGTAGAGCTCGTGCCGCGGAAAGCCATAGTCGATCAGCAGCATCGCACCGCGCGCCAGCCGAGAGCCGACCGTCTGCACCCACGCCTCGGCCTGCTCGCCGATCTCCGAGACGTACGGCGCCGCCTCGCGCAGCACCTCGATGCGCTCGCCCGCGTACACGCTCCACGCCTCGCGCAGCCGCTCGTGCACGAGTGCGGCGAATCGCGGGTCGGCTGCGCGCTCGGCCCAGCCGAGCGCGTCGTCCCCCACGCGCGTCACGCCCCGCTCGAGCACGTCGGCGCCCGCGCAGCGGAACACCCGCACCGGCATCGCATCGAGCACCTCGTTGGCGAGCACGACGCCCTCGATGCGCTCGGGGAGTTCATCGAGCCAGCGCACGCGCTCGAGCAGCCCGGGCCCCGCGGCATCGATCGTCCGGCGCTGGCGTTCGCGCAGCGGGGCCGACAGCTCGACGATCGCGTAGCTGTCCGGCAGAGAATCCGCGTCGCGCAGCGTCGACAGCACCTGCGCGGCCAGCGCGCCCGAGCCGGCACCGAACTCGACGATCCCGCCGCCGACCTCGTCGAGCCATTGCGCGCACTGCACGGCCACGCAGCCGCCGAACAGCGACGACATCTCGGGCGCGGTGACGAAGTCGCCCTCGGCGCCGAAGACCCGGTTCGGCCCACTGTAGTAGCCGAGCCCGGGTTCGTAGAGCGCGTGCTGCAGGTAGCGGTCGAAGCCGATCCAGCCGCCCGCCGCATCAATCGTCTCGCCGATGCGGCGCACGAGCGCCTGCGAAGCGGCGAGCGCCGGCGCCGCTGGCGCTTCGAAGCTCACGCGACTACGCGCTGCGGCGCCTGCAGCAGCGCGTCGATCTGCCGGTCCTTCTCCTGCCACAGCTCATGCAGCCACGCCTGCACGCGCTTGCGCGCGCGCGAGTCGGCCATCGCGTCGGCGTGGAAGAACTCGGAGGGGATCGGTCGACGCGCCATCCGCACGACGATCCGTTCGACGTCGCCGCGCAGGAACTGCCAGAAGGTCGGCACCCCTCCCGGATAGACGATCGTCACGTCGATCAGCGAATCGAAACGCTCGCCGAGTGCGTTGAGCGTCAGCGCCAGTGCACCCGACTTCGGCTTGAGCAGGTGCCGGTACGGCGAGCGCTGCGCCTCGTGCTTTTCGCGCGTGAAGCGCGTTCCCTCGACGAAGTTCATCACGCTCGTCGGCAGCCGCGCAAACTTCTCGCAGGCGCGCTTCGTCGTCTCGAGATCCTCGAGGCGCTTCTCCGGGTGCCTGCGCAGGTACTTGTCGGAATGCCTTCGCATGAACGGGAAATCGAGCGCCCACCAGGCGAGCCCCATCACCGGCACGTAGATCAGCTCGTACTTCAGGAAGAATTTCAGCAACGGGATGCGCCGGTTCAGCAGGCGCTGCAGCACGAAGATGTCGACCCACGACTGGTGATTGCAGCTGACGAGATACCAGCCGTGCGGATCGATGTGCTCGAGGCCTTCGACGTCCCATTCGGTGGGCTGCGTCAGGCGCATCCACGCGTTGTTTCCGGCGATCCACCGCGTGGCGACGTCGTTGAGCAGCGGATCGATCGCCTTGCGTACACGCTCGAAGGGCAGCGACAGCTTCACGAGTGCGAGCAGGAACAGCAGCACGCACCAGAACAGCGTGTTCACGACGAGCAGCGTTACCGCGACCGCGGCGCGAGCGACCGGTGGGAGGAAAGCGAGCATCGAAGTGAACTGCGGGAGCGGGACTGCGGGAACGGTGCCGCCGGAACGGGACTGCGGCGAAAGCCGGGCCGACCTGCGCGAAAGCATCGATCGTACCAGTCGGGGGAGCCGGATGCCTTACACTCGATGCGCCATGCATCCGAATCGCGTCGTCCTGGTCACCGGTGCGGCCCGCCGCATCGGCGCGCAGATCGCACGGCACCTGCACGCGCACGGCTTCGATGTCGCGATCCACTACCGCCGCTCGGCCGAGGAGGCCGAGGCGCTCGCGGGCGAGCTCGATGCGATGCGCACAGGCTCCGCGCGCGCGTTCGAGGCAGACCTCTCCCAGGCGGACGATTGCGCGCGCGTCGTCGACTCGGCAGCGAAATGGCACGGGCGCCTCGACGGGCTGGTGAACAACGCCTCGACCTTCCTGCGCACCCCGATCGGCTCGATCGACGAAACGCTGTGGAACGAAATCGTCGACGGCAATCTGAAGGCGACGCTGTTCACGAGCCAGGCCGCGGTGCGGTGGCTGCGCGCACGCGGCGGCACGATCGTGAACATCGCCGATGCGCGCGCCGATCGTCCGCTCGCCGGTTTCGCCGTGTACGCGGCCGCGAAGGCCGGCGTCGTCGCGCTCACGCGCGCGCTCGCGCTCGAGCTCGCGCCCGAGATCCGGGTGAACGCCGTCGCACCGGGCTCGCTCGACTGGCCCGAGCACGACGTCTTCACCGATGCGGAACGGCACGCGATCGAGTCGGCGATCCCGCTGGAGCGCATCGGCACCGGCGACGACATCGCACGCGCCGTCGCGTTCCTGCTCGACGGCAACGACTACATTACCGGCCACGTGCTGCACGTCGACGGCGGCAGCTCCCTCGTTTCGCGCTGAAGCGCGCACATCATGACCCGCGACAACGCCGCATTCCCCGACTGCTACCGCGTGCTCGTGCAGGACATCGAGATCGACTGCTATCTCGGCGTCTACGAGCGCGAGCAGGCCAAGCGCCGCCCGATCGTCATCGACGTCGAGCTCTACGTACCCGACATCACGCGGCAGCAGCGTCGCGACCTGCTGTCGGAAACCGTGAACTACGAGCGCGTCGTCGAGGCGGTGGAGCGCCTGGTCGGCGGCGACCGGCGCTTCCGCCTGGTGGAGACGATCTGCGGCGAACTGGCCGACGAACTGGAGAAGCTTCCCGGACTGCGTGCGCTGAAGGTCGCGGTGACCAAGCCGCAACCGCTGCCGCGCGCGCGATCGGTGCGCGTCGAGGTCTGGAGGCACCCACAATGAGCTCGGGAAGCGCAGGAATGGCAAAGGTCGCGGACGGGACGCAGCCCGGCGCCAGGGCGCAGACCAGTGTCGTCGCGCATGCGAGTCCTGCGGCGCAGACAGGCGCCACCGACCGCAAGCGCGCCTACGAGCGCAACAAGCTGCACAAGCGTCTGCTGCGACTCACCGGCGAAGCGATCGGCGACTTCGGCATGATCGAAGCCGGCGACCGCGTGATGGTCTGTCTCTCCGGCGGCAAGGACAGCTACGCGCTGCTCGACCTGCTGCGAACACTGCGCGCCCGCGCCCCCATCGAGTTCGAGCTCGTCGCCGTGAACCTCGACCAGAAACAGCCGGGCTTCCCCGAGCACGTGCTGCCCGACTACCTGCGCACGCTCGGCGTGCCCTTCCGCATCGAGACGCAGGACACCTACTCGATCGTCACGCGCGTGATCCCCGAGGGGCGCACGATGTGCTCGCTGTGCTCGCGGCTGCGACGCGGCATCCTCTATCGCGTCGCCGACGAGCTCGGCGCAACGAAGATCGCGCTCGGCCATCATCGCGACGACATCCTCGAGACCTTCTTCCTGAACCTGTTCTTCGGCGGCAAGCTGAAGTCGATGCCGCCGAAGCTCGTCTCCGACGACGGCCGGCACGTCGTGATCCGCCCGCTCGCCTACGTGAAGGAAGAAGACCTCTCCGCCTACGCCGAATGGCGCGCGTTCCCGATCATCCCCTGCAACCTGTGCGGCTCGCAGGCAAACCTGAAGCGCCAGGAGATCAAGCAGATGCTGCGCGAATGGGAGCGCCGCCATCCCGGTCGCGTCGAAAACGTCTTCGCATCGCTCGGCCGCGTCGTCCCCTCGCACCTGCTCGACCGCACCGCCTGGGACTTCGCCGGCCTGCGCCCCACCGGCACACCCTTCGCCGACGGCGACCGCGCCTTCGACCCCGATCCGGAGCTCGAGCGCCCGTCCGCGCTCCGCGAAGAACGCTGACCACCGACACGCGAACGGCCGGCGCGTGCAAAGGCACGGGCCATCTACCCCGAGGCGGACGGCCCGCACCTTTGCAGGAGAGGTCGTCGTTCGCGCGGCAGGCGGCGCACGACGCTCAGTCCGGCGGCGACTTCCCCCCGCGCGACCGCCAGCGCCCCGGCTCCTGCGCCCCGCGCGGCGGCGGCTCCACGTACCCCGCGCGCCGCAACCGGAACAACGCCGCGCGCGCCAGCAGCGCCACCGCCACCGGCGCACCGATCGGCAGCAGCACGACGATCGTCCACGACTGCACCGAGAAGCTCTCCTGCGACGCGCTGAACCAGACCAGCGAAGCCGCGGCGATCGACCACGTCCCCATCGTGTACGGCAGCGCCGCCGGGTGCGCACGCAGGAAGAAATGCGGGAACCGCAGCAGGCCCAATGCACCGACGACGCAGAAGACGGCACCGTTGATCAGCAGCAGCGAGACGATCGCGTCGACCCACAACGGCGTGAGCGCATGCGCGAAGAACGTGTCGCCGCTCATTCGATGATCTCCCCGCGGAACAGGAACTTGCCGAGCGCCGCCGAGCTGACATAGCCGAACAGCGCGATGATCAGCGCCGCCTCGAAGTACATCGTGCCGCCCGATCGCAGGCCGAGCACGAGCATCAGCAGCATCGCGACGACGTACAGCATGTCGTAGGCAAGAACGCGATCCTGCGCGGTGGGCCCGCGCAGCATCCGCACCAGCGAGAGCGCCATCGCGAGCGTGAGCAGCAGGAGCGCCAGGAACGATGCGGCGGAAAGCAGCGGGCTCATTCGAAGATCTCCTTCAACGGGCGTTCGTAGCGCGCCTTGTAGCGCACGACGTACTCGTCGACCTCGTCCTCGTGCAGGTCGAACACGTGCAGCATGAACCAGCTGCGGTCGCCGGCGAGCTCGGTCCAGACGGTTCCCGGAATCACCGTCGTGATCGTCGCCAGCGCGGCGATCGCGTGCGGATCGCGCAGCTCGAGCGGCATGCGCACGAAGCGCCCCTCGGGCAGCCGCTCGCGCCTGCGCAGCGTTCCGCGTGCGACGTCGATGCTCGACAGCAGCACATCGTGCCCCACGATCAGGATCAGGCGCACGAGCGTGACCGGCCGGCGGATTCGCACCGGCAGCGGCCGCAGCGGCCTCGTCAGCAACGGCATCCCGATCGCGACGACGGCGGCGATGATCAGATGGCCGACACTCGCCGTACGCGCGAGCACGAGCCACAGCACGAACAGCGACACGCTGAGCAGCGGCGACGGGAACAGGCGCTTCATCGCGGCCGCTCCACGGGCATCGCGCGCAGCACGGCGTCGACATAGCCCGCCGGCTGATGCAGCGACTGCGCGGTGGCCGACGCATAGCGCATCACCGGCTCGGCGCGAATCGTCAGCAGCGCGCACAGCGCAAGCAGCACGGCGATCGGCACCGTCTCGGTGACCCGCAGCCGCGGCGCGGCGCGCTCCTGCGGCGCCCAGAAATAGCGGATGCCGGCGCGCGTCAACGCGACGAGCGACAGGAAGCCCGAGCCGATCAATACGGCAACGAGCGCGAGTGCGGCGACGCCCGGACCCGGCACCACCGCTCCGGCAAGCGTCGGATCGGGCTGGAGCGCCGACGAGAGCATCGCGAACTTGCCGAGGAAGCCCGACAGCGGCGGCAGCCCGGCGATCATCAGCGCACACAGGACGAAGCCCATGCCGAGGAAGGCGAGCGCACCGGGGATGATCCGCCCGATCAGCACCGACTCGTCCTCGTCGAGATTCGAATCGGGCCGCTCGATGTACTCGATCGAGAACGGCAACGGGTCGACGTCGTCGAGCGGCACCTGCGGCTCGACGTCGCGCGCACGGTCGATCAGCTCGACGAGCAGGAACAGCGCCGCCAGCGCAAAGGTGGAGCCGATCAGGTAGAAAAGCGCGCCTGCCGTGAGCGCCGGCCGTGCGAAGCCGATCGCCGAGATCAGCGTTGCCGACGAGATCACGACGCCCCAGGCGGCCTGTCGACCGGGATGATGCGAAGCGAGCATCGCGATCGCCGCCACCGTGAGCGTCGTCATGCCGATCCAGCTCAACGCCACTCCGCCGAAGAACGCCGACCCGCCCGCGTCGATGCCGAAGAACAGCGTCCAGATGCGCAGCACCGCGTACACGCCGACCTTGGTGAGAATCGCGAAGTACGCGGCCACCGGCGCGCCGGCCGCCGAGTACGCGGGTGTCAGCCAGAAGTTCAGCGGCCACATCGCCGCCTTGATGAGGAAGGCGACGGCGAGGATGGCGGCGCCCGCGTGCAGCAGCGGGCGATCGGCCGGCGGCACCTGCGGGATGCGCGCGGCGAAATCGGCGAGATTCAGCGTTCCCGCGGCACCGTACAGCAGGGCAACGCCGACGAGGAACAGCGACGACGCGAACAGGTTCACCGCGATGTAGTGAAGTCCGGCGCGCACGCGCACCGTGCCCGAGCCGTGCAACAGCAACCCATAGGATGCGGCGAGCAGGATCTCGAAGAAGACGAACAGGTTGAAGACGTCGGCAGTGAGGAATGCGCCGTTCAGTCCCATCAGCTGCAGCTGGAACAGCGGATGAAAGTAGACCCCGCCCCGGTCCCAGCGCGCCACCGAATAGACGAGCGCCGCGAGCGCGATCACCGCGGTGACGAAGAGCATCATCGCCGACAGCCGGTCGATCACGAGCACGATGCCGAAAGGCGCCGGCCAGTTCGCCGGCAGGTAGACGCCCGCCGCAGCGGCGCCGCGCTCGTCGACGATCGCGATCAGCGCGATCGCGATGGCGAGCGTCGCCGTGCACGAGAGCAGGCCGAGCGAGGCACGCAGCCGGCGCCGCCGCTCCGCCGTGAGCAGCATCAGCGCGGCGACCGCCATCGGCAGGACGATCGGCAGGACGATCAGGTGCGGCATCGCCGCCTTCGCCCAGTCGATCACGGCTCTTCGCTTCCGTCGACGTGGTCGGTGCCGGACAGCCCGCGCAGCGCGAGCAGCACGACGAGGAACAGCGCTGTCATTGCGAAGTTGATGACGATCGCCGTCAGCACGAGCGCCTGCGGCAGCGGATCGGTGTAGTGCTGCAGGTCGTGCGGAACGCCGGGAACGACGACCGGCGGCTGGTCGATCGCCAGGCTTCCCATGCTGAAGATGAACAGGTTCACCGCATAGGAAAGCAGCGACAGGCCCATCAGCACCTGGAAGGTACGCGGGCGCAGCAGCAGCCAGACCCCCGAGGCGGCGAGCACGCCGATCGCGATGGCGAGCACGATCTCCATCAGCCGCTCCTGCGGTGCGCGCGCAGCGACTGGTGCGCCAGCGCGATCAGCATCAACAGCGTGGCGCCGACGACGACGGCGAACACGCCACCGTCGAACAGCAGCGCACTCGCCCAGTGCGCCTCGCCGCCCCACGGCATCGGCACGTGCGCGGTGTGTGTCGTGAGGAACGGGTGCCCGAACCAGATCGCGCCGGCACCGGTGGCCACCACGAGCAGCAGCCCGCCCGCGATCCACCACGGCGTGCGCAGGCGCACGCGCGACTCGACCCAGATGGTGCCGAGCACGAGGTACTGGGTGAGGAAGCCGATCGCGACGACCAGCCCGGCCACGAAGCCGCCGCCCGGCGCATCGTGCCCGCGCAGGAACAGGTGCAGCGCGACGACGAAGGAGATCGGCAGCAGCAGGCGCACGAGCACCGACGGTACCGTCCGGTAGCCGATCCCGGGGTCGTCGCCCGGCTCGGGCTCGAGCACGTCGTCGAGCGGATCGCCGCCGACGCCCTGCTTCTGCTGCTCGGGAACGATGCTCTCGCGCGGCGGTCGGAAGCGGCGCAGCAGCGCGTAGACAGTGAGTGCGACGATGCCGAGCACGGTGATCTCGCCCATCGTGTCGAAACTGCGGAAATCGACCAGCGTGACGTTGACGACGTTGCGGCCGCCCCCTTCGGGCAGCGCACGCGAAAGCAGGAACGGCGAAATGCTCTGCGGGGCTTCGCGCGTGAGCATCGCGTACGACAACGCGGCGGTGCCGGCGCCGACGACGATCGCGAGCACCAGATCGCGTGCGCGCCGGGTGCGTGCGCGCAGATCGGCGCGGTCTTCGTCGGCAAGGATTCGCTTGGGCAGCCAGCGCAGTCCGAGCAGGAACAGCACCGTGGTCACGACCTCGACGGCGAGCTGCGTCAGCGCGAGATCGGGCGCCGAGAACCAGAGGAAGGTGATGCAGGTGACGAGGCCCGCGACGCCGAGCATCATGATCGCCGCGAGCCGGTGGAACTTTGCCTGCGATGCCGCTGCAACGGCCGCGACGATCCCGATGGCCCAGATGCCGACGAAGGCGGGCGACGGCGCTACGCGCGGACGGTCGCCCCAGCTGATGCCATCGACGCCGAGCGAGGCGAAGGCAGCGAGCAGCGTGGCGATGACGATCCACAACAGCTGCGGCTGCAGGCGGCGCGCGCTCAACACCCGCATCAGTCGGCGCGCGGTGATGCTGGCGGCGATCAACAGGCCCTCGAAGGCCCGCTTGCCGTCGAAATGCTCGACGAGCGGCGTTCCGCTCAACCCGTTCGCATAGCCCCGGCGCAGGATCCGGTAGCCGAGGATGCCGCCGGCCATCGCAACCAGGCTCATGGCAAGCGGCGCCGTGAAGCCGTGCCAGACCGACAGGCTGTACTCGGGCAGCGTGCCGCCGACGACCGGGCGCGCGGCAGCGGCGAGCATCGGCCCGACCGACCAGCCCGGCACGATGCCGACGATCAGGCAGACGAGCACGAGCAGGTCGACCGGAACCCGCATCCAGCGCGGCGGCTCGTGCGGGGTGCGCGGCAGGTCGTCGGACAGCGGACCGAAGGACGTTCCCCAGGCGAAGCGCAGCGAGTAGACGACGGCGAACACGCCGGCAAGCGTCGCCACGATCGGCAATACCTTCTCGACCCACGGCGCCGACTCGACGAAGACCGTCTCGGCGAAGAACATCTCCTTGGACAGGAATCCGTTGAGCAGCGGAACGCCGGCCATCGCCGCACTCGCGACGAGCGCGAGCGTGGCCGTGATCGGCATCGCGTGCACGAGACCACGCAGGCGACCGAGGTCGCGCGTTCCGGTTTCATGGTCCGCGATGCCCGCGGCCATGAACAGCGACGCCTTGAAGGTCGCGTGGTTCAGCATGTGGAAGACCGCGGCGACCGCCGCCGTCGGGCTGTTCAGCCCGAGCAGCAGCGTGATCAGCCCGAGATGGCTCACCGTCGAGTACGCGAGCAGCCCTTTCAGGTCGGTCTGGAACATCGCGATGTACGCACCGAGCACGAGCGTGACGAGGCCCGCCCCGCCGACGATCCAGAACCAGTGATCGGTGCCCGCCAGCACCGGCCACAGCCGCGCGAGCAGGAATACGCCCGCCTTGACCATCGTGGCCGAGTGCAGGTACGCCGACACCGGGGTAGGCGCCGCCATCGCGTGCGGCAGCCAGAAATGGAACGGAAACTGCGCGCTCTTGGTCAGCGCACCGAGCAGCACGCAGGCGAGCATCGGCTCGTACAGCGGGTGCACGACGATCGCCGCGCGTGCGGCGAGCACCGAATCGAGGTCATAGGAGCCGACGATGCGCCCGAGCAGCAGCACGCCGGCGAGCAGCGCGAAGCCGCCACCGCCGGTGACGACCAGCGCCATGCGCGCGCCGCGGCGGGCGTCGGCCCGGTGGTGCCAGTAGCCGATCAGCAGGAACGAGAAGAGGCTGGTCAGCTCCCAGAAGAAAACGAGCTGGATCAGGTTGCCGGCGGTGACGACGCCGAGCATCGAGCCCATGAATGCGAGCAGGAACGAGAAGAAGCGCGGCACCGGATCGGACGGCGACATGTAGTAGCGCGCGTAGAGCACGACGAGCGCGCCGATCACCGTGACGAGCATCGCGAACATCCACGCGAAGCCGTCGATGCGTACGACGAGATCCAGGCCGAACGACGGCAGCCACGAGATCTCCTCGCGTACGACACCGCCATTGCGTATCTCGGGGAACAGCGAAGCCACCCAGATGGCAGCGGCGACCGACAGCGCGCCGGCGAGCGTCGATTCCGCGTTGCGAGCGTTCGACGGCATCAGCGCCGCAAGGGCGCTACCGATGAACGGAAGGGCGATCAGTAAAGCGAGCGTCATCCGCGACGGGGCCGGTGTCGATCGAGCGTATCAGATCGGACGGCTCCGTTGACAGCCGATGACGCCGGAACGACGCCCGGGCGCTACCGCCGGCGTTCGTTTCCTGCCCGCGTGTTGCCTTCAGGCGCCAGACGCCCGATGCAGCGTTTCCGAGGGCAGCTCGCCGAACATGCGACGGTAGTCGCAGGCGAAATGGCTCAGGTGCCAGAAACCCCAGAGCGCGGCGACATCCTGCACGGTGGTGCCGCGTACCGGGTTGCGCAGCGCACGGCGCACGCCGTTCAGGCGCAGCGCGCGCAGGTAGCCCACCGGATTGAGCCGCAGCACCTCGCGAAAACCGTACTGCAATGTGCGCCGGCTCACCTTCAGCTCGCGGCACAGGTCCTCGACCGTCAGCGGTTCGTCGACGTGCTCGCGCATGTACTCCTGCGCCCGGCTCACCAGCGCGTGACTGCGCGTCGGCCCCGGGGCGACAGCGTCGTCGGCCCCGGCGAAGGTGTCGACGATGCTGCCGTAGACCGCGTGCTCGAGCGCGCGGCGGGTGACCGGATGCTGCAGCTTCTGCGGATGCCCACAGATCGATTCGAGCGCGAGCAGCAGGAAGGCGCGCAGGCGGCGTACGCGTTCCGGCGCCGGCTCGGCCACGCAGACTTCGCGCAGCTCGGCATCGATGTCGCGCTGGTCGATCTCGACCGCGTAGCGGCGAAGCGCCTCGATGGGCATCGAGACGCCGACGATATCCAGCGGCGCCGGCGCCCGGAAGTCGAGGGGGCCGCGATCGCGCAGCACGATGACCGAATCGAGCCCGATCGGGCGCCCGCCGAAGTAGCCCTCGCCCTGCAGGGCCAGCGGCACGCCGAACATGTACGAGCCGCTGCGTCCGGCACCGAGTTCGTGCACCGACTGGTTCGTCGTCTCGCGAAAGAGCTGGATGTCGGCGAACAGCGCCTCGCACAGGAAACCCTCGAAGCGGCCCGGCGTGAGCTGCTCGTAGGTCTGGTCCCAGCCGCTCAGCCGCGCGGCGTGCTCGTCGGCGTCGCTCGAGCGCACGCGCGCGAACGCGTAATCGTCGCGCCGGGACTGCGCCGGGGGCCGCTCGCCGATGCACATCGTCAACGCTCTCCGCCGTCGTCGGCTCTCGTTCGCACGCTCCGGGAACGAGCGGCCGCGACCGTCCACCGGGCCGTCTCCGGACGACCGCGGGGAGCCGATTGAATCTCAATCCCGCGTGTTTGGCAAGCACGGAACGCAAATTCGTTTCATCTGCAACTGATTTTTGTTCCTGGTCAAAAACCACTCACCGGCGCTTCCGATTGCCGATTTCGGCTAACGGCCGAGGCGGACCCGCTCCTAGAATCCCTCGAAACCGACGAAGAAGCGGTCGAACGAGGAGTCTCCACGTGATGCATCGAACCGTCGGGCGCATGCTCCCGGCTACGCTGCTGGCGCTCGCGCTGGGCAGCGCCGCAGCGCAATCGTTTCCGGAGAAACAAACGGTCGTGACCCCGCCACCGGCAGGTCCGACGCGTGCGTACATCTCCGACATCGCGATCCAGCACATCGTCGACGGGCGACTGCACGTCGTCGACGTCGACGCCGCGCGCTACATCGGGCAGATCCCGCTCGCCTTCGCCGGCCAGGCGACGCTGTCGCCCGACGGCAAGCAGATCTACGTGTCGACCACCTATTACCCGCGACTGTGGCGGGGCACGCGTGCCGACGTGATCGACATCTGGGACGCGGAAACGCTGTCGCACACCGGCGAGATCCCGATCCCCGAGCGCCGCGCGCAGGCGCTGAACTACCGGGGCCTGATCACGGTCTCGTCCGATTCGCGCTGGCTGTTCGTGCAGAACGCCACGCCGGCGAGCTCGGTGAGCATCGTCGACCTGCGCGAGCGGCGTCTGGCGAGTGAGGTTACGACCTCCGGCTGCTGGCTCGCGCTGCCGGTGCCGAGCGCGCCGAACCGTTTCGCGACGCTGTGCGGCGACGGCACGATCGAGACGATCACGCTGGACGAGCGGGGCGCGCTCACGTCGCGCGTGCGCAGCGAACGCTTCTTCGACCCCGATGTCGATCCGGTGTTCGTGCATGCCGAGACGATCGGCGACCGTTTCTTCTTTGTGTCGTACCTGGGCCAGATGCACGAGGTCGATCTCGGCAGCCCGACGCCGCGCGCCACCGGCAACTGGTCGCTGCTCACCGCCGAAGACGCGAAGAAGAACTGGCGCCCCGGCGGCTACCAGCTGATCGCGGTACATGAGAAAAGCGGCCGCCTGTACGTGCTGATGCACCCGGACGGCGAGGAAGGCACGCACAAGGTTCCGGCCGCCGAGATCTGGGCCTACGACCTCGCCGCGCGCAAGCGGATCGCGCGCATCCCGGGCGAGAACGCAATCGCGCTCACCGCGATCCAGGGCGACGCACCGCGCCTGGTCGCGCTCGACGCGATGACGATGGGGCTGGTGCTGATCGACGCCGGCGACAAGCCGCGCGTCGTGCAACGCATGGACGGCGTCGCCGAGGCGGGAACGCTCGTCGAGATGCACCGATGATGCCGCTCGACCCGGTGATCGGCCACGCCGTCGCCGGCGCGCTCGCGCTCGTGCTCGCCGTCGGCGCGTGGTCGAAACTCGCCGACCTCGACGGATTCGCCTTCTCCGTCGAGCGCTATCGGCTGCTGCCTCCGGCCGCCGCGCGCGCGCTCGCGCTGGTGCTTCCCTTCGCCGAGGCACTCGCCGCCGCGCTGCTCGTCGTCCCCGCATCGCGGCTGCCCGGCGCACTGCTCGCCGCGGCGATCGTCGCGCTGGTCACCGCAGCCGTCGTCGTCAACCTGTTGCGCGGCCGCACCGACATCGACTGCGGCTGCGGCGGCGCCGGGCAGCGCAAGCGCCTGTCGTGGACGCTCGTCGCACGCAATGCAATGCTGCTCGCCGGCTGCGCGCTCGCCATCGCGCCGGCCGCCGCGCGTCCACTCGTCTGGCTCGACGCCTTCACCGCCACCTTCGCGGCGGCCGCGCTGTGGTTCGTCTACGCGGCGGCCGACGAGCTGCTGTCCGACCCGCAGCGCCTGTCTGCGTCCCATCGTCTGCCCTCGCCGGGAGCCCGCGGATGACCGAAGCCCTGATCGTCTCGAACCTCGTCCTGTGGGTGGCGGTGCTCGCGCTGCTCGCCACCGTGTTCGCACTTGCGCGCCAGATCGGCGTTCTCTACGAACGCATCGCGCCGATGGGCGCGCTGATGATCGACGGTGGCCCGAAGATCGGCGACGCCGCGCCCGCGCTCGAGCTGCAGACGCTCGACGGGCACGCGTTCGCCACCGGCGGCGCGCGTGCGAAGAGCCTGCTGATCTTCTTCCTGTCGCCCACCTGCCCGGTCTGCAAGAAGCTGCTGCCGATCCTGCAGCGCATCGCCGCCGACGAGCGAGGCTGGCTCGAGCTCGCCTTCGCCAGCGACGGCGAGCAGGACGAGCACGACGCGTTCCGCAGGAGGGTCGGACTCACCGCCTTCCCGTACCTGCTGTCCACCGAGCTCGGCATGGCGTACCGGATCGGCAAGCTGCCGTACGCGGTGCTCGTCGATGAGACGGGACGCGTGCGCGCGAAAGGGCTGGTCAATTCGCGCGAGCAGCTCGAGAGCCTGTTCACCGCGCGCGAGCTGGGTGTCGCGTCGGTGCAGGAGTTCCTCGGCGACCGCGGCGAACCGATGCAGACGATGGAGGCACACAGGACATGAGCTGGTTCGATGCCGTATTCGAACGTTCGACGCGCGCAGCCGCGCAACGCACGTCGCGCCGCTCGGCGATCGCGCGACTGGGACGGCTGCTCGTCGGCGCATCGGTCGTGGTGCCGGTGCTGCCCTTCGATCGCACCGCGCACGCCGCCTCCGGGCACGGCGGCGCAGCGAAGCCGGCCAACGGCGTGCAGACCGACGACACGCAGTGCGACTACTGGAAGTACTGCGGTGTAGATGGCTTCCTCTGCTCGTGCTGCGGCGGCACCGTGAACGCGTGCCCGCCGGGCACCGAGCCGTCGAAGGTTTCGTGGATCGGCACCTGCCGCAATCCCGCGGACGGCAAGGACTACCTCGTCAGCTACTTCGACTGCTGCGGCAAGAACGCGTGCGGGCGATGCCTGTGCAACACCAATCTCGGCGAACGGCCCGCGTACCGCATCACGCTGCACAACGACATCAACTGGTGCATGGGCAGCACCAGCACGATGTTCCATTGCACCGCGTCGCTGATCGTCGGCGTCGCGGAAAAATCCTAGGGAGGAGACATGAAGGCAATGAAACCGCTGTGCGCTGCGCTCGCGCTCGCACTGGCCTGTGCACCCGCGACGGCTGTCGTCCCCGAAGCCGAAGCCGCACGGCTCGGCAAGGACCTCACGCCGATGGGCGCCGAGAAGGCAGGCAACAAGGAAGGCACGATTCCCGCGTGGGACGGCGGCATCACGACGATGCCGGCCGGCTGGAAGCCCGGTGAGCCGCGAATCGATCCGTACAAGAACGACAAGGTGCTGTTCTCGATCGACGCCTCCAACGTCGATCAGCACAAGGACAAGCTCTCCGAAGGCCAGCAGACGCTGATCCGCACGCTGCCCGGCTACCGGATGGACGTCTATCCGACGCACCGCTCGTGCGGCTACGCCGACAGCGTCTACCAGCGCACCGCGGAGAACACGCGCGTCGCGCGCCTGAAGGAAGGCGGCTGGGAGCTAGAGAACGCGGTCGGCGGCGGCGTGGTGTTCCCGATCCCGAAGAGCGGCGCGGAGGCCATCTGGAACTTCAAGCTGAAGTACCAGGGCGAGGGACGCATCGAGCACTACTCGACGCTCTTCTCGGCCAGAAGCGGCGACTTCAGCGAGCTGGCGCAGCGCCAGTGGGTCGTCTTTCCGCTGCACGACGCGGCGACGAAGAGCTTCGACGACGTGAACAAGAGCGAGGCGAGGATCCTCAACGAGGTCGTCTCCCCGCCGGCCCGCGCGGGCGAGATGATCCTCGTGCACTGGTGGCTCGACCGCGGTTCCGACGCATGGCTGTACTTCCCCGGCCAGCGCCGCGTGCGTCGCGCGCCGTCGTTCGCCTACGACAACCCGGTGCCCGGCTACGAGAACCTCGAGACGGTCGACCAGTATCCGATGTACGCCGGCGCGATGGACCGCTACGACTGGAAGCTCGTCGGCAAGAAGGAACTCTACGTTCCGTACAACAGCTGGAAGCTGATCGACAAGAGCCGCAAGTACAAGGACATCTACCTGCCCGACTACGTCAACCGCGACCTGATGCGCTACGAGCTGCACCGCGTCTGGGTCGTCGAGGCGACGCTGAAGGAGGGCATGCGCCACATCTTCCCGAAGCGCGTGATGTACCTCGACGAGGACAGCTGGGGGATGCTGCTCACCGATCTCTACGACGCGCAGGGAAAGATCTGGCGCGTGCAGGAATCGAGTCTGTGGGTCGCACCCGAGATCCCGGCCTGCGTGAGCCAGGAGTTCGTCGGCTATGACCTGAACGTCGGCCGCTACATCGCCGAGACGGCCACGCAGGAGCACCCGCCCACCGACTGGCTCGCCGGCCGCGAAGGGCGCATCAATCCGAACATGTTCAGCCCGAGCGAACTGCGTCGCCGCGGCGAACGTTGAACGCGAGTAGTACGACCAGAGGTTTACGCGGAAGGAAGCGCAGCCGGCGCGACCGGCAACAGAGCGAAAAACGGGGAGAACAGGTGTGATGACGAAGAAGAACGGTGGTGCCGCGAGCGCGCGGCCCGCAACCACGAAGCGCACCGCGCTTCGGCCGACCGCCGCTGCACATGCCGTGACGGTCGCAATTGCAGCGCTGGCTGCCGGTCTGGTCAGTACGCCAGCACATGCATTCCGCTTCGAGAACGACACCATTCGGGGGAGCTTCGATTCGACGATCTCGTTCGGCGTAATGAAGCGTCTCCAGGGCACCGATCGCAGCATCATCAGCAACGACAACGGCGGTACTTCTCCGACGACGAGTCAGCTCGAGAATCGTGCGAACGCCTTTTACGGTGCGGGTTTCGCCACAGCCGACCCGAACTTCAACTACCTGCAGACCGACGATGGAAACCTGAATTACAAGAAGGGGGATATCGTCTCCGCGGCGCTCAAAGGCACGCATGAGCTCATCCTGCACGGCCCCAACCAGTGGAGCGCGATGCTGCGCGCCACCTGGTTCAAGGACTGGAAGGTCGACGACACGCGACGCACACCGCTCGACCCGAGGGCGCATGCGGTGGCGGTCGACAAGTTCACCTGGCTCGACGCCTGGATCGCGAAGGAATTCGAGATCGCCGAACGGCCGGTCAAGGTGCGCTTCGGCAACCAGGTGATCAGTTGGGGCGAAGACATCTTCATCTACGGTGGCGTGAACGTTACGAACGCCATCAACCTGCAGAACTTCCACGTGCCGGGCACGCAGCTGAAGGAGATCTTCAAGCCGGCGCCGATGATCTCGCTGAACGCGAACGTCGCCGACGGACTGAGCGTCGAGGGCTACTACCAGTTCCGCTGGAACGCCTTCACCTTCGATCCGGTCGGCACCTTCTTCTCGCCCGCGGATGTGCTCGGCAAGGGCGCACGGAACGCCTTCGTCAACTCGACGACGCTCGACAAGGTCCTTGGGGTGTCGCCCGGTGACCCGGGCTATCTACCTCCCGGAACCGTCGGCGACATCGGAACGATCAATCCGCTGACGGGCCAGCGTTTCACGCCCGCCGAACTGGCTGCGGGCAGCGCGACAGCATCGAGCATGTGGGGACCACTGCCGACCCTCACCAACCCGCTGGCCACGAACGAACCGAAGGATTCCGGCCAGTTCGGCCTGGCCGCGCGCTGGATTCCCGACGGCTCGGACACCGAATACGGCGTCTACTGGATCCGCTACCACGACAAGCTGCCGACGCTCGGCTTCGTTTTCGACCCCGCGCGCTTCACGGAGAACGTCGCGGGCCTGGCGTACTACGTCGACTATGGCGAGAACCGCAACGTGTTCGGCGTTTCGGCGAGCACCGGAATCGGAAAGTGGGCCGTCGGCGCCGAACTGTCGTACCGGCCCAAGGAAAGCGTGGCCATGGATCCGACGGTCCTCGCGGACGGAAAGTTCTCGGTCTTCGAGTACGTCGGTAAAGTCAGCCGCGGTTTCGTCACCGAGAAGAAGTGGCAGGCGCACCTGACCGGCTTCCGGCTGCTGGCGCCGTCCGATCTCGGCGGAATGATCGGCACCCTCGGCGCCGCAGAAGGCTACTTCATCGGCGAGATGGCGATCGCCCACTTCCCCAGCCTCGATCGCTCCGGACGCGTCCCGTACCTGCTGAACGACTACTCGCTGCCCGACAAGACCTCGGCGGGCATGGTCTTCTCCACCGGACTCACCTACGCCAACGTCGGCGACAGCGGCTGGAACGTAATGCCTCAGCTCGATGTGGCCTGGGACTTCCACGGCACTTCGCCCAGCGCGACGCCGTTCGTCGAGGGTCGCAAGGCGACGACGCTGTCGCTGAACTTCAACCGCTCCGACAAATGGAAGGCGGGTATCGGATACACGCGCTTCTGGGGCGGCGGCACCAACAACACGATGAAGGATCGCGATTTTCTCTCGATCGTCACGTCGCTCTCGTTCTGATTCTTCCGCAATCCCAGGTGGCACCCGATGATCGCCCGCAGCGTCGAACGTCTCCAGCGCCTGCTGTTCGGTCATCGGGGTCTCGTGCTCCTGCTGCTCGCGGTGTTCACCGTGGTGATGGGGGTGTTCGCGAGCCGGCTCCACATGGACGCCGGCTTCGACAAGCAGCTGCCGCAGCACCACGAGTACATCCGTACCTTCTTCGAGTTCCGTGACGAGGTCTTCGGCGCAAACCGGATCATCGTCGTCGTGCGCGCGCGCGACGGCGAGATCTGGAGCGCACCGGGTCTGCGCAAGCTCTACGACGTCACGCAGTCGGTGATGTTCCTGCCGGGAATCGACCGGCGGACGGTAACCTCGCTGTGGACGCCGAACACCCGCGTGCTCGGCGTCACCGAGGAGGGCTTCAAAGCCGAGGACGTCATCGGTGGCGACATCACCCCGGATCGCCTCGACGACGGGCGCATCGAGCGCATCCGGCAGAACGCGCTCGCCGGCGGCTACATCGGCACGCTGGTCTCCACCGACAACGCCGGTGCGATGGTCGTCGCCGACCTGCTCGAGACCGACCGCGCCACCGGGCAGAAGCTCGACTATCTCGACTTCGCAGAGCGCATCGAGCAGGAGGTGCGCGGCGGGCACGAAGACGCCGGCTACGAGATCCAGATCATCGGCTTCGCCAAGCAGGTCGGCGACATCGCCGACGGCGCGACCAGCGTCGTGCGCTTCTTCGCGCTCGCCTTCCTGCTCACGGCGCTGTCCGTGTGGATCTACTGCCGTTCGTGGCGCCTGACGCTGATCACGCTGGGCTGCTCGCTGGTCTCGGTGATCTGGCAGTTCGGCACGCTGCGGCTGCTCGGCTACGGGCTCGATCCGCTCGCCGTGCTCGTGCCCTTCCTCGTGTTCGCGATCGGCGTCTCGCACGGCGTGCAGCAGATCAACTACATCGTCAAGGAGACCTGCGGCGGCGCCGACAGCGATACCGCCGCCCGACGTGCATTCACCGGACTGCTGATCCCCGGGTCGATGGCGCTCATCACCGCATTCGTCGGCTTCGCGACGCTGACGCTGATCCCGATTCCGATGATCCGCGAGCTCGGCATCACCGCGTCGATCGGCGTCGCCTACAAGATCGTCACCAACCTGGTGATGCTGCCGATCTCCGCGTCGTACCTGCACTTCGACAACGACTACATCGCGCGCATGAAGCGGCTGCGCGAGCGGCGCGAGCGCGTAATGGCATGGCTCGGCGGCATCGGGAAGCCGCGCAATGCGCTCATCGGAACACTGGTCGGCGCGCTGCTCTTCGCCGTCGCGTTCCAGCAGAGCCAGCACCGGCACGTCGGCCACCTCGCGTCGGGCGCTCCGGAGCTGCGCGCCGATTCGCGTTTCAACCAGGACTCCGCGTCGATCGTCGCGAGCTTCGACCTCGGGCTCGACGTGCTCACCGTCGTCTTCCAGGCACCGAAGGACGGCTGCTACCAGCAAGCGGTGATGATGCACATCGACCAGTTCGCCTGGCAGATGCAGAACACGCCCGGCGTGATCTCGGTCGCCTCGGTCGCGCAACTCGGCAAGCAGGCCTATGCGGGAACGAACGAGGGCCACCCGAAGTGGACTGCGCTCGCGGCGGACGAGCGCTCGCTCGCGAACTCGGTCGGCCTGATTCCGGAAGGAACCGGCCTCTTCAATCCCGGCTGCACGGTGCTGCCGGTGAACATCTTCCTCACCGATCACAAGGCGACGACGGTCAAGGAAGTGATTGCCGCCGTTCACGCGTTCCGCGATGCCGAGCACATGCCCGGCGTGACGATGCGCCTGGCCAGCGGCAACGTCGGCGTGCAGGCGGCGACCAACGAGGTGCTCGAGACGACCGAGCTGCCGATGATGCTCTACGTCTACCTGACGATCGTCGCGCTCGTGTTCTTCACCTACCGCGACTGGCGCGCGATGCTTGCGTGCTGCATGCCGCTCACGCTCGCGACCTTCCTCGGCTACTGGTTCATGAAGGAGCTCGACATCGGGCTCACCGTGGCGACGCTGCCGGTGATGGTGCTCGCCGTCGGCATCGGCGTCGACTACGCGTTCTACATCTACAACCGGCTGCAACTGCACCTGGCGCACGGCGCGAACATCACGGTCGCGTTCCGGCAGGCACTGATGGAAACCGGCAACGCGACCGTGTTCACCGCGATCACGCTGTCGGTGGGCGTGGCCACCTGGTCGTTCTCGACGCTGAAGTTCCAGGCCGACATGGGGATGCTGCTGACCTTCATGTTCATGGTGAACATGTTCATGGCGATCACGCTGCTGCCGGCGATCGCCGTCACGCTCGACGTGCTGATCCCGCGGCGCCGCCCGGTGCGTGCGCCCTTCCTCGTCCACTGAAAGCGCCACCGCGTCGCAGGTGCCCCCGTGTTCGAAAGCCTGATCGTCCGCCTGTCGAAGGAACCGACCGCTCCGCCCACGGCCGCCGCGGCGGGCGAGCGCAGGGAGGTCGCGGTGGCGGCGCTGCTCGTCGAAGCCGCGCACATCGACCGCAACGCCGGCAGCAGCGAACGCGCTGCCGTGGCAAGGCTGCTGCGCGAACGCTTCGGGCTCGCCGAGGATGAAGTACATAGCCTGGTCGCGGAGGCCGAGGCCCGCTATGCGGAGAACCTCGACGACTGGATCTTCGCGCATGCGGTGCGCGAGAGCTTCGACGGGGCGGAACGCGTCGAAGTGCTGCGCATGCTGTGGGAGGTCGTCTACAGCGACGGCCGGCTCGCCGCATTCGAGCTCGATCTGCTGCAGCGGCTGTGCACAGCGCTCGAAATCGACGAGGAAGCGGCCGAAGGCGCACGCGTACAGGCTTTCGCCAGCGCCTATCCGCACGATCCCGAACAGGCAGGCGAATCTTGAAACGAGCCACTCTACGGCTGTTTGCGGCGCTGTGCGCTGCGCAGTTGCTCGCCGCCTCCGGGCTGGCCGGCGACGATCCGGTCGACGGCGTTGCAAAGGCGGCAACGGGTCCCGGCGCCCCCGCCCAACCAGTGGTGCAGGCACAGAAGGTGAGCCATCCCGAGCACGCGCCGCTGCTCGCGGCCGAACGTGCCGGCGCGCGTCTCGTCGCCGCCGGCGACTTCGGGACGATCCTGCTGTCCGACGACGAGGGTCGCAGCTGGCGCCAGGCGCAGTCGGTGCCGACGCGCGTCACGCTCACCGCGCTCGATTTCGTCGACGAGCGCAACGGCTGGGCGGTCGGCCACGGCGGCATCGTGCTCATGACCGAAGACGCCGGCGAGCACTGGCGCCTGCAGCACAGCGCAGGCAACGACGCCGTGCTGTTCTCGGTGCATTTCGACGACTTGCAACGCGGGCTGATCGTCGGTGCCTTCGGCTTCGCGCTGCGCACCACCGACGGCGGCGCGAACTGGGAGCGAATCACCGTCAGCGAAGAGGACGTGCATCTGTACCAGATCTTCTCCGACACGCGCGGCACGACGTGGATCGCCGCCGAGATGGGCAGCGTCTTCCGATCTCGGGACGGCGAGAGCTTCGAGCAGGTCGAGATCCCGTACAGCGGCTCGCTGTGGGGCGGCATGGCTTCGCCCGACGGCTCGCTGCTGCTGTGGGGCATGAGCGGCACGCTGCTGCGCAGCGTCGACGATGGGCAGTCGTGGACCCAGACGGCGACCGACACCGACAATCCGATCACGTCGGCGGTGCGGCTGCCCGACGGACGCCTCGTTCTCGTCGGGCTCGGCGGCGCCGTGCTTGCGAGCACGGATGGCGGCGCGACGGTGCGCACCGAGATCCGGCCGACGCGCCAGGCGTACACCGCGGCACTCGTCGCGCACGGCAAGCCGCTGTTTTTCAGCCTCGCCGGCGTCGAGCCGCCGCAACCCTGATCGCGATGATCGACCCCTGCATGGAGACGAAGTCGGTGTGCATAGCGTACTGAGGGCATTCAGCGGCGCGCTCGCGGCGCTGGTCATCGCCGGACCGTCGCTTGCGCAGGAGCGCGCTGCCGGCTCGTCGGCGTCGACGCTCTACGCGCTGAACTGCATGGGCTGTCATCCGGCACCGAAGACGCGCGAGCACGATCGCGGACCGCTGCGCGGCGAGTTCTTCCACTCGAACATGGGGCGCAACTTCTTCATCCGGATGCCGGCCGAAGGGCAGCGGCTGACGGCAGCGGAGGAAGCGCGGCTGCTCGAGGAAGTGATGACATGGAAGCGCGCGTGCGCGGCGATCCGGCAGGACGCGCCGATGGTGGACTATCGCGGCGAGCGCTTCGTGCGTTGACGGTCGTGCGGTTGTTGCTCGCTCTCGTTTATCGGTTGGTGCACTCGCGGCCGTCGGCAGTGCGCCGGTGCGGGCCGCCCCGTGGCTGCGCCTGCGCTCGCAATGCCAAGGCAGCCTGCGCCGTAACGAGCGCGCGGAGGCAGCGCTGCGCGCATCCCGGCTCCCGCTGCGGCGGTCGGTGCTTCGCACCGACTGCCCTCGCTGCTCGCCTCGGGGTCGTGCGGCCGAACTCGCTGCGCGCGCTTCGCGCGCTCCGCTCAGACATGCGGCCGCAAGTCAGAGAAACGAAGCGCGCTTCGCGCGCCGACCCCGAGGCTGCGCGGCTCGGCGCCGCAGAGGTCGCCGGGATGCGCGCAGCGCTGCCCCCGCACACCGTTACGGCGCAGGCTGCCTTGGCATTGCGAGCGCAGGCGCAGCCACGGGGCGGCCCGCACCGGCGCACTGCCGACAGCCGCTCGAGTGATGTGGGCAACGTGCGAAGCGACGGCGGCGTTCGTGGGAAGGCGCAGACGTGAAACTGCGCGAAGCGGCTCGGGCGGCGGTGCTCGCTGCGCTGTGCGCGACGAGTGTCGCGGTGTCAGCGCCCTCGCACGCGCCGGCGGCAGAGCCGACTGTGCGGATGGCGGAGCGTGTCGCTTTCGGTCGAGAGCTGTTCTTCGAGTCGCGGCTTTCCGGGGACGGCAGTCGCAGCTGCGCGAGCTGTCACCCGCCGGACAAGGGTTTCGCCGACGGTGAGCCGCTTTCGCGCGGCTACAACCATTCCGGACATTTCCGCAATACGCCGTCGCTGCTCGGGGTCTCGTTGAAGTCGCGGCTGATGTGGGATGGTCGTTATCCGGTCGAGCGTCTCGACGACGTGGTCGTCGAGATGCTCACCTCCGCGGTGACGATGAACGGAGATCCGCAGGTCATCGTCGAGCGGGTGCGACAGCTTCCCGGTCTGCTCGCCGCCTGGAAACGCACCTACGGCGAACGACGGGCGCCCGAGTTCGAAGGCATCGTCGACGCGCTGGCCGCGTACACGGCAGCGCACGGCAACGGCGATAGCCCGGTCGATCGCGCGCACACCGGCGACGCAGGCGCACTGTCGGAGCAGGCGCACGAAGGTATGCGGCTCTTCGCGGGCAAGGCCGGCTGCTCGAGCTGCCATTCGGGAACGGCGTTCTCCGACGGCAAGCTGCACCGGCTCGGCGTACCCGAGAACCCGGAGATCCTTCGCGATCCCGAACGCACGGTGAGCCTGCTGCGGCATCACGCGATCCACGGTGCGTCCGATCCGATGGCCGCACGCAGCGACACCGGCGCACAGGCGTGGACCGGACGCGCATCGGACCGCGGCCGCTTCGCGACACCATCGCTGCGTGGCGTCGCGCATACCGCGCCGTACATGCACAACGGCAGCTTCGCCACGCTTGCGCAGGTCATCGACTTCTACGACCGCGGCGGTGGACGTGCCAGCGAGCTGCTTCCGCTGGGGCTCGACGAGCGCGAACGCACCGCACTGATCGCGTTCCTCGAAGCGTTGTCGCCGCCGCTGCCGGCGGAGGATCCCCCCCCCGTCGACGACTACGCGACGACAGCCGGGGCAGGTCGATGAAGCCGCACGGTCTCATGGAGCTGCGCCGCTTCGCAGCGATCGCGGTCGCGCTCTTCGTCGCAGCCGCGTCGACCGTAGCCGGCGCCGCGGCAGTCTCCGCGGTGCTCGCTGCGACCTTCCCCCCTTCTCCCTTCTCCCTTCCCCCTTCTCTGCAAGGACTACCGCCCCTCGCCCCCCTGCCCCCCGTCCCGATCCCCGCCGACAACCCGATGTCGGTCGACAGGATCGAGCTCGGCCGGCTGCTGTTCTTCGATCCGCGACTGTCGGGCGACGGGTCGACCTCGTGCGCGTCCTGCCACATCGCGCAGCGCGGCTGGGCGCATCACGAAGCGCTCGCGCCCGGTTACCCGGGACACCGGCTGTGGCGCAACAACCCCACCGTGCTCAACGCCGCGTATTTCCGGCGACTGATGTGGGACGGCACGCTCGACAGCCTCGAGGTGCAGGCGCGCTCGGCGATGCAGGCTCCCGTCGAGGGCAATGGCAAGCCGGTGCTCGTCGAGATGCGCCTGCGGCTGATCCCCGAGTACGTCGACCGCTTCCGCGACGTGTTCGGCACCGAATGGCCCCGGCTCGACGACGCGTGGCTCGCGATCGCCGCCTTCGAGCGCACGATCGTCTCCGACCCGAAGCAGGTGCCCTTCGATCGCTTCGCATCCGGCGACGAGCGCGCGCTGACACCGGCGGCAACGCGCGGCATGGCGCTCTTCCACGGAAAGGCGCGCTGCATCGCCTGCCATCACGGCCCGCTCGCAAGCGACGAGGAGTACCACGCGCTCGGCGTGCCGCGTCAGTCGCTGTTCGACTCGAGCCCGCTGGTGCAGATCGCCGTGCGCTGGCAGAACGCGCAGCGCGACGCGCCGCGCGCCCTCTATCGCAACGCCGACGAGGATCTCGGCCGCTACTACCGCACGCGCGATCCCGCCGATATCGGACGCTTTCGCACGCCGTCGCTGCGCGAGCTGCGCTACACGGCGCCGTACATGCACAACGGCGTCTTCGCGACGCTCGCCGAAGTCGTCGACTTCTTCGATCGCGGCGGCGGCGACGCGCCGAACAAGTCGCCGCTGCTGCAGCCGCTGGGGCTCACCACCGACGAGAAGAGTGACCTCGTCGCCTTTCTCGAGGCGCTGAGCATGGACGAGCCGCTGATCGTCGATACGCCTGCACTGCCGCCGATGCTCCCGTTGATCGACGCCGCACAGCCGCAGATGTGCGCCGACGACGTCGCGATGATCGCGACCGACCGGATGGACGAACGATGAGCATCGGGCGACTGTGGAACCGGTACGTGATGCACCGGAGCCGCTGGTGGATTCCGCTGTCCCTCGTGCTCGCGATCGGCGTGGCGAGCATGCTCTACATGGGCGTGCGCACCTACGACGATGCGCCGCCGATCGCCGACTTCGTCGACGACAGGGGAACGACGCACATCGCGGCCGACGCGATCGTTCGCGGGCAGGCAGTATTCCTGAAATACGGCCTGATGAACTACGGCAGCTTCTTCGGCGACGGCGCCGGGCGCGGCCCCGATTTCACCGCCGACGCGCTGCACAACGTCGCGATCGCACTGCGCAACCACTACGCATCGCGCGACGGCGTCGACGACGACTCCGCGCTCGCCACCGCGCAGCGAACGATCCGGCGCAACCGCTACGACGAGAGCACGAACAGCGTGCGCATCGACGACGCGCAGGCCTACGCGGCGCGCGAGCTGCAACGCCTCGTCACCGCGCGCTTCCGCGGCGAAGGCAGCGAGCCTTTCCATCCGGCGGGCTGGATCTCCGACGAGGACGAACTGCGCGACCTCGCCGCGTTCTTCTTCTGGGGCGCATGGGTCTGTGGCGCCGAGCGTCCGGGCCACGCCTACACGTACACGCACAACTGGCCCTACGACGAGCTCGCCGGCAACCGGCCGAGCGCGCACGTCGTGCTATGGAGCGCGGTCGCGGTGCTCGCGCTCGTTGCGGCGCTCGGCGGCGTGCTCTTCGCGTATGGCCGCTATTCGCGGATCGCGGGGTGGCAAGCGTCGCCGCACGAATCCGGGAGGCGAGACGATCGAAGAGAATGGCCGGGCGATCGGAGCGAAGGGCCCGACGGTCGGGCAAGCGACGCGCCGTCACGCGCTGCACGGCGCGACGACTTCCCCGGCGCCGCGATCGTCCGTTCGCCGCTCGACGCCTCGCCGTCGGCGCTGCAGCGTGCGACCTGGAAGTTCTTCATCGTGGCCGCCGTGCTCTTCGTGCTGCAGATCATCGCCGGCATCCTCACCGTGCACGACTTCCTCGGCATCACGCGCGTCTTCGGCGTCGAGCTGGCGAACGCGCTGCCGATCCCCGTCGTGCGCGGCTGGCACCTTCAACTGGCGCTGCTGTGGATCACCGCATGCTGGATCGGCTCGTCGATCTTCGTGATCTCCACCGCTTCGCCGGACGCAATCACCGGCCAGCGACGGCTGGTCGACGCGATGTTCACCCTGCTCGTCGTCACCGCGATCGGCGGGCTCGCCGGCGTCGCGCTCGGTCCGCACGGCGTGCTCGGCGAGCACTGGAACTGGCTCGGCAGCCAGGGATGGGAGTTCGTCGAGCAGGGTCGGCTGTGGCAGACGATGCTCTTCGTCGTGATCGCGATGTGGGCGATCGTGCTCGCACGCGCCGTCGTTCCCATATGGCGCGCAGGCGACGCCTGGACGCTGCCGAAATGGCTCGTCTGGTGCGTGCTGTGCGTGCTGCTGCTGTTCATCTCCGGCTTCGTCTCCACGCCCGAGACGAACTTCGTCATCGCCGACTTCTGGCGCTGGGCGGTGATCCACATGTGGGTCGAAGCCTTCTTCGAGGTATTCGCCACCGCGCTGCTCGCTTACTGCATGGTGCTGATGCGCCTGGTGAGCCATGACGCCGCCGCGCGCATCGTCTACCTCGCTGCGCTGCTCTTCCTCGGCTCGGGGCTGCTCGGCATCGCGCACAACTTCTACTGGAACGCCAAGCCGGTCGTCACGCTCGCAATCGGCAGCGTGTTCTCGACGCTGCAGGTGGTGCCACTGATCCTGCTCACGCTCGAGGCCTGGCAGTTCCGCAACGCGCCGCAGCGCGCGGGCGCCGCGTTCGCGCACGGCGAAGCCTTCCTCTTCCTGCTCGGCGTGAACTTCTGGAACTTCCTCGGCGCCGGGATGTTCGGCTTCCTGATCAACCTGCCGATCGTCAACTACTACGAGCACGGCACCTATCTCACCGTAAACCACGGCCACGCCGCGCTGATGGGCGTCTACGGCAACCTCGCGATCGCGATGATCGTCTTCTGCGCGCGCTGCCTCGTCGCTCCCGAGCGCTGGAACGCGCAACTGCTGCGCTGCGTGTTCTGGTCGATCAACGTCGGGCTGATGGGGATGGTGCTGCTCGACCTCTTCCCGGTGGGCATCGCGCAGCTGATGGACGTGCTCGAGAACGGCTTCTGGCACGCGCGCTCGCAGGTCTTCGTGCAGGGCGAACTGTTCCAGGCGCTCACCTGGGCACGTATCGTCGGCGGCGCGATCTTCGTGCTCGGCGGCGTGCTGCCGCTGGCGTGGTTCGTGTTGACGCGGTCGTGGGCGCTGAAGGCGGCGCGCGAGGAGCCTCAGGCCCCTGCGCCGATGGTCATGCAATCAGCGCGCGGAGTTTCGCTTTGACTTCGGTGTAACGCCGGCCGGCGCGCAAGAAGCTTCTCTGCCCGCCGGAGGCCCGAGATCAACTTCACCGTGCCGGTTGCCCGGTGTGATCCGGTTGACCAGTTCGTCGAGGTCGTAGACGCGTCGCAGCGGTTCGATGACGATTCGACCCTTCTCCTCACGGATCTCGACTGGATCATCCATCGCGAGACGAGCAGCCTGCAGGATAGCCAACGGAATCCGTACCGCCGCGCTGTTCCCCCACTTCTTCACGGTTGTGCGCACCAACTTCGCTCCCGAGGACGTATGCTCAGCCGACAGCACCCGGAAGGGCCGGCGCCGGATCGAGATCCAGGCGCTTCGCACGTCGAATGAACCGGCGATCGTCGAACGTGGCGAGCGCCGAGCAATGGCGGCTGGTCACCCAATGCAGTGCGTCGGCAAAGTCGAGCCCACGTCGATGAAGATCGACGGCATCCTTGATACTTTCCCACCGCTCGATGGTGACATTCGGCATCCCCAGCAGGTGTTCGATGACAAGGCAGAATGCTTCCGGCTCCTGTCGATAGAAGCCCCGCATCACCCATTCGAACTCGAGAATAACCGTCAACGGAACGAAGATCGCCCGCGATTCGATCATCACCCGCTTCGCGACCGGGCGTTGGCGCCGCGCCTCGATGTCGTCCGGATCATCGCAGTAAAAGCGCGCCAGAACGTTCGTATCGACTGCGATCACTCGTCGCCTACGGCCGCTCTGCTACCGATGCAACATCGAAATCCAGCAATCCACCCCGAGTATGGGCCGGGTCTTCGCGTCGCCGAACCTTGATCATTCCATAGCCGGCTTCCGGATCGGAGCGGGCAACTTTGCGCCGCACCACCAGGCGAATCGTTCCCCCTTCGTCGACGAACTCAACCTGGGTACCCGCCGTCAGTCCGTAACGCGCGCGGATCTCGGCCGGAATGACGATCTGTCCTCTCTCGGTCAACGTAGCTGCAGGCATCGACTCCTCCAAACGGTCGTTACCGCATTTTATCCCGCTTACTGAGTAAGCAGAAGCAGCTGAAGACTTACGTCGAACAGACGAGAAGCGCTCGCACACAGCGCGCCGAAGCCTGAGCCTTCACTGGCAGAGATTCTCCTCTCGCGCCAACGAAGCCTCCACCCCCGCCGGAATACGCCCTTCCGCCACCCACCGATCGAAGACCGCCAGCGCAGCGTCGACGAACGCGTCATCGTTGATGTGCAGATCCAGGTCGTGCAACTCGACCGGCGCACGGAGATGACGACGAAACTCCTCGACATACTGCGCGTGCACCCGCGGATCGTGCATCGGCTGTCCCTCGTGATCCCACGCGTGGATGCCGCGCCTCGGCAGGAAGAACGCCACCGGGCCGCTCGCACGCGAAAGCTTCGCGGCGATTTCGCGTGCGATCGCACACCGCTCCTCCGGCGTCGTGTTCACCGATCCGATCAGGCGGTTGTGCGCGTGGAAGGTGCGATCGCTGTACGCCGCATCGAGCGGCTTCCAGCTCTGCACGTCGATCATGTCGCTCGCACCGGGCGCCACCAGCTGCGGAATGCCGCGACGGCCGGCCGCTTCCAGTCGCGAAGCACCGGCGGTGACGACCGACCCGTGCAGATGATTGCTGACCTCGGCCTGCGCGAAGTCGAACACCGCGACGAACTCGCCCTGCTCGATCAGCGCCTCCATCGCCCGGCCGCCCATGCCCGTGCAGTGAAAGACCACCGGCTCGTAGCCGCGCTGCTCGAGCGCGGGCGTGAGCCGCACCATGTAGCTCAGGCACGACCGGCCGAGCGAGCTGATCGCGACACGAGGGCGCTGCGTCTGCACCGGCACGACCGTGCTGCACGCTCCCACCACGGCACCCGCCGCCTGGCTGAGGATCGACCGGCAGATCGAGTTCAGGCCATACAGGCCGCCGGCCCACAGGATCATCATCAGATCCGGCGCCAGGCGCTCCGGCGGAATCAAGTGCGAATAGGCAACCGTGGTGACGATGAACTTCGGCATGCCCAGCGGCAGCGCCGCCGTCACGTCGAGCGCGAGGTCGGTTCCCATCGTCCCGCCCAACGCGAGGATGCCGTGAACCTGGCCGCGCCGATAGCGCTCGAGCGTCAGACGGACAGCCCCTTCGGCCATCTTCGTCATCGCCAGGTTCTCGTCGCCCAGCGCGGCGATCTGCTCGATCGTCATGCCGGCTGCCTCGGCGACGTCCCGGTTGCTGATCCCGACCGGAAACGCCGCAGCTCCGAGTACGCCGACGTCCATGATGGTCGCCTTCGCGCCGTCGGACTCGATGCAGCGCTTCATGAACAGCAGCTCGTCCGCCTTGGTGTCGGCGGTGCCGACAACGAGGATCTGCAGCCCGGCCTTCATCTGTCGTCCCGTCCGACGCCCGGCGGGCGGCGACTACGCCGAACAGGCGACGAGCGCCCCTTCGATCGCATCGACCAGCACGTCGACCTGCTCGCGCTGGATCACCAGCGGCGGCGACAGGATCAGGTTGCCGCCCGAGACGCGCACCATCGCGCCGTTGCGATACGCGTGCTCGGCCACCTTCGCCGGCAGCGCCGCCTTGCGGTCGAGCGGCGTGCGCTTCGCCTTGTCGGCGACGAGCTCGACGCAGGCCATCAGCCCGATGCCGCGCACGTCGCCCACCGAGCCGAAGCGCTCGACGAAAGGCGCGAGCCGCGACATCAGGTGCTCGCCCTGCACGCGCGCGTTCTCGACGACCTTCTCGCGCTCGAGGATGTCGAGCGCGGCGAGTGCCGATGCGCAGGCCACCGGATGCCCGCTGTAGGTGTAGCCGTGCATCAGCGCGCCGCTGCCCGACTCGTCGCTGTGGAACGCGGCGGCGACGCGCTCGCCGACCGCGGTGGCACCCAGCGGCACGTAGCCCGAGTTGATGCCCTTGGCCAGGCACATCAGGTCGGGCTTCACGCCCCACAGCCGCGAGCCGAACCACGAACCGGTACGACCGAAGCCGGTGACGACCTCGTCGGCGATCAGCAGCACGCCGTGCCGGTCGCAGACCTCGCGCACCAGCGGCCAGAAGTTCGGCGGCGGCACGACGACGCCGCCGGCGCCCTGCACCGGCTCGGCGATGAAGGCGGCTACCGTGTCGGGGCCCTGGAAACGGATCTCGCGATCGAGCAGCTCGGCGCAGATCTCGCCCAGCCGCACCGGATCGTCGGTGTACGGGTTGCGGTAGGTCCACGGCGTGTCGATGTGGAAGCACCCGGGCAGCAGCGGCTCGTAGGCGCGACGGAACGACGTGTTCCCGTTCACCGACATGCCGCCGAAATGCACGCCGTGATAGCCCTGCTTCAGCGAGATGAACTTGTAGCGGTCGGCCTGGCCGACGAGCTTCCAGTACTGGCGCGCGATCTTCAGTGCGCCTTCGACGGCGTCCGAGCCGCCACTGGAGAACGCAACGCGCGACATTCCCTCGGGCGCGAGCATCGACACGAGGCGCGCCGACAGCTCGATTGCGCGCGGGTGCGTCGTGCCGCGAAAGCACGAGTAGTACGCGAGCTCGTCGAGCTGCTCGACGATCGCGCGCTTGATCTCCTCGCGTCCGTAGCCGAGGTTGATGTTCCACAGCCCACCCACGCCGTCGACGACACGATGCCCGTCGACGTCGGTGACCCAGACGCCGTCGCCACGCTCGATGATGATCGGCGGCTGCTCCTGCATCTGGCGCGGGTGCGCCATCGGGTGCCACATGTAGCGCGCGTTGTCGGCGCGCAGCGTCTCGCTTCGCTTCACTTCGCTTCCCCGCTTGCGTTCGCTTCGAGCCCGAGCTGCCGGCGCACCGACGCGAAGCACGCGTCGGCCGCAGCGACGTCGAAATGCACGGCCTCGATGCCCAGCCGCCGCGCCCCCTCGACGTTGCGCAGCTGGTCGTCGACGAACAATACGCGCTCGGCGCCCATGCCGAGCGCCTCGAGCGCGAGCGCATAGGCGCGCGGATCGGGCTTCAGGATGTGCGTGTGCGTCGCGTCGACGAGCACGTCGATGTCGCGCAGCAGTTCGAGCCGGTCCATGAACGGACGCCCCCAGTACAGCTCGAGCTCGTTCGACAGGATGCCCACGCGCAGGCCAGCGGCGCGTGCCGCTGCAATGGTCTGTCGCGCCGACTCGCGGATCGCAAGATTCGGATCGTCGCCGCGGATCGCCTGGAAGAAATCGAGCGGCGTCCACTCGGGCCGGCCGACCATCGACCCGACCTCGGCCGCGCGATGCGACCAGTAGTCGCGCTCGCTGATCTCGCCGCGCTGCATGCTGCGCCACAGCGGATCGGTGTCCGGGTCGACGGGCCCGAGCCAGCCGAAGGTGCCGTGCGCGAGGCCGAGGGTGCGCTCCGAGTCGCGATGCCGCTCGAAGGCGGTGAAGGTGATGACGCTGCCGAAGTCGAGCAGCAGCGCGCCGAAGCGGCGCGGCCGCGTTCCGCTCACGGATACCGCTCCGCTTTCCGCCACCGTGGCCACGCTCTCGCTCTGTATCCCGCTCAAGCTCATCCTCGCTCCGTAATGCACCAGGTAGACGCCGGGCGGTCCCAGGCCGTCGGGAAGGCGGTTCGTCGCGCGCCGTGGGGTGCGTCGTTTCCGGCAGGGCGGCGCACCCGAGTGTGCAGCAACGCTCGATTGGTTGTCAACGCAACGATTAATCCGTATCCGCTTCCGGAGCGGCCGCCGCAGATTCACACCCTCTGCGTGCGAACCATTCTCGAATGGCTTCAGACACCCGAGAAAACTGCCGTTGCATAAATCTGTTGCGATGACAACGATCGGATGGTAGAACGGCACGGCGAAGCGTTCGTCCGAGACGCCCGCCCGACAGGAGACTTCATGGCCCACGAACTTCCGAACGCGCATCGCGGCGGCCTGCGGCTGCCGGCGCTCGTCGCCACCGCGGTCGGCGTCGTCGTCGTGCAGAGCACGATGATCAGCATGCTCAACGGCGCGGGCCTCGGCGCGATCAACTATCTCGTCGCCATCGGCCTCGCCGCGCTGCTCGCGCTGAGCTACGTGCTGTCGTTCGCCGAGCTCTCGCTGATGCTGCCGCGCGCCGGATCGGTAGGCGCGTACACGCAGGCGGCGATCGGGCCGGGACCGGCGATCATCGCCGCGCTGTCGGGCTACGTCGCGGTGGCGATGCTCGGCATCCCGGCGGAGCTGATCCTCGTCGACACGCTCGTCGGACGACTGGCGCCGGAGATCACCGCAGTGATCGGCCAGCCGAGCCTGCTGCTGCTCGCCCTGTTCTGCCTGCTGAACCTGCGCGGCATCGACATGTTCGCGCGGCTGCAGACCGCGCTCGTCGGAACCATGTTCGCCGGCATTCTCGTCATCGGCTTCGCCGGCGCGTTCAGCGGAAACATCGGCGCGGTGCTCACCGAGCAGCCGTTGGTACCGGCTGCGGCGCTGTCGCTGGTCGCACTCGCGATCTGGGGGCTGGTCGGGCTCGAGTTCGTCTGCCCGATGATCGGAGAAGCCCGCAACCCGCGACGCGACGTTCCACGCGCGATGCTGATCGGGCTCGTGCTGATCGTCGTCGCCTACGGCATGTACTGCACGGCCGGCCTCGCGATGCTCACCCCCGAGACGCTCGGGTCGGCAACGCCGCACGTCGAGCTCGCGCAGTCGATCTTCGGTGCACCGGCGCGAATCTGGTTCGCGCTGCTCGCGATCCTCGGCAGCGCGACGCTGCTGAACACCGTGCTCGCGAGCGTCTCGCGAATGGTGCAGGGGATGGCGCAGAGCGGCCAGCTGCCGGCCGTGCTCGGGCGCGAGAACCGGGCAGGCGCGCCGGCGCCCGCGCTGATCGCGCTGGCTGTCGGCATCGGCGCGGTGCGCGTGCCGCTCGGCATGGATGCAGGCTCGATCCTGTCGCTCACCGTGGCTGCTGCAGGGTGCTGGCTGATCGCCTATATCATCGTGCACATCGACCTGATCGTCCTTCGCATCCGCTTTCCGCAGACGCTGCGTCCGTTCCGCTCGCCGTGGTTCCCGGTTCCGCAGTTGCTGGGCATCCTCGGCATGGCCTACGTCTTCCTGAACATCTCCCCCACTCCCGAGCTCGCTGCGCCGATCTACCGCAACGTCGCGTGGATGCTCGGCATCACCTGCAGCTTCGCGCTCTTCTGGACGCTCGCCGTGCAGCGGCGCAATCCGTTCCGCGCGGTCCCGCTCTCGGCAGACGACCCCGTCGCCGCCGCACCGATCGGCGCGGCCGTCGCGGCCAAATGAGCGGATCGCGCATCGTGCGTACCCCCGCTTCGCCGCGTCCCCGTCGCAACGTCGCGCAGGCGTTGCCGAGCGACGGCGACGCGCTGTGGCTGCACGAGTTCATTCCGTACAAGCTCGCCGTCGTCGCCAACCGGCTGAGCCAGTCGATCGGCTCGCTGTTCGAGGAACGCTTCGGCATCCAGATCCCCGAGTGGCGCATCCTGATGGCGCTGCACGCGCACGGACCCACGGCACCGAACGAGGTCGTCGAGCACACGAGCATGGACAAGGCGCGCGTAAGCCGCGCGCAGCGCCGTCTGGTCGAGCTCGATCTCGTCGCCGTCAGCGAAGACCCGCGCGACCGGCGCCGGCTGGTGCTCTTCCTCACGAAGAAGGGCACCGCGATGTGCCGCTCGATCATCCCCGAGGTACGGCAGATGGAAGCGTGGTTCCTCGCCGTGCTCGACGAGCCCGAGCGCGAGACGCTCGACCGCGTGCTCACGCGGCTCTTCGATCGAAGCCAGGAGCTGCGTGCATCGGGCAGCTTTCCGCCGATCGGCGAAGGCAGCGAAGACCGCACGGCGAGCTGAGCGGAGCGCGCTACACCATCCGCGACGGCAGCCAGGTCGCGAGCCACGGAAAGAGCGCGAGGATCAGCAGCCGGAGCATGTCGACGATCGCGAAAGGCGCGATGCCGCGCACGACCGTCGCGAGCGGCACATTGGCGATCGACTGGATCACGAACAGGTTGATGCCCACCGGCGGCAGGATCATCCCGATCTCGCAGACGGTGATCAGCATCACGCCGAACCAGATCGGATCGAAGCCGAGCGCGGTGACGAGCTGGAACACCGGGCCGACGGTGAGCAGGATCATCGACAGCTCGTCCATCAGCGCGCCGAGCAGGATGTAGGTGACCATCAGCGCGAGCATCACCCACCAGCGGTTCCACTCCATGTGGTCGACGGTGGCGATCAGCGCATCGGTGAGCCCGGTGGCTTCGATGAACGCGTTGAAGATCCCCGCTCCGATCAGGATGACGAAAATCATCCCGCTGGTGAGCGCAGTCTCGGTGAATCCGCGGCCAATCACGCGCAGCGTGAGCCGCCCCGAGAGCGCGGCGAGCACGATCGCGCCGACGGCACCGACCGCCGCCGCCTCGGTCGGCGAGAACCAGCCGAGATACATCCCGCCGAGCACGAGACCGAACAGCAGCACCACCTGCCACACCGCGCGCAAGGCCTGTCGACGTTCGCTCCACGAGCTGCGCTCGCCGGCCGGCCCCGCCTCGGGACGCGCGCGCACCGACCAGGAGACGGCGAGCGAATAGAGCAGCATCCCGAGGATTCCGGGCAGCACGCCGGCGAGGAAGAGACGCCCGATCGACTGCTCGGTGGCGAGCCCGTAGATGACGAACAGGATCGACGGCGGAATGATCACGCCCAGCGTGCCGCCTGCCGCCACCGATGCGCAGGCCAGAGAATCGGCGTAGCCATGGCGCCGCATCTCCGGCAACGCAACGCGTCCCATCGTGGCCGTGGTCGCGATGCCCGAGCCGCTGACCGCACCGAAGATCGCGCAACCGCCGACGGTGGCCATCGCCAGCCCGCCGCGCAGATGCCCGACGATCGCCGCGACGAACGAATACAGCGACTGCGACAGCCCCGCGTGCCCGGCGAACACGCCCATCGCGATGAACAGCGGCACCACCGACAGCGAATACGGAAACACCGCCTCGAAGGTGGCGCGCCCGAGCATGAACCCCGAAGTATCGAGCCCCGACGCGATCGTCAGCCCGACGAATCCGACCGCCCCCATCGCGATCGCCACCGGCATGCGCAGCATCACCAGCGCGATGACGGCTGCAAAGCCGAGCACGCCGAGCAGGGGCGAGACTGTCATGTCGAGCCCGCCAACGAACGCACGAGCTGCAACCCGCACACCGCCGCCGACACGACCGTCCCGAACAGGATCGGCGCCCAGTACCAGATCATCGGAATCGCCACCGTCGGCGAGCGATCACCATACTCGAGCACCTGGCTCGCCGCGATCCCCACGTACCACGCGATCGCCAGCAGGAACAGCAGCGCAACGACCAGCCACACCCGCGACAGCGATCGCTGCAGCACCCCCGGCAGCCGGTCGTACAACAGCTCCACCTCGACGTTCGCGCGCTGCTCGAAGACGAAGGGCACGCACAGGAAGACGCCCGTCATCACCATCAGCTGCGTCATGTCGACCATGCCGGGGATTGCATCGCCGCTGATCCGCCGCAGCAGTACGTCGGCAACGGTGAGCGCTGCGCAGGCGACCAGGATCGCGACGCCGATCCACGCGCAGACGCGGCAGAACCCGAGCAGCAACGACTCGGCGTGCGTCAGCACGCCGGCGGCGCGCGATGACACTTCCGGAACCCGTCGACGACGGTACCGCCCGGATCAGGCCTTCTCGATCTTCGCGACCTCGCGCTGCATCGCGATGTAGATGTCGCGCGCGTCGGCGACGCCCCGCTTCTCGAAGTCCTGCATCGCCCGGTTGAACATCTGCGTGAGCCGCTCTTCCCACTGCCCGCGCTGCGCGTCGGTGAGGGTGACGATCTCGTTGTTGCG
Organism: uncultured Limnobacter sp.; assembly: GCA_964538505.1. Taxonomy (GTDB): domain Bacteria; phylum Pseudomonadota; class Gammaproteobacteria; order Burkholderiales; family Burkholderiaceae_E; genus Zeimonas. Next base: position 3,275 of record CAZIDY010000014.1, on the reverse strand, counting down.
CTCGACTGCAGTCGCACGGCCGGCAGCGTCCCACTTGTCCCACCAGCCCTGCACCTTCGCGAGCAGCGCCTCGCCCGAGATGTCGTCGATGACCTTGCGCACGTCGGCGGGCAGCGACTTGTACTTGCGATCGCTCATCGCGAACCAGAACGCCGCGGTGTACACGTAGGCTTCGCAGTGGTGCTTCGTGACCTCGCCGAGCTTGAACGCGCGCACCGGGTCCCACGGAAAGCACGCACCGTCGAGCACGCCGCGCTGGATACTCTCGTAGACCTGCGCCGGTGGCATGCCGACCGGGCTCGCACCGAGGAACTCGAGCATCATCGAGACAGTGGGCGAAGGCGTGCGGATGCGCAGCCCCTGCAGGTCGTCGGGCATCACGACGCGCTTGTCGCGCGTGTGGAAGTGTCCGCCGTTGTGCGTCATCAGCAGCAGCGGCTTCAGGCCCTGATAGTCGGGGCCGAGCATCTTCGGATAGAGATTCGACATCGCGCGCGAGCCGGCCTCGGCCTTGCGCACGAGCAGCGGCATCTCGATGATCGTGCTGCGCGTCATGCGCCCGCGCGGCAATCCGCACAAGCCGAACGCGATGTCGACGATCCCGTTGCGGACCTGGTCGAGCTGGTTCTCGGCACGCCCCAGCGACGAGGTGCCGGGCGAGACCTGCACCGACACCGCGCCCTGCGTCTTCGCCTCGAGCTCGCGCGCCCACGGCTCCATGAAGTCGGTCTGCAGCCCGTGCGAAGGCGGCAGATAGTGGCTGAGCTTGAGCTGGATTTTCGACTGCGCGCGAACGATGGCCGGGAAGGCTCCGATGGCCGCGGCTCCTGCCGCACCGGCCACGACACGACGACGGGATGACTGCATGAAGGTCTCCTCCGTTTGGTGCCCGCAATCTAGTGCCTTCGGGCGGGGTTCGTCCAGTCGCGGGGAAACCCGGCGGGGCACGCCGCATAGATAGAATGGCGCGTTCGCGCCGGTCGCCCCCTCTCCTTCCGGAAACCCCGCCCGCCTTGCGCATTACCCGACTCATCCGGATCCTCTTCGTCGCCTGGCGCTTCGGACTCGACGAGATCGCCGTCTCCGGCGCGGCGGCGACGACGGGCTCGCGATGGCCGCTGGTCGCCGGTCGCGTGTTGCGTTTCGGACGAAGGCTCGACGCGCCGGCCGGCGCCCGGCTGCGACAGGCACTCGAAAGTCTCGGGCCGATCTTCGTGAAGTTCGGCCAGGTGCTGTCGACGCGGCGAGACCTGCTCAGCGCCGAGATCGCCGACGAGCTCGCGCTGCTGCAGGACCGCGTCCCGCCTTTCCCCGGCGCGCTCGCCGTGCGCGAGATCGAGCGCGGCCTGCGCCGTCCGATCGACGCGCTGTTCGAGGTCTTCGAGCTCGAGCCGATCGCCTCGGCGTCGATCGCGCAGGTGCACCTCGCGCGGCTGAAGGACGGCCGCGAGGTGGCCGTGAAGGTCGTGCGCCCGGGAATGGCCGCCGTCATCGGACGCGACCTCGAGCTGATGCGCACCGCCGGCAACCTGTTCGTGCGGATCTCGGCCGACGCGCGCCGGCTGCGACCGCTCGACGTCATCGACGAGTTCGACACCTACCTGCACGACGAGCTCGACCTGATCCGCGAAGGCGCCAACGCGAACCAGCTGCGCCGCAACTTCGAGGGGACGCGCCTGTTGCGCGTGCCGGAGATCCACTGGGACTGGTGTGCGGCGAACGTGCTGACGATGGAGCGCATGCACGGCATCCCGATCAGCCAGATCGAACGGATGCGCGAAGCGGGCATCGACCTGAAGCGGCTGTCGCGCGAAGGCGTCGAGATCTTCTTCACGCAGGTGTTCCGCCACGGCTTCTTCCACGCCGACATGCACCCGGGCAACATCCTGGTCGGCGACGAAGGAGACGACTTCAACCGCTACATCGCGCTCGATTTCGGCATCGTCGGCACGCTGTCGGAATTCGACAAGGACTACCTCGCGCAGAACTTCCTCGCGTTCTTCCGGCGCGACTACCGGCGCGTGGCCGAGCTGCACGTCGAGTCGGGCTGGGTGCCGCCCGACACGCGCGTCGAGGACCTGGCGGGTGCGGTGCGCGCGTGCTGCGAGCCCTTCTTCGACCGGCCGCTGAAGGAGATCTCGCTCGGCCTCGTGCTGCTGCGCCTGTTCCAGGCGTCGCGCCGCTTCAACGTCGAGATCCAGCCGCAGCTCGTGCTGCTGCAGAAGACGCTGCTGAACATCGAAGGGCTCGGCCGCCAGCTCGACCCCGATCTCGACCTGTGGGTCACCGCCAAGCCGATCCTCGAACGCTGGATGCAGGAGCAGGTCGGGCTCGCCGGCCTGCTCGAGCGCGTGCGCATCGAGGCAACGCACTGGAGCCGGATGCTGCCGGAGCTGCCGCGGCTCGCGCACCAGGCGCTCGAGCGCCAGGCGCATCCGAAGGTCGATCCGCTCACGCGCGCGCTCGAGCGCCTGGTGCGAGAGCAGCGCACGATGCGCCGATGGATCGCCTTGCTCGCGATGCTCGTCGTCGCCGTCGCGCTCATCGAGGCGTTCCGCTGGCTCGCCTGACGCACCGGTGCTACGCAGGCGGCAAAACCCCGCCGGACGGTCTCCCCCGCACACGCAAAATCAGGTAATGTTTCGCGCCTTTTTTCGACTCTGCGACTCGATGGGCGACTGACCGGATGTTGACCTCACTGGTGATGCTCTATCTGGCCGTGACCGTCGGGATCGGCCTGTACGCCGCGCAGCGCGTCCAGAGCTCGGCCGACTACCTCGTCGCCGGACGCAGCCTGCCGCTGTACATGAACATGGCGACCGTGTTCGCCACCTGGTTCGGCGCCGAGACGGTGCTGGGCGTGTCGTCGACCTTCCTGCGCGACGGCCTCGGCGGCGTCGTCGCCGACCCCTTCGGCGCGGCCTTCTGCCTGATCATCGTCGCGCTCTTCTTCGCCCGTCCGTTCTACCGGATGGAGCTGCTGACGATCGGCGACTTCTATCGCAAGCGCTACAACCCCACGGTGGAGATCGGGACGGCGATCGCGATCACGCTGTCGTACCTGGGCTGGACCTCGGCGCAGATGGTCGCGCTCGGCATCGTCTTCAACACGCTGTCGGGCGGCGCGATCCCGCTGTCGCACGGCATCATGCTCGGCGCCGCCGTCGTCACCGTCTACACGCTGTTCGGCGGCATGTGGTCGGTGGCTTTCACCGACCTCTTCCAGACGACGATCATCATCGTCGGGCTGCTCTACATCGCCTTCCTGCTCGCCG